>JANYAE010000112.1 GCA_025355105.1 Pseudomonadota bacterium | reverse complement strand
ATCGCCTCCAGAGCCACTCGCGCCTTGAACGCCGCTGAGTGGTTACGTCTCGGCTTCTTCATGGACTTCTACCCTCCGGTCACGTCTGTGCCCGGGCTGAAATCCACTTATACCCGTGTCCGAAAAACCGAAGCCAGCTCTAACTTCGATCACGCGTTTCGTCCGGGGCTCAGCGTCGAGCGCCTGCGTTCGCAGGCGCCGGCGGCGTTCGCCGAGAACCCGTTCGGCAAGATGAGCCCCGCGTATCGGTTCATCTCGACGCGCGAACTCGTCGGGGCGCTGCTTGATGCCGGGTTCGCGGCCACGGAGGCCCGGCAGGCGCGCGCTCGCGGCGAGCGGGCGGGGTATGCGCGGCACCTGCTGCGGTTCCGGCCGGTGCGGACCGAGGTGGCTCTGGATGAAGCGATCCCCGAGGTCATCATCGTGAACAGTCACGACGGCACGAGCGCCTACCAGGTACGGGCGGGACTCTACCGGCCGGTCTGCACCAATGGGCTCATGGCGTAGCTCGGCGATTTCGGGGCAGTCCACGTGCCGCGGCAACGTCGTCGCGAACGTCGTCGAGGCGGCGACGCGGATCCTTTCGCAGTTCGAGCCGGTGGCGGTTGCCGTCAAGGGCATGGTGGCGACGAACCTCTCGGACCGTGCGCAGCTCGAGTTCGCGGAGGAGGCGGTTGCGATCCGGTGGCGCGGCGAAATGCCGGTTCAACCGCGGCGGTTGCTTGAGGCACGTCGGCCGGCGGATGTCGGCGACGACCTGTGGCGAGTGTTCAACGTCGTCGAAGAAAACTTGATCCGCGGCGGTGTCACGAGCCGGGCGGCGAGCGGGCGGCTGGGGCGCACGCGCGGCATCCGGACGATTAAGGGAAGACGTCCGGATCAATACGCAGCGTGGCAGGCGGCGGTCGATCGGATTGGGGCATAACCGACCGGGGAGCGGGTGGCCGTCGCCCGCTCCTCGATTCCCCGGGGGAGCCGCTTTGGTGCTGGCGGGCGGGAGACGGTCGGCGATCACTTGAGCGAAGGGGGAGCACCGAGAAAACCGGCGACCGTCTCGCCACTCGCCTGCGATGATTAAGGTAGCTCGGCGGCGGGTGGGCAGGAACGATTGATTCGGCCTCGGACCATGCCCCGACGATATGACCGCGAAGACCCGAGGGGTTGGCCGACCGAGCCGGTTCGACGCTCAGGCGACGAGCTTCAGTTTCGGATTGAGGCCAGCCCGCGCCGCGAGGCGAACGAGGAGATCGAGACTGAACGAGCTGATCTTGCCGCGCTTCAAGTCCGAGACCCGCGCCTGCGTGACGCCAAGAACCTTGGCCGCCGCTGTCTGCGTCAGCCCTGAGTCACCCAACCAGGCACCGAGGCCCTGGAGCAGGAGCGAGCGCATCTCCATCTCGGCAGCCTGATCCTCAGGATAGAGGTCGTGCCACACGCTGCGGACCTTTTTCCTAGCCATGGGGAGCCTTCCTCGGTAATCCGTTCAGTCGCTGTCTCGCAAGATCGATGTCGCGCTGGGGCGTCCTCTGGCTGGTCTTCCGAAAGCAGTGCAGGACGTAGACGGCCTCGGGACGGGTCGCGAGGTAGATCGTCCGGAAGGCGCCGGTTGAGTCCCTCATGCGGATCTCCCTGACTCCAGCGCCGACCGATGACATCGGCTTCCAATCGTCTGGTTCCAGGCCGCACTGGACCCGAAACAGCTGATGCCCCATGTCATCGACGACGCGGGCGGGGAACGCCTTCAGATCGGACTTAGCGCTCCCGACCCAGACTACGGGCTTCATCGGCAGAGGATAAGCGGGAGTGAGCCGCTATGCAAGATCTAGCATAATCGGGGTTGGGGCGAGGGGTTTGGGGACGGATGGCAGGATAGACTGGCGTCCACTTGTGTGACCAAATCATAAGCGCGTGTGCTAATTTGCACACAGTGAAGAACCGAAAACACCTCGCCGCCTGGGTCAACCTGGAAACTCACCAGCGGTTCCGGGCCCTTGCTCGTGGGCGCGGTGTGTCCATCGCGTGCCTCCTCGGTGAACTGGTGGACGACGCACTCGACGGCGATGAAGCCGATGCGCGGGAGCCGATCGTTCCGGCCGAGCCGAGACGCGAGTACTTGACCACCCGATTGCGCCCAGGGGACGTCAAGTTGATCGAACGCCGGGCGACGATCCGTCGGATGAAACCGGCGACCTACATCGCCGCGCTCGTGCGATCGCATCTCGTCGCGGACCCACCGTTGCCGCCGGCCGAGCTCGCCGCGCTCGAGCGCGCCGCAGCAGAGGTGTCGGCGATCGGCCGAAATCTCAACCAGATCGCTAGAGCCATAAATTCGGGCGCCCCGGTGCCACAAGGCACGGCGAGCGTAATCGGGCAGTCCGTCGAAGCGGTCGAGGCCGTGAGGGAGGCCGCCAAGGCCTACGTCCGCGTCGCGGTCGCGAGCTGGGAGGCGCCGCTTGGGTAAGAAGCGTTCCCTGGCGTTGCCGCGGTCGCCCGACGCGCTCGACCTGGTGAGCTACGGTCGGCGGGGCCCGGGAATGCCGGGGCGGTTCAGTCACGAGCAGCTGTCGCAGATTGCGCGTACCGCGCGGCGTACGCCTGAGGTCATGGTGAAGGTGTCCGGGGGTGGCCGGGAAGCCGGAGCCGTCCAGGCGCACTTCGCCTACATGGGCAAGCGTGGCAGGCTTGAGATCGCAACAGACGACGGGCGAGTGCTCACCGGGACGGGTGCGGCGCGCGAGCTCGTCGAAGATTGGAACCTCGATCTCTCGGCCGGGCCGTATCGGGCGGGGAGGGCGCTTAAGTACCACAAGCCGGTGAAGACTCCGAAGGACGCCCACAACATCGTGCTCTCGATGCCCAAGGGCACTGATGCCGCGAAGCTCTTCGCGGCGGCGAAGGCGTTCGCCGCGAACCAGTTTGCCGGCAAACACCGGTACGCGATGGTGCTTCATACCCACCAGGGCAATCCTCACGTACATCTGGTCGTGAAGGGCAAGAGCGAGCAGGGCCAACGGATCTACATCCGCAAGGCGACGCTACAGGCATGGCGCGAGGACTTTGCGAAGGAGCTCCGTGCTCGAGGGATCGCCGCGAACGCGACCAAGAGAGTCATCCGGGGCCAGACGAAGAGCGCCAAGAAGACGCCCATTCAGCGAGCCGCCATGCGCGGCGAGTCGACGTTCATGGCGAAGCTTGCGCGCGACATCGGGAACGAGATCCGGATAGGAAAGCTTAATCCCGAGGCAGCGAAGTTGAAGATCCAGCAGTCGCGCGCGGCGGTCGTCCGCGACTGGGACTTGACCGCGAGGCGACTCGATGCGCAGGGCGAGCGGCTACTCGCCGCGGATGTGCGAGCATACGTGCAAGATCTGCCGCCACCGCGGACCGACCGAGAGTGGGTTGCCGCGGCAATACTGGCCGAGATCGCGCGCGGTCAGCAGCGGGCCCAGGAACGGCACCTAGATGCTCACAGGGCGCGTTCACCGACGTTGATGCCAAACCGAGAGCCCCCGGAACGGAGCAAGTAGACCTCGCACGTCGCTAGTGGCTTCGGATCGGCTTCCCAAGCCCCAGGGCGTCGAGCGGGCTGCGGACCCCTTCGTGCATGGTGCTGACGTGGGTATAGAGCATCGTCGTGTCGAGCTTGTTGCCCGCAGTCCATAGCGTCAACTATGTCCCGAGCTGGACTATGTCCCGCGCCGGTCTCTTGTCCTTCACCGGCTTCGGGACGAGGGCGACGTCGCGGGACATAGTCCGAGTTCTCACAGGCGTTTCAGAAACTCGAGCAGCCGGTCATCGGGACGGTACCGGCCAGGCTTGCCCTGTGGTGGCGTGATGGTATCGAGCACTCGTTGTTTCAGTTCGAGGTCGGCATCGAGGTAGATTTGCGTGGTCTCGATCGACTCGTGACCGAGCCACAACGCGATCACTGCCTGCTCGACTCCTGCCTGCAAGAGGTCCATCGCTGTCGTGTGCCGAAGCACATGCGGGCTTACGCGTTTGTGTTTCAGCGACGGGCAGACGGCAGTTGCCGCAGCGACGTGCTTGGCCAATAGGTAGTGCACGCCATGGGGACTCAATGGGCCACCGCGCGCGTTGGGAAACACGGGCTGGTCTGGAGCTCTGGGCGGCTCTCGCAACCAGGCTGCGAGCACGTCCCGACTGCTCTTGCTGAGTGGCGTACAGCGTTCCTTGCGCCCCTTGCCAATCACACGTACGTGCGCGCCGGAGCCGAGATGAAGATCATCCCGACGCAATCCGATGAACTCCGACAAGCGCAGCCCGGTCTGTGCCGCGAGCAAGATCAGTGCGTGATCGCGCCGTCCGGACCAGGTCTGCGGATCCGGTGCTGCGAGCAACGCGTCGACCTCGGGCCGGGTCAGGAATGGTACGAGGGAACGGGTAAAACGCTTGGACGGGATCGCGAGCACGCGCTGGATCTGCGCGGCGTGCGCGGGCGCTTCGAATGCCACGTAACGGAAGAATGATCGGATCGCGGTATGGCGTAGGTTACGAGTCCTGGCCGTGATGCCGCGGACGCGCTCCAAATCGTCGAGAAAGGCCACGATCAATGGTGCATCGATGTCCTGCAAGGCGAGGCTGGAGGGCGCCCGGTGCAATCGCGCCTGGACGAACTGCAGTAGCAAACGAAACGTATCGCGGTAGGCGGCGATCGTGTGGGTACTCGCCTGCCGCTGCTGCATGAGCCGCTGGGTGAAATATCCTTGCAGCAGGACCGGGAAGGTTGGCTCGCTCCTCATGATGGCTCTCCCCAGCGCCGCTCCAGTCGCGCCATGGCCTGCATCATCAACTCGGGCGAATCGTGCAGATACCAGTAGGTGCCGGTCACACACACGTGCCCGAGGTAGGTGGAAAGGATGGGCAGTTGGCGCGTCGGGTCCTCGCCTGCTGCGTACCACCGAGTGAGGGTCCGCACCGCAAAGCGGTGGCGGAAGTCGTGCAGCCGCGGGCCGCGACTGGCACCGGGAGCGCGCAGACCAACGTGCCGGGAAAGGCTATAGAAGGCTCGATGGACTCGGCCGACGTCGAGCCGCGTGCCGCGGTTGGAGATGAACAGGTAGCTCGAGCTACGAAGCCCGAGGAACGCGCTCCGACGCTGTAGGTAATGCGTCAGGACCGTGCCGGTCGACGGATGGATCGGCACCAGGCGGGATCGACCGAACTTGGCCGCGCGGATCGTCAGTACGCCTTGCTCGAGATCGACGTCATCGAGCTTGAGGTCTAACGCCTCGGAAATGCGCAGGCCTGTCACGCTGAGCAAGCCGAGCAGGCAGTGGAAGACTAAAGGTCGCAGCGGCGTGGAGGGCCACGCCGTCGGCAGTTGCAACGCTGCCGATAGCAGCTGTTGCACCTCGTGCTCGGTGTACAGGTAGGGTCTCGCCCGGCTGGATCGGTACGGCAAGAGCCCAGGCGCCGGGATCTCGGTGAGCGCATCCGTGGCGCGTCGGTAGCGCGCGAAGCCCCGCACGTACAGAAGCCGTCGCGCCCGTTCGGCGGGCTGCGCGGTCGTGGACTGCTGCGCCCACTCGAGCGCGAACCTCGTGGTGATGTGCGGCGCCTGGTGTTCGGCCATGAACGCAACGAAATGTGGGAGCAACCGAGCTGGCTCGCTGAGCTTGAATCCCATCTCCCGACGCAGCGCCAGGTACTCCTGCAAGGCCTCCTCGAGCGTGTTCATCGCGCACCTCCCGGCCACGGCAGGGCCAGAGGGCGCAGCGCGCTCAGATCCACGCGGGCATAGATCGAAGTGCTCTGCGGGCTGCGGTGGCGCAGCACCTCACCGATCTCGGGGAACGAAGCTCCCGCTTGCAGCAGACGCGTAGCGAGGGCGTGCCTGAACTGATGCGATCCTCGGTGCGGCGCCACGACGCGGGCACGTTCGAGCGCGTAACGCACAATCGCGCCAATGGCGTCCGAGCCTCTAGTCAGGCCACGGAAGGGCGCCTGCGCCCGCAGGAACAAGTGCCGGCTCTCGCTCGCGGGCCGGCCATGCCGCAAGTACGCGCCGATCGCCGCCCCGACGTCCTGCGGCATGGGCAGCAGCACCTCACGCCCGCCCTTGCCGCGCACGCGCAGGTGGCCGCGGTCCCAGTCGCAGTCCTCAAGTTGCAGTGCAGTGATCTCGTGGGCGCGAAGGCCGAGGCGCGCGAGGAGGAGCAGCACCGCGCGATCGCGCAGTCCGGCGATGGCACTCGGGTCACAGCTATCGATCGCGCGCTGCGCATGCTCCGGGGCAATCGCCTTGGGCAAGGCCGGCGTGGTAGCCCAAGTCGCTACGGCGGGCACCGCAGCCTCCAGCACGACGGCGGTCTCGCCGCAATACTGAACGTAGCGAAGGAACGAGCGGAGGGCGGTCGCGACGCACTTAAGCGTCAGCGGTCGCAGCTGCTTCGCCCGCCGCCGCACAAACGCGATCACGTCCTCGGCGCTCAACGCACGCAACTCGACGTCGCTGCAGCCAAAGCGCTCACGGAGAAACTGCAATGCAACCGCCTCGTACCGCTCGACCGTGGCGTGCGTAAGGCCGTGCTGGGACCGCAGGTAAGCCGCGTAGCGCCCGGCCCTCTGTTCGGCAGATGAACGCTGCAGCACGACGGGTCGGCAAACTCCGCGAGCGCGCAGAGACTGCAGTAACTGCAGGACCTCACGCCGCTCACTGCGCAGGGTCTCGGGGGCCACGCGTCGCCCGATCGAGCGAGCACGATGCAGAAAAAGCTCGACGTGGCCGTCGCCGAGGTCAGTGACTGCAAAGCGTTGCTTCGCCAACCACCGATCAAACGCAGCTGCGTGCCGCGCCTTGAGGTACACGACGTCCGCCGCATAGCGGCAGTCGATCAGTCCAGAGATGTAGCTGTCGAGATGGGGCGCGAGCGGCCCAGCGGCGCGATCAACAAACGCCCGCGCGCTCGCATACGATCGTTCCATGATGCTCTCCTTGCGGGCAACGGTGCCCGGCAAGGAGCATGGCTATGTACAGCGTCGAGAGTATCCGTCCGAGAAAAGCGCCGGCGTCCACGCGGACGCAACATAGTCCGGCGCTGGACATAGTCGAGCTTCGCGTGACCGAGGAGCTCCTGCAGCGTCCGGATGTCGGTGCCGCTCTGCAGCAGATGAGTTGCGAAGGCGTGGCGCAGGGTGTGGACCGTCGCGTGCTGGTGCACCCCGGATCGGCGGACCGCGTAGCGGAATTCGCGCTGGAGGACCGAAGCCGAGAGGTGATCACGTTCCCAGCGCTTGAGTTCGGTGTTCCATCGGCAACACGAGGCCGCAAACACGTACTGCCACGCCAGCGACCGGGCGGCACCTGGGTACTTCCTCGCGAGAGCGTCAGGCATCGGCGCGCAACCCGTCCCCCGCAATAGCCTGTTCTTAAGGTCCATGGCGACCTCGCCGACGTGGGCGCGCAGCGCAGGCGCAAGCTGCTTCGGCAGAAGGGTCAGGCGGTCCTTCCCGCCCTTCCCGGACCGAACAATGATGGCATTCTGCGACCACTGCAGGTCCTTGACGCGAAGCTCGAGGCACTCGTGGATGCGAAGGCCCGAGCCGTAGATAAGCCGGGCCATGAGCCCGCTCACGCCTTGCATTGCGCCGAGCACTTTGGCGACCTCGTCTCGGCTGAGGACGGTGGGAAGCCGCTGTTGGCGCTTCGGTCGAATCAGGCTGTCGAGCCAGCCGAAGGGCGTGCCCAGAACTTCGCGGTACAGGAAGACCAGGGCGCTGAGCGCCTGGGAGTGCGTGATCGCCGCGACGTTCGACGCGACCAGGGAATCGAGAAAGCCCTGGACGTCCTTCTCGCCAAGCTGCTGCGGGTGGCGTTTGCCGTGAAAGAGGATGTAACGCCGGGACCAGTACACGTAGGCTTCGGCGGTGCGCGGGCTGTAATGGCGTTGGCGGCAGCACCAGGCAACTTGGTCAAGGAGGCGGGGAGGGCGGACGGGCTGGTTCGACACGGAGCACCTCGCGGGGGAGGGGAGGGGTGCCGAAGTGTCGACCAGGGGAAACGCGCTGGGTGAGAGCCTTCCCGTTATAGGAACAGAAGTCGTATAACGGGGCGTGTACGAAAATGTTTTCTATGGATAATGTCGAATTGGCGCTGTGCG
>JANYAE010000017.1 GCA_025355105.1 Pseudomonadota bacterium | reverse complement strand
GCGGGGGGCGCGCCCCCCCCCCCCCCCCCCCCGCGACCGGTCAGAGGCCGCTGGTCTCGCCGATGAACGCGTCGACGTCGGCCTTCATCCGCTCAAGCGATGGCTGGTGGATGTACATCATGTGGCCGGCCTCGTAGTACTTCATGCTGATGCGCGCATGCACCTCGGCGGCCACGCCGAGGTGGTCCACCATGTACTCGGTGGCCGAAAACGGCGTCGCCAGGTCGTAATAGCCGTTCAGCACCAGAACCTTCAGGTGCGGATCCTCGACCAGGGCGCGCGCGAGGTCGTAGCCGGTGTTGACCGCCATCTGCAGCCCGCCCCCGGGCGGGCGATGCTCCCACTTCCACTTGTCGCCGATCCCGAAGTTGGTCGTCTGGTAGGTCTTGCCGGCACCGAAGTTCAGGTCGCGGTGGTAGTAGTCGAGGAACGCGCCGGAGTACGCGAAGCGCAGCGCGTTGATCTGCGGGTCGTACTCCGCGTCCTTGGCGAGCAGATCGAAGGTCGTGCCGACGAAGCGCGCGTCGATGCGACCGACCGTGAGTCCGCGCGTTCGTAGCAGCTCCTGGTCGAAGGCACTCTCGCTGACGCGCAGCCTGGCCGCGACCAGGTAGTCGACCGACAGCCCCGTGTACTCGTGCAGCTTCTGGGCGACCGCGAGCCGCTCGGCGGCCGACAGGCTGTCGCCGCGGTCGATGGCCAGCGTGTACGGCCCGCGCGCGTATTCGCGCACCTCGCGCAGCAGCACCTCCAGATCCGGGTGCGCGCCCGGCAATGCCTTGAGGTACCAGCTGGTCGCAGCGAAGGCCGGCAGGTACAGCGGGTAAGGGCGGTCATTGCCGGGCAAGCCGGCAAAAATGGCCTCGATGTCGGTGGCCACCGAGACCAGGATCACGCCGTTGAAGGCGAGGTTCTTGCGCTCCTGCAGGTAGCGGACGATGCCGGCACCACGGGTCGTGCCGTAGCTCTCGCCGAGCAGGTACTTGGGCGAGCCCCAGCGGTGGTTGTCGTCGAGGTACTGCGTGATGAAGCGGCTGATGCACTCGATGTCCGGGTCCACGCCCCAGAAATCCTCGTCCTTCTTGTCGCCGACCGCCTTGCTGAGACCGGTGCCGACCGGGTCGATGAGCACCACGTCGGTCTTGTCGAGCGGCGTGTAGGCGTTGTCGACGAGATTGAACGGTGCCGGCGGCGCCGCCTTGGCGTCCGGCGTCGCGACGCGCTTCGGACCCAGGAAGCCCATGTGCAACCACAATGACGAGGAGCCTGGCCCGCCGTTGAAAGCGAAGGTCACCGGACGCCGCGACAGGTCCTTGGCGTCGCGGCGCGTGTAGGCGACGTAGCCGATGCTGGCGACCGGCTTGTCATCCTTGTCGCGGACGATCAGCGTGCCGGCGGTCGCGGTGTACTCGAGATTGATCGCGCCGGCCCGCAGCACGTGCTGAGTCACCGACTGCTCGGCCTTGGGTTCCGCCTTCGGCGCGGCCTTGGTGTCGGTCGTGTGCTCCGGCGCGACGGGATCCGCGGCCAGCGCCTGGGGTGCCGCGCCGCCGAGGGCGAGCGCGAGGACGACTACCGCGAACACAGCTTGCATCGGCATTCCTCTGGGACTAGCGGGCGGCGGAGGCCGGTGCGGCCGACCGCCCCGGCAAGGTGACTAGAGTGCCAGCAAACCATCGCGGCCGGAACGGCCGGGGCGCGTGCGGCTGCAGCCGGCCGGACGCCGGCGCGGCGCGTGCTACGCTGCGGGCCGGCCAGGCGGGGCGGAGTGCCGGATGGCGCCGGCGGCCGGCCACGCGCCCTGCGAGACAATCCGGAGCCTCGAGTTCATGGCGAATCTGTGTGTCCGCGCCGCGACCGGCCAGTGGCTGGCAACGTCGTGACGAACAGCGCCCGCGCCACCGACCAGCAACGCCGCGCGGCCTGGCTGGCGAGCTGCGACGGCCGGCGGCGCGCCCCTTCCGCGAGCGAAATCGGCGCACCGCACCTGAGCCCGGCCGGGCGCGAGCTGAAGTTCATCACGATCCCGGCTGGTGCCGAACGCAGGCAGCTGCCGCGGCGCGAACGTCGCGGCGGCGTAGCCGGTCGTCTGGCGGACCAGTGGCATGGCCGCACGTGACCCTGCTTTCTTGGGGACCGATGCGAACGCGATGGCGTGTGCATCGAGCGGGACCTGCAGGCGGATCACTGAGCGCGAAGGCGCTGCGGAGGACGAAATCGTGAACAGAACAGGCCGGCGCACCAGCGGTGCCGCATTCCTGATCAGCGTCACGACGCTGGCCGGCGCGGTGGCGTCCGGCGCGGCCGAGCCGCCGCCGCCGACGGCCATCGCGGGCTTCAGCCGTGCGCATGCGGCGAGCGAGCAGCAACTCGAGAGCCGCTTCAAGGGCATCCCGAGCGCTGCCGCGGAGCGTGCCGTGCTCCGCGAGCTCACTGCCGAACCGCATCCGGCCGGCTCGGCGCGCAACCACGAGCTCGCCGAGTACGTCGCGGCAACCTGGCGGCGCCAGGGGCTAGAGAACGTCGTGATTCACCGCTACGACGTGCTGAATTCCGCGCCGCGCTCGATCTCGCTCGAGATGCTGCGGCCGGTACGCTACGCGGCCAGCCTGCGCGAGGCCGGTTACGACGAGGATCCTGATACCCGCAACCCGCGGGTGCGCGGCGGCTGGGTCTCGATGTCCGCCTCCGGTGACGTGACGGCGCCGATCGTCTATGCGCACGGCGGCAACCCCGAGGACTACGCCGTGCTCGAACAACACGGCATCGACGTCCGCGGCAAGGTCGTGCTGGTGCGCTACGCCAATCCCTACAGCTATCGCGGCTACAAGGCCCTGCTCGCCGAGCAGCACGGGGCCGCAGGCCTGCTGATCTACTCCGATCCGGCCGAGGACGGCTATCGACCGGAGACATCGTTCCCGAACGGACCGCGTGGCCCGGAGACCCACATCCAGCGGGGCGCGATCACCTACGATTTCATCACGCCAGGTGACCCGCTCACGCCGGGCTGGGCTTCGCTGCCTGGCGCGCGGCGGCTGGACCGCAAGGATGCCGCGTCGTTGCCGAAGATCATGGCCACCGTGATTTCCTGGCACGACGCTAGGCCGCTGCTCGAGCACATGGGGGGTCCCGCGGCACCGGCCGGCTGGCAGGGCGGGCTGCCGATCACCTACCACCTCGGCGGCGAGGGCGTCGTCCACTTTCAGGCGGACATGGACACCAGCGTCCAGCCGATCGAGGTGGTCGAGGCGCGGGTCACCGGCGCGGTACTGCCGGACGAGTGGATCGTGCTCGGCAACCATCGCGACGCGTGGGAATTCGGCGCCGTGGATCCGTCGAGCGGCACGACTGCACTGCTCGGCGTTTCGCAGGGCCTCGGCGACCTGCTCAAGGCCGGCGTCCGCCCGCGCCGGACGCTAATCCTCTGCAGCTGGGATGCGGAGGAGGTCGCGCTGACCGGCTCAACCGAGTGGGGCGAGCAGTACGCGGACGAGCTGCGTCGCAAGCTCGTCGCCTATCTCAATGTCGACGAGGGCGTCTCCGGTGCGGATTTCTCGGTGAGTGCGGTCCCTTCGCTGGCGCCGCTGCTGGTCGATGTCAGCCGCGGCCTCGAGGATCCGTCCGGCAAGCCGCTGTACGACGCGTGGCGCGAATCGGTGCGCCACAAGCGCGCCGCGACGCACGTCGACTTGCCGGTCACGGACGCAAATCTGGTCGAGACCCGAATCCCCGGCAGTTCGGACGACACGGTCTTTCTGAGCTT
Source organism: Pseudomonadota bacterium (assembly GCA_025355105.1). Classification (GTDB taxonomy): domain Bacteria; phylum Pseudomonadota; class Gammaproteobacteria; order Steroidobacterales; family Steroidobacteraceae; genus CAIKZZ01. The sequence goes on along the minus strand of JANYAE010000017.1, from coordinate 23,097 downwards.
CCTTGTGCGGCCGACGATGACCGCGGGCTTCGAGGGCGATGACTATTACCCGAGCGTGTATCACTCGGTGTACGACAACTTCTACTGGATGGAGCATTTCGGCGACCCGGACTTTCGCTACCACGTGCTGATGTCGCAGTTCTGGGGCGTGACTGCGCTGCGGCTCGCGAACGCCGACGTGCTGCCGCTCGAGTTCGAGCTCTATGGGCACACCCTGCGCACGTTCATCGACGAGCTCGGCCAACGCACGGCGCTCGCCGGCCACGTCCGCCTGGCGCCGCTGCGGCAGGCCACTCTGGACTTCGCGCACGCCGGGGCCGAGCTGCAGGCGGCCATCCGTGCCGCCCTCGCCGCCGACCGCCTGAGCCCGGCGGCCGCGCGCCGCCTCGACGAGGGCCTGATGAGGGTGGAGGGCAATTGGCGCGACCCGGCCGGAATCCCGGACCGGCCGTGGTATCAGCACATGGTCTACGCCAAGCGCTTCAACTACGATTCGCTGCAGCTGCCGGGCGCGACCGAGGCGGCGGAGGCCGGCCACTGGGCGGTGGCGCGCGCGCAGCTGGCGAAGCTGCAGGCCGCGCTGCAGCGAAACACCGCGCTGTTGCGGGCCTTGGCGGCCGAGGCCCGGCGGCTGCCAACCGCGCGCTGAGCGGCGCGCGGCGGTCCCGACGGCGAACGCATCACGAGGTCCCGCCGCTTGAACGAGCGCCGCCATGAACGCGAGCAGCTGCCGCCCGGCTACCCGGCCCGGATCGCGGCGACGTCCTCGGATGCCGCGCGGGCGCAGCTCGCCGCTGACTGGATCCGAAGCGTGTTCCAGGGATTCTACGAGGAGTTTCTGCGGCTGACCTGGCTCGCCAAGTCCGCGTTCGAAGCGCGCGACCATCCGGCAGCCGTGGCGTCGGCCAAACGCCGTCTCGGGCTCTACAACGCGACCGTCTACGCACTCGCCGACGATCTTCGCGAGGCTTTCCCGGCGCTCGCGCGTCACGAGGCGCTTTGGGCCGACGTCGAGGCCGCGTACCGGCCGGCGACGGAGGGCCGCTACGAAGCGGACTTGGCGCTGGCATACATTCATTCGACGCGGCGGCGCCTCTACCATGGCGAGTGGCGGCCGGTGGAGTACGACTTCGGCGAGCAGCGCACCGCGGCCCCGGCCTGGGATGAGGTCTACACGACCTACGCCTGCGAGTGGCCGGTCGAGCCGCGCGTCGTGCAGCGACTGCTCGGCGTCGGCGATCTCGGTGTTCCGTTCCTCGACCTTGCCGGCGATGCGCAACGGGTGGCGCGTCGGCTGAACGACCTGCTGGCCGACCGCGGCGGCGGCGGCCTGCGCGCGATCGAGATGATTCGCGGCGGCTTCTTCCGCAACCGCGGCGCGTACCTCGTCGGGCGTCTGGTGCTGCGCGGCGGGGAGTTCCGTCCGTGCGTCATCGCGCTGCTGAACGAGCCGAATGGGCTGCGCGCCGAAGCGCTGCTGCACTCCGCGCCGCACATCCACAACCTGTTCAGCTCCACCGAGGCGCCGTTCCAGGTTACCAACCGCAACTACCATGAGCTCAGCGACTTCCTGCGCAGCATCATGCCGCGCCGACCGCTCGGCCTGCACTACTCGACGATCGGCTACTACCACGTCACCAAGGTCGCGGTGATGGACGACGTGCGACGACAGCTGCTCCGTGACCGCGAGCCGCTCGACGTCGCGCCGGGGCATCGCGGTACGGTCGCGATCGCCTTCACGGCACCGCATTCGGACTACGTACTGAAGGTGATCCGCGACCGGCCGACGGCCGGCTACAAGTGGGACACGTTCGGTGGCGCCGATGCGGTGCTCGCGAAGTACAAGCAGGTGCACGAGATCAACCGCACCGGCAGCATGCTCGACAACATTCTCTACTACAACCTGAAGCTCGATCGCTCGTGGTTCGCGCCGGCGCTCGCGCAGGAGCTGGTCGCAGATGCCGGTAACGCCGTCCAGCTGCGCGGCGACTCGCTCGTCTTCCGCTACCTCGTCGTCCAGCGCAAGCTCACGCCGCTCAACCTGTTCCTCGAGCGCGAGCCAGAGCCGCGCGCCGCGCGCGCGATCGTGAACCTCGGCTACTGCATCCGCAACAATGCGGCGGCCAACGTCTTCAACCGCGACTTCGACGCCCGCAACTATGGCGTCAGCCGCTATCTGAAGGTCTACCTCTACGACTACGACGCGGTCGAACCGCTGACCGACGTCAAGGTGCGCACCAACAACGATCGCTTCGACGGCGAGGAAGAGGTCCCCGGCTGGTTCTTCGAAGACGGCATCGTGTTCCTGCCCGAGGAGATCGAGGTCGGACTGCGCGTTGCCGCGCGACCGCTGCGCCGTGCGTTCCGGGCCGCACACGGCGAACTGATGACCGTCGAGTACTGGGAGACGTTGCAACGCTCGTTGCGCGATGGCCAGGTGCCCGGCATCCACACCTTCCCCGAGTCCTGCCACCTCGGCGAGCCGGGGCTCGCGACGGTGGCGAACGAATGAGCTCGCGTCCGCCTCGGAGTTCCGCCGCGGCCGCGCGTCGAGGTCCTGGCGGTGCGCATTGTCGCGCGCGTTCGAGGAGGCTCCCGTGAACCGATTCCCGTTGCTGGCCGGCCTCGCCATTGCCGTGTTCGCCGTGTTCGCCGCGCTCGCCGGCAAGCCGGCGCGCGGCGCGCCGCCGCGAACCGCGCCGTCCGGCGACGCCGAGCAGTCGACGCTGGTGCCGGTCACCAACGCCGGCGAACATCTGCTGCGCTTTGACTGGCCAGCGCTGTCGATCGGCACGGGCGAGTACGAGGAAGGACCCACCGGCGTCACCGTGTTCCATTTTCCGCAGCGCGCCAGCGGCGCGGTGGACGTCCGCGGCGGCAGTCCCGGGACGGTCAACACCGACTACCTGCGGCAGGGCTATCCGGGGCCGCAGCTCGACGCGGTGGTCTTCGCCGGCGGTTCCGCCTACGGCCTCGAGGCGACGACGGCGGTCGCAAGCGCGATGAAAGATGACGGTCTGCGGACGGGCGCCTGGGACAACATCGGCTTCGCGGCCGGCGCGATCATCTACGACCTCGGTGATCGTCGTCTCAACGAGGTCTACCCGGACAAGCGTCTAGCGCAGGCCGCGTACCGCGCCGCCCGAACCGGGATGTTCCCGCTGGGCGCGCACGGCGCGGGGCGCTTCGCGATGAACGGACGGCTGTTCGGCTGCAACGCCTATTCCGGCCAGGGCGGCGCGTTCCGCCAGCTCGGCGACCTCAAGATCGCGGCCTTCGTGGTCGTCAACGCGGTCGGCGTCGTCACGACCCGCGATGGCCGCGTGGCGGCCTGCTACCGGGCCGCGCAGTGGCCGGCGGACCTGCGCGTCAGCGACCTGTTCGCTCGCTTTCCGGCGACCGCGCGCGGCGAGTGGCCGGCGCTGGCGGCCGAGCCTCGCGGCAACACGACCATCAGCCTCATCGTGACGAACCGACGGCTGGAACCGGCCCAGTTGCAGCGCCTCGCGGCACAGGTGCACACGTCGATGGCACGCGCGATCCAGCCGTTCGCGACCGAGTTCGACGGCGACGTGCTGTACGCCGCCTCGACCGCGGAACTGGACCCGCCGGCCTCGGGCCTCGAGGCGGTCGGCATCGACGTCCTCGCCGCGGAGGTGATGTGGGACGCGGTGCTGGCGTCGCTTCCCGAGCAGCCTGCCGTCGCGCCAGCGGCGGCGACCGTGGCGGCGCCCGGGCCCGCCGACCTCAGGCGCTTCGCCGGCGACTACCGCTTCGGCCGCGAGGTCTGCCTGCGGGTCGCGTCCGACGCGACACGACTCACGGCGCTTGCCGTCGGCGCGCGGGCCGTCTACTCGATCGGCCAGGGCGCGCCGACCGAGCTGCAGCCGGCCGGCCGCGCGGAATTTGGCGTCGCAGGGCGCTACCCGCTGAGCCTGCGTTTCGATGCGGCAGGCTCGCTGCTCGTCAATCCCGGGCACTGGCAGCAGGTCGGCGTGCGCGTAGCCACGTGCGCGTCGCCACCGCCGACAGCATCGCACTAGGGCGCGCCAGCCACCGAGTCCGGCGCCGCGAACGGTGCCGCACGGCGGCGCGTCCCCTTGATCGGGAGTCAGCCTTAGGCGCGCGCGTAGGCGGTCTTGCCGCCGACCACCGTGCGCATGATCCGGATGTCCTTCAGCTGGTCCGGCTCCACCGCGTGCGGGTCCTTCTCGAGAATCACGAAGTCGGCGTATTTGCCAACCGTGATCGAGCCCTTCACGTCCTCCTCGTAGGAGGCGTAAGCGCCGTTGATCGTGCCGATCGTCAGTGCCTGGTCGATGCTGACGCGCTGCTCGGCGCCCCACACGCGGCCGGCGTAGTCCTTGCGAGTGACGAGGCTCTGCATCGCCATCATCGGCTCGAACGGCCCGGGCGAGTAGTCCGACGCGCCGGGGACGCGAATGCCGGCGTCGAGGAACGAGCGGTGCGCGAACATCGAGCGCATCTTCTCCTCGCCGTAGGCCTTCCACTTCTCGCCGTGGTAGTAGACGTAGGTCCAGAACGGCGTCGGGATCGAGCCGGTCGCCTTGATGCGCTGCACGAGCCCCGGGTTGATCAGCGAGCAGTGCTCGATGCGGTGCCGGCGATCCGGGTGCGGCCACTCGCGCAGCACCCGCTCGTAGGCATTCAGCACCATGTCGATCGTCACGTCGCCGTTGGCGTGAATGCCGACCTGCCAGCCGTGGCGGTGCGCGTCTTCAACCGCGGCGTGGATATCCTTCTGGTCCATCGTCAGGATGCCGTAGTCGCCGGGCTTGCCGACGAATGGCGTGCTCATGCGCATGGTCCGCTCCGAAGCGGAGCCGTCGGCGACGAACTTGACCGGGCCGATGCGGACGAATTCGTTGCCGAGGCCGGTGTAGACGCCGGCATCGCGAAGCTTCTGGAACGGCGCGTCGGGCCCGACGCCGCCGGCCAGGATGTAGGCGCGATGCAGCAGCCCGCCGCCCGCGCTGGCGTCCTGATAGGCCCGGATCTTGTCGACCGACGCGAATGCATCGTGCACGGTGGTCAACCCGGTCGCGGTCAGCTTTCTCGACATGTGCGCCATCGCCGCCTGGCCGCGCTGCCGTTGCTGTTCGGCGCTGAACTGCTCGTGCAGGCCGACCCGCGCGAATACGTCGCGGGCGTTTTCCGCCACCTGCCCCTGCAGTTCGCCGTTGTCGTCCCGGTAGAAGCGGCCGTCCGGCGGGTCAGGTGTGGTGCGCGTGATCCCGGCGAGCTCGAACGCCTTGCTGTTGAACCAGGTCGTATGGCCGCCGCGGTGGTCGACGCGTACCGGGTGGTCCGCCACCGCCTCGTCGAGATCGCGGCGCGACAGCGGGCGGCCGTCGCTGAGCTTGGTGTCGTCGAACTTGAAGGCGCGCACCCAGTGTCCGGCCGGCGTGTCCTTGGCACGCAGGCGAAGCGCTTCCTGGATATCGCGGATGCTGCGCAGGTCGGCGCTGACGTCGTAGAGTTCCTCGACCTCGCCGGGATGGCAGTGCGCATCGATGAATCCGGGCGTGACCGTCATCTGTACGGCGTCGACGACTACGGTGTTCCCGGTGGCGAGGCTGCGCATGTCCGTGCTGCTGCCGATCGCGACGAAGCGGCCGTTCTTGACCGCGAAGGCCTCGGCCGTCGGCCGCTGCGGGTCGATCGTCAGGACCCGGCCATTGAGAAGCACGAGGTCCGGGTCGATCGTCGCGCGCGGCGCCGACCCCGGGGATGCGAGCGCGAGCGAGGGGGCGGCGAGCAGCGCTCCGAGTCCGAGACATTCGCGGCGGCTGATCTGCGACATGGGATTCTCCGTGAGGGATCCGGGCACCGGCGGCAGGCAGGTTACCGTACTGGGCGTCCCGGCGACGAGCGCGGCACCGGCCGGCTGGCCCGCGGCCGCGTGGGTCGGGACACTTCAGACGTCCATCCCGTCGACCCGCGGGACCGGTCGGCGCGCTCGACGAGGGCGGTTACTGTCGCTCGGCGTCGAACTCGGCAGCGTGGCCGTCTCTCGTCAGGTAGAAGCGGTCCCGGTGGCGCTTGTCGCCGCCTCGCAGCGCGTAGTACGCGATCGTCGTGGCCTGCTCGCCACGCCAACGCAGCGGCGTCGCGGCCAAGCGGTCCTCCTCGAGGAAGCGAAAGGCCCGCAGGTCGCGAAGCTGCTCGCCAGTTGCCGCGCGCCGGTGCGCCTCGCGGCTGCTGCCGGATGCGGTGTGCGCAAGCCCCGTCGCCATCAGCGGATCGACGCGGCCGTCAGCCCAAGACGCAAGCAGTTGCAGAAGTCGTGGGCCGCGGCCCGGCAGCGGATCCGGGCGGTCTGCGTCCACGGATGGCAGGCGCTAGCTCCGTTCGACGATGCCCGCAGGCTCGTGCGCCAGCGTCGGGGGTCGGCCGATCCGAGCCTTGCCAGGACGACGGCCGTGAGGTCCGGATCCGCGTAGCGCGCAACCGCGGTGCGAAAGGCCTGCCATGCTCGATCGGGCCGCGGCCCCGCTGCTCGGCGACGAAGCCGGTGGACGATCAGGGTAGCGTCCGGGGGCGTTCATTGTCATGCTGCGCGAGGGGCCGGGCAGCCGACCGTCGCGGTGAACGAAGCATGAACCGCAGCGCCGCCTGAAGGAGGACCACAGGTGAATTACCGGGTGACGCTCCATGTCGTGGCAGCGGGTTGCGCGGCGCTCGCTGCGGGCGGCTGGCCGACGAGCTCGCGCGCCGACGAATCGCTGCCGATCGGCGCCGTCCTGGACGCGCTGGGCTCGGTGCACGCGTTCAGCGAGGTCGCGCTCTCGCCTGACGCCTCGCGCCTCGTCTACGGCAGCGTCGTGACCGGCAAGCGCGGGGAAGCCGACGTCGACGTGTCGGCCCTGTGGATCGCGAACGCGCGCGATGGTTCCGGTACCACCCGGCTGACGGCCTGTCCCGGCATGCTCTGCGACGAGCACGGGGCGGCGTGGTCGCCGGACGGACGGCGCGTCGCGTTTGTTAGCACTGACGCGCAGGAACAGACGCAGATCGCCGTGGGCGATGCCGAGGGACGGGAAGTCCGGGTTCTGACGCACGCCCACGGGCCGCTGGACACGCCGCGCTGGTCCCCGGACGGCCGGCGCCTCGCGTTTCTCTACTCCGAGGGCGCGCCCAAACTTCCAGGCCCGCTGAACCCGCTGGCGCGCGACGCCGGTGTGCTGTCGTCGACGATCTACGAGCAGCGGCTCGCGGTCGCGCCCGCGGAGGGCGGCGAGACGGCGCTGCTCGGGCCTGCCGACCTCAATATCTACGAATTCGACTGGTCGCCCGACGGTGGCTGGTTCGTGGTCAGCGCCGCGCGCGGCTCCGGCGACGACAACTGGTGGATCGCAGAGCTGGATGTGATTGACGCGAGCAGTGGCGCGTTGAGGGTTCTGGCGAAGCCGCAGACGCAGATCGCCTCGCCACGCTGGTCGGGCAACGGCAAGCGCATCGCATTCATCGGTGGCGTCATGAGCGACGAGACGATCACCGGCGGCGATCTGTACGTGATCGGCGCCGACGGCGGCGCTGCGAGGAACGTGTTGCCGGCCTTGGCGGCCTCGCTGCACACGATCACTTGGAACGGTTCGGCGTCGCGGATCATCGCGACCGAATTCGCGGCCGGTGAGGAAGTGCTCGCAACGATCGACGTCGACGCCGGCACGCAGCAGGAACTCTGGCGCGCGCCGCAAATGATTTGGGCGAACAGCGTCATGGGCTTCACGCCGGGCGACACCGGCCTGTCACTGGCGAGGGATGGGAAGTGGTCCGCGGTGGTCCGGCAGTCCTACACCGAGCCACCGGAGGTCGAGACCGGTCCGCCGGGCAGGTGGAAGCCGATCACGCGAGCGAACGCGGGCGTCGCGCGGATCACCGGCCCGGTCAGCAACGTGTTCTGGAAGAGCGACGCATACAACGTGCAGGGCATGCTGGTGACGCCGCGGTCGATCGAGGCGGGCAAGCGTTACCCGCTCGTCGTCGACGTGCATGGCGGTCCCGCCTTCGCTCACTATCCGATTTTCCCGAGCAGTCCCGACGCCTTCGATGCCGCGCTCGCGAGTCGGGGTTACTTCATCTTCAAGCCCAACCCTCGCGGCAGCTATGGCCAGGGCGAGGCGTTCACGCGGGCCAACGTCAAGGACTTCGGCTACGGCGATCTGCGCGACGTGATGCGCGGAATCGATGCGGTTGTCCGCTCCGCGCCGATTGACGGTGACCGCATCGGCATCATGGGCTGGAGCTATGGCGGGTACATGGCGATGTGGGCTCCCACGCAGTCCAGCCGCTTCAAGGCCGCTGTCGCAGGAGCCGGTCTATCGAACTGGCAGAGCTACTACGGAACCAACAATATCGATACGTGGATGATCCCCTACTTCGGCGCATCAGTGTACGACGACCCGAAGGTCTACGAGCGAAGTTCACCGATGACGTTCATCAAGCACATTCGCACGCCGACCCTGATCGTCGCCGGTGACCGCGACGCGGAAGTACCAATCTCGCAGTCGTATGAATATTGGAACGCGCTGCGCCGGCTCGGAGTACCAACGCAGTTCGTCGTCTATCCCGATGAGGGGCACTTCTTCTTCAAGCGCGCGGACCAGGTCGACGTGATGAGCCGAACGGTCGGCTGGTTCGATACTTATCTGAGGCCGCGGTCCGCGGAGTGAGCGGCGACAAGGAGCGAACTGGATCGGGAGTTTGAGCGCCGGGGACGGCACCGTCCGAAGCGCCCGGGTCGAGGCGGGGCCCGCGCGTCACCAAGGCGTGAGTCTCGCGGCGCCCACAGCGCCGTCCGCTCCTCGGGCCGCGGTGCGGCTTGAGCGGTTGCCGAATCGTCGGAACACCGAATAGAATCGCGGCTCTCGGCGGGCGTAGTTCAATGGTAGAACTGTAGCTTCCCAAGCTACTAACGTGGGTTCGATTCCCATCGCCCGCTCCAATTACCGCTCGCGCCAGCCGCGACGCGCCGACTGAATGCCGCGGTAACGCGTTGATCGGTGGGCCTTGTCCGATCCGGCGCTTGGCGCATTAGCGTGTCGTCCAACACCTCGGTGCACTGCGGGTCGGGCGATCGTTCACACGCAGCATCACACGCAGCGGCATGTGGGATTGCAGGTGTGAATCCCAAAGCGCTCATAATGGGCGACGTTGCGTCACGCACGAGATCGCGTGGGGTCCATCGGGCCGCGCTCGAGTCCTGCGCGTCTCAGAGCTCACAGCCAGAATGGACTGAAGAATCAACCGCAGGTCAAAGGAGCTTCCGATGAGCGAGCACAAGGGAAAATGCTTCTGTGGTGCGGTCGAGTTCTCGGTGAGCGGTGAACCGGTCGCGATGGGCTTCTGCCACTGCGAATCCTGCCGTCATTGGTCTGCCGGCCCGGTGAACGCCTTCACGCTGTGGACGCCGGACGCCCTGAAGATCTCGAAGGGCGCGGGCAACATCGGTACCTACAACAAGACAGCGAACAGTTTCCGCAAGTGGTGCAAGACCTGCGGGGGCCACCTGTTCACAGATCATCCGCCGATGAAGCTCGTCGACGTATACGCGGCGATGCTGCCGACTCTTGCTTTCAAGCCTGGCGTGCACGTGTCTTATGGAGAGAAGGTGCTGAGCATTCGGGACGGATTGCCGAAGATGAAGGACTTTCCGAAAGAGATGGGCGGCTCCGGGATTGCGCTACCGGAGTAGCTACGGTGCGAGGTCAAGTGACGCCCGTCGACGCCAGGGCCGAACGCGATGCCTTGTGAGTGGTTCGAACGGTCGGCGGGCGAAGCTTACGTGGCTGATTTGTGTTGAATCGGCGCCACGGCGACCGTCGGCTTGCGGGCGCAGACTCAACCGCCGTGCGATACGGCCCTGGCCGGTCCGCGCTCTCGCCTACTAGATCGATTGGTGAGCAGAAGCCGCAGTACACGGCTCCCGAGTGCGGCCTGCAGGAATGAGCTAGGCTGACGAGCAGTCGCCGGTGCCTAAGCAGAGTGGGACATCGGCCGCAAGGGGGAATCATGCCGGCGGCGCTCGTGATCGTCTATGCCTGCCTCGCGTCCGTCGAGCTCGCTGTAATTGTCGCCTGGGTCGTCGCTACGCGCAGGCACCGCTGGCCAGTCCGCCCGTCCCTCGGCGATGTCGTGATCGGCGGCGTGACGAGTTTCCTCGACACCCTCGGCATCGGGAACTACGCGCAGATCACTGCGTTGTTCAAGCTACGCGGGCACCCGCGCGACGAGCTGATCCCAGGGACTTTGAACGTCGGAAACGCCGTGGGGATCTTCTTCAGCTCGGCGCTCTTCATCACGACGGTCCAGGTCGAGCCCGTGCTCCTGATGGCGATGGTCATCAGTGCCGGGGCCGGTGCCTGGGTCGGCGCCGGCATCGTGAGCCGAATGCGCCGCCGCGTGATCCAAGTGCTGATGGGCATTGCCCTGCTGCTTGCCGCTGTGTTCTTCACGATGACCAACCTCGGCATCATTCCGCCGACCGGCGCGGCGATGGGGCTCGCGGGCTGGCGGTTCGCCGTGGCGGTCGTGGCCAATTTCATTCTCGGCGCGCTGATGTGTGCCGGCATCGGCAACTATGCGCCCTCGATGGCGCTGCTCGCATTCCTCGGAATGCACCCGATCGCCGCCTACCCGATCATGATCGCGAGCGACGGCGTGTTGATCCCGGTAGCGAGTCTCGGCTTTCTGCGGTCTGGCCGCTTTGCGCCCGCGGTCGCGGTCGGGCTCACGCTCGGCGGAATCGTCGGCACGGTTGCCGCGTTTCCGCTCGTGAAGCTGCTCGGCGACCACCTCACGGTGATGCGCTGGGCCGTCACGGGCGTCATCGCCTATGCGGCCGTCGCCATGCTTCGCTCCGCCCGGCTATCCGAACCCGATGCGCCGGTGCCGCTCGTGCCCGAATAGGGCTCTGCCGAGCGTCGCGGACACGAACCGGTTCTCTGGCGACCGCGCTGATGACCGTCGTAGTTGGCGCGGCCCTGTGGTACTTCGCCCGCCGGCGACCACGGACAACTCGAAACGCGCCCAGGTAATCGACGAAGCAGGTCGACACCCGCGCGTGCGCAACGGCGCGGACCTTACCGCAGTCGTCGGTGCTCCCCGGTACGACGTGCCGCGAGGGCTGCAGCACAATTCGCGGCTGACCGTCCAATCGTCGGCGGCTGGTTCAAGCACCTCCGCCAAAGCTTGACCCATCGGCGCCTCTCAACGGCGGATCGATATCCGGCGAGTGCGCGTGGGACGAGCTGATCAAACGTGCGATCGGGCTTCGATTCTGCAGGTCCCGCCTGTGTCGGTCGGCGTCTGACGCCCTAGCGATCACCGGTCGATCCGCAAGCAGCTCAAAGCCTGTGCAGGGCGCAGAGCTTGTGCCCGTCAGGATCACGAAGATAGGCCAGATAGAGCTTTCCTACACTGCCCTCGCGCACGCCCGGGGGGCCTTCACAGGTGGTGCCGCCAGCAGCGACGCCGGCTGCGTGCCAGGCATCTGCATGTGCAGGTGACGCCGCGGCGAAGCCGATGGTCATACCATTGGCGCAAGTCGCGGGCTCGCCGTTGATGGGCTTGGTAACGGAGAAGACGCCGGTCGGCGTCCGATAGAAAATTCTGTGTCCATCAACTCTTGCCGGCGGCACGCCGAGCGTACCGAGTACGGCATCGTAGAAAGCCGTGGCGCGCTCCAGGTCATCGGTTCCGATCATGATGTGGGAAAACATCAACCTTCCTTTCTGTTGCGAATTAGGCCGAGAGTCCTCGGCCGGGCAGGCATCAAGCGTGCAGGTCGGCGGCAAGCGCGCATCTGCGCAGCCGCGGGCCGATGCCGGAGAAACCTACAGCAAGTGCCGGTGACAAGCCATGGCGAAGTCCGACTACGCTGGCGCGTCGAAATCCGCTGTTCCGCGCACGCGAATCCGCTCGCCGTGCGCTACCTTGCCCTGACGCTGGCATGGCCGGCCGGGTTGGCCACCGACGCGAAACCGCCGATCGCGAACGCAGGCGTCGCGTCAGCACGGTTCGCTGGCTAGCGCCGACCGGACGCCCAATCGATCATGTCACTTGCTTAGCCCGGTACGTGCATCGGCCAACCGCGCGGACGTGCTGGCTCGACGATCACCAATGCGTGGTCGGCGTCTGGGTAGGTCCTTAAGCTCACGTCGTGGTTGCCGCCGGCGTGCAACGATGCCTGGATGGCGGCGGCGCTGTCGCGTGCCGGCACGCGCTCATCGCGTGCACCATAGACCAACAGCACCGGCGCTTTGACGCGCGCCCAATTCGTCGCGGGTCGGAAGCCCGCAATGCGCCTTGAGAACGCCCAATAGTAGTTGTCGGCCGGTGGCAGGTCGACATACCAGTCGCGGGGCTTGAACTGGAGCGCCAACGCCTCCAGGGCCTGACGACTCTCACCACGGTAGGCGACGCCGACGAGCGCATGCAAATAGGCGAGGGCATCGTCGCGCTCGGCGCCGGCTAAGCCCTTGAGATTCACGGAGTTGCCGACGCCGTACAACTCGACGGACGCAGGATCAAGGCCGGCGGCGGCCGATGCGATCACAAACGCCACGTGCCTGGCGCGCGTCTTCCAGGGGCCGGTGATGGGTATGCGGACGCCGGGCAGCGGCTTCGCGCCGCTACGCGTCGAACCGGCCTGTTGCCTGATCGGCGCGCTGCAGCAGGCATCCCTCGGCGCTGCGGAGCTAACGCGCGAACCGGGTTGATCCGCGCCGCTCGGCCCGGGCGCGGACTTCGGCTTGCGGCGCGCCGGACAGATCGGCCGCTTCGACTTGCGAGTGGTCGCCAACGTCCGAGGGTTGGCCGCGAACGCGCGGTCAGCCGCCGCGCCGGGCACGGTATTGCCCCTCGAGGCGCGGCGGGCGATGCGATGGCGCGCTGCCGTCGTCGCCGCCGAGCTTAGCGGTGATCAGGTGCGCTACGAACCCGCGGTGGCCGACTCCTGGCCACGCGGATGGACGGGGATGGTCGCCTCGACTCTGACCCCGTGAGGGTCAACATTCGACACCTCGAGAGAACCTCTGATCCCCACCAGTCGTTCCTCGAGGCCAAGCAGACCAAGGCTTCCGCCCTTCGTGCGGTCGATCGCCGCGATTCCGCGGCCGTCGTCCGAAACGATGGCGCGAACGGCGTCTGCACGGCGGAGGAATTCGACCGTGACGCGGCTCGCGCGCGCGCGTGCTTGGCGACATTCGTGAGCGCCTCGCGCACGACGGCAAAACACAGGTCGGCACGCTCGCCGCGGACATCCGTCAGGTTCGCGATGCCGCTCGTCGCGACGCTGAGCCCGGTGTACCGGCCGAAAGCCTCGACATGACGCTCGCTGCTTGCGATCAGCTCCGCGGACTCCAGCGGCGTGCGAAGCGCGGCTGCCCGATTGCGCACGGCGCGCTGCGTATCGTCGATGACCGCGCGCAATTCCGTAGCCAGCGCACGAACTTCCTGCTCGCCACCGCCGCGCTGAATGAGGCGATCCAGGCCCCAGGCGACCGCGGCGAGTTCCTGCGCGATGCCCTCGTGCATCCACTGCGATAGCTGCACTCGGGCGTCGTAGGTGGCGCGTTCGGTGGCGTGACCGAGCTCCCGAATGCGCGCGAGGAGACGGCCGCGCTCGTGATGCAATCGCGCGTTGTGCCAAACGACCACTGCGGCGACCCAGATCGTCGCCGCGCCCAACAGTCGGTTGGCGACTTCCAGAGAAATCGGCGCTCCGGGCGGCGAGCTCATCAGGCCGATGGTCATCGGCAGCATCAACGCCGCCGCGATGTAGAGCGCCGCACGTGCGTTCGGCAGCCAGAAGCACGAGAGCACGGCGAGCAGGTAGAGAAACCCGTCGGCGACGCCGAACGGCGTGTTGAGATCGATGACGAAGGCGCCGATCGCGAGGCCGACGGGCAGCACCAACGCGGGGTTTGGTAGCGTCCCGCGCTGCGCCAGGGCGCCGCCGGAACCGAGCGTCAGATCAGGTTTCATGCGCTACCCCCCTGTCCCGAATCCGCGGTGAAGCGTCTCGGATTCAATCACAGGACGGGGGTTTCTGGAATGCGCGCGCGCGGTGGAGCCGCGCCACGGGGCTGAGCGTGAGCCGTGCCACGCGTTGCCCGCGGCGAAGGCCGGACCGCTCGTCTGAGGGGCGTTTGGCCCTGAATCGTCGGCGGGAGCGGAATGCTCCCTGGCCGCTCCCAAATTCGAAGTTGCCGTCCGGACCGGCCGCGGCTGCCGCGGGCCTGTTGGCCAGAGCCCTCACCGGCACCGGCCGGGCTGCGCCTCACTTCGCTCGCCCGAGTTCCTCGCGGTAGACAACGCCGCCCTTCATGACGAAGCCGACTCGTTCGGTCGCCGTGATATCGGTGAGCGGGTTGCCGGGGACCCCGACCAGGTCGGCGAGCTTGCCGGGCTCGACCGTGCCGACGAGATCCTGGCGGTGAATGATTTCGGCGTTGAGCCGCGTCGCGGAGACGAGTGCGGCCATTGGTGGCTCGCCGAGGCGGACGCGGGTGCGAAACTCGCGGGCGTTCATCCCGTGCGGGATCACCGGAGCGTCGGTGGCGAAGCCGATCGGCAGGTCAGCGGCGAGCGCGCGCCGGAACGCCGCCTCCGCCATCGAGCGGAGCGCGCGCATGCGCGCCATTTCAGCGGGTGGGACGATCGCCGATTCACCTTCGTCGATCGCGGTTTCCAGTAGCGCAAGCGTCGGGACGTAGTATGTCCCCGGCTGCGCTTTGAGTAGCGCAACGGCCTCGTCGTCCAGGCCGGAGCCGTGGTCGATCGTATGGACGCCCGCCCGGATCGCGGCCTTGATGCCCTCGCTACCGTGCGCGTGGGCCGCGACATCTCGGCCCCAGCGGCGCGCCTCGACCACGGCGGCGCGCATCTCGTCATCGGAATACTGTTGCGCCCCCGGCGGAATACCCTTGGACAGGACCGCGCCGGTTGCCAGGATCTTGATGAAGTCGGCGCCGTTCTTGAAGTTCGTGCGCACGGCCTTGGTAATCTCTGCCGGGCCGTCCGCGAGGTTGTGGACCAGCGGCACGTCAACGTACGGCGAGTACTGGCTCGCATCGCCAGCGCCGCCTGTCGAGGACACGTAGGCTCCGGCGACGAGCATCCGTGGGCCCGGAATGGCGCCTGCCTCGATGGCATTGCGGAGTGCAACGTCGACGTACGGCCAGTTCGGTCCCATGTCGCGAACGCTGGTAAATCCGGCCCGCAGTGTCACCAGCGCCCAGTGCGCGCCCCACAGCGCTTCCTCAGGCGGTGTCGTCCGCACGAGCGCGTCCTCCCAATGGATGTCGCTGCGCCCGGTCAGGTGCGTGTGCAGATCGATGAAGCCGGGTAGCAGCGTCGCGTCGCCGAGATCGATGAGCCGGGCTCCGGCCGGCACGGGCAGCACGCTGGCGACGGCGGTGATCCGGTCGCCCTCGATGCGGACCATGGCCGGCGCGAGCGGCGGGCCGCCGCGCCCGTCGATCAGCCGCGCCGCGCGGACCACGGTCGGCGCGGGCGTACGGGGTCCGTCGACTGCCGCGGCTGTTGCCACCGCGGCTAGGACCAGCGACGCGCACAGGGTCGACGCACCGATTGCCGACATTGCTCGCATGCGGTCAGCTCCCCGGAGTTCTTAGGCTACGGCGGACGGTCGTGCATCCGGCGGTCAATTGCAAGGTGGGCCGCCGCCTTGCCGGTCTGACGTGACGCTGTCGCGCGATGTCGATCGGAGGCCGGTCGCCCGGTGGCGCGCGAGCACCGCCAAGCGGACCTGCTCCCCGGCTCGCTATCAGGCCGGCCGGGCCCATCGACGCCGTGGCGAGCCCGCGAACGACGGCCCGCTCGCGATGCCGGCGGTCGCTGGTCGCGACGGCAGCTGGCATTCTCTCGCAAGCGTCGATGGCGGTGGCCGTCCGGTGCAGCTCTCGCGCCCGCCACCGGCTCCATCGCTCGGCCGCCCAGACGCCGCCAGCCTGCCCCGGTCTGGTCGCGTCGTCCGCGTGGATGCGGCGGTTCAGCGGTGACCGTTCAGCGCAGCGGCCGGAGCCAGTCCAGCGCGCGCCGCACGACCAGCGTCTCGACCTGCGCGTCGGCCGAGTCCGCTGCCAGCGACGCGACGGGGCGAAGTCCGGAGGATCCGACGTACAACCTCGCCTCGTCCGTGACCGGCTGGTCCGGTGCGCCGAAGGCAAGCAGTGCGCGCTCGGCGGCGATCGCCGCGGCGGCGATCGCTTCACGGACGGGCTCAGGCGATCCATCCGTGAACCCGGCGCCGAGCGTCGCGGCGTCGCGAGGCGCAAGCCGCGCGGCGAGTCGAATTCTGTCGCGCGCATAGATGCGCTCGACGGCGCCTCGCAAGCCCACCGGTTGCCGCAACAGCAACTGCACCGCCCGCGCGCCGACGCCGGCAAGCAGCGCCGCGCCGCTCTGCGGCTCGCCGAGCGTGACGATGCGATCGACTTCAGTCGCGCGGCGTCGGTGAAACAAGCCGTTGAGGAGCATGCGTTCGCGAGAGCCCGCTTCCAGTCGCCGCGGCGGGACCGTGAATACCGAGTTCCAGACGGAAGGGCCGCAGTTCCCGAGCAGCGACTTCACGACCACGGCGCCGGGTCCATGCGCCACGACGGCAATTCGACCTGCCAGTGCCCGGCCGGTCGCTCGGCCGAGGCGCGCGGAAAAGCGAGCGAGATCGGCCCGGAACGCGCTCGCCGCGACGAACAGCGGCGCCGTGACCGGGTAACGATACAGCCAGACCTGGTAGCGGCGGCCGAGCACCGGATCGCCGGCCACCTCGTTGGCGAAATTCGCCATCAGCGTCAGTGACAGTCCGACGCCCTCGACCAGCACCAGCGGCGCGCGCTCGAGAGTGAACGGGGTCAGCGCCGAGAAGCCGCCAATGGTGCCGCGGCGCGCCGACGCACTCAGCCCGTAGGCGGTCGCCGCCGGTTTGCGCTGCAGCCCGAGGCTGAGTGCGACCGGTGCGGTGAAGTCCGCCGCAAGCGGAAGGCGCACGCCGCCGAGCACGCGCGTCACCGTGACGGCGGGGTCGATGAGCTCGACGTGCACCGAGCGCAGTCGCCGGTCGGCATGGTGCGAGGTGACGCCGACCAACACCGTCCACGCTCTGGCGACCGGGGTGTGCTCAGGATCCCGCGCGCCACCCGCCACCGGGCGTCGTGAGCGGCAGGCGATGGCCAATCCGAGGCCCTCGCGCGTGAGCCGCCGCCGGATCCCGTTCAGCGGCTGATCCTCGGCGAGCATCACCTCGGTGTCGGAGGCGATCGTCGCCCCCGGCCGGACGCGATCGTCGACGGACAGCGTCCGGCCGGAGGCGGCGTGCACGAGCCACGCCGTCTGACGCCGATCGCGCAGCCAGTCCTTGACGAATTGTCGCAGCGCGCCTTGAAAGTGGCGCACCAGATCGGCCAGCTCGGTGCCGCGGTGCGTGAGCTCCGCCGCCGTGAGCTCGTCGCAATCGGTCGCCTCCAGATGCGCGCGCAGCGCGTCGGCGCTTGCGACCAGGTCGCGCATCACGGTCAGGGTGATCGCACCGGCGGACGTCTGGTCGCTGCCACGAGCGTTCGACGGCGAGCGCCGACGTTCAACGCTCGGCCGCTGGCCGGGCAAGGTACCGGCGCGACGCGGCGTGCGCGCCGGTCGGTCATTCGGAGTCATCGCCACGCTCGGCCCTCGTTCCCCCGACGCGCCGGCAGCGCCCGTCACGCCCGCTGCACTCGGCAAGCCGGTAAGGCGGCAGCGTGGCAGGCACGACACCGGCCGCGACCGCGATTGAACAGAATCCGGCGCGAGACAGGCCGCCTTCACCGGCGCACGTGACGGCCGTCACAGTTTCGACGCCTGCCCCGCACCGAGCAGCGGCGAGTCGACGATCGCGGTGCACCAATCGGGCCGCCCGCCGGCCGATCCCGAGCTGCCGATCGAGCGGTGTTACCCGGGCGCGTGCGCGCCAGCGCGGGACAAGCCGTCCGGCGGTCCCGCAAGACCGTCCCGTCGCGAGCCGCGCGCCTGCTCCCGGCCTACGGCTTCGACGGTTCCGGGTACTTGAACGGATCGGACAGGCGCGGCTGGGTCGGCAGGGTCTTGCGGGCCAGCGGCGCATCGCTGTTCGCCGCGTCGAGCAGCACCGTCGCCAGGATGACCGCCGCCTGCCGCAGGTCATCCGCGCGCAGGTGGTCGAAGGTGTCGATGTCGGTATGGTGAACCCGCGTTGCGTAGTCGAGCGGGTCCTGGATGAACTGGAATGCCGGCAGCCCGATGCGGCTCATGAGGACGTGGTCGGTGCCGCCGGTGGCGTCGGCGACGACCATGCTCGCGCCGAGACCGTCGAATGGCGCCAGCCACTCGCGCAGCGTCGGCACGACCGCGAAATTGCCCTCGGCGTAGAGTCCGCGCAGCTTGCCCGAGCCGTTGTCGATAAGTAGCCGGCAAGTTCGGCGAAGCCCGGCAGCGGCTCCACCGGAAAGGTGTCGGTCGCAAAATACGGGCCGAGGGCCGCCAGCACCGGATCCTCGGGTACCGGACGATGCGCCAGATGTTGCGCGATGTAGGCCGCCGAACCCAGCAGGCCCTGTTCCTCGCCGGCCCACAGCGCGAACCGGATCGTGCGCTTCGGCTTCAAATCGAGGCTGGCGAGGATGCGCGCCGCTTCCATGATGACGGCGCTGCCCGCGCCGTTGTCGGCGGCGCCGTCGCCGGCGATCCAGCTGTCGAGGTGCGCGCCGGCCATCACGTAGCCGGCCTTCGGATCACGGCCGGGCAGGTCGGCGAGGACGTTGTACGCATGCTGATCGCCGTCCTCGAAGTGGACGCGACTGTCGATCTCGAGCCGGACCTCGCCGACCGTCGCGAGGCGGGTGATGCGCCGGTAGTCTTCCGCCGCGAGTTCGACGCCCGGCAGCCGCCGCGTCTTGCCGACCTGGTAGGCGTAGCCCTCGCCGTGCACCAGGTGGCCGTCGAGGCGCGACATCCGCGCCCAGGCGACCGCGCCTTCGCCGGCGAGGAAGTCGTCGACTTTGCCGGGGAACGTTTGCGACTCGATCCGCTTGCCGCGTTCCTCAGGATCGAAGTGCGGTAGCGGATACTTGTTGAGCTTGCCCGTCTCGCCGTCTGCCATCCGCGTGAACGGCACTTCGGTGAGATCCTTCGGCGGCTCGGGCCACGTCACCAATACGATCTTACCGGCGAGCTTGCCCTTCCAGTTCGCGAAGTCGCGCTCGGTGCGCAGCGGCGCCACCACGACGCTCGCCGTCAGCGGCCCGGCGGTCGCCGGCGTCCACGCCACTGGAATCGCCCGCAGCGCGAGCGGCCGCGGCGCGACGAGCCGTACCTGCGAGGACTCGATCCACCAGCCCCGGCCGAAGTCGAAGCCCTCGGTATGGACGTTCTTCAGGCCCCAGGCCAGGAACCGGCTCTGCGTCCAGCGCTCGGCTGCCCGCATCGCCGGCGAATTGGTCAGGCGGCCGCCGATCTGGTCGGCGAGATAGGCGGCGGTCTCGACGACCTCCCCGTGGTTGAATCCGGCATCGGCGATCCGGTTGAGGGTCGCGCCGTCCACCGGCGGCGCGCCGGCGACGGCCGGATTCACGGTCAGCAACCACAGGAACGTGCAATGCCGGACGAGTAGCGAGCGCATTCAAGTCTCCACGGCAGTTGAGCAGCGGGGAATCGTACGACGTTCTCCACCGCGACGCGCGGCCGGTTGCTGCGGCCTGAAGGCTACCGATCGCTGCGCCCCGTGCGTTGGACGCGCAGCGCCGCCACGCTTGCTGCCGCGGCGCGCGGGCGGTCAGACGGCGCACGTCGCGCGCCGCTCAAGAACGCAGCGCTAGGGCTAGCAGCATCAGGCCGATCGCGGCGAAGCAGCTGCCAACGATCCGCAGTCCGATGCGAAGCGCCGGCGACCGGCGGCCGGCGAGCGGTGCCGCGACGCTGAACGGGATGGCCAGCCTGCCGGCCGGGGCGGCGGTGATCACGACGGCAGTTCGCGCCGCCTGACCAGGGTCTGCACGCACGGGATCGCCGCGAAGCAGAGCCGCGTGAGCAGGCCGTCCGCACCCGGGGGGGTCCGCAGCTGGGCCAGATAGTCGGCCTGGGACGCGCCGAAAGCCCAGACGGCGACACCGTACTCGACGAGCATCAGCGTCACGAACGCCGTCGTGCCCATCGCGGCGCGGATGCGCAAGGCGTTGGCGACCTCGAGGCGTCGGATGGACCACCGCGCGCTCCCCCAGCTGGCCGCCAGCACCAGTGGGCTCTCAAGCAGCACGGCCACGAACGCACCCAGCCGCGGTGCGACCCACAGCACTCGCACGCTGCCGATCACGAAGGCGATTGCGAACACGACCAGGACGTAGAGGACGCCGGCACGGGCGGCGGCGCGCCATTCGGCGCCGGGAGCGCGCGCGGCGGCATCGGCGCGGTTCATCGCAGCGCCTGCGGCACTGGTCGAGCGCTTGCGTGAGCTCGACAGCGGTGCACGTTGCTGTACGGCCGGCAGCGCTGGACGTGCATCAGCGGCCGGCCGGCGGGCCCTCGCGCAGCTGGCGGTCGTAGTCCGAGCCGTCGAAATGGCCGAGCGACCGTTCCACCAGGCCGTCCGCGCCGATCGTCCATTCCTCGTAGCCGCTGATCCGGATGCTCTTGCCGGTACCGCCCGGCCCGCTATTCGTTCCGCTCAAGGTCCAGCGATACACCGCCTGACTGCCAGCGGTGGTCAGATCGTCCATGCGCACCACGAGATCGGGGAAGGCCGTCATGAAGCCTCGCGCCGCCGCCGCAATTTCCGCGCGGCCGACCG
Source organism: Pseudomonadota bacterium (assembly GCA_025355105.1). Lineage (GTDB taxonomy): Bacteria > Pseudomonadota > Gammaproteobacteria > Steroidobacterales > Steroidobacteraceae > CAIKZZ01. The sequence continues at coordinate 2,255 of JANYAE010000017.1, read as the reverse complement.
CCGGCGCCGCGTCGTTGATCTTGAGAGAGCCGTCGGATGCGAAAAATGACGCGACACGGGTCGGGTCCTGACTGCACCAGGCCGCGGTATAGCGGGTCGCGAGATCGCGCACGGTCTGCGGATTCACGGTGTTCCTTTGCAGGCTGCAGGCCGTGAGGCCGAGCGTGCCGAGCAGGGCCCAGGCGATTGCGCAGGCCGTCATGGGGTGGCGCTCGTGCCGGGCCGGGCGCGCGTTGTGCGTCATCGACCGATACTCCCTCGCCGTGACCGGGCTCGAACCAGGCGCAAGACTAGCGCATCCGCGCGCCTGGCGACCTCGCCGAGCGTCAGCAGCCGGGCGGTCGCCTGATGGCCGCGGCGGGACGCAGTCCCTTGCCGAGCAGCCAGCCTCCCAGCGCGAGTTCGAACAGGAAGATCGGGATGAAGCACGCCGGTATCACCGTCCGGGCGACGGACGGCACGACGACGACGGCAAATGCGACCACCAGCACCAGCAGCGACGCGACGATCCCGAGTGCGGCGAGCGCCCTCGGGATGTAGCCGGACCCGAACCACAGGTAGCCGAACAGCGTCGATCCGCAGCCGAAGAACAGCAGCCCGATGTTGTAGGCGGAGCCGTGCGCGCCGATCGAGAGCCTGGCGAGTGCCGCCAGCTGATCGGGGCCGAGCGCCTGCAGGTAGCCGGCGCCGCTCAGGGCGCGGAGCGCGTCGAGGTCGCTCAGCGCGGCGATGACCATGGTCGCCGTTTCGATCAGCCGCCACGCGGTGGCCACGGCGGCGAGCGCGCGGCTGACCGGCCTCAGCACCAGGTACAGGGCGATGGCCAGCACGACGTCGAGCGCAAAGACCAGCAGATTGCTGGCGACGCCCAGGCGAAACAGCAACTCGTGCGCCACGATGTTTCGCGCGGTCGCCGCGGCGTCGTCGACAACGATGAGCGTTCCGGCGACATAGAATTCCGCGAAGTTCGCGAACACCAGTGCCAGCAGGTAGGACAGGCCCACGACCCGCGCCGCGTTGTGGGTCGTCGGGCGCGAACACGTCCACGTCGGTCGTTCCTCCGTGCCGGTCATCGACGCGGCGCGCGGGCCGGCCGCGGATGGCCTATCCGGTACACCACCGGCGCCACCGCTCGGAAAGTCGCTGTCGACTGCCACGCAGCGGCCGACGTCGTCCGCCATGCCGGTCCGCTCGCGCCGTCGCCGCTGGTCGGTGTCGTGCTGCCGCCGCCGATCGAGCGGCTCGCCGCGCGACACCGTCGGCGCGGGCCGCTACGCCGCGCCGGCGACGTCCTTGAGCGCGGCGTAGCGGCCGGTTGGCGACAGGTCGCGCGTCGCGGCCGCGGTCGTCCAGAGCGCGTTGCGCTTAGCGACGAACGGGCTCTGCGCCAGGTCCGCCAGCGACCCGGACTCGGCAAACAGGAAGCCCTGGCCGGCGACGCAGCCGAGCGCGAGCAGCGCGTCCACCTCCGGTTCGAGCTCGATGCCCTCGGCGACCGTGTCGAGCCCGAGCGTCTCGCCGAGAGTGATCACGGCGCGCGCGAGCTCTGGCCCGTTGTAGGTATTGGTCAGCCGGCTGACGAAGGAGCGGTCGATCTTGAGGATGTCGATCGGGAAGCGGTGCAGGTAGGACAGCGACGAGTAGCCGGTGCCGAAGTCGTCGATGGCAAGCCGCACGCCGAGCGCCTTCAGCTGCAACAACCGCGCGAGATTCGCCTCGGTGTTGTGCATGATCGTGCTCTCGGTGAGCTCGATCACCAGGTTGCCGGGTTCGAGGCCCGATTCAGCGAGCGCGTCGGCCACGTCCTGCACCAGGCGCGCGGCGCCGGAGTAGAGCGGCATGTTCGACGGCACGTCCCAGGTGACGCGGAGGGCGTGGGTGAGCGGCGACAGCTCGATCTTCCCGTTGGCGCGATCGCGACCCATGGCCAGGAAGAGCGCCGTGTTCGCCACGTCGGGAGGATCCTGCCGCGCCAGGCCCCCCTGGGCGGCGTCGCGGAAGGCGCGCTCGAGATCGTCCTTCAGCCACGACGCGGCGTCCTTGAGCCAGTCGGCGCCGGGGGCGAGGAGCGACGCGAACGACGCCACCTGCCTGGGGAAGCCGCCGTCCTGCAGGATGAACCACACGCGGTCGTCCCCCTCGCCGCGGTCGAAGACGATCCCGGTGGTGATGACCGGGCCGTTGCAGGGCTCGAAGGGCTCGTCCGTCTGGTACGCGGCGGCGAAGAAGTCGCCGTTGCCGGAGTAGCCCTGGCC
>JANYAE010000102.1 GCA_025355105.1 Pseudomonadota bacterium | reverse complement strand
CGGAATCTGTGACCCTCGTCGGAGTTACGAAAGGTCAGCCGGCCGAGGTGGCCGTGGCGGCGCGCGCCGCCGGGCTCGCCGACCTCGGCGAGAACTACCTCCAGGAGGCCCTCGCCAAGATCGCCGCGGTCCCCCGCCAGGGCCTGGCGTGGCACTTCATCGGCCAGCTGCAGGCCAACAAGACGCGCACGATCGCCGAGCAGTTCGACTGGGTCCACACCGTCGACCGGCTGAAGCTCGCCGAGCGGCTCTCCGCGCAGCGCCCTTTTCACGGCCCGCCGCTGTCGGTCTGCCTGCAGGTCAAGCTCGCCGACGAGCCGAGCAAGGGCGGGGTTGCACCGGAGGCGCTGCCGGCGCTCGCGAGCGCGGTGGCGTCGCTGCCGCGGCTGCGGCTGCGGGGCCTGATGTGCGTACCGCCGGAGAGCGAGGACCCCGCGGTGCAGCGCGGCTATTTCGCGCGGCTGCGGCTGCTGGCCGAAGGCCTTCGGCGCGACGGGCTCGCGCTCGACGCCCTGTCGATGGGCATGAGCGCCGACCTCGAGTCGGCGGTTTTCGAGGGAGCGACCCACGTGCGCATCGGCACCGCGCTGTTCGGGCCGCGGAGAGTTCATGAACGCAGTGACTGAGAGCTGGCCGCGGATCGCACTGATCGGCGGCGGCCAGATGGCCCGCGCCCTGATCGGCGGCTGGGTGGCACGCGGCGCACCGGCGTCGTCGATCTCGGTCGCGGACCCGGTCGCGAGCCAGCGCGACTGGCTTGCGGCCGCCTACCCGCGCGTCCGCTTGTACGCCGACAACGATGCCGCGGCGCGCAACGCCGAGGTCTGGGTGCTGGCGGTGAAGCCGCAGCTGCTCGGCGCCGCGGTCCGCTCGCTCGCGCCGCTCGCGGCGCAGTCCCGACCGCTCGTGCTGTCGATCGCGGCCGGCATCCGCGCCGCCGACATCCGCCGCTGGCTGGGCGGTGAGCTCGGCGTCGTCAGGGCCATGCCGAACCGGCCGGCGCTGATCGGCGCCGGCATCAGCGCGCTGTACGCGGACCCGGCGGTGGACGCCGCCGCGCGCGCGCTGGCCACGCGCCTGATCGAGGCGGTCGGCAGCGTCGTCTGGGTCGGCACCGAGGGCCACCTCGACGCCGTGACGGCGGTCTCCGGCAGCGGACCGGCGTACTTCTTCCTGCTGATCGAGCTGCTCGAGACCGCCGCGATCGCCGAGGGCCTGGTGCCTGCGGTCGCGCGGCGCCTCGCGATCGATACCGCCGCGGGCGCGGCCGCGCTCGCCCAGTCGTCGGCCGACGAGCCGGTGACGCTGCGCGAGCAGGTGACGTCCAAGGGCGGCACGACCGCCGCGGCGATGGCGGTGCTCGAGGCCGCCGATCTGCGTGCTATCTTCGCCCGCGCCGTCGCCGCCGCGGCGCGCCGCTCGCGCGAGCTCGCGGCCGAGTTCGGCCGCGACGTGCAGGACTAGAGGGGCCACCACCGCACCATGCGCGAACTGCACTACATCGCCGGCTGGCTGTTCACGCTGCTGGTCGGCGCCTTCCTGCTCCGGCTGCTGTTCCAGCTGGTGCGCACCGAGTTCCGCAATCCGCTGGTGCAGGCGCTGGTGCGGCTGACGAATCCGCTGATCCTGCCGCTGCGCCGCATCCTGCCCGCGGCAGGCCGCGTCGATACCGCGTCGGTGGTCGCCGTGCTGCTGGTGCAGCTGCTGGCGACGGCGGTGCTGACCTTGCTTGCCGGCTTCGGCCTGCCCGGACCCGTGGCGCTGCTGCTGCGGTCGATGCTGGCGCTGGCCGACACGACCCTGTCGCTGTACGTGGTCGCGATCATCGGCTACGTGCTGCTCAGCTGGGTCGCCCCGGACGGCTACAACCCGGCCGCCCGCGTGCTCGGCGATCTGGTCACGCCGCTGCTGCGCCCGCTGCGGCGCGCGCTGCCGACGCTCGGCGGCCTCGACCTGTCGCCGCTGGTCGCGCTGATGCTGCTGACCGTGCTGCAGATGATTCTCAACGACCGCATCGCGCCGCTGCTGCTCGGGCTCGGATGACCGACTGGCACCGCTGGGACGGGGCCGACCTCGTGCTCACGGTGCGCGTTCAGCCGCGCGCCTCGCGTGACGAGCTGCGCCTGGAGGGCGCACGCCTCAAGGTCCGGATCACGGCACCGCCGGTCGACGGGGCCGCCAACGCGCACCTGCTGCGATTCCTCGCCGACGCCTTCGGCGTCGCGCCGTCGCGCGCCGAACTCGTCCGTGGCGCGTCCGGCCGCGAGAAAGTCGTGCGCATCGCTGCGCCGAAGGCACTGCCGGACGCACTCGCCAGTCAGCTGGCACGCCGACCTTGAGCCAGAAACGTCGGAAAAACTAGTGGAATTGCGCGATTCCTGTGTTATTGTCGCGCGCGGTCGAGACAAGAGGGCAATCGCTTTACGCTGTTTTTCCCGCCTTTCAGCGCTATCGGCACCGGACTGCGAACGGCGCGATACTCGGAAAGACGCGAACATTCCGCGCTAAGACGACGGCCCAAATCGAAAACCCACAGGAGAACACAATGGCGAAAAAGAACGCGGCACCGACCAAGTCCGAAATTCTCGCGCACATCGCGAAGGACACGGAGCTGGCGAAGAAGCAGGTCGGAGCTGTCTTCGAGTCGCTGAACGGCGTCATCAAGAAGAGCCTGCGCGGCGGCGGTCTGTTCACGATCCCCGGCCTGCTGAAGCTGCGGGTCGTCAAGAAGCCCGCCACGAAGGCGCGCGAGGGCGTCAACCCGTTCACGGGTCAGAAGATGATGTTCAAGGCGAAGCCGGCCTCGAAGAAGGTCCGTGCCGTTGCCCTGAAGTCGCTCAAGTCGATGGTCAACTGAGCGATCGCGCGCCGGGCCCCGGCCTGGCGCCACCGTAAGAGCCGGGGCACGTGCCCCGGCTTTTTCGTTTGCGGCGCGGCCGCTGGCGCTCAGCCGTCGCCAAGATGCGACTGCACGGCGTCCTTGAGCTCGTTGAGCCGGCCGTGGAAGAAGTGCTCTGCCCCCTCGAGCATGACGATCGTCGGTGGCGGCGCGGCGCGGCCGGCCCACGCGAGCACCTGCGCGGGATCCACCAGTTCGTCCCGGTCACCCTGAATCACGATCCATGGCACCCGCGGTGCCGGGTGCTCGGCGAAGTCGAATCGCCCCACCGGCGGGGCGATCGTGTAGAGGCGCACCGCCGCTCGCAGTGCGGCCGCCTGGTAGGCGACGAAGGCGCCGAACGAGAATCCTGCGAGCGTCAGACGCGCGCCCGGCCAGCGGCCGAGCGCGTAGTCACAGACCGCGAGCGCGTCCTGGGTCTCGCCCCGGCCGTCGTCGAAGCTGCCGGCGCTCGCGCCGACGCCGCGGAAGTTGAAGCGCAGCGTCGCCAGGCCGCATTCCTGCAGCGCCCGCGCTGTCGAGTGCACGACCTTGTTCTGCAGCGTGCCGCCATAAAGCGGGTGCGGGTGGCAGACCACCGCGCAATCGCGCCCGTCGTAGCCGTCCGGCACCTCGCAGACCGCCTCGAGCGGCCCGACCGGCCCGGCGATCACGAGCTTTTCCGCCGCCGGCGGCCGGAACGGCGCCCGGCCTGCCGGATCGCGGCCCGGCGTGCTCACGGCGCGCGGACGTCCTTGTAGACCTTGCCGTCCTTCATCACGAAGCGCACGCGCTCCAGCACGCCGATGTCGGCCAGCGGGTTGCCGGGTACTGCGATGAGGTCGGCCAGCTTGCCGGCCTCCACCGAGCCGAGGCGATCGCCGACGTCCATGAAGCGCGCGGCGACGATGGTCGCCGACTTGATCGCCTCGAGCGGCGGCATGCCGGCCTCGACCATGTAGCGAAACTCCCGGGCGTTGTCGCCATGCGCCGAAACGCCGGTGTCGGTGCCGAACATGATGCGCACGCCGGCCTTGTAGGCCTTGGCGAAGGTCAGCTGGATCTGCGGGCCGATCGCCGCGGCCTTGGGCTGCACCAGCGCCGGGAAGAAGTTCGGCTCGCGGGCGCGCTCGGCCACCCAGCGCCCGGCCGACAAGGTCGGCACGTAGGTCGTGCCGCGTTCCTTCATCAGCCGGATCGCCTCGTCGTCCATGAAGGTGCCGTGCTCGATCGAGTCCACGCCGCCGCGGATCGCGCGCTTGATGCCCTCGGCGCCATGGGCGTGCGCGGCCACCTTGAAGCCGTAGTCGCGCGCGGTGGTCACGACCGCGCGCACCTCCTCCTCGGTGAACTGCGGATTGAGGCCGTTCTTGGCAACCGACAGCACGCCGCCGGTGGCGGTGATCTTGATGGTGTCCGCGCCGTCCTTGTAGCGCTGGCGCACCGCCTCGGCGGCGTTGAACGGGCCGTTGATCACGCCCTCGCGCGGCCCCGGCTCGCCCATGATGCGCTGCGCCCAGCCGTTGGTCGGGTCGGCGTGGCCGCCGGTGGTCGCGATCGCCTTGCCGGCGGCGAAGATGCGCGGCCCGCGCACCAGGCCCTTATTGATGGCGTTCCTGAGCGCGATCGAGGCGTTCATGGCGGCGCCCAAGTCGCGCACGGTCGTGAAGCCGGCGTTCAGCGTGCGCTCGGCGAAGAACGCGCCCTGCAGCGCGACGTCGCCCTCGTTGAGCGTGAACGACTCGAGCTGCGAGCCGCGGTTGTACTCGCTGGTCAAGTGCACGTGCATGTCCCACAGGCCCGGCAGCACCGTCGCGTCCTTGAGGTCGATCACCGTGTCGCCGGCGGCCGGCGCGCGGTAGCCCTTCTCGACGGCCTTGATCTCGGTGCCCTCGACGACCACCGTGACCTCGGCCGCCGGCGCGCTGCCGACCGCGTCGATCAGGTGTCCGGCGTAGACCAGCGTGGCGGCGCCGGCCACCGCCGGCAGCAGCAGCAGGGCAAGCGACGCCGCGAGCGTGGACTTCAGCATCCTGGCGTCCCCCTCAGGTGGTTCTTGCTGGCGCCGGCAGCCTGCCGGCGCCGATCACATGGCTGGCAGGAAATCGATCAGCTCGATGTCGAACAGCAGCGTCGCCTGCGGCGGGATGACGCCGCCGGCACCGCGCGCGCCGTAGCCGAGTTCCGGCGGGATCAGCAGGCGCCGCTTGCCGCCGGCGCGCATGCCCTCAACGCCGAGGTCCCAGCCGCGGATCACGCGCTGCCGGCCGAGCTGGAATACGAACGGCTCCTTGCCGACGGAGCTGTCGAACTGCGTGCCCTTGCCGCCCGGCGCCTTGGGATCGTGCAGCCAGCCCGTGTAGTGGACGCGCACCCAGGCGCCGGCGCTGACCGGCTCGCCCTTGCCGGCGGCCAGCTCGGTGGCAATGAGGCCGGCGGCCTCGCTGGCCGCGGCCTGAGGCGCGCCTGACGGCACGTCGGCCAAGGCGGCGGGAAGCGCGCCGAGCAGCAGCGCGACGAGGACGGCGAAGACGCGGCGAGAGCAGGGCACGGTGATCCTCCGGCGGCGCGCGCGATCGCGCGGCCGCCATTATGACGGGATCGGCGCCTAGCTGCCCGCGAGCAGCAGCCGGTTGAGGCGCCGCACGAACTCCGCCGGCTCCGCGAGCTGGCCGCCACCGGCCAGCGTCGCCTGGTCGAACAGCAGGCTCGCGAGGTCCTTGAACTGCTCGCCCTCGGCCAGGCCCTCGAGCCGCACCACGAGCGGGTGTGCGGGATTGATCTCGAGCGTCGGCCGCTTGTCGGGCAGCGCCTGGCCGGCGGCCTCGAGGAGCTTCCTCATCTGCGCGCCGACGTCGTCGGCCGAACGCACCAGGCACGCCGGCGACTCGGCGAGCCGCTGCGTGGCACGCACCGCCTCGACCTTGCCGGACAGCGCCTCGCGCAGACGCCCGCACAGCGCGAGCGCCGCCTCCGCCCCCTGCTCGCCGGCAGCCTTCTCGGCGGCGCTCTCGAGCTCGCCAAGGTCGAGGTCGCCGCGGCTGACGTCGTGGAAGCTCTTGCCCTCGTAGTCGCCGAGGTGGCCCATCATCCACTCGTCGATGCGGTCGTGCAGCAACAGCACCTCGACGCCTTTCTGCCGCAGCCGCTCGAGGTGCGGGCTCTGCCGCGCCGCGTTCCAGGTTTCGCCGGCGACATAGTAGAGATGCTTCTGGCCCGGACGCAGGCGCCCGATCACGGCGTCCAGCGACTGATCCTGCACCTCGCGCTCGGTCGTCGTGCTCGCGAAGCGCAGCAGCTTCGCGATCCGCTCGCGGTTCGACGGGTCCTCGGCCACGCCCTCCTTGAGCACCTGGCCGAACTCCTTCCAGAACCCGGCGTACTTGTCGGGCTCGTCCTTGGCGAGCTTCGCCAGCAGCTCGAGCACGCGGCGCGTGATGCCCGAGCGCATCGCCTCGATCTCCGGGTCCTGCTGCAGGAGTTCGCGCGAGACGTTCAGCGACAGGTCGCCTGAGTCGACCACGCCCTTGACGAAGCGCAGGTACAGCGGCAGGAACTGCTCGGCGTCGTCGAGGATGAACACGCGCCGCACGTAGAGCTTGAGGCCGCGCGCGGCGTCGCGGTGCCACAGGTCGAAGGGCGCGTGCGACGGCAGGTACAGCAGCGTCGTGTACTCGCGCTTGCCCTCCACGCGGTTGTGCGACCAGGCGAGCGGCGCGCCGAAGTCATGCGAGACGTGCTTGTAGAACTCGGCGTATTCCTCGTCCTTGATCTCGCCGCGGGCGCGGGTCCAGAGCGCCTGCGCGCTGTTGACGACGTCGCGCCGCGCGGCCTCCGGCGGCCGGGCGGCGTCGCCGGCCGGCAGCGCCGGCATCCGCACCGGGAAGGCGATGTGATCGGAGTAGCGCTTGACGAGACCGCGCAGGCGCCAGGCGTCGGCGAACTCGGTGGCGTCCTCCTTGAGGTGCAGCACGACGCGCGTGCCGCGCCGCTCGACCGCCGCGTTCTCGACGCTGAACTCGCCGGAGCCGTCCGACTCCCAGTGCACGCCCTCGGCGGCCTCGGTACCGGCACGGCGGCTGAAGACCTCGACGCGGTCGGCGACGATGAATGCCGAGTAGAAGCCGACGCCGAACTGGCCGATCAGCTGCGCGTCCTTCTGCTGGTCGCCCGATAGCTGCGCGAGGAACTCCGCGGTGCCGGACTTGGCGATCGTACCGAGGTGCTCGATGACCTCGGCGCGGCTCATGCCGGCGCCTGAGTCCGCGACCGTGACGGTGCGCGCCGCGGCGTCGAAATCGATGTCGATCGCGAGCTCGACACCGCCCTCCTGCAGCTGCGGCTCGGCCAGCGCGCGGAAGCGCAGCTTGTCGCAGGCGTCGGAGGCGTTGGAGATCAGCTCGCGGAGGAAGATCTCGCGGTTCGAATACAGGGAATGGATCATCAGGCGAAGCAGCTGCTTCACTTCGGCCTGGAAGCCGCGGGTCTCCCGCTGCGTGGCGCTGGTCATCTGGCTGTGCCCCGGTCAGTGCTTAAGGGCGCGGCCGAGGCCGCGGCCGGCCGATGGCCGGCAGGCGCGCTCACTCTAGGGGCAGCGGGGCAGGATTCAAGGGGGCGATGCGCCCCGGCGGCGTCAGCGCAGGATCATGCTCGCCCGCGCCCAAAGCATCATGAAGAGGTCGTCGATCTCGTCGAGCAGCAGTAATAGGACTTCCATGGCGGTCTCGCAGGGGCGCTCGGGGGAAGGCACTCTAGGCTCCCCTGCCGGGCCCGGACCTTGCGGCGGATCACAGGAATGGCGGACCGCCGCCGGGACACGTTGCTTGCGTGGACTCTGCACGGTGCGTAGGCTAGCCACAGCTTGGCAGCGGCCACGCCGCACCGCGGCAGCCGGGGACAGCTGATGACGCGAAAGATAGTCGTCCTCAATCCGAAGGGCGGCTCCGGCAAGACCACCGTCGCGACCAACCTGGCCGCTTATTACGCGTCGGCGGGATTTCGCACCGTACTGGTCGACTACGATCCGCAGGCGTCGAGCTCGCGCTGGCTGCGCAAGCGCGCCAGCCACCTGTCGGTGATCCACGGCATCGCGGCCTTCGAAAAGAACCCGCGCGTCACCCGCAGCTTCCTGATGCGGCTGCCGCCCGGCACCGAGCGGGTCGTCGTCGACACGCCGGCCGCGGTCGCGGCCCAGGACATGCCGGAGCTGGTGCGCGACGCCGATGCGGTGCTGGTGCCGGTGCTGCCGTCCGACATCGACATCCACGCCGCCTCGAAGTGCATCGCCGACCTGCTGCTGGTGGCGAAGATCAAGCGCCGCGAGCACCGCATCGGCGTGATCGCCAATCGGGCCCGCCGCAATACGCTCGCGCTGACGACCTTGCTGCGCTTCCTCGGGACGCTCGACATCCCGATCGTCACGACGCTGCGCGACTCGCACAATTACCTGCGCGCGGCCGAGCAGGGCCATGGCGTGCATGAGATGAAGAGCTACATCGCGCGCGACGACGTCGCCACCTGGCAGCCGCTGCTGGACTGGCTGGAGAAGCGCTTCGCGAACGGCGAGGCGGCGAGCGCGACCGGCCTCGAGGCCGCCGGCTGATCAGCCCTTCGGGTCCTTGCCCGGCTCCCAGCTGCTCTTGACCTTCTCGGCCCAGAGCTTGTAGCTCGCGTAGTTCTGCAGATTGCGCGTGATCGCCGAATGGCGGCTCGCGCCGGTACGGCTCGGCGTCCGCGGCAGCGCCGCGCGCTCGATTCGTCCGGTCAGTCCAACACTCGCCGCCCGTCCCGGAACCGCCCCCTCGAGGGGCTTCCGGACCGGCGGGTTGCGCGGACTTTTGCTATCGCTCATGCCACACACACCTGCAAGGTGACGTTGGCAAGGTACTGCCCGGGCGTCCACCGCTCACAGGAACTGCGTCACAGCAGGCCCGGTACTGGATCAAGGAATCGGCCAACGCGCCCGGTTCTCAGGCAACCACGCGGTAAACAGGCCGGTATTCGCCCGATATCTTCATCCGCCGCTGGGCGATGAAGGAGGCCAGCAGGCCGTCCAGCGCCTGCATCAGTCGCGGCGAGCCGCGGATCTCGAAAGGGCCGTGCGCCGCGATCTGGCGGATGCCGTGCTCCTTGACGTTGCCGGCGACGATCGCCGAGAACGCCCGCCGCAGGTTCGCGGCGCGCTCGTGCACCGGCTGCTCCAGATTCAGGTCCAGCGCCGCGACGCTCGCGTGCGAGACCTCGAACGGCAGCTGGAAGGCCGGCGGGATGCGCAGCATCCAGTTGAAGTTGAACGAGTCGCCGACCTGCCGGCGGTGGCGTCGCACCTGCTCGGTGCCCGCGACCATCGCGCGCGCAACCTCCGCCGGGTCGTCGATGATGATGCGGTAGCGCGCCTGGGCCGCCGGTCCCAGCGTCAGGCCGATGAACTCGTGGATCTGCTCGAACCACGCTGCCGAGCGCGCCGGGCCGGTCAGCACCAGCGGCGCCGGCTGGCCGGCATTCGCCGGGTCGAGCAGGATGCCGAGCAGATAGAGGATTTCCTCGGCGGTGCCGACGCCGCCGGGGAAGACGATGATGCCGTGCGCGAGGCGCGCGAAGGCCTCGAGCCGCTTCTCGATGTCCGGCATGATCACGAGGTGGTTGACGATCGGGTTCGGCGGCTCCGCGGCGACGATGCCGGGCTCGGTGAGGCCGATGTAGCGGCCGTTGGCGATGCGCTGCTTGGAATGACCGATGGTCGCGCCCTTCATCGGACCCTTCATCGCGCCCGGTCCGCAGCCGGTGCAGACGTTGAGGCCCCTCAGGCCGAGCTCGTAGCCGACCAGCTTGGTGTAGTCGTACTCCTCGCGCGGGATCGAGTGGCCGCCCCAGCAGACGATGAGGTCAGGGCGCGCGTGCGCCTCGAGCACGCGTGCGTTGCGCAGAATGCAGAACACCGCGTTGGTGATGCCGTCCGGCTGCGTCAGGTCGAACTGCGCGCTCTCGACGACCTCGTTGGCGATGTAGACGATATCGCGCAGCACCGCGAACAGGTGTTCCTTGACGCCGCGGATCATCTGGCCGTCGACGAACGCCACCGCCGGTGCGCTCTGCATTTGCAGCTTGACGCCCCACGGCTGGCGGACGATCTGGATCTCGAAGTCGCTGTACTTCTCGAACAGTTCGGTCGCGTCGTCGCTGCGGCTGCCGGAGTTGAGCACCGCGAGGGCGCAGCTGCGGAACAGCGGGTACAGGCCGCCCTGGCCGCGGTCCTGCAGCTGCTCCATCTCGCGCTGCGACAGGTTCTCGAGGCTGCCGCGCGGGGCTACCCGGGCGTCGACGAACTCGCTGGTGTCGATCTCGGCATCGGTTGCGCTCACGGGCGAATCTCGATCGGCGTGTTGGCCCGCGTCAGCAGCCACACCTCGAGCATGTCGTCGTTGGCGAGCGCGATGCAGCCGTCGGTCCAGTCGGTGCTCTTGTAGTAGTCGATCGGCCGCTTCGGCACGTTCGGCAGGCCGTGAATCATGATGGAGCCGCCAGGTGCCCAGTGGTGACGCCGCGCGCGTTCCGCGTCGTCGGCGCTCGGGTAGGAGAGGTGGATCGACAGGAAGAAGTCGCTCGACGGATTTCGGGCGTCGAGCCGGTAGCGGCCTTCCGGCGTGCGGAAGTCGCCCTCGCGCTCCTTGTGGCCGATCGGGTTCAAGCCGAGCGCCACCTTGTAGCTGCGATAGGGCTGGCCATCCCTGATCAGGTACAGGCGGTGCTCGCTCTTGACGACCAGTACCTGGTCGGCGGCCCTGAGCTCGTCGCTGGTGGCGAACACCGCCGCCGGCAGCAGGCACAGCAGCAGCGCGGCGAGCAGCGGGACCGCGCCGCGGGTGCAGGACGAGAGGGACGGCGAATTGAACATATTGGGATTATACGGAACCGGCCTGCGGCCCGGCCGCGAAGCGGATCACGGCCCGCTCACTCCAGTTCGACCCGGATCAGGCTCACCAGCCGTCGCAGGCCCTGTTCGACCCGCGCCGTGTCCGGGTGCCGCAGGATCACGTGTCCGGCACCCTCGTAGCCCGGGCTCTGGGTCAGCCCCGGCGGCGGCAGCCGGGCCTCGACCACCAGCGGCCCGAGTTCGCGCTGCGCGGCGTCAAGCCCGTGGATGCGCCGTACCCGGCCGCTGCCCTGACCGCGCACGTACGCGGCGCCGACTGCCCAGCGCCGCGACGGCGCCTCGAAGCGGTTGTCGATGACGATCCGCGGCCACGCGGCGTAGAAGTCCGCATCGTGCGCATAGGACAGCAGCGAGCTGAACTGCGCGCCCGGCGGCCGCGCCGCCACCTCGGACACCGCGACGCTGCCGTCAGGACGGCGGAACCACTCCATGTGCGTCATGCCGCTCTCGAGGCCGAGCGCGCCGAGCGCCCGCGCGCCGAGCTCGCGGATGTCGTCGTAGCCGTCCAGATCGCGCGGCAGCAGCACGCACCACTGGATCCACGGGTTCTCCATCACCGTCAGCGGCGACGGCAGGTAGCGCGACACCGACCAGAACACGAGCCGGCCGTCGATCGCGACCGAGTCGAACGAGTGCTCCTCGCCGCTCAGGAACTCCTCGCAGAGCACCGGCCGAGTGACGCCTGGCGGATGGGCGCCAAGGTAGCGCTCGAGCGCCGCGCCGTCGTCGAGGCGGTAGGTGCCGGCAGCGCCGGCGCCGGCCGGCGGCTTGACCACGATCGGGAAGCCTGCCTCGGCGGCAAACGCGCGCGCCGCGGCCGCCGAGTCGGCCAGCCGGTGCCGCGCACAGGGCACCCCGGCGGCGCGCAGCAGATCCTTCATCAGCGACTTGTCGCGGAAGTTGTGCGCCACCGCCGGCGACAGCCCCGGCAGGCCGAGACGCTCGCGCGCGAGCGCCAGCGGCACCTGCAACTGTTCGAGCGAGCCGATCATCCGCTCGACCGTGCCACCGAGCCGCGCGAGGCCGCTGGCGGCCTCGACCAGCTGCTGCGGATCGAAGGCGTCGCGCACCTGCCAGTGCGCGCTGAGCCGCGCGCGCAGCGCCGCCGGAACGCGCTCGAGCGGGTCCTGGCTGACGAGCGACAGCGCCACGCCCGGCAGCCGCGCGGCGCCCTCGACGAAGCGCAGCGTCGCCTCCATCAGCAATGGCGCGACGAATGCGACGTGCACGCTCAGCGCTCGTCGACCCGCACCGCGCCGCAGCGCTGGTTGCCGGGCGCGCTCTGCGCCACCAGCACGTAGCGCCGGCCGGGATAGGTCTCGATCTCGAGCTGGAAGCGCGTGGTGCTGTGCGTCTCGGGCATCACGCAGTCGACCAGCACGTGGTGCGTGCCGGGCAGAACCGTGACCCGCGAGTACTCGACGCCGACGACGCGGTCGTCGACCTTGCGCAGCAGCGGCGCGAGCGGCAGTCCGGCGTTGAGGCGCGGCGCGCCCTCGATGGTCGCCAGTTCCGCCGCCGGCCGCGCCGGGCCCTCGTAGGATCGCTCGGTCGCGCAGCCCGCGAGCAGCACGAGCGCGGCGAGGCCGGCCGGCACGCGCCGGCTCACGGGCTTGCCCCGGCACGTGCCGCGGCCGCTTTCGGCGCGGCCCTCGGCGCGGCCGGCGCCGGCGGCGCGGCGGTGGGCGCTGTGCCACCGCCGCGGGCCTCGATCTTGGGCAGCACGATCTCGGTGCCGATGCGCACCGTGGTGAAGTCGGTCTCCGGGTTGTACTGGCGCAGCAGCCAGACCGGCACGCTGGTCTTGAGCGTCAGCGTCCAGAGCGACTCGCCGGATTTGAGCCGATAGCGCTCCTGGCCGGCGATGCGGTACCGCTGGAAGAAGTCATCCTGCAGCTGGTGGTGGAAGCGCGCGCGCCGCTCCTCGAAGGTCGCGGCATCGACGCGCGACAGGTCCAGGCGCACGCGCCGGCCGAGCGTGAGCGTCGCGCCCGGCCGCATGTGGTTGAGCTCGCGGATGCGGTTTGCGCTGACGCCGGACCAGTCGGCGAAGTGCCCGAGCGTCTCCGCGCCCTGCACGATCGCGCTGTCGCTGGACACCGAGTAGTCGCTGGGATCGGCGGACGCGGCGCTCTCGATGCCCGGCACGAGGCCGGGGCCGAGCTCGTTGGCCTCCTCGCGCGACACCGGCTGCGGCTGGCGGCGCGCCGATTCGGCCTTGGGGCGCGAATCCTCGGGCCCGGCGTCCTCGCGCACGATGAAGTCGGCGATCGCGGCCGCCGGCAGCAGTGCGACCGGCCTCACGTCCTTGCCGACCTTGAGCTTCTGGCCCTCGTACAGGAAGTTCGGGTCCTTGATCGCGTTCTGCGCCATCAGCGTCTTCTCCTTGAGCCCGAAGCGCTTGGCGATCTCCGAGAGCGCGTCGCCGCTGCGCACCACGTAGGTTTCGTCCGCCGCCGCGTCGATCGCCGCCGGCGGCGTTACCGGCCGCGGCGCGGCCGGCGCGGCGGCCGGGGCCGGCGCCGCGGCGACGGTCGCGAGCGGCTGCGGCGGCGGGATCTTGAGCGTCACGCCGCTCTTCACGTCCTCGGCGGCGAGGTGGTTGTAGGCGGCGAGCTCACCCGGCTTGAGGCCGAAGGCCGCGGCGACGCGCTCGAGTGTCTCGCCGCGGCGCAGCTTGTGGCTGGAGTCGCGCTTCTGGCCGTCGTAGCGCTCGGCGCCGCCGAGCCGCACCAGCAGCTGGTCAGGATCCGCGCCGCCGGGCACGCGCAGCTCGAAGCCGCGCGGCACGAAACGCTGCCCGTTCCAGACCGGCTCGAGCAACGACAGGTTGAGCGCGCGCAGCATGTCCTTGTCGGTGCCGAGCGCGCGCTCGAGCGCCTGCGCCGGCACGTAGTACGGCATCCGCACGATGCGGCTCGAGTCCGGCGCGGTGCGCTCGAGCCGGCCGAAGTAGCGTTCGGTGTTGCGGTCGATCTCGAGCGCCGCGAGGAACGAGACGTAGAAGTTGCGCGACGCGAAGCCGAAGGTCCGGCTCTGGTAGTTGCGCACGATCGTGACGATGTCGTCGGTGCCCATCAGTTCCTTGGCGCGACGCATGCCGCCGGCGCCGTGGTTGTAGGCGGTCAGCGCCAGCGGCCACGAGCCGAGGATCGAGTAGTTGACGTTGAGGAACTGCGCCGCGGCGACCGTCGACTTGTAGGGATCGAGGCGCTCGTCGACGAGGTTGTCGACGCGCAGCCAGCGGCGGCCGGTGGAGCGCATGAACTGCCAGATGCCGGCGGCGCCGACCTTGGAGTAGGCGCGCGGGTTGAACGACGACTCGACGTGCGGCAGCGCGGAGAGCTCGGCCGGCAGGCCTTCCTTGCGCAGCGTCTCCTCGACGTGGCGCTCCCAGGCGCCGGCGCGGATCAGGCCCTCGCGGAAGCGATCCGCCTGGCCGAGCTGAAAGCGGACGCGGTCTGCGGCCTCGCGCAGCGCCGCGTTGCTGACGTTGGCGGGAAACAGCGCGAGCACGCGCTGCTCCTCGTCGCTGAGGCCGTCGTGCGGGCCGCCGCCGAGCTTGCGCAGAATGCGCTCGTAGCGCTCGCGCGCGCTGTCGACGGCGTTGGCGCGCTCGCGCGGCGACAGGCCGGCCGGAAAGCTGAGCTCCTCGTAGACGACGTCGAGGAAGCGGTCGTCGTGCAGCAGCCCACCCTGCGTCGTCACCTTCGAGTAGACGCGCTGCCAGAACTGCACATCAGGCTCGAGCTGCGGCGGGCGCGGAAACTGCGCGGGCTCGGCGCCGGCCGGCAGCCCGGCGAGCAGCGCGCACGACCACGCGACGCCGGGCAGTAGCGCCCGGATCAGCGTGCCAATGCGTCCGGCGCCAGGCTGCATCGCTCCTCCAGATGACCGGCCGCCGTGTCGCAAAGTCTTACACTCCGGCCGGTCCCGATTATACAAGCTATTGATTCCATTGGCTGGCATGACGTTTGCTTCATGTTCATCGGAGTTCAGCGCGCCGCACGCGGCGCGGAGGGGCTGCTAGGGGAAAACGACACAGGATCGCTGGCACGTCGGCCTCACGGGGGCAGGCGAAGCGCGCGAACGAAAGGCGGCCTGGTCGGGAAGGTGTGGTTGGCGAAGCCGTGCGCTTCGCATCAGGAGCCCCGCGCGAGCGGGGCTTCTCTTTCTCGGGGGTCCTCCGCCCGGACATGCGTCACAGAATTCGCATGTCGTGCCGCCCGGCTGCGCGAGAAGGCCTATTTTCATATTGCGTCGCGCCGATGCCAGCAGTGAAGCAGGTTAGGATCAGTTCATGTCTCAGCAGTCCCGCAACGACCCCAAGTCGACGGCGCCGCCCGGCAAGCCCGCGGAGGACCGCAAGTCCGGCCGCGTGCGCTTCGACGAGCGTGGCCAGGCGGTCTGGGAGTGGGCGGTGCAGACCGGCATGTTCGACCGCAACGCCAGCACGCAGCGCATCCGCGCGCTGACCGAGTCGCCGATCAATCTCGAGCTCGACGACGTGCCGCAAAAGGGTAAGCCGGCCGAGGCCAAGGCGGCCGCGACCGGCAATCCCTACGAGCGGGTGGCCGCGACCAAGCCGGGGCCGAAGGAATCCTCCGGCGGCGACCCGTACAGCCGCGGACCCGCGCGCCGACCTGAGAACGTGAGCTTCAACCCCTACGAGCGCAATCCCAACCGCAAGCCGTAGACCGGCCTGCCGCCCGCGGCCTCAGTGCAGGCCGGGCATCTGGAACAGCGCCTTGACCTCTTCGACCGCGCCGCGCGACGCCGCGGCCACCTCGAGCACCTGCTCGCGATCGAGGCCCGTGACCTCGAAGGCCACCGGATCGATCGGCGGCGCATCCTCGAACTCGTCGCTCTCGATCTCGGCGAGCACCGCCGCGCTGTTGGCGATGTGCACGATGGCGACGTCCAGCGGGTGCGCCTGCGCCTTCCCTGGGTCATGGTGGAACTCGATGCACTCGACCAGGCTCGGCGGCAGGCGCCAGCGCCGCGCCAGCGCGCCGCCGACGACCGCGTGATCGAAGCCGAGGATCTCGCGCTCGCACAGGTGCAGGTCCGGCTCGTTCGGCGCGTCGATGGTCATCAGCAGCGCCTTGCGGCTCTCCTCGGGCAGCTTGTTGAACAGCACCAGCTGGCCGATGTCGTGCAGCAGGCCGGCGACGAAGCTCGAATCCGGCCGGCCGCGCGAGCATTTTGCGGCGAGCGCGCGCGCCGCCACGGCGCACAGCACGCTGTGGTGCCAGAACGAGCCCATCGACACCAGATCGTTCGGAATCCCGGTGAAGGCGCGCACCGCGGACAGGCCGAGCGTCAGGTCGCGAACCTGGCGGGTGCCGAGCACGGCGATCGCGCGGCCGACGGTGTCGATCTTGCGCTGCATGCCGAACATGGCGCTGTTGGCGAGGGTCAACAGCCGGGCCGTCAGGGCCGCGTCCTGCGACACGACGCGGCCGATGTCGTCGGCCGAGCTCGCCGGGTCGTCGACCAGCGCGTTGATGCGCAGCACGACCTCAGGCAGCGACACCAGTGTCGCGACGTCGCCGACGAGTTTGTCCGGGTCAAGCATTGGTCTTCCGGCAATCCGAGTCTTCCGTTGAGTCGGCAGCGGCGGCACGGACTTGAGTCCCCTAGAATCCGCCCATGGCCTTCCGCATGACCGCCCGGCTGTTCCGCCACCTGATCAACTGGTGGCCGCCGTACCGCGGCGCGGGCATCCGGGTGACGGCCATCTCCCCGGACTGGCACCACGTGCGGGTGGAACTGCGCGCCGGGCTCAGGAACCGCAACCTCTTCGGCAGCCATTTCGGCGGCAGCCTGTACGCGATGGCGGACCCCTTCTACGTGCTGATGCTGCACCACGCGCTCGGCCCGGACTACCTCGTCTGGGACCAGGCTGCCGAGATCGAGTTCCTGCAGCCGGGCCGCGGCACGGTCAGCGCCGAGTTCCACCTCGACCCGCAGCAGCTCGAGCGACTGCGGCGCGAGGCGGCCGACGGCGCGAAGCTGCTGCCGGCGTACCGCGTCGAGATCCGCGATGCCCGCGGCGAGCTCGTCGCCCGGGTCCAGAAACACCTTTACGTACGACTCAAGCCGCGCGCCCGACCTGGGGCGCGGCCGGACTGAACCCGGAGGACCGCGACATGGATACGACCCCTGCCGACGTCGCGCGCATCGCGCATTCGATCCAGCTGTCGGTGGCGCCGGTGTTCCTGCTGTCGGGCATCGGCGTGCTGCTCGGCGTGCTGACCAATCGCCTGGCGCGCGTCGTCGACCGCGCCCGGCCGCTCGAGGAGCAGCACGAGACCGCCGACACCGCGGCGGCCGAGGAGCTGCGCCGCCGGCTGCGCTGGCTCGCCAAGCGCGCGCGGCTGATGAACGTCGCGATCACGCTCAGCACGGTGTCGGCACTGCTGGTCGCGATCGTCGTGGCGCTGCTGTTCGGCAGCGCCTTCATCCAGTTCAACCTCGCGGTACCGGTCGCGACGCTGTTCATCGCCGCGATGGCATCGCTGGTCGGCGCGCTCGTGGCGTTCCTGCTGGAGGTGCGGATCGCGACGGTGACGATCCGGATCGGGCCGAAGGACAGCTGAGCGGCGAGCCCCTCCGCGGGCAAAAAAAGGGCCGCCCCTTGCGGGGCGGCCCGGAAGGCACGCGCCTTGCCGCTTTCGCGGCGCCGGACTCACAGCCCGGACAGCGCGTGTCGACGGGTTCGTCAGCCCACCATCAGCCGCACTTCGAGTCGCCGCAGCTCAGGCACGTCATGCAGCCGTCCATCATGATGACGGCCAGCGTGCTGCACTTCACGCACAGCTGGGCGCCCTCAGGGAAGTGGCCGCGAGAAAAGGCGTCCTGCTGCTTGTTGCGCGCCTCGAACTCCTCTTTCTTCTCCTTGATCATTTGCGCACGGTGCGGATCCATCTCCGGCCGCGGCATCAGGCCGATCGTCTGCAGGTGCTTCTCGATCACATAGCCGAGCTCGGCGATGATCGAGGGCATGAAGCGGCCGCCCGGCTGCCAGTAGCCACCGCGCGGGTCAAACACCGCCTTCAGCTCCTCGACCAGGAAGGTGACGTCGCCGCCCTTCCTGAACACGGCGGAGATGATCCGCGTCAGCGCCACGATCCACTGGAAGTGATCGAGGTTCTTCGAGTTGATGAACACCTCGAAGGGCCGGCGCTGCTCGTGCTCGGTGCCTTCGTTGAGCACGATGTCGTTGATGGTCACGTACATCGCGTGGTCCGACACCGGCGTCTTGATCTTGTAGGTCGAGCCGATCAGCACCTCCGGGCGCTCGAGCAGCTTTTCCTTGGTGATCCAGACGACCTTGCCGTCGGTCTTGCGGAGCTCGACGGCCTCGGCGGGCAGCACGGCCTCGGCAGGCTTGGCGACGTCCGCCGGTTTGTCGACCCGGAAGCCCTTGATGCGCTTGTCTATCTTGATCATGTCAGAACTTCCCGTAATAACCTTCTTTGAGCGCATCGAACAGGTTCGCGGCGCGGTGGGTCTCGCCGTCGTACTCGATTTCCTCGTCGCCGCGCACCTTGACCTCGGTGCCGTCTTCAAGGGTGAAGACGTAGGTCGTGTTCTTGAGGTCGTCCTCCTTGACCAGCACGCCCTGGAAGGCGGCCGGGTTGAAGCGGAACGTGGTGCAGCCCTTCAGGCCCTGCTCGTACGCGTACAGGTAGATGTCCTTGAAGGTCTCGTACTTGAAATCGGTCGGCACGTTCGCGGTCTTGGAGATGCTGGAGTCGACCCACCGCTGTGCCGCGGCCTGGATGTCGACGTGCTGGGTCGGCGTCACGCTGTCGGAGGTGATGAAGTAGTCCGGCAGCTGATCCTCCGGCTTGGTTCCGCCCGGCATCGCGCGCGCGTTCACGAAGTGGCGGTAGGCGAGCAGCTCGTAGGAGTAGACGTCGACGCGCTCCTTGGTCTTGCGGCCCGAGCGGATCACGTTGCGGAAGTAGTGGTGCGCGAACGACGGCTCGATGCCGTTGGAGGCGTTGTTGGCAAGCGACAGCGAGATCGTGCCGGTCGGTGCGATCGAGCTGTGGTGCGTGAAGCGCGCGCCACTGGTCGCCAGCTGCTCGACGAGCTGCGGCGCGACCGCCGCGACGCGCTGCATGTAGCGGCTGTAGCGCGCGTGCAGGATCCGGCCCGGCACCTTCTGGCCGAGCTTCCAGCCGTCGCGCACCATCTCGGGTCGCAGCCGCAACATCTTCGCCGTGACCATGAACTCCTCGTTCATGATCGGCGCCGGGCCCTTCTCGCGCGCGAGGTCGAGGCCCGCTTCCCAACCGGCGACTGCCATCTCGCGCGACACGGCCTCGGTGAACTGCACCGACTCCGTCGAGCCGTACTTCATGCCGAGCATCGTGATCGTCGAGCCGAGGCCGAGGAAACCCATGCCGTGGCGGCGCTTGCGCACGATCTCCTCGCGCTGGCCCGCGAGCGGCAGGCCGTTGACCTCGACGACGTTGTCGAGCATGCGCGTAAAGACCTTGACGACCTCACGGTACTCATCCCAGTCGAACGCCGCCTCGGCCGTGAACGGGTGCACAACGAAACGCGTCAGGTTGACCGAGCCGAGCAGGCACGAGCCGTACGGCGGAAGCGGCTGTTCGCCACAGTTGTGTGCGTGGAGCCCGTTGGCATCGAAGGTATTGATGCCCGGGACCTGCACGTCGTACACGGCCTCGAAGCCGTCCACCGACACCTTCGCGACGGTCGCCGCAAAGCGCTCGCGGTTGAGCCGGCGCCCATAGGCGCCGAGCGCCTGATCGAGACGCCGCGCCTTCGCGGTATCGGAGAAGCTCACGAATTCTTGAAAGCGGCGAAGGTTGTCGCCCGAAATCACCAGCTCGTGCTGCGCACGAACTACGTAATCACGGCCTCCGCCGCAACCGTCTGGAAGCCGCGCGATGCCCGCCGCGCGCCGATTCTGATAGATCTGCGACCCGATACCCAGTCGCAGCAGCATCCGCTGCGCGCCGGCCAGCAACGCGGCGTCGGATTGCGCAAGGCGCACCGAGACGCCCTTGGCCTGACTGCCCTGCACCGAGCCGTCGGCATCGAATAGTCCACGCAGGAAACCGCAGTGAAATTCGCTCGAGGTCCGCTCGATCTGCGGAGTGATCGACTTCGAGCCCGGCGCAACGCCGAGCGCCGCCGCGAGGCGAGTAAGGCCGGCTACGCGCAGCCGCGATTCCCCGCGACCCGCGATCGCGTGCCACCCGGCAAAGTCGCTGCGCACCGCCAGCCCCTGCGCCGCCTCGCGCGCCGCCGCCATGACCGCGGCAACCCCATCGCCAGCGGCAACGCCCGCGTTCGCCGCGACTGCGACTGGCCAGGCCGACAGCACCGCGCGATTGCCCGCGAATGTGCCGTCGCCCACCAGCAGGCCCATCAGGTATCCCTCGTCACGGCTGTGGGCGCCCTGCCACTCGGCGTTGTCGCGATGATTGTTCAACACCACGTGATCGCCCGGCACCAAATCACCTGCCGCGCACCACTCGCTGTCCAGTGACCAACGCGTCAGGTTCGACACCCGACGGACGCGGTGGTCGGCGGTGAGGCGCAGCGAATGCCCCTCGGCCGTCGAGATCCTTACAACGGCTTTGTCCGCCGTCTTGAAGAATCCCGCCGGCCCGGTCGCAAAATCCTTGCCGTCGACGCGCGCGACGAAGGGTGTACCGACGAGATCGGCTACCTGTCGCGGGCCGCTCGCGGTCTGGACCCACGTATCTGCCGTAACGCAGGGGTTGGTCGCGCGAATGTTCTCGCACCACCAGTTGTTATTCATCTCGTTGACGCGGTCGATCAGCACGAAGCCGGGCTCCGCGAAGTCGTAGGTCGACGTCATGATGACGTCCCACATGCGGCGCGCCGGCACGGTCTTGTAGATCTTGCAGCAGACGAGGCCGTCGTCGCGCGTCACGTAGCGGTCGGCGACCGGCCACTCGCGCCACAGGAACTTGCTCGCGTCCGCCACATCCGGCTGCTCGGCCTCGTACTCGCGGATCGACAGCGGGAAGGCGAGCCGCCACGGCGCGTCGGCCTTGACGGCCTCGATGAACTCGTCGGTGACCAGCAGCGACAGGTTGAACTGCCGCAGCCGTCCGGCCTCGCGCTTGGCGCGGATGAACTCCATCGCGTCCGGGTGGCCGATGTCGAAGGTGCCCATCTGCGCGCCGCGCCGGCCGCCGGCGGACGAGACGGTGAAGCACATCTTGTCGTAGATATCCATGAACGACAGTGGCCCGGAGGTGTAGGCGCCGGCGCCGGAGACGTACGCACCGCGCGGCCTCAGCGTCGAGAATTCGTAGCCGATGCCGCAGCCGGCCTTCAGCGTCAGGCCGGCCTCGTGGACCTTGTTCAGGATGTCGTCCATCGAGTCGGTGATCGTGCCTGACACGGTGCAATTGATCGTCGAGGTCGCGGGCTTGTGGTCGAGCGCACCGGCGTTCGAGGTGATGCGGCCGGCCGGGATCGCGCCCTTGCGCAGCGCCCACAGGAAGCGCTCGTGCCACTCGACGCGCAGCGCCGGGGCCTCGACGTCGGCGAGCGCGATGGCGACCCGCCGGTAGGTGTCGTCCATCGACTGGTCGATCGGCGTGCCGTCCTTGGCGGTCAGCCGGTACTTCGTGCTCCAGATGTCGACTGACGCTTCCTGGAACGGGACCGCCCCTTCGAGGGGCTCGATCTTGTAGGCCGTGCTCATCTTGACGTGGTGCTCCGTTGAGCCTGATTGGTTGTTTTCATCGTTATTCAATGGAAGCGAAGGCCCCGGCGGCTGTTGACAGCGTTCCGTCGCCCTCCCTCCGAAACGTGTCTTTCCGGGTCCCCGACCTGACACAAGATCTTGTGTCGGGGTAGCTAACTTATTTTCAGCCTGCCCCTGAGTCAAGACTTTCTTTCTGGTTCCGAGGGTCGGATTTTTACCCTGTTTATACAGAAACTTAGGAAAATCACTTAAGCCAGTTTCGGGTGGCTCAGCGCCTATTGGCTGTCAAGGGTAATTCCCCCCCCAAACACAAGATCTTGTGTACACCGGCCACGCACATTCCATCCACCGGTCGTCCACACCTTGTCCACCGCACTGCGCGGCAAGCGGTGCACGGCGCTTGAAATGCCGGCGCGCAACCCGACTCAAGGTCCATCAGCTTTCCACCCTGACGGAGTTTCGCCATGAGCCTCAACCGCTACGAACCCTGGTACCTCATCAACCGCCTGCAGCGTGACCTGAACCGCCTGGTCGCCAGCCCGACGCTCGGCGAGGAGCCGCAGCCGTCGGTCGCCGACTGGGTGCCGCCGGTCGACATCCGCGAGGAGGAACAGCAGTTCGTGATCCAGACCGACCTGCCGGGCGTCGAGCCGAAGCACATCGACGTGAGCCTCGAGAAAGGCGTGCTGACGATCCGCGGCCGGCGCGACCTCGCGAGCCGCGACGAGCAGCAGGGCTTTCGCCGCGTCGAGCGCACGAGCGGCCAGTTCTATCGCCGCTTCAGCCTGCCGGACACCGCCGACTCGCAGGCGGTCAAGGCGCGCTTCACCAACGGCGTGCTCGAGGTCGCGATCCCGAAGCAGGCGCAGGTGCTGCCGCGCCGGATCAACGTCGAGGCCGCCTGAGCGGCGGCCCGCGGCGGCGGCGCGCGCCTGCGCCGGCCGCCGCGCGGAACTTCTGCCGTCGCGCCGTGGTCATCCGCAGCGTGCCGTCGATTTCGACGGGTTAGCATGGCCGGCCGCCCCCGTGGGCGGCCGCGCCGCATCCGGATGCCTCGCACCACCAGACCTCAAGGGCCTGCCATGCACATCGCCTCTTTCACCCGCCGCCCGGTCCACCGCACCCGCCTCCTCCCGCTGCTCGCCCTCGCGGCCGGCGCGCTGGTCACGCCGGCGGCGCTCGCCCAGGCCGGCCGCCTGCCCCCCGACGTCAACGGCGCGCCGCTGCCGTCGCTCGCGCCGATCGTCAAGCGCGCCTCGCCGGCGGTCGTCAACATCGCGACCCGCGGCACGGTCACCGAGCGTGGCCAGCGCAACCCGCTGCTCGAGGACCCGTTCTTCCGGCGCTTCTTCGACGTCCCGGAGCAGGGCCCGCGCCAGCACCAGTTCCAGAGCGCGGGCTCAGGCGTCGTCATCGACGCCAAGCAGGGGCTGATCATCACCAACGCGCACGTCGTCGAGAACGCGACCGAGATCACCGTGACGACGATCGACGGGCGCGACTACAAGGCAACCGTGGTCGGCGCCGACAGCGCCTCGGACGTCGCGGTCGTCAAGGTCAAGGAGGCCAAGCTTAGCGAGATCCCGCTCGGCGATTCGAGCAAGGCCGAGGTCGGCGACTTCGTGCTGGCGATCGGCAACCCATTCGGCCTGCAGCACACCGTCACCTACGGCATCGTCAGCGCACTCGGCCGCTCCGGCATCAACCCGGATGGCTACGAGGACTTCATCCAGACCGACGCCTCGATCAATCCCGGCAACTCCGGCGGCGCGCTCGTCAACCTGCGCGGCGAGCTGATCGGCATCAACTCGGCGATCCTGTCGCGCTCAGGCGGCAATATCGGCATCGGCTTCGCGATTCCGTCGAACATGGTTCACTCGGTCATGGAGCAGCTCGTCAAGTACGGCGAGGTCAAGCGCGGCATCCTCGGCGTCAACATCCAGACCGTGACGCCGGACCTCGCCGACAAGCTGGGCGCGAGCGAGCTCGCCGGTGCCTTCGTACAGCAGGTCGTCGAGGGCTCGGCCGCCGACAAGGCCGGGGTCAAGGCCGGCGACGTGATCACCACCGTCAACGGCCAGCCGGTGCGCTCGGCCGCCGAGCTTCGCAACCGGATCGGGCTGATGCGCATCGGCGAAAGCGTCGACCTCGGCCTGGTGCGCGACGGCAAGCCCAAGCACGTCGCGGCGATCGTGCAGTCGCGCGGCGCCGGCAGCGCCGCCGGCGGCGACGACGGTGGCGCGGCGGACCTGCCGCGCGCGCTTGAGGGCGCCGAACTCGGCGATGCGCCGGGTGGCGGCGTGGTGGTGCGCTCGATCGAGCCCGGCAGCCCGGCGAGCCAGCAACCGCTGAAGGCCAACGACGTCATCACGGCGGTCGACCGCCACGCGGTCGCGACGCTCAAGGAGCTGAAGGCGGCGGCCAAGGACCAGGCGTCGCTGCTGCTGACCGTGCGGCGCGGCGCGACCACGCTCAAGATCCTGGTGCGCTGAGCGCGGCCCGGCCGGACCGGTATAATTCCGGCTCTCGCCTGGCGCGAGCCGGAAATTCCATGCGGCCACTTTCGATCTGCGTCCTCGGCGGTACGGGCTTCGTCGGCTCGCACGTCGTCAGCCGGCTGGTCCGCGACGGCCACCGGGTGCGGGTCCTGACCCGCCATCGCGCGCGCCACCGCGCGCTGCTGGTGCTGCCGGGGCTCGAGCTGCGCGATGCCGACGTGCACGACGCGGCGATGCTGCCGGACGCGCTGCGCGGCCACGACGTGGTCATCAACCTGGTCGGCATCCTCAACGAGGGCGGCAGTGCACGCTTTCGGCGCGTGCAC
This sequence comes from Pseudomonadota bacterium, assembly GCA_025355105.1. Taxonomy (GTDB): domain Bacteria; phylum Pseudomonadota; class Gammaproteobacteria; order Steroidobacterales; family Steroidobacteraceae; genus CAIKZZ01. The sequence goes on along the minus strand of JANYAE010000102.1, from coordinate 12,374 downwards.
GCCGAGCTCACGCGCACCGTGGTCGGCGCCTGCAAGTCGGCCGGCGTGCCGCGCCTGCTGCAGATGAGCGCGCTGCAGGCGGCGGAGGACGCGCCGAGCGAGTACCTGCGGAGCAAGGGGCTCGCGGAGCGGCTGCTGCGCGAGGAGGCCGGCGCGCTGGCCTGGACGATCTTCCGCCCGTCGGTGATCTTCGGCCCGGGCGACGGCTTCACCAACAAGTTCGCCGACCTGCTGCGGCTGTTCCCGGTGCTGCCGATCGCGCGCGCGCAGACGCGCTTCGCGCCGGTCTACGTCGGCGACGTCGTCGAGGCGATGGTGCGGACGATCCCTGACCGCGCCGCGCACGGCGCGAGCTACGAACTCTGCGGCGCCGAGGTCCTGACGCTCAAGGAACTGGTGCGCTACGTCGCCGGCGTGCTCGAACGGCGCCGCCTGGTCGTCAGCCTGCCGGGCCCTGCCGGCTGGCTGCAGGCCTTGCTGCTCGGCTTCGTGCCCGGCAAGCCGCTCACGCTCGACAACTTCCGCTCGCTCAAGCTCGACAGCGTCTGCCGCGACAACGGCCTCGCCCGGCTCGGCATCGAAGCGGCCTCGCTGCGCGCGGTGGTGCCGGCCTATCTCGGCGCCGCCGGCCGGGCGGCCCAACTGGACGCCTTCCGGCGAGCCACCGCCGGCCGCGCCGCCGGGGCGTGACGGGCGTCGCGGTCCGGCGCCGCCGGCGGGCGGAGACTGGCGGCATGCGCCTGCTCCCTGCCCTGCTGCTCGCCGCGCTCGTCCTGCTCCCGGCCGCCCCGGCGCCGGCTGCGCCGCCGCTTGCCGAGGGCGAGGTGCGCGCCTTCATGAGCCAGGTCGAGCACGCCTCGCGGGCGCGCGACGTCGGCCGCCTGGCGGCCACGCTGTCGCCGGACTGCCGCATCGAGCTGCGCACGCGGATCGGCGGCCAGGAACGCGTCACGCTGATGACCCGTGATGAGTACCTCGAGATGCTGACCAGCGGCTTCGCCTCGTTCAAAGACCTGCAGGCCTACGACTACGAGGTCGGCGAACAGACGATCGCGATCGAGCACGACGCTCCCGCGGCGACGGTCGTCAGCCAGGTCACCGAGACGATCGTGCTCGGCGGCCAGCGCCAGGTCACGCACAGCGAGGAAACCGCGCGCGTCGAGCGCCGTGCCGATGGACTTAAGCTGGTCGCCGTCTCGGCGCTGACCACCGCGCCCTAGCCGCGGTCGGCCCGGCACGCGGCGGCGCGTCGCGCGGCAGGCGTGAGCCGCGCCAGGGCCCGCGCCGCCTCGTAGAACTGCATCAGGTTGCCGCCGGCGGCGGCAAGTGCTTGCTCGAGCCCCGGCACGCAGTCGTCGTAGGTTGCCACCGGCAGCAGGCGGGCGTTGTTCGGCCACGCCTCGAACAGCCACTCGTAGTCCCGCTCGGCGCCTCCCAAGCCTGCGTACTCGGCGCGCAGCCGCGCGAACTCCTCGGCCTTGGCGGCGCGCAGCTGCGCGACCGGCAGGCCGCGGCGGTACAGCGCCTGCAGCCGCGCCCGGCCGGCGGCCACCAGCGCCGCCACCTCGCGATAGCGCGCCTCGCGCGCGCGGTACGCGGCGAGTGCCTCGGGGCGGTTCTCGGCGTCCAGCCAGCGCCGCACGCCCTCGCGCTCGACGACGGTCGCGAAGGCCTCGTTGAACGGCGTGTCGTCCTTGACGTACAGCGCCTGGTGCGCGAGCTCGTGGAACAGGAGCGCGGCGAGCGCGGCCTCGTCCCAGCGCAGCATCGTGTTGAGGAGCGGGTCGGAGAAGTGGCCGAGCGTCGAGTACGCCGGCACGCCGGTCACCGCGACGTCGTAGCCCCGTGCCTCCAGGCCGAGCGCGTAGTCGCGCGCGCGACGCTCACTGAAGTAGCCGCGATAGGCCACGCAGCCGGCCACCGGGAAGCACCAGGTGCGCGGCTCGACCGCGAACTCCGGCGCCGCGAACACGTTCCAGACGACGAACGGCCGCTGCAGGTCGGCGTAGCCGCGATAGCTGTCGTTGTCGGGGAGCGCGAGTTCGCGGCTCGCGTAGTCGCGCAGCCGCGTCGCGAGAGCGAGCTGGGCGCGCAGCGCCGGCGGCGTGTCGGCGGCCGCCAGCAGCCGCGCGATCGGCACGCGCCGCGCGTTCAGGTCCAGCTGGCCGCGCGCCGCCTCGAGCACGTAGCAGCCACCGAGCAGGCTCGTGGCAGCGAGGGCGAGCAGCAGTCGCAGCAGCATGGCGGCGGGGTCGCGGACCGGACCTAGGAGGCGCCGCGAGTCTAACCCGTCGCGCCGGCCGGGCGCGGCGCCGCTAGAATCGGCGCATGCAGACCTATCTCGTCGGTGGCGCGGTGCGCGATGCGCTGCTCGGACTGGCGGTGCGCGAGCGCGACTGGGTGGTCGTCGGCGCGCAGCCGGACGAGCTGGTCGGCGCCGGCTACCGCCTGGTCGGCCGTGATTTCCCGGTATTCCTGCATCCGACGACGCACGAGGAATACGCGCTCGCGCGCACCGAGCGCAAGACCGGGCCGGGCTACCGCGGCTTCGAGACGCGCTTCTCGCCGGATGTGACGCTGGAGGAGGACCTGCAGCGCCGCGACCTGACGATCAACGCCATGGCCCGGGCCGCGGACGGGACGCTGGTCGATCCCTACGGCGGGCAACGGGACCTCGAGGCGCGCGTCCTGCGCCACGTGTCGGAGGCCTTCGCCGAGGACCCGGTGCGGATCCTGCGGATCGCGCGCTTCGCGGCACGCTTCGCGCCGCTCGGCTTTCGCGTCGCCACCGAGACGATGCGGCTGATGCGCGGCATGGTCGCCGCCGGCGAGGCCGGCGCGCTGGTGCCAGAGCGCGTCTGGCAGGAGACCGCCAAGGCGCTGGCCGGGCCCGCGCCGCAGGCCTTCGTCGCCGTGCTGCGCGAGTGCGGCGCGCTGGCGGTCGTGTTCCCCGAGCTTGACCGGCTCTTCGGCGTGCCGCAGCCGCCACAGTGGCACCCGGAGGTCGACACCGGCATCCACGTCGGCCTCGTGCTCGAGGCGGCGGTGCGGCTTTCGGCTGAGCCGCGCGTGCGCTTCGCGGCGCTGGTGCACGACGTCGGCAAGGGATCGACGCCCCCGGCCGAGTGGCCGCGGCACGTCGGTCACGAGGTCCGCGGCGCACTGCTGATCGCCGAGCTGGCCGAGCGCCTCAAGGTTCCGAAGGAGTTCCGCGAGCTCGCGCTGCTGGTCGCGCGCCACCACGGCCTCTGCCACCGCGCGCTGGAGCTGCGGGCCGCGACGGTGCTCGAGCTGCTCGAGCACTGCGACGCGCTGCGGCGTCCCGAGCGCTTCGGCGAGTTCCTGCTCGCCTGCGAGGCCGACATGCGCGGCCGCACCGGCTTCGCGGAGCGCGGCTACCCGCAGGCGCAGTACCTGCGGGCGGCGCTGGCCGCCGCGCAGGCGGTCGAACTGGAAATCGACGAACGGCGCCACCTCGACGGCGCCGCGATCGGCGCGCGCCTGCGCGAGCTGCGGCTCGACGCGCTGCAGGCGCTGCGCGGGACCTTCGCCGCCTAGAGCGTGGCGGTGAAGTCCCGCAGCGCGAAGCCGGCGAGCGGCCGCTCGACGCCGCGCGCCAGCGCGATGCACTTGAAGCGCTCGCCCATCTCCGACGGCAGCACCAGCTTGAGCGCCGCAGGCGCGGCCAGCGGCTCGCGGCCGGCCGGCAGGCTCGCGCGCAGCGCGTCGAGGTGCCGCTCGAAGCCGGTGCCGAGGAGAAAGTGCGCCTGAGTCGTGTAGCCGGCGACCTCGAGGCCTGCCTCGATGCCGGCCTCGGCCACGCGCGTGAAGTCCACCCACGCCGTCAGGTCCTGCAGCCCGACGTTGACGAACGGATCGTCGTGGCGGCGCTGGCGGTGGAAGCAGCCGAGCGTGCCGCCGGCACGCGAGGCGCGGTAGTACTCCGCCCGCGGATAGCCGTAGTCGATGAACAGCAGCACGCCGGCCGCGAGCGGCGCGGCCAGCGCGGCCAGCCAGGGCCCGAGCGCGGGGCAGAGCTCGCTCTGGTAGCCGGCGGCGAGCTCGATACCGAGCGCGGCGACCGCCGCGGCGAGCGCCGCGTCCGCCGGCCGCGCGGCCCAGGCGAAGCGCTCGCCGTCGAGCGCGACGCCGAGCGCCTCGACGCCGCGCGCAGCGACCTGGAAGCGCTCGACCGGCAGCGCGTCGAGCACCTCGTTGGCGAGCACGACGCCGCGCAAGGGCGTTGCCGGGAGGCCGTCGAGCCAGCTGACCCGCGCCGCGAGCTCGGCCGGCAGCACCGCCAGCGCCGCGCGCTGCCGCTGGCGCAGATCCGGACTCGTCTCGAGGATCCGGTATCGCTCCGGCACGCAGCCCTGGCGCTCGAGCTCGCCGAGCAGCTCGACGGCCAGCGCGCCGCTGCCGGCGCCGATTTCGAGCAGCTCGCCGCCGCCGAGCGCGGCGAGCACCTCGGCGACCTGGCTCGCGACGCAGCGGCCGAACACCGGCGTCAGTTCCGGCGCGGTGACGAAGTCGCCGCCGCCGCCGAGCTTGTGCGCACCGGCGGCGTAGTAGCCGAGCCCCGGCGCGTACAGCGCGAGGTCCATGTAGCGCGAAAACGGCAGCCAGCCGCCGGCGGCGGCGAGCTCGGCGCGAACGTGCGCGCGGACCCGCGCCTCGTGGGCGGCCTCGTCCGGCGACAGCGGCGCGAGCGGCAGCGGGATCATGGCTGCGTGCGCCTGCCGGGGACGGCAGGTATCCTCGCCGCATGACGTCCCCGACGCCACTGCCGCTTGCGGGTCAGGTCGTGCTGGTCACTGGCGGCGCGCGGCGCCTCGGCGCCGCGATCGCGCGGCTGCTGCACGCCGAGGGCGCGCGGCTGCTGATCCACCACCGCGCCTCGGCCGCCGCTGCCGCCGCGCTCGCCGCCGAGTTGAACGCCGCGCGCGCCGGCTCCGCCGCGACGCACGCCGCCGACCTCATGGAGGTCGCCGCGCTGCCCGGTGTCGTCGCCGCCGCCATCAGCGCCTTCGGCCGCCTCGACGTGCTGGTCAACAACGCCTCGAGCTTCTATCCGACGCCGCTCGGCGAGATCACGGCGGCGGCCTTCGACGATCTCATCGGCACCAACCTGCGCGCGCCGCTGTTGCTCGCCCAGTCGGCGGCGCCGGAGCTGCGGCTGCGCCGTGGCCTCGTGCTCAACCTCATCGACATCCACGCCTTCCGGCCGCTGAAGCGGCATTCGGTGTACTGCGCCGCGAAGGCCGGACTGCTGATGCTGACCCAATCGCTGGCGCGCGAGCTCGGCCCGCACGTACGCGTCAACGGCATCGCGCCCGGACCCGTGCTGTGGCCGGAGGGCGAGATGGACAGCGACCTCAAGGCCCGCATCCTCGACCGCACGGCGCTGAAGCGCATGGGGACACCGGACGACGTGGCCCGCGCGGCGCTGTTCCTGGTCCGCGACGCACCGTACATCACCGGCCAGGTGCTGCCGGTTGACGGCGGGCGGACCGTCGGCGGCCTGTAGCGCGCGGCCGGGCCGGCTCATGGGCGCGGCGCGGGCCAGGGCAGCGTCACGCGCTGCATCGGATGCGCGGCCTGTTCGAAGCGCGACCACAGCTCGGCAATCGTGAGCCCGGCGGTCGGGTGGCGCACGCCCGGCGCGAGTTCGGCGAGCGGTCCCAGCATGAAGGCGCGGCGCAGCAGGTCCGGCCGCGGCAGCTTCGCGCCCGGAAAGTCGCCGGCCAGATCGCCGTACAACAGCACGTCCAGGTCCATGCGGCGCGGCTCGTACTTCGGCGCGCCGCGGCCGCGGCCGCATAGCGCCTCGACGGTGTGCAGCTCCTCGAGCAGCGCCGCGAGCGGCAGACGCGTCGTGAAGCGCATCGCGAGGTTGATGAAATCGTCGCCCTCGAAGCCGACGGCGACGTTGCGGTAGGCCGGCGAGACCGTCAGGTCCGGGAAGCGTTGCTGCAGCGCCGTCAGCGCCCGGCACAGGCTCTCGACCGGGGCGACGTTGGAGCCGGCCGCGACGTACACCACCCGCGGGCCATCCGGCACGCGCCGCTCCGGCGCTTCACTCACGGCAGGTCGAGGTCGGCGCGCGAGCGCTCGATCATCACGCCGACATCGCGGCTGCCGCGCACGGCACCGGGCTTGTTGACGTTAACCTTGACCCACTCGACCGAGAATTCCTTGAGGATCAGGCGCGCGACCTCCTCGGCCAGCGTCTCGACGAGGTGGTACTCGCTGGTCTCGACGAAGGCCAGCACGCGCTTGGCGACCGACTTGTAGTTGAGCGTGTCCTCGATCTGGTCGGTCCGGGCGGCGCGGCGGATGTCGGCGGGGAACTCGAAGTCGAAGCTGACCGTCTGGCGGATCTTCCGCTCCCAGTCGTAGATGCCGATGATCGTCTCGGTGCGCAGGTCCCGCAGGTAGATTCGGTCGCCCATCGCCTCTCTTCTCATGCTCGCTGCACGTTCCGGCCGGGAAGGGGCGCACCCTACCAGCGCGACCGGCGCCCTGCACGATCAACCGCCCGGTGCCGCCAGTTCAGCGAGCGGCCAGCGCGCGCGCGCGACCACCTCGAGCCCGGCGCGCTCGCCGGCCGCCAGCCGCGCCTCGCCGGCGAGCGCGATCATCGCGGCGTTGTCGGTGCAGAACTCGGCCCTCGGGTAGGCGGTGCGTGCGCCGCCGGCGGCGGCAACCTCGGCAAGGCGCGCGCGCAGGCGGGCGTTCGCGCCGACGCCGCCGGCGACCACCAGCACCTTGCGCCCGGTGGCGGCGAGCGCCCGGCTGCTCTTGATCGCCAGCGTCTCGACGATCGCGTCCTCGAAGCCGCGGGCGAGGTCCGCGCGGGCCTGCGGCTCCGGTCCCGCGGCCTTGAGCGCAAGCAGCGCCGCGGTCTTCAAGCCGCTGAAACTGAAGTCAAAACCCGGGCGGTCGAGCATCGGACGCGGGAAGCGGTAGACGCCCGCGCGGCCGGACTCGGCGAGCCGCGCGAGCTTGGCACCACCGGGATACGGCAGCCCGAGCAGCTTGGCGGTCTTGTCGAAGGCCTCGCCGGCCGCGTCGTCGAGCGACTCGCCGAGCACCCGGTAGCGGCCGACGCCCGCGACGTCCACCAGCATCGTGTGGCCGCCGGACACCAGCAAGGCGAGGTACGGGAACGGCGGCGGGTCCGCCTCGAGCCGCGGTGCGAGCAGGTGCCCCTCCAGGTGATGCACGCCGAGCGCCGGCAGCTGCCAGGCGTAGGCCAGGCTGCGGCCGACCGCCGCGCCGACCAGCAGCGCGCCGATCAGCCCGGGACCCGCGGTGTAGGCGATGCCGCCGAGGTCCGAGGAGCTGAGCCCGGCCTCGGCGAGCGTCGCGCGGATCATCGGCACGAGCCGTCGGACGTGATCGCGGGAGGCCAGCTCCGGGACGACCCCGCCCCAGATCTCGTGCAGGTCGGTCTGGGTATAGACGCGGTGCGCCATGAGCCCGGCGGCACCGTCGTAGACCGCCACCGCCGTCTCGTCGCAGGAGGTCTCGAGGCCGAGGACTCTCATGGCGTCCCCGGCGGTCGGGACCGGCCGGGCCGAAACATCAGGTTTTTGATTTTCAGGGGGGACATCCGTAGACTACTCGGCTCTGTGCTCGGCGATTGGCCGGGCCAGCCACCCGAGGAAGGTCGATCTCAATGCCGAGCGTACGTGTCCGCGAGAACGAGTACTTCGACGCCGCCCTGCGTCGCTTCAAGCGCGCCTGCGAGAAGGCGGGGGTGCTGACCGAGCTGAGGCGCCGGGAATTCTACGAGAAGCCGACCCAGGAGCGTAAGCGCAAGAAGGCGGCCGCCGTGAAGCGCCACCTCAAGCGCCTGTCCCGCGAAGGCATGCGCGCTCCGCGCTGAGCCCCTGCCGAACCCCGCGATGACGCTGCGCGAACGCATCACCGACGAGATGAAGGCGGCGATGCGCTCGGGCGACAAGGATCGCCTCGGGCTGATCCGCATGCTGCAGGCTGCCATCAAGCAGCGTGAGGTCGACGAGCGCATCACCCTCGACGACACCCAGACGCTGTCGGTCATCGAGAAGATGATCAAGCAGCGCAAGGAATCCGTGGTCCAGTTCGAGGCCGGCAAGCGCCCGGATCTGGTGGCCAAGGAGAACGCGGAGATCGCCGCGCTGACGGCCTATCTCCCCGCCCAGCTCGGCGCCGCCGAGCTCGATGCCCTGATCCGGGAGGCGATCACCGCCACCGCCGCCGCGTCCGTCAAGGACATGGGCAAGGTCATGGCGATCGTCAAGGGCAAGGCCGCGGGCCGCGCCGACATGGGCGCCGTCGGCGCGCGCGTCAAGGCGCTGCTCGGCGGCTGACCGAGCCCGCGGCCCGCCCAGATGGCCGGCCTCATACCGCGCGCTTTCATCGACGAGCTGCTCGCGCGCACCGACATCGTCGAGGTCATCGGCAGCCGCGTGCCGCTCAAGAAGGCCGGCCGCGAATGGAAGGCCTGCTGCCCGTTCCACGGCGAGAAGACCCCCTCGTTCACCGTCTCGCAGCAGAAGCAGTTCTATCACTGCTTCGGTTGCGGCGCGCACGGCACGGCGCTCACCTTCCTGATGGAGCACGACCGGCTGCCGTTCCCCGAGGCGGTCGAGGATCTTGCCGGGCGCGCCGGGCTCGAGGTGCCGCGCGAGGGCGGCCCCGGTCCGGACCCGCGCGACCGGCTGCTTGATGACCTCTTCGAGCTGACCGCGAACGCCGACCAGCACTTTCGCGACGCGCTCAAGGAGTCGGAACGCGCCAAGGACTACCTGAAGCGGCGCGGCCTGGTCGGCGAGACCGCGGCGCGCTACCACCTCGGTTATGCGCCAGCCGGCTGGGACGTGATGCTCAGGAAGTTCGGCGCGACCGACGCCGGGCGGCAGTCGCTGCTCGCGGCCGGCCTGATCATCGAGCGCAGCGCCGACCAGCAGAAGTCGAGCGGCCCCGGCTTCTACGACCGTTTCCGCGACCGGATCATGTTCCCGATCCGCGACTCGCGCGGCCGCGTCGTCGGCTTCGGCGGCCGGGTCATCGACCAGGGCGAGCCGAAGTACCTGAACTCGCCCGAGACGCAGTTGTTTCACAAGGGCCGCGAGCTCTATGGCCTCTACGAGGCGCGCCAGGAGCTGCGCAACATCCCGCGGCTGCTGGTCGTCGAGGGCTACATGGACGTCGTGCGCCTGGCGCAGGCCGGCATCCACTACGCGGTCGCGACGCTCGGCACCGCGACCACGCCGGAGCACCTCAACCGGCTGTTCCGCATCACCGGCGACGTCGTGTTCTCCTTCGACGGCGACCGCGCCGGCCGCCAGGCGGCCTGGCGCGCGCTTGAGACGTGCCTGCCGTTCACCAAGGAAGGGCGCCAGCTCAAGTTCCTGTTCCTGCCCGACGGCCACGATCCGGACACGCTGGTGGCCGAGGAAGGCCGCGAGGCCTTCGAGGCGCGCCTGGAGGGCGCGCTGCCGCTGTCGGAGTACCTCGTCCGCCACCTGGCCGCCGAGATCGACCTCGGTAGCGTTGACGGCAGGGCGCGGCTCGCCGAGCTCGCGCGACCGCTGATCGCCCGGATCCCGGAGGGGGTCTATCGCGAGCTGCTGGTCGACCGTCTGGCGCGCGAGGTCCGCATGCCGGCGCCCCGCCTCGGCGAGTTGCTCGGCCTCGGCGAGGGTGCCGGGCGGGCCGCGGCGCCGGGCGCAGGGCCGGCGACCGGCCCCGAACAGCGCCGCAGCCGGCCGGCGCGCAGCGGCGGCCGCGGCTCGCTGGTCAGCCAGGCGATCGCGCGCCTCGTGCAGCAGCCCGCGGCAGCGCTCGGCATCCCGGACCCGGAATCGCTGCGGTTGTGCGGTGACCGCGGCCTGGACGTCCTGGCCGAACTCATTGAAATGGCGCAGGCGCAACCTCATCTCAGCTCGGCGCAGCTCGTCGAGCGCTGGCGTGAGCGGCCGGAGCACGAGCGGCTCGCGGAGCTCGCGGCGCTGCCGTTGCCGGAGCTCGAGCCGGCGGCCGTGGCGCGCGAACTGGCGGCGGCGGTCGGCCGGCTGGCCGCCGAGGCCGGCCCCGAGCGGCGCCTCGACGAGCTGATCGAGAAGGCCGGCTCCGAGGGCCTGTCCGAGGACGAGAAACGGGAGCTGCGCGAGCTCCAGGTCCGCCCCCGCAAGCCGGAGTGAAGGCGCCCGCGGGCCGGCGCCGGCCAGGCCGGCACGATTCTTGACTTTGGCGCCGATTTCGGCTTTGAACCTTGGGTTGCAACGCCGGTCTGTGTAAAATGCGCGGCTCTTTTAGCCCCGCGCGAGGGTACCCATCTTGAGCGAAAAGAAAGCGGCGGCACTAGCCATCGGCGTGCCGGACGAGCGGCAGTCCCAGCTCAAGCGACTCATTGCCAAGGGCAAGGAGCAGGGCTTCCTCACGTACGGCGAAGTCAACGATCACCTGCCGAGCGAAATCGTCGATCCGGAGCAGATCGAAGACATCGTCAACATGATCAACGACATGGGCATCCCGGTGTACGAGAAGGCACCGGACGCGGAGTCGCTGATCCTCGCCGATGGCCCGGTCGCGACCGACGACGAGGCGGTCGAGGAAGCCGCCGCCGCGCTCGCCACGGTCGACGCCGAGTTCGGTCGCACCACCGACCCGGTGCGCATGTTCATGCGCGAGATGGGCACGGTCTAGCTGCTGACTCGCGAGGGCGAGATCCGCATCGCCAAGCGCATCGAGGAGGGCCTCGACGCGGTGCGCTCGGCGCTCGCGAACTTCCCCGCCACCTACGAATACCTGCTGAAGGCCTACGAGCCCGTCAAGGCCGGCCAGGGGCGCCTGGTCGACATCATCGTCGGCTTCGTCGACCCGAATGCGCCGGACGAGATCGCCCAGCCGCAGAACCCGAAGCTGATGGCGCTCGAGAAGACCGAGGCCGAGGCGGAGACCGACGACGACGATTCCGACGAGGAAGAGGCGCTCGAGACCGGCCCGGATCCGGAGGAGGCGGCGCGCCGCTTCGCCACGATCGGCAAGCTGCACGCGCAGGTCGTCAAGTCGCTCGACGGCCCGGGCCCGAAGGACCCGAAGACGCAGAAGCTGCGCAAGAAGCTCGCCGGCCAGATGATGGAGCTCAAGCTCGCGCCGAAGATGTTCGACGCGCTGATCGTGAACCTGCGCGATCACGTCGCGACGATCCGCGGCCTCGAGAAGGAGATCATGCAGATCTGCATCAAGCAGGCCGGCATGCCGCGCAAGGACTTCATCGCGATCTTCCCGAAGAACGAGACCAAGCCCGGCTGGATCGACAAGCAGATCAAGCTCAAGCGCAAGCACTCCTCGTCGCTGACGCGCCTCAAGCCCGACATCCTCGCGCGCCAGCAGTCGATCAAGGACCTCGAGAAGGTGCTGCACCTCTCGATCCACGACATCAAGGAGATCAACCGCGAGGTCGCCGTCGGCGAGGCTCAGGCACGGCGCGCGAAGAAGGAGATGGTCGAGGCGAACCTGCGTCTCGTGATCTCGATCGCGAAGAAGTACACGAACCGCGGCCTGCAGTTCCTGGACCTGATCCAGGAAGGCAACATCGGCCTGATGAAGGCGGTCGACAAGTTCGAGTACCGCCGCGGCTACAAGTTCTCGACCTACGCGACCTGGTGGATCCGCCAGGCGATCACCCGCTCGATCGCCGACCAGGCGCGGACCATCCGCATCCCGGTGCACATGATCGAGACCATCAACAAGCTGAATCGCATCTCGCGGCAGATGCTGCAGGAGATGGGCCGCGAGCCGACCCCCGAGGAACTCGCGGTGCGGATGGAGATGCCCGAGGACAAGGTCCGCAAGGTCCTCAAGATCGCCAAAGAGCCGATCTCCATGGAGACCCCGATCGGCGACGACGAGGACTCGCATCTCGGCGACTTCATCGAGGACACTTCGGTCCAGTCACCGCTCGACTCGGCGACCATGGAGAGCCTGCGCGAGACGACGCACGCCGTGCTCGCCCAGCTGACGCCGCGCGAGGCGAAGGTGCTGCGCATGCGCTTCGGCATCGACCTCAACACCGACCACACCCTCGAGGAGGTCGGCAAGCAGTTCGACGTCACGCGCGAGCGCATCCGCCAGATCGAGGCCAAGGCGCTGCGCAAGCTGCGCCACCCGAGCCGCTCGGAGCAGCTGCGCAGCTTCCTTATGGAAGACTGAGCGAGGCCGGCCGGCGCGGCGAGCGCCGGCGATCGATCGGCCTCAGCGCGCGGCGCCGCGGACGATCCGGCCGTCCTTCATCACGAAGTCGATCCGGCGCAGCGCCTCGATGTCGGCGAGCGGGTCCGCCGGCATCGCGACCAGATCGGCGGCCAGCCCCGGCGCGA
>JANYAE010000075.1 GCA_025355105.1 Pseudomonadota bacterium | reverse complement strand
AGCCGCTGCCGCACGCGGCGCGGTCGGCGGCAGGGCCCCGTCGGCCGCGTCGCCGCCGCTCGCGCGGGCCACGCTGGCGGTCTCGGTCTCGAACACGACCAGCTCGGCGCCGACCGCGACTATGTCGCCGGGCTGGCCGTTCAGCGCGATGATTCGCCCGGTGACCGGCGAGGGCACCTCGACGACCGCCTTCTCGGTCGACATCTCGACCAGCGGCTGGTCGTCGGCGACCGCGTCGCCGACCTTGACGCGCCAGGCGACGATTTCCGAGGATACGGTGCCCTCGCCGAGGTCCGGCACTTTGAAGACGTAGCGGCTCATCGGGCCTCCATGACGCGCTTCAGCGCCGCACCGACGCGCTGCGGCCCCGGAAAGTACTCCCACTCGAAGGCGTGCGGGTACGGCGTGTCCCAGCCACCGACCCGCTCGATCGGCGCCTCGAGCTGCCAGAAGCAGCGCTCCTGGATCGTCGCCACGAGCTCGGCGCCAAAGCCGGCGAAGCGCGTGGCCTCGTGCGCGATCAGGCAGCGGCCGGTCTTGGCGACCGAGGTCACGAGCGTCTCGACGTCGAGCGGCACGATCGAGCGCACGTCGATGATCTCGGCGTCGAGGCCGAGCGCGCGGGCCGCCGCCTCGGCGACGTGCAGCATCGTGCCGTAGCTGATGATCGTGACCTCCCGGCCCTCGCGCACCACCGCGGCCTTGCCGATCGGCACCGTGTAGTGGCCGTCCGGCACCTCGCCCTTCGCGTGCGTGCTCCACGGCACGGCCGGCTTGTTCGGGTCGCCGTCGAAGGGCCCGTTGTAGAGCCGCTTGGGCTCGAGGAACAACACCGGGTCGTCATCCTCGATCGCCGCGATCAGCAGGCCCTTGGCGTCGTAGGGATTCGACGGCATGACGACCTTGATGCCGCAGACGTGGGCGAACAGCGCCTCGGGGCTCTGCGAGTGCGTCTGGCCGCCGCGGATGCCGCCGCCGCACGGCGTGCGGATCGTCACGGGTGCAGCGAAGGCGCTGGCGCTGCGGTAGCGCAGCCGCGCGAGCTCGCTGACGATCTGGTCGTAGCCCGGGTAGATGTAGTCGGCGAACTGGATCTCCGCCACCGGCCGCAGGCCGTTCACCGCCATGCCGATCGACGCGGCGATGATGCCGCCCTCGGCGATCGGCGTGTCGAGCACGCGGTGCGTGCCGTACTTGCGCTGCAGGCCGTCGGTGACGCGGAACACGCCGCCGAAGTAGCCGACGTCCTCGCCGAGGATGACGACCGCCGGGTCGCGGCCGAGGGTGATGTCCATCGCCGAGTTCAGCGCCTGGATCATGTTCATCTGGGGCATGGCGTCAGGTCCGCTCGCGGCGCAGCTGCTCGCGCTGCTCGATCAGGTGCCGCGGCAGCTCCTTGAACACGTCCTCAAACATCAGGTCGCGGTCGAGCCGCGGACCCTCGGTCAGCGTGCCGTAGTTGGTCGCCTCCTTCCACGCCACGCCGACCAGCTCGCCGAGCTCGGCGGCGAGCGTCGCGTGGCGTTCCTCGCTCCATTCGCCGAGCGCGATCAGGTGCTGCTTCAGCCGCTCGATCGGATCGCCGAGCGGCCAGCGCTCGGCGTCGTCCTTCGGCCGGTAGCGCGTCGGGTCGTCGCTGGTCGAGTGGGCCGCCGCGCGGTAGGTCACGAGCTCGATCAGCGTCGCGCCGGCGCCCTTGCGGGCGCGCTCCGCGGCCCACTCGGTCGCCGCATAGACCGCGAGGAAGTCGTTGCCGTCGACCCGCAGCCCCGGAATGCCGTAGCCGGGACCGCGCGCGGCGAACGAGCGCTGCTCGCCGCCGGCGAAGCCCTGGAAAGTGGAGATCGCCCACTGGTTGTTGACCACGTTGAGCAGCACCGGCGCGCGGTAGACCGATGCGAACAGCAGCGCATGGTGGAAGTCGGCCTCGGCGCTCGAGCCCTCGCCGATCCAGGTCGCCGCGAGGTCGTCGCTGCCCTTGATCGCCGCCGCCATGGCCCAGCCGACGGCCTGCGGGAACTGCGTCGCCAGGTTGCCGGAGATCGAGAACAGCCGGCCGGGCACCGAGTGGTACATCACCGGCAGCTGCCGGCCCTTGCACATGTCGCGCGTGTTCGACAGCAGCTGACACATCAGGTCGACCAGCTTGGCGCCGCGGACGAACTGCAGCCCCTGCTGGCGGTAGGAGGGGAACAGCATGTCCGAAGGGCGCAGCGCCATCGCCGCCGCGACCGCGACCGCCTCTTCGCCGGTCGACTTCATGTAGAACGAGATCTTGCCCTGCCGCTGGGTGCGCAGCATGCGATCGTCGTAGACGCGCGTCAGCAGCATGTGCCGCAAGCCCACCTGCAGAACGTCGACGTCCAGGTGCGGGTTCCACGGCCCGAGCGCGCGGTGGTCGTCGTCGAGCACGCGGATCAGTTCGACCGCCAGATTCTCGATGTCGACCGCCGCGGCGGCGACGTCCGGGCGGGCGACGCTGCCGGCCGGCGACAGCCGCACGTAGCTGAAGTCCGGGGCCTCGCCGGGGCGCGCGGGGGCGTGCGGCACGTGCAGACGGGATGGACGCGGCATTCAGGCTTCTCCGTGACCGAGTCGCAAGGGTAGCGCCGGCTCCCAGAAGAATTCACCCAAAGGGGCTTGCCGTCGGGGGCCGCTGTCGATATTTTAACCTCAGTACACCAGAATTTAGGATTTATTATCCATGGTCCTAGATAGAACGGACTTGCGCATCCTGAGTGCGCTGCAAAAAGATGCATCGCTATCGACCGCGGAGATCGCCCAGCGCGTGGGCCTGTCGCAGTCGCCGTGCTGGCGACGGATCAACCTGCTGGAGGCGAACGGCGTGATCCGCAAGCGCGTCGCGTTGCTGTCGCGCGACCAGGTCGGCCTCGACGTGCTGGTGTTCACTCACGTCAAGCTCGCCAGCCACGGCTGGCAGTCGTTGCCGAAGTTCAAGCAGAAGGTGATCAGCTTTCCGGAAGTCGTGCAGTGCTTCATGGTGATCGGCGACTTCGACTTCATCCTGCTGGTCTCGACCCGCACCATCAATGACTACAACGAGTTCATCCAGAAGCGCCTGTCGCAGGTGCCTGGCGTGCAGGCGATCGAGTCCCGGATCGTGCTCGAGGAGGCGAAGAACACCACCGAGCTGCCGCTCGAACTGGTCGGCGGGCGCGCCGAGTGAGCTAGCTAGCGCAGGCGCTTCTGGATGAACTCGTTGTAGTCATTGATGGTGCGGGTCGAGACCAGCAGGATGAAGTCGAAGTCGCCGATCACCATGAAGCACTGCACGACTTCCGGAAAGCTGATCACCTT
>JANYAE010000099.1 GCA_025355105.1 Pseudomonadota bacterium | reverse complement strand
TCAGCGCCGACGCGACACCGGGTTTGCGGCCCGTGTACAACCTGAGCGGCACCGTGCTGCACACAAACCTCGGACGCGCGCTGCTGCCTCCGGAGGCGGTCGAGGCGGTGCGCGTGGCGATGACCGCGGCCACCACCGTCGAGTTCGATCTCGAGACCGGCCGCCGCGGCGAGCGCGATCGCGGCAGCGCCGCGCTCCTCACCGCGCTCACGGGCGCGGAGGCGGCGACGGTCGTCAACAACAACGCCGCGGCGGTGCTGCTGGTGCTCGGCGCGCTGGCCCCGCGGCGCGAGGTGATCGTCTCGCGCGGCGAGCTCATCGAGATCGGCGGCACGTTCCGGCTGCCGGACCTGATGCAGGCCGCGGGGACCCGGCTCGTCGAGGTCGGCACGACCAATCGCACGCGCCTCGAGGACTACGCAGCCGCGCTGACGCCCCGGACGGCGCTGCTGATGAAAGTGCACCCGAGCAACTACGCGATCAGCGGCTTCACCAGCAGCGTCACGGCGCGCGAGCTCGCGCCGCTCGCCCGCGCGCACGGCGTGCCGCTCGCGGTGGACCTCGGCAGT
The DNA here is from genome assembly GCA_025355105.1 of Pseudomonadota bacterium. Lineage (GTDB taxonomy): Bacteria > Pseudomonadota > Gammaproteobacteria > Steroidobacterales > Steroidobacteraceae > CAIKZZ01. The sequence continues at coordinate 46,949 of JANYAE010000099.1, read as the reverse complement.
GGCGCGCTGCTCGATCTCGCCGCATTCGGCTTGCCGGCTGAGCCGGTCGTCCGCGATGTGGTCGGTGACGGTGCCGACCTCGTGAGCTTCAGCGGCGACAAGCTGCTCGGCGGACCGCAGGCTGGCCTCATCGTCGGCCGCGCCGAGCTGATCAGGCGCCTCAATCGCCATCCGCTGAAGCGCGCGCTGCGCGTTGGCAAGCTGACACTTGCCGCGCTGGAGGCAGTGCTGCGTCTGTATCAGGCGCCGGACCGGCTGCCGCTGCAGCTGACGACGCTGCGCTTGCTGACCCGGCCGGCCGCGCCGATCCGCGCCGCCGCGCTGCGCCTCGCCCCGGCACTGCAGGCGGCGATCGGCCCCGGCTACGTCGTGACGGTAGAGCCGACGCAGAGCCAGATCGGCAGCGGCGCCCTGCCGGTCGAGCGGCTCGACAGCGCCGCGCTCGCGGTGCGAATCGGCACCGGGCGCAAGGGCCGGCCCGGCCTCGAGGCACTGGCGCGCGCGCTGCGACGGCTGCCGCGACCGGTGATCGGCCGCATCCAGGAGGATGCCCTGTGGCTGGACCTGCGCTGCCTCGAGAGCGACGAGGAGGCGTCGTTCGTCGCGCAGCTGGCGGGGCTCACCTGATGATCATCGGCACCGCCGGCCACATCGACCACGGCAAGAGCACGCTCGTTCGCGCGCTGACCGGTGTCGACACCGACCGCCTCAAGGAGGAGAAGGCGCGCGGCATCTCGATCGAACTCGGCTACGCGTATCTCCCGGCGGCGACCGGCGAGGTGCTCGGCTTCATCGACGTGCCAGGGCACGAGCGGCTGGTGCACACCATGCTCGCCGGCGCCTGCGGCATCGACGCGGCGCTGGTCGTCGTCGCGGCCGACGACGGCGTCATGCCGCAGACACGCGAGCACGTCGCGATCCTCGATCTCCTAGGGATCGCCGACGCCGCGGTCGCGGTCACCAAGATCGACCGCGTCGGCGCCGAGCGGGTCGCGGTCGTCGCCGCCGAGGTCTCAGCGCTGCTTGCCGCGACCGGCCTGCGCGCGGCGCCGACGTTCACCGTCAACGCAACCGCAGCCGACGACCCGGGAGTCAGGCGGCTGGCGATGCACCTCACGAGCTTGCGCCCGGCGCTGCCGCGGCGGCGGCCGTCGGCGCACTTTCGCCTGGCCGTCGATCGCGTCTTCACACTCGCCGGCCACGGCACGATGGTGACCGGGACGGTGTTCGCGGGCCGCATCTCGGCCGGCGATTCCGTGGCGCTGTTGCCGGATGGGCTCGAGGTGAGGGTCCGCAGCATCCACGCGCAGAGCCGGCCGGCCGAGACCGGCATTGCCGGCCAGCGCGTCGCGCTTAACCTGGCCGGAGTCGAGCCGCAGCGGATCCGGCGCGGCGACTGGATCGCCGACCCGCGAGGCCTCGAGGCGACGACGCGGATCGACGCGCGCCTGACGCTCCGGCCGGGCGCCGGGCCGGCGCTTGGCCCGTGGGCTCCGGTGCACGTGCACTTCGGCGCCACGCATCGCACCGCGCACGTCGTGACGCTGGAGGATCAGCCGCTCGTGCCGGGCAGCACCGGGCGCGTGCAGCTGGTGTTCGATGCGCCGGTCTGCGGCGCTCCGGGCGATCGCTTCATCATTCGCGACGCCCGCGCCATCGAGACGATCGGCGGCGGCACCCTGTTGGATCCCCGTGCGCCGCCACGCCGGCGGCGCAGTGCCGAACGCCGTTGCTTCCTTGATGGCGTCGAAGCGCTGCTCGCCAACGGCCGCCTGGCGCCGCTCCTCGACGCGCGACCCTTGGGACTCAGCGTCGCGGAGCTGACGCTCGCGACCGCGGCGCCGCTGGACCAGGCCGCGGTGCCAGGCGACGCGCGGCTGATCCACACCGGGCCCCGCGCCGCCGATCAGTTCCTCGTCGCGGCCCACCACTGGGCACGCGCCGGCGAACGGCTGCTGCTCGCGCTCGAGGGTTTCCACGCACAGGCGCCTGATGAGCCAGGGCCGGACGCGCCGCGCCTGCGGCGCATCGCGGCGCCCGGAATGGCCGCGCGGCTGTGGGGCGCACTGGTCGAGGAGCTGGTCGGCGCGGCTCAGGTGCACCGCCGCGGCGCCTGGTTGCAGCTGCCGAGCCACGCGGCCGCGCTCACGGCTCGCGACCACGCGGCGGCGGACCGACTCGAGCCATTGCTGGTCGGCGGCGGCTTTGACCCGCCGTGGGTGCGCGAGCTCGCGCGCCGGACCGCAGAGCCGGAAGATCGCGTCCGGCAGGTGCTGGCGGTGCTGGGTCGCGCGGGCCGCGTGCACCAGGTCGTGCATGACCTCTTCTACGCGCGGGAGAGCCTGCAGTCGCTGGCCGCCGTCCTCGCCGGGCTCGCCGAAGGTGACGGCCAGATCGCCGCAGCGCGGTTTCGCGACGCGATCGGCGTCGGCCGCAAGCGCTCGATCCAGATCCTCGAATTCTTCGACCGGGTCGGCTACACGCGCCGGCTCGGCAATGTGCGCGTGCTGCGCGAAGGCAGTGGCTGGCGCGCCGCGCCGTAGGCTACGATCGGCTTCCACGGAAGGCATACGCATCCGGCGATGCGGCTGGGCTTCAAACCCGGTAGGGGGCGTCAGCCGCTTCCTGGTAGGTTCGACTCCTGCTGCCTTCCGCCACGTCGGGAGATGCTGATGGCGGCGGATGCGCCTGCCGGAGTTCCGCGACTCACCTCGCTCGCGCACGGCGGCGGCTGCGGCTGCAAGATCGCCCCGTCGGTGCTGAGCGAGCTGCTGCGGGATTCAGCCGTGCCGGCGCCAGTGGCCGAGCTCCTGGTCGGGCGCGAGACCGGCGACGACGCGGCGGTCTACCGTCTCAACGATCAGCAGGCGGTCATCGCGACCACGGACTTCTTCATGCCGATCGTCGATGATCCGTTCGACTTCGGGCGCATCGCGGCGACCAATGCGTTGTCGGACGTCTACGCTATGGGCGGGACACCAATCTTCGCCCTGGCCATCGTCGGGATGCCGATCCAGGTGCTGCCGGCGCAGGTGATCCGCGAGATCCTGCGCGGCGGCGAGAGCGTCTGCCGCAGCATCGGCATCCCGATCGCCGGCGGCCACAGCATCGACTCGGTCGAGCCGATCTACGGGCTGGTCGCGATCGGAATCGTCGCCCCCGGCGACGTCAGGCGAAACTCCACCGCAGTGGCTGGTGACGCCCTGGTGCTCGGCAAGCCGCTCGGCGTCGGCATACTGTCGGCCGCGCTCAAGAAGGGCTGGCTCGATGCTGACGGCTACCGCACCCTCATCGACACGACCACGCAGCTCAATTCCGCAGGTCCGGCGATCGCCAAGCTGCCCGGCGTCCATGCGATGACCGACGTGACCGGCTTCGGGCTGCTCGGTCACCTGCTCGGGATCTGCCGCGCCTCAGGCGTTGCCGCGGTGATCGACGACGCACTCCTGCCGGTGCTGCCGGCGGCGATGGCGCTCGCGAAGCGAGGCGCCGTGACCGGCGCCTCGGCACGAAACTGGGCGTCGTACGGCGGCGAGGTCCGCCTGGCGGCGACGGTGAGCGAAGCACGCCGCGCGCTGCTGTGCGATCCGCAGACCGCGGGCGGCCTGCTGGTCAGCTGCGCCGCGGCGGCGGTACCTGCCGTGCTCGCGACTCTCCGCAAGCACGGCGGCGCCGCGGCGACCCAGATCGGCCATCTGACCGCGAGCGGAGCTGGCGTCGACGTCGTGGCGTGAGCGCCGCGCGGGCCGGCCGGCCCGCGCCGCGGCGGCGTCGACCCGATCAGGGCTTGGCCGGTTGAATCTTATTCTGCACGAGCGCGGCGTCAGCGGCCCGACCGGTATTCGCATACAGGTCGCGCAGCGCGCGAAATCCTGCCTGGTTCCGTTCGGACGTCGCTCCGCGCAGCGCCTCGAGTGCCGGGACCGCTTGCAGCAGCACCGGCTCGGCGTCGGCGTAGCGGCGCAGCGCGACGAGGCAGCTACCAAGCTGCACGCGCGCACTGGCCTCCCGCCAATCGTCGGCCACCGCCTGCTTGCGGCGCACGGCGGCCACCATGCTGAGCGCCTGCAGGCCCTCGTCACCATGGCCACCAAGGCACGCGGCTCCACGCCATCAGCGTCCAGTCGTCGCTGTCGCCGAGGGTGCGCGCCAGCCCCTGCGCCGCCGGCAGCGCTTCCGCCGCCGCTTCGTGGTAGCGCTTCTGGCTCAGCAGGTCGTGCGCGAGGCCCTGCTGTGCGCCGGAGGTATCCGAATGATCCGGGCCGAGGATCCGCCGGTAGGATGCCAGCAGTCTGCGCAGCGCCGGTTCCGCCTCGACCGCCCGGCCGGCCTGTTCGAGCGTCACCGCGTAGTTGTATTCGGCGTCGAGCAGGTCCGGATGGTCCGGCGGAAACCTGCGTCGCTCGATCTCGAGCGCCTGCGCCATGTAGGCGGCGGCCTCGGCATAGCGACCCTGGTCATGACGGATCGTCGCGAGGCCCGACAGCGGGAAACCCACCTGTCCGCCGAAGTCGATCTTCGATGACCGGTAGACGGCCAGCTCCCGCTGGAAGAGCGCCTCCGCTTCTACTTCGCGGCCGAGGTCCTGGCTGGCCTTCGCGAGCCCTTCAAGCGCCGCCGCCAGTTGCTTCGCGGCGCCGCGCCGATGCTCGACGAGCGCCAGCGCCTCGCGCAACGGCGCCTCGGCCTCGGCGTCGTTGCCGGCGTGGATCAGGAGTTCGCCGCGTTCCGCCAGCGCGCCGGCAAGCTCCGGCGCGTTCCCGCCGTGCGCCCGCAAGAGCTCGATCTGACGCGCGCTCGCGGCCAGTCCCTGCGGATAGCGCCCGAGCCCGAGGTTGGACTCGGCGACCAGCCCCAGCATCGAGGCGCCGACCGGCGGCTCGGTGGCCACCAGCTTTTCGATCTGCGCCGCCGACCCGTCGAGCAGCATCGCGACGGTCACTTCGCGATTGCCGCCGCGGGGGTTCGCGGACTTAAGCAGCTCCTGCAGGAACTCGCCGCGTCGCGCGGAAGTCTCGCGCGCTTCGGCGGCCTGGCGGACCTGCAGCGCGAAGGCGACGAGGCCGACGATCAGGCCGACGACCGACACGCTGGCGAGAGCCACGGCGACCGCGTTGCGGCGGGCGAACTTGCCGATCCGGGCCGCGAGCGACGGCGCCCGCGCGACGACCGGAACGTCGTCGAGATAGCGCCGCAGGTCCGCCTGCAGGTCCGCGGCCGACGCGTAGCGCTTCGCTGGCTCGCGCTCGAGGGCCTTGTGAAGGATCGCGTCGAGGTCGCCGCGCAGCTCGCGGGCGCCCTTCGGATCGGCGGCGTTCAGCACCCGGCTGGGCGGATCCACGTCCCGTCGGGTGATGGCGAGCAGGTAGCCGATCGCGCCACGGGCCTCCGGATAGAGTGTCTGGCCGGTCGGCAGCCGATAGCCGAGCGCGCCGAGGCCGAAGACGTCGGTCGTGACGGTGACCGGCTCGCCGGACACCTGTTCCGGTGCCGCATAGTGCGGCGTGAACAGCCGGCCGAGATCGGCTGTCTGGGCATGCAGCGCCGTCTGGTCCTGCAAGGCCGCGGCGATGCCGAAGTCGATCAGCTTGGACACGCCGTCCGCGGTCACCTGCACGTTGGCCGGCTTGATGTCCCGGTGCACGACCAGCATCCGATGCGCCGCGGCCACCGCGCCGGCGAGCTCCGCGAGCAGCCGGACACGGGCGCGTAGCGGCAGCCGGTGCTGCTCGCAGTACTCGTCGATGGGCTTGCCGGCGACGAACTCGAGCGCGATCCAGGCGCGGCCGGCCTCGATTACGTCATGAGCGATGATCCGAACTTCAATCCCAACGGCCAGCTCAATGGCGATTGGAACTCGCTGCAGGTTGTGCGACCCCAGCCCTGAGCCCAGGGGGATTGCCTGCTCGACGCAGCAGGCGGCCGTGCGCCCGCCGTCAGGCTCAACCCCCAAGCGGGACCGGCAGCGCCGAGCGGCCTCCGCATCGACAGCGATGCGGAGGCCGAGTGGCTGCGCCGTCGATTGGCCTTGACGCGCGCCCCCCGTGATCACGCCGACGATCGGCGTCGGCGCCAAGACTGTGCTTTCATCGAACTCCACGCCCGGCGCCAGGCTGGCGCGGTGTTTCGTGATCGTGAAGCTGCAGCGGAAGGAATTGCCGCCGGCATCGAGCGTGACGCGCTCCACGATCGCCGCCGGCCCGACGTAGGCACCGCTCTGCCACGACAACGCGAGGTGAACCAGCTGGTAGCTGGCGCGGCCGATCTGATGGCAGACGCCCATGCACACGTCACCATCGACCGGATGGCGGCCGCCGGACACCATCGCCTCGGTGCCATCGTCGTGCCAGGTGGCGGTGCCGAAGTCGATCAGGGCGCCGTCGGGAATCCCGTTGGTGTTGCCCTTGGCGAGGAACTCGACTTTCCACAGGCCGACGATCGACGGCGCCCCGCTCGCCTCGCTCACCGGCATGAAGCCGGCCGCGATCGCGCTGTCCGGGTGATACACCGCCCGCATGAATTGCGCGCCGCCTGCCTCGCCGGCCGGCGGTACCTAGGTCGGGCATCCGGCGCTTGCCGCCTGACCCAGCGCGAGCGCGAGACCTCCGACCATCGCCGCGAGCGCGGTGAGCGGCAGGCCTGCCCGGCGCGCCTGCCGGACGGCCGGTCCTTCGCGTCCATCGTGATTGTCTACCCGGTCGACCTGCTTCATTCCCCTGCTCCTTGCGATGAGTTATTGGAAAGCCGCGACCGGCAGCCGCGGTGGCGGCGGCGCTGGCAGCGGCAGGAGTACGCCGGGTCCGATGAGAACGCTTTGGGTTGAGCGTGAATCGCCGTGAATTCCCGCGAGGCGGCCGGCGGCCGCCCAAACGGGGGGCGAAGACCCCATCGGCACCGACCTGGCGACCGGAGTAGGGTTCTGCAAATCAATCTCTTATAGTTCCCTTGGCGAGCACCCACCGCAGGCAACGTCGGCGGGCGGGGAATTCCGCGGCCATGGACGAATTCAGCAAGCCGGACTACGAGTTCGGGGGCTTTCGCCTCGACACGACGCAGCAGATCCTCGTCTCGCCTTCCGGGGAGCCGATTCCGCTCCCGTCGCGGGCCTTCGAGGCGCTGCGCCACCTGGTCGAACGTGCGGGCGAACTGGTCGAACGGCCGGCCCTGATGAAGGCGGTCTGGCCGCGCGCGGTGGTCGAGGAGAGCAACCTCAGCCAGTGCATCCTGACGCTGCGTCGCGCGCTCGGCGAAGAAGCTGGAGACCGCCGCTTCATCCTCACGGTCCCAGGCCGGGGCTTCAAGTTCGTGGCGCCGGTCCGCGTGGTCCCGCGGATCCGGCAGCGACTGCCGCAAACCGAAGTCGCGCCGCCTGCTGGTCTGCCTCCGGCCGACACCGCGCCGGCAAGTCCGGGGTCGACGGCGGTGCCGCCGCCCGACGCGCGCGGTCGGCCGCGGCGCTGGCCCGCGATCGCCGTCGCAGCGGCCGCGCTGCTCACGCTAGCGATCGGCGCGTGGCTCGGCCAGCGGCCTACCGCTCCGGTCACCTCGCCTGCTGAATTCGAGGCGCTGACCGACGTCGCCGACTCCGCGACCGCGCCGGCCATCTCGCCGGACGGCCATTTCCTCGCGTTCATCCGCGGCGGCGGGGCGTTCATAAGCTCCGGGCAGCTCTGGCTCAAGACCTTGCCGGACGGAGAGCCTGTGCAGCTGACACACGCCACCTCGCCGCTCTATGCGCCGAGCTTCGCTCCCGACGGTACCCACGTCGTGTACACGAGCATCCTCTGGCCGAGTGCCTGGGATACCTGGAGCGTGCCGATCACCGGTGGCGAGCCGGTCCGACTGCTGCCGAATGCCTCGGGGCTCACCTACCTCGGCGCCCATGAGGTGCTCTACTCCGAGTTCAAGACCGGCATTCATCTGGGCATCGTCACCTCCGGCGACGATCGCTCACGGCACCGTGAGGTCTATCTCCCGGCCCACGAGCGCGGCATGGCGCACTTCTCCTACCTGTCTCCGGACCACGTTAGCGTGCTGGTCGTCGAGATGGGACGCGACGGCGACTGGCAGCGCTGCCGGCTCGTGCCGTTCGACGCAAGCTCGGCAGGCCGGCCGATCGGACCGGACGGAGCTTGTATGTCGGCGGCCTGGTCACCGGACGGGACGTGGATGTACTTCAACGCCTTCGTCCGCGGCCATTCGCACCTCTGGCGCCAGCGCTTCCCGAACGGCGCGCCGCAGCAACTCACCTTTGGGCCAGGCGACGAGGACACGGTCGCCGTCGCGCCGGACGGCCGCTCGCTGCTGACCTCGCTCGGACAGGCGCGCAGTGCACTTTGGCTGCACGATGCCTCCGGTGATCGCGCGCTGACGGCCGAGGGCGAGGTGTGGGCACCCTGGCTCTCCGCCGATGCGCACCGCGTGTATTTCCTGACCGACCACAATGCGGCAGGCCGCCCGGAGCTCGCCCGGCTGGACGTCAATTCCGGCCAGCGCGATTCGCTGCTGACAGGGTTCGCCGTCAACGGCTTCGCCGTGTCGAGTGACGAACAGCAGGTCGCGTTCGGCACGACCCAGGCCGGCTCGTCCGAGATCTGGATCGCGCCGCTCGATCGGCACGTCCCGCCCCGGATGCTGGCTCGCGACGCGGATGAAGTGGCCTTCGACGCCGCCGGGCGCGTGTACTTTCGCCGGCTCGGTGCCGCCGAGAACTATCTGCATCGGGCCGATCCCGACCGCGCGGGCGATGTGCGAATCCTCGAGACGCCGATCCTGGAATTCATGACCGTTTCGCCGGACGGGAATTGGGTCATCGTCGATCGGCCGATCGAGGGATCCCAGGCAGGGTCGTACCTCACGCCGCTGCACGGCGGCGAGGCGCGCGTGCTCACGCGTGGCTGGTGGCCATCGCGCTGGTCGCGGGACGGCGAGCGGCTCTACCTCGAAGTCGGGGAATCCGAGGCGTCGCAGCGACACGGCCGGACGGCCGTGCTGCCGATCGGGCGCCACGACCCGTCAAGCGACACGGCGACCCTGATCCACTCGGCGATCATGCAGATTCCGCACGCCGAGGACTCGCTCGCGATCGGCTCCGATCCGTCGGTCTACGTCTACGTCCGCTGGGAAGACCGCCGCAACATCTACCGCATCCCGCTGCACTGACGGGCCGGTCGGACGCTCGTGCCAACGCCCGGCGCGACGGCACTCCGATGCCAGCGCGCGCTCCGCGCGGTCTCTCGGACGCGACCGCGGACGAGTTGCAAGCGCTCCGCCGCAATTGGCATTGCCATCGCGGGCGAAGCGATCGGCGACCTGCGGCGCGAGCCGATGAAGCACGAAAACTTATTTTTTCGTGCTATGATGAGCGATGAAAAAGACGCCCGTCGCCGTCGTGCCTCCCGTTCCCGGCGCCCCGCGTGATCCGCGGCGTGAACCGCGCCGCGGTGACCTATTCAAGGCCGCCGATGGCTCGCTGCTGCGAATCGGATCGGCGAGCGTCACGGTCGGCCTCGACGGCGTCGAGATTCCTTGCCTCGCAGTAGAGTCCATCGGCGTGCAGTCGAAGCACACTCGGGAGCTACTGACCTTCCGTGCGCTGCGCGCGCGGGTTGCCGAGGCCGACGTCCTGCACCGCGGTCCGTCGGTGGACGATCCGTGGCGCGCCGCGCCGCGCCACCCGGCCGCGCCGGTCGAGTTGGTGCCGCCGGTCGTCGGCTAGCCGTCGTTCCGGATTCGCGTGGCGATGGCCGGGAAATCGCGTCGCGCCCCGCGGCCTGCGCTCCGACAGTCTCAGGCTGCAGTGCTCGCTGTGCGCTCGCTGACGATCGCCGGGCCCACGCCGCCAGCGGACGTTCCGCCGGCAGCAGAGTGTTTCGCGCACCTCAGAAATCCCGGCACGCGCCGCATCTACGCCGGCGCCATCCGCAAATTCATGTCCTTCGCCGGCATCCAGCGCCTCGAGGAATTTCGTAGCGTCAGGCGCGCGCACGTGCTCGCCTGGCGCAGCGACCTCGAGCGCCGCGGCCTCAGCGGCGCGACGATTCGCGGCAAGCTCGCGGCGCTGTCGTCGCTCTTTCAGTTTCTCTGCGACGAACGGGCGCTGCCGACGAACCCCGTGACCGGTGTCCCGCGACCCCGCTCCGACGGGCTGCGCGGCAAGACTTCGGCCCTGTCCGACGGCCAGGTCCGCCAGCTCCTCTGCGCGCCGGCCGGTGATGGCCTAAAGGCCCGCAGGGACCGCGCCATCCTGGCGGTGCTCTTCTTCCACGGGCTTCGCCGCGCGGAGCTCTGCGCGATCAAGGTCAAGGACATCCACGACATCCAGGGCGTCAGGCACTTCAGAATCCGCGGCAAGGACCAGAGAATCCGCCAGGTACCGGTGCATCCTGCGGCGACGGTGGCCATAACGGCCTACCTGGACGCCGCTGGCCACGGAGATCACGCCGCCGCGCCGCTGTTTCGCCCGATCGTCTCGAACGTGACGAAGCGACTGGACGCCGCGCTGCAGCCGTCCGGCGTCTACCGGATGATGAAGCGCTACGCAAACGGCCTCGGAATCGACGTCAACCGCGTCGGGCCGCATGCAGCCCGGGTGACTGCCGCCGCGAACGCACTCGGCCAGGGCGCAGACCTCGTCACCGTCCAGGAGTGGCTCGGCCACGCGCACCTCAGCACGACCCGCGTCTACGAGCAACGCAAGACACGGCCCGAGGATTCGCCGGTGTTCAAGGTCAGCTACTGAGCAGGCGACCGTCGCCCCGCGGCACTCGGCGCAGCGCCTCGCCCGCAGGTCGCTCGCGCCGTCAAGCGCGATTCATGCCTCGTTCGCGCGGCAATTCGCGGCAGAGCGCCCGTCGCGCTGCGCGCGCGGCGGCGTGCACCGCGAACGCGCCCGCAGCCGCCGCAAGCCTGCTTGCGCCCTGATGCCCGGACTGAAATCATCCGCCTCATGTTCGAATCAACCCTCGATACAGCCGAGCGGGTGCTGGCCGAAGCACGATCGCTGATCGCTCTGCCGGCGGCGCTCGCCGGCGTCCGGCTGCAGGCTCTGCGCTCCTGCTATCGCGAATCGCCGTCGCTGTTCAGCGAGGAGTCATTGCGGATCCTGCGCGAGGTCGCCGATCGCAGCAATCGTGCACGCGCCGACGAGCACGGCGGGCGCGCGCTGGCGGCGCTCCAGGAGCTGTTCGGCTACCCGGCGTTCCGCGTGGGACAGCTGCAGATCATCCAGGCGGTGATGGCCGGCCGGGACTGTCTCGGCGTCATGCCGACCGGGGCCGGAAAGTCGGTGACGTACCAGATCCCGGCGCGGCTGATGGGCGGCATCACGCTGGTCATCTCGCCGCTGATCTCGCTGATGAAGGACCAGGTCGATTCGATGGGCGAAGTCGGGATCCGGGCGACCTTCCTCAATTCGTCGCTGGAGGGGGCGGAACGGTCGCGGCGCGAGGCCCAGCTGCGGGCCGGCCAATTCGAGATGCTCTACGCCGCCCCGGAAGGCATCGACGCATCCGTCGGTCGGCTGCTCGACTCGCTCGATGTGCGCCTGGTCGCGGTCGACGAGGCGCACTGCATCAGCGAATGGGGGCATGACTTCCGACCGTCCTACCGCAATCTCTCGGGCCTGCGGCAGCGTTTCAGGGGAATTCCGATCCTTGCCCTGACCGCGACCGCGACGCCGCGGGTCAAGGACGACATCATCGAGCAGCTGGCGCTGCGCGATCCGCTCGTCGTGCGCGGCTCGTTCTTCCGCCCCAATCTGCGACTGTTCGCGGTCAAGAAGGGTGACGGTGACGGCGTCCGCGACATGATCCTGCGCCTGGTCCGGGCGCGCCGCGGTGATTCGGGGATCGTCTACTGCGTGTCCCGCAAGGCGGCAGATTCGACGGCGGAGTTCCTCGCGAAGAAGGGCGTGCGCGCCGCCGCCTATCATGCCGGCATGACGCCGGACGAGCGCGCCGGGATCCAGGAAATGTTCAGCCGCGACGATCTCGACGTCATCTGCGCGACGATCGCGTTCGGCATGGGCATCGATAAGTCCAACGTGCGTTTCGTGATTCATCGCGACCTGCCGCGCTCGATCGAAGGTTACTACCAGGAGATCGGTCGCGCCGGCCGCGACGGCGCGAGCGCCGACTGCGTGCTCTTCCACTCCTGGGCCGATGTCATGGCGCAGGACCGGATGATCTCGAGATCAGAGGCGCCGGGGCCCGGAGTCGCCGAGCAGCAGCGCCGCGCCGTGCGACGCATGCTCGACCTGGCCGACGGCTCCGGCTGCCTGTGGCGTCGGCTCGCCGGCCATTTCGCGGAGCAGATCGAAGACTGCGGCGAGTCGTGCAGCGACTGCACGCAGCTCGACATCGTCGGCGAAGCACGCGCGCGCCCGGGGCCGAGGACAACGAACCTGCCCGCGCCGCAGCGATCGGCCCGACTAGCGGGGCGCTTTCGCATGGAGCCGGACGAGGTGAGCGCCGATCCACGGCTGTTCGAACGACTGCGCGCCCTGCGAAAACGGCTGGCGGACGAACGCGGCGTGCCCGCTTACGTGGTCTTCAGCGACAGGACACTGCAGGACATGGCCGTGCAGGCGCCGCGGACCCGTGCCGAGCTCCTCGGTGTCCACGGCGTCGGGCAGAGAAAGCTTGAGCAATACGGCGACTACTTTCTCGAGGAACTGCTTCGCGACACGTAGCCAGCGCCGCGACTCGACGGCGCGTCCGCCGGCACCAGGTCCTGTGCTTTCACCCTTGATGCTGCGCGGACCGTGACGCACCTGATCGCCACCGTCCGCGGGCCGGACCCGGAACCACCGCTCGCTGTCGCGCTTCATCCCGTTGCGTGACGGCGCAGCGGCCGACGCAGGCGATTGTGCCCTCAGGCCGCCCATGGGACGATCGCGCCCAATCAACGACGGGGACCGCAGGATGAACGGACGTGTGGCCTTGGTGACCGGCGGCGGACGGGGGATCGGCCGCGAGGCAGCGCTTCTGCTCGCCGCCGCGGGCGCACGGGTGATGGTCGTGGCCCGAAGCGCGGCGGAGCTCATGACGGTCGGCCTCGAATACGTCGCCGCGGATCTCGGCACCACCGAGGGCTGCGCCCTGGCCGTCGCCGAGACCGAACGGCGCCTGGGACCGATCGACCTGCTGGTCGTGAATCACGGGATCGGCTCGGCCCACGAGCGGGTCGTGTGGGAGCAGGATCCTGCTGTGTGGCGCGAGACGATGCGCGTCAACCTCGACGGCCCGTTCGAGCTCGCGCGCCTGACGGTCGGCGGCATGTGCCAGCGTGGCTTCGGCCGCTGCGTGTTCACATCGTCGACCGCTGGCCAGAAGGCGGAGCGCTCGGGCAGCGCCTATACCGCCTCCAAGCACGGCGTGATCGGGCTCGCGCGCGCGGTCGCGCAGGATGCGGGTCCGTTCGGGGTCACCTCGAACGCCGTCCTGCCCGGCTGGGTTCGAACCGACATGGCCGAGCGCTCGGCCGCGACGGAGGCCGAGCGGCGCGGCATCACGGTCGATCAGGTGTGGCGCGAGCGGGCCGCCATCTACCCGCGCAACCGTGTGCTGGAACCGCGCGAGGTCGCGCAGGTAATCGAATTCCTGTGCAGCGATGCGGCCGGTGGCGTGAATGGCGAGGCGATCACCGTTGCGCTCGGCGGCATTTGGTAGGCCCGCCGAGAATCCGGCAGCGCGGCGTTGCCGTTGCGCACAGCCTCAGCTCCGATCGAGCACGTAGGCGCACATGGCGCGACGACAATCAGTCCGTACCGCGCGACGACCCCCGGAGTCAGCGTCGGTGTCAGACGGCGCTCGACTTCAGGCACCGCCGCTCGCGAATCGCCTCGCAGCACCAGCGTAGGCGACGCAGGCACGGCCCGCACCGGCGATGACGCGGCCCGGACTCGGAACCGGCGAAATTCTCACCGGCAAGACGGCGTTTGCGGATCGGGGCAGGCTCCGGGTGCCGCGGCGACGCGCCTGTGACCGGCAGCCTCGGCAGGCCAACCCTGAATCACCGCCTGCACCCGCTGCGTCAGGCAAGGGCGCGCTGCATGGGCTCCCAGTAGTTGTCGGTCCAGCCGGCCGCCAGATGATCTGCTTGGCCGATCGGGAAGCCGCGATGGTCGAGGATCAGCTGCGTGCCGGCGCGCCGCGGCACGAGACGAAAGCAGGCGATCGAGTAGTGCCCCGGCGGCCAGTCGACGACTCGCCACGCCTGGACGATTCGCTGCGCGGTAAGCAACTCGATGTGGCGCCCGACGATATGGCCGCCGAACAGACTGAACGTGCTTCCAACGCGGGGACTGATCAGCGTCGGTGCTGCATCCGGCGGCACCCCAGACTTCGCCGCCGCGCTGAGCTGAACGACCTGGGCGAACAGTCTGGCGACGGAGAGCGTGGCGTAGACACGGCCCGGCGCTGCAGCAAAGTCGATTTCCTGATGGATCGACTCCTCGGCATGCGAAATCGCGGCGGCAGGACCTGCCCACGCGTCGCCGCTCGAGACGGCGACGCCACCCAACGCGAGTGCCGTCCCGGTGACGAACTGCCGACGCGTCGACAGCCGCTGCGCCGCGTCCGCCCGCCGTTGCGATGTCATGTTGACTCCTTCACTGTGAGCCCGGTTGCGCGGCCGCAGGCATCTGCATCGATTGTGTCACGCCGGTGGCCGGCCCGGCATCGAGCGACGAGCGGACCGTCGCGGGCCGGTGACCGACCGCGAACTTTCCAGGGCGCCAACGCGCGACGGACGACGAGGGCCCGCTCCGCAACGGAGGAAGGAGCCAGTGATCGGCGCGAGCCGAATCCGCACCACGCGGACGATGCAGTGCAGCAGATGCACGGCCCGATCCGGCTCAGTCAGTCACCTTGCGGCACCACGGCAAGGGACGCCTGCCGTGACCTGACGTGGCGCGCGCGGCGGCGGCTCCGCTGCGAGCGCACGCGTCGCGGCCCGCTAACGCCGCGTCGCGACTCGGGCTAGTATCGGCACAGGCGGCACGACCTCAGTCGCTCCGGGGAGAACTCACATGCAGTACGTCGATGGATTTGTCGTGCCGGTTCCGAAGAAGAAGCTGCCGGCGTACCGTCGTATGGCCCTGAAGGCAGGAAGGATCTGGCGGGAGTACGGCGCGCTCGACTATCGTGAATGCGTCGCCGACGACGTTTCGGTTGGCAAGCGGACGTCGTTTCCGCGCAGCGTCAAGCTCAGGCGCGGCGAAACGGTCGTGTTCTCATGGATCGTGTACAAGTCGCGCGCGCAGCGCGATCGCATCAACGCCAAAGTGATGGCCGATCCACGCCTCGCCAGCATGATGCCGCCGAATGCGCTGCCGTTCGACGGCAAGCGCATGTTCTTTGGCGGCTTCACGACACTCGTCGATCTCTGAGGCCCGACCGACAGTTCGGTCACCCGTGCGCCGCGCGGCGGCGAGCACCGTCTCGAGCTCGGTGGCAGCGCGATTCAGCGGCGGCTTCGCCGCGATCGCCGCGCTGGAGCGCGCAATTGTGGAACTGCCTCAATCCGCCTCAGGAAATGCCTGAAAGCCTGCGAACTGATGCCTGCCGCCGCACGAGCTCACGCTCAGGCGACCGCGGCGGCCGAGCGCTCCGCGGACGTGAAGGAGTTCGCAGCGCCCTGCGCCTCACGCGGCAATCATGCTCGCGCGCATGTGCTCGGCTCAGTCCATCCGCTGCAGCCGTAGCAGGCCCGGGCAGGTGCGAGGGAAATCGTCCAATGACCAGCATTCAGCGGTTGACTCCGTCGATGGGCGCCAGCATGCGCCGTGACGATGAAGGCCCGTACGTCCGGTACCTCGATCACATTGAGGCGCTGGCTCAGGCTGAAGCGCGCAGCGTGCAGCAGCGCGCCGCGCTGAGCACCATTCCGCTCGACATGGCTGCGGAACGGCTGAGAGCCGAAAACGCCCGCTTGTGTGCCGACGTCGCCGCACTGCGCGCCCGGCTTCAGGCCCTGAACGGCTCGGCCGAGGCAGACGATTTGGCGAGGTCCGCTCGGCACTCGGGCAGATGCGGCTGATGGCCAAGCGTGAACTGCTCAGGCTGCTGCAGCGTCATGCGGCGCTGGAGGGAGGAATGCGCCGACGCGGGGGTATCAAGGTCACGGAAGAGCGCGAGCTACAGCGGCTGCGGGAGACGCTCGACGCGCAGGCGGGTCCGGCACGGGAACTACTGGCGGCGGTCCATCGGTCCGGGCGCCCGGTCGAGGAAGTCTCGATCGAGGATCTGGGCGTCTAGCGCCAATCGCGCCGCGTGGGCGATTCGACGCCCGAGGTGCCGCGCTCGCCGTGCGCTCGAGTCAGGCGCGCCGGGGCAGCGAGTAGCTGGCCAGGCGGCTGTGGGTACGCAGCGCTTCGTCCTCGAAGTCCCGCTGGCCTTCGCTATGGCGGCGCAGCAGTGCCTCAAATTCGACCGCCGGAACAGGCTTGCAGAACAGGTAGCCCTGATATTGGTCGACACCGAGCAGCTCCAGCATCGCCCGCTGAGCCTCGGTCTCGACCCCCTCGGCGACGGTCTTGAGACGCAGACGGTGCGCGAGCATCGCGATCGCGCGAACGATCGACTGCGCGTCCTCACGTTCCGCGACATCGACGATGAAGCTGCGGTCGATCTTGAGCTTGTCGAGCGGAAAGCGGCGCAGGTAGCTCATGCTTGAATAGCCGGTCCCGAAGTCATCGATCGAGATGTGCACTCCCATTTCACTGAGTTCGGTCAGCACCTGAGCGGAAGCCTCGGCGTTGGTCATCACCGAACTCTCGGTCAGCTCGAGCTCAAGGTAGTCCGGGGCAAGCTCATTCTCCGCCAGCACGTCGCGCACCAGCGCGACGACCTCCGGATCCCGGAACTGCACCGCCGAGACGTTGACGGCGACGCGCACGAACGGCAGACCGGCGATTTGCCACGCCCGCGCTTGGCGGCAGGCCTCCCGCAGCGCCCACGTACCGATCGGCGTGATCAGGCTGAGTTCCTCGGCGACCGCGATGAACTCCCCGGGCCCGATCATTCCGCGGTCAGGGTGGCGCCACCGCAGCAGGGCCTCGGCGCTGTTGATGCGGCCGTTGGCGATGTCCACCTTCGGCTGGTAATTGAGCTCGAACTGGGAGGTCGCGAGCGCGCGGCGAAGTTCGTTTTCGAGATCGAGACGCCTCTCCAGCTGGCGGCCCATTCCGGACTGGAAGAACTGGAAGCGGTTGCCGCCGAGACGCGTCGCGTGGAACGCGGCCTCGTCGGCCCGCGCGAGCAGCGCCTCCACCTCCGCGCCATCGTCCGGGCAGACCGCGATGCCGATGCTCGGATTCAGGTGCAGATCGACCGCCTGAATCGTGAATGCCTTCGCGAAGGTCGCGAGCACCTCGCGCGCCACGGCGTCGACATCGGCGCGCCCGGCCGCGCCCGCGATGATCATCAGGAACTCGTCGCCGCCAATCCGGGCGACGGTATCGACGTTGCCACCGACGCGCGTCAGGCGCGCTGCGACCGCCGTGAGCAGCTGGTCGCCGCAGGTGACGCCCAGCGTGTCGTTGATCAGGCGCAGCCCGCCGAGGTCGATGACCAGCACCGCGACCCGCTGGCCTGCGCTGCTCGCCTCATCGATCGCCGCCTGAATCCGGGCGACCGCTCGTACCCGGTTTGCAAGTCCGGTCACCGGATCGTGGGTGGTGCGGAACTCGAGGATCGCGTTGGCCTCATCCAGGCTGCGGCTATGTTGCCGGGCGCGTCGACTGAGCTGCGCGTCGAGCAGCGCCAGCACGAGCGTAACGGCCAGCAGGCCGAGCACGACCGCGGCGAGCAGCCCGGCACTCCAGCCGCTGTCGATCAGCACGCCACCGCCGCAGACCGAACCGACGCTGAATCGCGCAGCGGCCATGCCGGTGTAGTGCATGCCGCTGATCGCCAGCCCCATCACGATCGCTGCACAGGTACGGGCGAAGACGCGGATCAGCGAGCTGCCGCGTCGCAGGTGGAAGGCGAGCCACAAGGCACAGAACGACGCGCCGATGGCGATCGCCGCCGAGGCCGCGACGAGCCGCAGATCGTAGTCGATCGACGGCGACACGGTGATCGCGGCCATGCCGAGGTAGTGCATCGAGCAGATGCCGGTGCCCATCACGAAGGCCCCGGACGCCAGCCGCGGCAGACGCAGAGCGGCCCTGCTGGCAATCGCCAGCGCGAACCCGGAGGTGAGCACGGCGAGCGCAAGCGATCCGGCGGTGGCCATGACGTCGTAGCGCAGGGCGATCGGCAGCCGAAACGCCAGCATGCCGATGAAATGCATGGACCAGATGCCGCAGCCCATCGCGACGGCCCCACCGAGCAGCCACGCGGCCGCAAGTGCGCCCGACGTGTGGGCGACTCGTGCAGTCAGCGTCAGCGCCGTATACGAGACCAGGATCGCCATACCGATCGACAGGCCGACGAGCCACGGAACGTAGGACGCAGATAGCATGGGGACCCAATGGGCGTTGCTGGTATTCCCTAGCGTCGGTCCGTGCCGGGCGCTCTGAAGCGCCGTGCAGCCGCGAAGCCGCCTCCGGAGCACGAATCAGTAATGGCCCGGCGGCCGCCTAGGGGAAATGCTCAAAGGGGCGTCAGGGTGATGTCTGACCGGCTGGTGCACCACGCGGCGCCGCGTCGCGCCGAATGCGGCGACCTGCCGGCAACTGCTTGCCGATTTGCGAGCAAGGCCCGGCGACGGTGGTGGACTCGGCGACGCCGCGTGGCCACCAGGTTCCGCCGGCGAGGGCCCCCGGCAACGTCCGCCAACCGGTGGATGGGCCAGAGTCGATTGCGCCGTCGTTCCGGCAAAGTGCGCCGCAGCAACTGAGGTGAGGCAGTGCCGGATCAGGGACTAGTGCCCAAGCGGCGCTGATCAACGTCGCGTGGTTCCGTCCCGGGCGAGGGCACTACGTGGCGCCAGACTTCCGTTGATCGGCGCAGCACTCCGCCGAGCGACCTCGCGCCGATCGTGCCACTCGCTCCGTGATCCACGCATGCCGCACGCGTTTGCCGCCCCCGGCGCCTGCGTGCACTACTGCAGCTTCGCAGCGCAGAATTCTGAATGGCTTCGCGCAGACGCTCGGTCGTGGGAGGACGACGCCCGAAGGTCGCCGCGGCGAGCGCTGACGGCCGGAACTCCCCCACAGTTCTTTCGGAGTCCGTCGACGTCCGCCCGCTCACTCGCCGGCGTACTTCCCTTGCGCTCAGGCGAATACCCATTGACTCTTCCGTTATTAGGCCGAGTATTGATATGACGTGCGTCGCGCAGGAGCAACACGACCGCGTCGAACGGTTCGGGATACGCGGCGAATCGTCACCACGTCGGCGGGGCCCGTGGGTCACGGTCAACACTGCGGACTGCCGGAGTCGCCATGGATGAGGCTGCTTGGCCGAAGACCTGCCCGACCGGCACGTCCCGGCCTCAAGTATAGGCCCCGCGCGATGCAATTGAGCGAGGTGCTGAACTCCATCGCGCAGTACGCGCCGAATGCGCTGCTGCTCGTTGAACCGCGCGGCACGATTGTCTTCGCCAATGCGCAGGCCCACGAGCTGCTGGGCTATGCGCCGGACCAGCTCGTCGGCTGCTCGGTGGACGAACTGGTCCCCGCCGGCCGCGAACACGCCCACCGCCGATTGAGAGAGGACTTCGCGGCCGGCCCCGAGGTCCGCGCCATGGCGAAGCCGCGCGATCTGGAGGCCCGTCACCGCGACGGACACCTGATCCCGGTCGAGATTTTCCTCGGCCGTCTGGACCTCGCGACGACCAGCTACACGGTCGCGACACTCGTCGACCTGACCCCGCGAAAACGGCTGGAGGCCGAGCTGCGGCTGCTTGACGCGGTCGTGCGATCGGCGCGCGACGGCGTCGTCATCATCGCCGCCGGGGCACCGGGCAGCGGCGCACGCGAAGCGCGCTACGCGAACCAGGCGTTCCTGACGATGTCGGGCTACGACTTGTCGGAGGTCTCCGGCGCATTCCCCGCGATCCTCTATGGCAGACGAACCGACCGCGCGACGACTCGCCTCATCGAGCAGGCCCTCGCTGCGCACGCCTCGACGACCATCGAGCTACTGTGCTACCGAAAGAATGGCGAGGAATTCTGGGCTGACCTCTCCTTCGATCCCATCTTGGATCCCCGCGGCGCGGTGACCGAGCAGGTCGCGATCGTCCGCGATGTCACCGGCCGCAAATTGACCGAGACGGCGCTGCGCGATTCCCATGAGGCACGCGAGACGATCCTCGAGGCATCGCTCGATGGTTACTTCCTGATCGGCACCAACGGCCAGATCATGAACGCCAACCCGGCCTACGTCCGTCAGTCGGGATACACGCGCGAAGAATTGATCGGCATGTCGCTGTCGAACATCGAGGCGCGCGAAAGCACCCGTGAAATTGCGGCGCACATGAAGCGAATCGTCGCCACCGGCTCAGATCAGTTCGAGACCGAGCACCGTCGCAAGGACGGCTCGATCTGGCCAGTCGAGGCGAGCGTTGTCTACGATTACGACGCGACCAAGGGCGGCGTCTATCACGTGTTCGTGCGCGACATCACCGAGCGCAAGCGCAGCGAGGCGGATCTGCGCGCGCGGGAGGTGCACCTGCGGACGATCATCGAGACCGAACCTGACGGCGTCGGCGTGCTCGCCAAGGACAACACCGTGCTGCACATGAACGCCGCCGGGCTGGCCATGTTCGAGGTCGGCACGATCGGTCAGCTGAACGAGCTCGGTGTCGCCAGCTTCTTGCGCCCTGACCACGGCGAGGCCCTGCGGACCCTGTGGGAGCGCGTGACGAGCACGCGGCGTGCGACGGTGGAACTCGAGATCGTCGGCCGCAAAGGCACACGGCGTTGGCTCGAGATTCACGCGGCGCCGATGCGCGACGGCACGGGGGCGATCACGGCCTTGCTCGGCATCGCCCGCGACGTCACGAGCCAGAAACGGCTCGAGCGGGAGCTGCTTGAAACGACCAGTCGCGAGCGACGAAAGTTGTCGGAGGAGATGCACGACGGCCTCGGTCAGGAACTCACGGGACTGTCGCTGCTCCTCAGGGCGCTGGCGTCGTCGTCGCGCGCGGGACGCCCGCCGGACGCCGAGACCATTGATCGGCTGCTCACGATCTCGCAGCAGGCGATCAAGACGTGCCGGTCGATTGCGCGCGGGCTTTCGCCGCTCAATGACGCTCACGGCGGGCTGATTCAGGCGCTGCGCGACATGGTCAGCCTGCATCGCGACAACTCCGGCGAGGCCGTCGAGTTCGAGGCGATCGAGAGCGCCAGGCTGCGACTTCCCGCCGACGTGCTCGACCACCTGTACCGGATCGCGCAGGAGGCCGTGACCAACGCGCGCAAGCACGCCCAGGCCAAGACGATCCGGATGACGCTCTCGATACTGGCAGACGTCGTCAGCCTTGAAGTGGCCGATGACGGCGTCGGCATCGAGGTCACGACGCAGGGCGCGGACGGATTGGGCCTTCGGAACATGCGCCATCGGGCTCAGATGATTGGCGCCGAGTTGACCGTTGGGCCGCGAGCGGGTGGCGGCACGCGCCTGGCCTGTCAGATTTCGCAGCCGATCTAGCATCGCCGCGACGCGCTGCGGCGAGCGCGAGGAACGGTCCGTGCGAAATCGCGCAAGGTGCGCGGATCGGCGCACCTTAGCCCGAGGACCTGACTGGCTTCGCGAGCTGGCTGATCCGTTGCCGCAGGTCGCGGCGGAGCCGCGCCGGCCGCCGGCGGCGACCACGGCCTTCAGCCCCCGCCGCCGTCACCACCACTGCGAGCGCCGCAGTTCGTGTTGGCACTGATGGTGGGAGGGGATCCGGCGACCGCGGGAGCTTTGTAGGAAACCGAGCAACTGCCTTCGCCGCTGATCCCTTGCACCTGCCAGCTGGACGTACCGCCGGCCGAGCCCGCGGCCTGATAGCTGAATCCGCTGGTGTCGGCCAGCGTATTGGCGATGTGCTGCGCGTCCGGGTAGCCGTTCAACATCGGCACCGTCTGCCCGGCGAACGTGATCGAGACAGGTGAACCCTGGGTCAGCCAGAGACTGTGGGCCAGGGTCGAGGCGCTGCGGACGTTGCCGGCGAGCGCGTTGACGACGCTCACGCGCGCCTGATCGTTCAGCACCGCGATTCGGCTAGTCGCGAAGCTTCCGAGAACCGCAAGGATCGTGATCACCGTGATCAGCTCGATCAGCGTGAATCCGCCAGTCGGGCGCCACGCTCGATCGAAGTCCGGCGCCTGCCGCGATCGCGACGGCCCGACGCAGTCGCCTGAGGGACCGGCGGCACTGACGTAGGCGGCGCGGCGTGACGACGCTGCCCATTGCCCGCGGCGTCGGCAGCTCGTCACGCCTCGCTCCGCCAGACGGCAGGCGGAGCCTGCGGTCCGCATCGGGCCCGCGCGCCCGGCATGCCCAGGCAGGCGTCGAAGCAGCCCGGCCGAGACTTCGCCCGCGGCGCGATGGTCACCGTTCGCTCCTGCTTGCTACGGTCGCGCGCCGAGCAGTGCGCCGACCAGCGGTTGAGCCGCAAGGTCTGCGGCCTTGCCGCTCAGCACATAGCGTGTGCAGGCCTCGACCGCACCGCGGTCCAGCGGCCCACCGGCCATACTGGCGAGCTCGCCGAGGACAAAGTCCTCAGTCAGGGCGGGCCGATAGGGTCGGTACGACGACATCGCGTCGAAGGTGTCGGCAACGGCCAGGATCCGGGATTCCAATGCGACCGCATCACCTCGGACGCCGCGCGGGTACCCTGAGCCGTCAATGCGTTCGTGGTGCTGAAAAACGATCTCGGCGATCGGAAACGGCGCGCGCAGCTGCAGCAGGATGTCGTGACCGATTTCGGCGTGCGCGCGCACGATCTCAAACTCGGCATCCGACAGCTTGCCGGGCTTGCTGACGATCTCGGCGGGCACGGCCAGCTTGCCGATGTCGTGAACCATTGCGGCGAGATGCAATACCTCGAGTCGGCCGGGAGCCAATCCCATGAGCGCGCCGATTGCCGCCGCGAACTTCGCCACGCGCTCCTGGTGAAGGCAGGTGTATGGATCGCGGTATCGGTGCGCGCGCGCCAACATATCGACCGCCGGGCGCAGCGCCTTCAGCAGCGGTGTATCCGCTCGGTGCAGCATGTTCAGAGTCCGGAGCGCATCGTCGTCTCCTCCGCGCCCAGCACGTCGTCCTCCCAAGATGTCGGCCGGCACGGCGCCGACCTGAGCACGCGGGCGCGGCGCGCACGGCGTCGATAGGGACGGCCCACGCGTCCGGCCACAGGAGCGCCGTCAGCAACTGCGTCCAAATGCGTCGCATTCGCAGCCGCGCTCGCCGTGGAGCATGCAGGACCTGGGTTTACCGCAGCGCACTGAAGATGCCGGTTGCCGCGCCGCTAACTCGAAGGTATCGCCTGACCGGCGTCCGGCGGCGCCGATCGCAGGCGCGCAGGTGTCTCATGGGATCGTCCTCGTCCTCGCTGAATGCCCGCATCATCCAATACCGCGCCGCGCTCGACGCAATGCGCCATGGCCAATTTGATGCGACCGTCGCGCCGGACGCGGATGACGCCCTCGGCTTGCTCGGCGAGGACATCAACGCGCTGGCGACGGCTCTCCATCGGCGCTTTTCCGAACTGACGAGCCTGCAGGCGATCGCCGAACGCGTCGAGGCAGGCCTGTTCCTCGACGATGTTCTGGAGCGCGTCTACGAGTCATGTCGCAGCGTCATCCCCTACGACCGGATCGGGTGCGCACTGTTGAGCCAGGACCGGTCCTCGGTCACCGCGCGCTGGGCGAAGACCGCAGCGTCGGCGCCCGGTCTGCGGGTCGGCTTCACGCAGCCGATTGCCGGCAGCAGCCTCGAGCGGATCCTGAACAGCGGCCAACCGCGGATTCTCAACGACCTCGAGGACTACCTCGCGCAGCATCCGGCGTCGATCTCCACGCGGCTTGTCCTTGCGGAAGGTGTCCGTTCGAGCCTGACCTGTCCGCTGATTGCGCAAGGCACGCCGGTCGGCTTCTTGTTCTTCAGCAGCCGCTCGAGAAACACGTACCGTGACGTGCACCTGGGGCTCTTCCTGCGGATCGCGGGCCAGCTTTCGGTCGTCGTCGAGAAGAGCCTGTTGTACGAGGAACTCTTCCGGGTGAATGAGGAACTCCTCGCCGCCCGGCGTGCGCTGGAGGAGCAAGCAACCCACGACGCGCTCACCGGGCTCCTCAACCGGCGCGCGCTGCTCGAGCGACTGGGCGCCGAGCTCAGCCGGGTGCAGCGCGGCACGAGCAACGTCGGCCTGTTGCTCTGCGACATCGACCACTTCAAGCGCGTCAATGATACGCACGGTCATGGCGCCGGCGACGTTGTACTGCGTGAAGTCGCGCGGGTGCTGGCTCAAAGCTGCCGTCCGACCGACGTCGTAGCGCGCTACGGCGGCGAGGAATTTGTGGTCGTGGTCCCGGCCACCAGCGCGTCCGAGCTCGACGCCATTGCCGAGCGTGTACGCCGCGCGGTCGAGTCACTGCGAGTTTCGTCCGGGGAATCGCCGGTGACGGTGACCATCAGCCTGGGAGGCGCTCTCGCGCTTGCCGGTTCAGCGCCGAGGGCCGATCCGCTCATTGCGCTCGCCGACGCGGCGATGTACCAGGCCAAGCGTGACGGGCGCAATCGATACGTGCGGCGCCAGCAATGATGCCCGTGTGCCGCCCGGCGACGGCTGGCGTCGGTGGCTACACAGGCTCCTAGAGGTCAACAATGGACGTACTCTCGCGCGAATCGCTGGCAGCCTTCTGGGCTGCGCCGCAACTGGCGGTCAACGGCGTCATCTTCCTTAACCTGGTCGGCGCGCTGCTGCTCGGGCTCGTGGTCGGCTACGAGCGTTCCTATCACGGCCGTGCTGCCGGCATGCGGACTTATGGAATCGTCTGCACCGCATCGGCGGCCTTGACGGTGTTCGCTGGCTACCCGGCGTACTGGTACGGCGGCCACGGCAGCATGCCGGTCGCAGCAGATCCGACGCGGCTCGTCCAGGGGATCGTGACCGGGATCGGCTTCCTCGGCGCCGGCGTCATCATCAAGGAGGGGCTCAACATTCGCGGCCTGACCACGGCTGCATCCATCTGGGCCGCGTCGGCCATCGGCGTGCTGGTGGGCGTCGGTTTCTATGCGGCGGCGATCCTGCTGACCGCCCTCTCGTCGGCCCTCATGATGTGGGGTCCGCGCGTCGAGCGCCTGCTGCCGCAGCGACCCGCCGTTCTCGTCGTGCTGCGCTTCGCTGCAGCGGCGTGTCCGACGGAAGCGGACGTCGGTGCGGTCGCGCGCAAGTGGGGTTACGAGGTCGCTGCCGAATCGCTCGCGATCCATCATGAGGATGGTCACGTCGAATGGCGCTTTGTGGCCGTCGCCGTGAGCCGCCGAACCGCGGCCTCGGTCGGCGAGCTGGCGCGTGACTTGCTCGCGATGCAGGGCGTTGAGCGCTATCAGCTCTCGCGGGCGCGCAACTAGACGGCCGCCCAGCCGCGCCCGCCAGCGCAGCATCCGCGACCGACGCAGGTCAACTCCGCTGCAGCCGCGCCAAGCTCCGGCGGAACATCGCTTGCCGATCAGGTCGGCAAGGCGCCCCGGCGCTCAGCCCGCGGCGCGAGAGCCGGCGCCCCAACATCACCTCCCGGCAAGCCGCCAGGCCCTGAAACCGCAGGAATAGCGGTGCTCGGAGACCTCAAACCAGATGACGGAGATCGGATGTTCTTATTTATAATCAATGTGTTGAGAACCGTCAGTCGGACGCCGAAGCAGCTGCGGACCGATCCGGTGCCCGGCCATCCTGCAGATCCGGGACAGGCCGCCGATAGCCCGGGGTAGGCCCCAATCCGAGCTGATGACACACTCCTATACCACTGCCGCTCGGGTCTTCGGACGACGCATCCGCCTGGCCTACGCGGCGGTGCTACTCATCCTCGTCTGCGCCCTGATTTGGGTAGGTCACGGCGTCAACCTGTTCATCGCGCACGATGCCGAGCACGGCGCGATGGTCAGCGTCGCCGGCAGGCTCCGCGGGCTGTCGACCGAGGTTGTCCATGCCGCGGCGCTGAAGGCGTTGGCGCCGAGCGTGGCAACGGACCTCGAACTCGAGCGCTCGATCACCGCGTGGGTGGACCAGCACGACAAGGTGGAGCGTTTTCTCCACAACGTCTGCGGCGCCGGCGATCCGCTCTGCGTCAAGTTCGCGACCCTCAGGGAGAACATGCGCGCCGTGGTCCGCAGCGCGCGGACCGCGGTGGTCGCCTCCCCCTCCGACCGCAACGCGGTACTCGCGCATATGGAGATGCTGCGCGGCGACTACCTGAGCGCGGCCAAGGCCTGGGTGGCCGAGCTGACGGACCGCTTCGCGGCGGAGGCCACCGCGCAGCAGCTTCAGTTGCTGCGCTGGACCATCAGCGTCGTCCTCGTCGTCGCGCTGCTGATCGCGCTCGTGCTCGAGCCCGTCATCCGCCGCTTGCAGCGCGAGCGATCTGAGGTTGATCGAGCTGCCGTCGAACAGAGCAGGCTCGCCGCGGTCGTCGAGCGAGCGAGCAACGCCGTGGTCGTCACCGACCCGGCCGGCGAGATCGAGTGGGTGAACGAGGCCTTCACCCGCATGACCGGCTATCCGGCTGACGCCGTGGCCGGTCGCCGCCAGCAGGACCTGCTGTGCGGGGCCGGCACCGACCCTGCTGCCCGCGCAACGCTTGCGATCGCCGTGGACGAGGGCCATGGCTGTGACGTCGAGTTGCTCGCCTATACCCGCGACGGCCGGTCCTACTGGACCGCGGTCGACTTTCAGCCGATCCGCGCTGCGAGCGGCGCGATTACCTCCTTCGTCGCGATCCACATGGACGTAAGTGCGCGGCGAGCGGACGCCGCCGAGAAGGCGCGTCTCGCGCGCCGGCTGGACCTGGCGGCGACCGCCGGTGGAACCGGGATGTGGGAATACGAAGCGGACGGCGACGGCCTCTGGCTTGACGCCACGGCGCAGCAGCTGCTCGGGCGCGAGCCGGACGGCGGGATCAGCAGCACGGTGTTGATCGCCACGATCGCCGGCGGCGGGCCGATAGACGAGCTGCTGCAGAGCACCGCAGGTCCCGCCGGCACGCGCTTCGTTCGCGCGCGAGGGCGCTGCGACACCGGGCCGGACGGCCAGCTACGGGCGGCCGGCGTGCTCATCGATGAAACGGCCATACACAACGCGAGGCTCGCGGTCGAGGCCGAGAAGCGCCGCTCCGAGGAGGTGCTCGAAGCGCTTCAGGCGCACCGCTACGCGCTTGACCAGCATGCGATCGTTTCGGTCACCGATCGCCGCGGTGTGATCACTTATGCCAACGACCGCTTCTGCGCGATCTCTGGGTACAGCCGCGAGGAGCTGATCGGCTCCGGGCACAACATCGTCAACTCCCACGTCCATCCCCGGACGCTGTTCTGGGACATGTGGCAGACGCTCGCCGCCGGTGAGGTCTGGCACGGGCAGATCTGCAACCGCTCGAAGTCAGGCGGCCTCTACTGGGTTGACACGACGATCGTACCGATCAGCGGCCCGTCCGGTCGGGTCGAGCAGTTCATCTCCATCCGTACTGACGTGACCGAGGGCAAGCGCGAGCAGGATGCGCGCCAGGAGTTGCTGGACCGGCTGCAGAAGATCGCCTCGCAGCTGCCGGGCGTGGTCTACCAATACCATCTGCGGGCCGATGGCACGTCGTGCTTTCCCTACGCGAGCGACGGCATTCGCGACATCTACCGCGTCACGCCGGAGCAGGTGCGCGATGACGCCAGCGACGTCTTCGCCGTGCTGCATCCGGACGACCTGGAGAGCGTCAGTGCGTCCATCGCCGAATCGGCGAGGACGCTCTCCCCATGGGTCGCGGAATACCGGGTCCGCTTCGCCGACGGAACGACGCAGTGGCTGTTCGGCAACGCGACCCCTGAACGGCTGGCGGACGGCAGCGCGCTCTGGCACGGCTTCATCACCAACGTGTCGGAACAGAAACGGTCGGCCGACGCCATCATGACGGCCCAGGCGCAGTTTAGAGGCGCGTTCGAGACCGCCACACACGGCATGGCGCTCGTGTCCCTGCAGGGACGCTGGCTGCGAGTGAACCGCGCACTCTGCACCATGCTCGGATACTCCGAGGCGGAGCTACTCGAGACCGACTTTCAGGCGGTCACGCATGCCGATGACCTCGCGGCTGATCTCGACCTCATCCGCAGCCTGCTGGCGGACGAGATTCCGGCCTATCGGCTGGAGAAGCGCTACCTTCACAAGGACGGTCGAGTCGTCTGGGTGCTCCTCAGCGTGGCGCTGGTTCGCGAGCCATCCGGCCTGCCACTGCACTTCGTGTCGCAGGTGATGGACATCTCGGATTCGAAGGAGGCCGACGCCGTCCGTGCGGCCGGCGAGGAGGCGCTCCGCGAGGCTACCCGGCTCGCCGAAAGCGCCAATCGCGCCAAGAGCGCGTTTCTCGCCAATATGAGTCACGAGATCAGAACGCCGCTGAACGCCGTGATCGGCATGAACGGGCTGCTTCTCGAGACCACTCTCAACGCGGAGCAGCGCGAGTACGCCGAGATTGCCCGTGCCAGCGGCGAATCGCTGCTGGGTCTGATCAACGACATTCTCGACCTGTCGAAGATCGAGTCCGGCCACCTGGCGCTCGAGTCCATCATCTTCGAGCTGCGGACAGTGATCGAGGAAAGCGTCGAATCGGTCGCGCTGCGGGCCGCGGAAAAAGGGCTCGAGTTGCTC
Organism: Pseudomonadota bacterium; assembly: GCA_025355105.1. Lineage (GTDB taxonomy): Bacteria > Pseudomonadota > Gammaproteobacteria > Steroidobacterales > Steroidobacteraceae > CAIKZZ01. The sequence goes on along the minus strand of JANYAE010000099.1, from coordinate 18,167 downwards.
GTCGACATCGACCCGACGTGCGTCACGCGCTACCGGGGTGACCCGACGCGCCTGCGCCAGGTGTTCCTGAACCTCCTCAGCAACGCCGTGAAGTTCACGTCGACAGGCGAGATCCTGGTGTCCGTGGCGCCCGCGCCAGCCCCGGAAGGACGGCTCGGCCTGTCCTGTGCCGTCCGCGACACCGGCATCGGCTTCCCGTCGGAGGCCGCCGCCGAGCTCTTCAAGCCTTTCATGCAGGCCGATGCCTCGACCACGCGCAAGTTCGGCGGGACCGGTCTGGGCCTGTCCATCTGCAAGCGACTCGTGTCGGCGATGGGCGGCGGCATCGAGGCGACGAGCGCGCCCGGTTCCGGCACCACCGTCCGCTTCGGTGTGCTGCTCGACCCCGCTCCGGCGGTGGAGGCTGCCGGCAGCGAACCGCGATCGGTGGGGCGACGTGCGCTGATCGTTGATGACCACCCGCTCAATCTTCGGATTCTGCGCGCGCAGCTGGAGTCCGTCGGTGTTGAGGTCACATCCGCCGGATCGGCGGAAGACGGACTCTCGCGCTGGGAAGCGGCGCTCACGTCCGGCGTGCCGTTCGATCTCGCGATCCTGGATCACCAGTTGCCGGGGCACGATGGGCTCTGGCTCGCGGCGGAGATCCGGGTCCGGGACGAGACGAAGCGATGCCAGATCGTGCTGCTCGGCTCCCTGGCGGCGCGACCGAGCCAGGCTGCGGCAGCAGTGATCGACCGGACCATTATGAAGCCGGCCAAGCGCGACGCGATCGTCCGCCTGCTACGCGACCACGAGGTCGGCTCGGCGAGCAACCCCCACGCGCAATTGAGCACCGAAAGTCCGTTGCATGGTCGCCGCGTGCTGCTCGCGGAGGACAACCCGGTCAACCAGAAGCTGGCGGTACGCGTGCTGAACACGCTCGGCGTGGCGGTCGTGATCGCTGACAACGGCCGCGTCGCCGTCGACTGGCTGCGTCGGGAGCGCTTCGACGCCGTGCTGATGGACTGCCAGATGCCCGAGATGGACGGCTACGAGGCGACCCGCCTGATCCGCTCGGCGGATGGGTCGACTCTCGATGTCACCGTCCCGATCATCGCGATGACCGCGAACGCGCTGGCCGGGGACCGCGAACAATGCCTCGCGGCCGGCATGACGGACTACCTGACCAAGCCGATTGAAAAGCTGCGGCTGCGCGACGCGCTCGAGCGCGCGATTCAGGGCGCAGCACCGGCCGTGAGCACGCTGCCCGGCGAGTCGTCCGATTCCGCGTCTGAGCCTGACGTGCTCGATCTGCAGATGCTCTACGCTACGGTCGACGACGACCACGCCTTCGTCGCCGAGATCCTGGAGACCTTCGTCGCGTCCGCGCGACCGCTGGTCGAGACGCTGCTCGCGGCCCGCGAGGCCGGTGAGTGCCGCCGGCCGGCGCATCAACTCAAGGGCTCGGCGGCCAACGTCCGCGCGGCGGCGCTGATGAATGCAGCCGCCGAACTCGAGCATCTCTCCGACGCCTCGGAGCTGACCCGCGCCAAGGTGGCGCTGCGGTCGGTGTGGAGCCGGACGGAAGGGGCCGTGCGGCGCGCGCTGCAGAGCTCCGGTCGGCCAGCACCGGTCCGCGCCGCAGGTCGTTCCTGAGCGCGGCGCGCCTGCCGCGGCCCGCTACCAATCCTTGACCGGGTTCGCGCCCGTCGTTTCGGGCAGATAGATCGCGGCGATCTCAGCGGCGATCTTCAATACGTCCGTGTGGGTCTCGTCGACGTTCGTCATGACCACGACCGTGACGCGGTCGTCCAGGTAGCGCGAGATCGACGCGTAGAACCCGAAGCCGCCGCCGGTGTGAAACACGAGGCGGTGGCCTTGCGCGTTGGCGACGAACCAGGCGATGGCGGCCGGGTACGCCGATCCGTCGTCGCGGTCCATCGGCTTCCACATCGCCTCGAGGCTGCTCCGCTTCAGGAGCCGCTCCGTATCGAGCGCTGCATCCCATTTCGCCAGGTCAAGCGTACTCGTCAGCAGGCTGCCGTCAGCGTTGTTGAGCGTCGAGACGGACTGCCACGTCACGGATCGCTTCCATTGACCTTCGACGAGGTCGTAGCCGCTCGCGCGGTTCGGGATGATGTCGGCGTAGTTGAAGATCGTCGTGTGATTCATACCGAGCGGCACCAGAATGCGCTCGCGCAGGAATTCCGCGTAGCTCTTGCCGGTGACGGCGCGTATCACGAAGCCGAGGAGTTGATAGCCGGAATTGGAGTAGTTCCAGCGGCTGCCCGGCTCGAAGTCCAGCGGTTGGGCCGCGAAGGCGCGCGCCAGATCCTCCTCGGAGTAATCCCGGTGGAAATCAACGACTCCCTTGGCATACAGGCCGTCCTCCTGATCGCCGAAGATGTCGGGAATGCCGGAGGTATGCGTCAGCAGATGACGGATGGTGATGGGTTTCCAGGCCGGCGGCGCGTCCGGGAAGTACTTCGTGATGCTGTCATCGAGCGACAACCTCTCTTCCTCGACCAGCATCATGACGGCCGTGGCCGTGAACTGCTTGGTGATCGAACCCGCGGCAAAGATCGTCTCCGGCCGAACCGGGACTTTGAGCTCGATATTGCTGAGCCCGTAGCCTGCCGCCCTGATGAGCTTGCCGTCGCGGACGACAGCAATGCTGACTCCCGGGATCCTCTGCTCGCGCATCTGCCGCCGAACCGCAGCATCCACCTTGGCCGACAAAGCGACCTCAGCGGCCGGGCGTGCGTCGGCGGCCGCGGCGAGCGAGACGGCGAGGCAGCCGGCGACGGCGATCTGTGTCATGCGCATGCTCTCTACCTCCGGCAATCTCGAAGCGAACCGACAGCCGATGCGAGACCTGCAGCGCCGGTTCGGCATCGAGCTTGCCGACGTCGGCGCATCAGCAATCGCGCGCGCGCCGCTTGCCCACAAGCGCTTCGCGGACCATGGACCTCAGGATAGCCTGATCGATGTCGACGAGGCGTTTGACGTACAGGCAGCCTTTGCCGGTCGTGTACTTGCCAAGCTTCTCCAGCAGCGCGCCGGAACCGCTGGCGCCGATGAGTCCGTACAGCACCAGCGCCGCCTGGCGGGGCGAGAACGCCACGACGGGTGAGTCCCCTTCACGCCCGCTGTCGTACTTGTAGTGGCGGGTACCGAAGCCGACGATTGACGGCCCCCACATCACCGGCTTCTCGCTGGTCAGCTCGGTGATCATGGCGATCAGCGCTTCGGCGTCCGAGCGCTTGCCGGCATCCGCGATCGCTCTGACGAACGTGGCCACGGAGAGTCGAGTCGGCTTGGTCTTGTTCTCCGGCATGGGCGGCGGGCTCCTGGCCTGCTATTTCATACCGCCGGCCTGACCGAGCGGCGCCGGTCGATCGGCTGAAACGCCGTGGCGGTCGCGAGCGCCGCGACGGCTCAGCGCTCTCGGCGCCTGAGCCGACAGTCGGCACGGAATTCCCGCTGTCCGAGCGCCCCCGCATCGGCACGTGACCAGGGTCCCGACGGACCGGCGCGCCTCCCGCCCCGCCCGGTGCGGGCCGCGTGCCGGAACGCGGGCAACCGTCGCCGCCATTCGAGTCAGTTCGATCAGCCGCATCATCGTGTGGCGACCTCATTCTGCACGCCGGATTGGTGGAGTCTGAGGTCGGAGAGGCCCGCGGTCGGGGTAGGCGAGCCAGCCCGTGCCGATGTCAAGTCGCGGGTCACGGGATCGCAACCCCGAGATCGAACTGGACGCTGACCGACTGCTCGGCCGTGGTGACGTCGGAGATGACCAAGCGCGTCACGCGCGCAGGCATCAGGAGACCCGGGATGGCCGTCGGCTTCACGACCGTCATGAGGTCGATGCTCAAGGCGTGCGAGACCGATTCCGAGGAGACGCCGAGCAGCAACGCGAACGCCCGACGGGTGGTCTCGTCGTTCGCCCGTTCGACCCGCAGATCCTGTACCGACAGCTGCGAACCACTGCCGCGCAGTATTCCGGATATCGCTACCGGCGACGCCAGATTCACGCCGATGCAGGTGCCCTGCGATTCGAGTCCGAGCCGCCCCGCGAGCCGCGCGTCGATCAGCATCCGGTCCTTGGTCAGGGTGACCGTCGGATGCTCGAGGTACGCGAAGCACGCGCCCTTCTGCAGGTACCAGCGACCCGCATCGTGGAACAGGGTGCTCGCGACGAGCGCCTGCAGGGCCGCTCGGTTGAGCACTAGCTCACTGGCGTCGGCCGTTCCACGACCGGCGATCGCGACGAGGAGCGACACCCGGATCGCGAGCGCAAGGTGACGGGCGCGCGACATCACGAGCGCAGAGCGAGCTGCGACGCCGGCACTCCGCCCCGTTCATTGCGCTTCGACATTTGGCAACTTCCCTGATCGACCCCATGACTCCGGCGTCCGCCGGGATCGGCAGCGGCATTCCACCCTGTGGGCCGGCGGGATCTCATCATAGTCCGCGGTGGACGGCGTGATGCCGCCTTTACGTCAGGCAGCGCTTCGCCACGGCACACGATGCGGCGCCTCCGCTTCGTCGCGCAAACGATCCAGGGTCAGGTCAAAGAGTGCCGCGAGACGACTGTGCACCGGCAGTGAGGCCCGGGCCATCTCCAATGCGGCGATTTCCGCCAGAAGGATGTCCAACGAAGTCATGGGTTTCACCTTGGGTCAGGGTCGCTGGCGCGCCGACGAGGCCGAACCGAACGACGGTGGCACGGGATCGGTGGACGGCACCCGTAGGCCGTCCGTCCGGACGTCAAGGGCGAGGACACGGCAGCGCGTGGGCTGCAAGCGCAACTCACTGTGCGCCTCCTGGTCGCAATTTCAAGCCGCGTCCGGTCGGCAGGTCGCGACAGTCGCCATCCGGCGCGTCGGTCAGGCGCCGCTGCGCTCTTCCGCCGACCGTTGATGCCGCGGTGGCCACGCGCTCATCCCCCGGGCGGCGCGTAGAGGGCACAGACGCCGGCGGCGCGGCGCGAAATCTCGTGGCGGAGCGCCCTGGGTGTGAGCACCTCGACGTCGGTGCCAAATCCCAGCAGCACGCTGGCCGCGTGATTCACATCCTCGATCCAGATCTTCGCGTTCCGCCAACCCTGCTCGCCCGCGATCGCGGCCTGGATGGTCTCGGCGGCGTCCGCACCCAGGCGGTCCCGCCGTGACAGCGCCCGGGCTGAGACGCGAATCGTTGCTCGCTCGCGCCGCAGGCTGGCTCCAAATTCCGCGACATGGTCTCGCCACAGCTTGGCGAGACTGAACCGCGCCGGCCTCGTGAAACGCTCGGCGAGCGCTCGGGCAGCGTGAATGCGTCCGAGGCGATAGATTGACGGGCTCTTCCGCGTCTGACTCCGCGCCACCAGATACCACTGTCCCGCCTTGAGGACGAGCCCGAGCGGATCGACCACGCGCCGTCGGCGTGACTGCCAGCTCTCGTAGTCGATTTCGAGGCGCTGCGCCGACCACACGGCGGCGGCGACCTCGCGGAGCATGGGCGGAGTCGGTGCGCGCCGGTACCAATCGACCGCGTCCAGGTGAAAGCAATCGCTCGCGCGGCTGGCCCGTTCGCGACCGGAGGCCGGCAGCGCGGCGAACAGCTTGGCCCGAGCGAGCTCCGCGGACGCCGACACTCCCAGCGCCGATGCCACATCACCGAGACCGAGGAACGGCAACGCGACGACTTCGGCGGCCGAAAGGCCGGTCAAGTCCGTCCGAAAGCCATCCATCAGCGACAGGCCACCGGACGGGCCGCGGTCGGTGACGATCGGAATGCCGGCGCTGCCGAGCGCGTCGACGTCGCGGTAGATGGTCCGCACCGACACCTCCAACTGCGCCGCCAGCGCGGCCGCGGTCATTCGCCCACGCAACTGCAGGGCCATCAGGATCGAGAGCAGCCGATCGGCACGCATGATTGGCGTCGTCCGCTATATATGACAGAAGTTGTCAGTATATGAGGACTAGTCTGGCTTCGGAACATCGTTGCGGTGCCCGTTCAGCGCGAAGGCCGACATGACCCTGAGCCGACGACAGGTCCTGACCGCCGCGACCGCACTGGCCACGGGCGCCGCCCTGAGATCTCGGACCGCTTTCGGGGACAGCATGCCGGATCTGCACACCTTCGAACTACGCCAGTACACGCTGCGATCCGGTCAGCGCGAGGCGCTGATCTCGCTCTTCGAGCGCCACTTCGTCGGGCCGCAGAACGAGCTCGGCGCGCAGGTCGTCGCATCGTTCCGGGATCTTGACGATCCGGACCGCCTCGTGTGGATCCGGGGCTTCGTCGACATGGCGGCTCGACCACGGGCATTGGAGGCGTTCTACGACGGGCCGGTGTGGCGCCCACACCGGGATGAGGCGAACGCCACGATGCTCGACTCCGACAACGTTCTGCTGCTGCGCCCTGCGAGCCAGGGCGCGGGCTTCGCTGCGTTGGCGACTCCGACGGACTCCGTCGTGGGCGTGGTGGGCGCAAGCATCCACTACCTCGGGAAGGTTGATGCCGAGCAGTTCGCCGCGTTCTTCCGACGCGCGGTGCTACCGCATCTGAAGGCGCTCGGCGTCGAGCCGCTGGCAACCCTGATCAGCCAGGAGTCGCCGAACAATTTCCCGCGCCTCCCGGTACGCCAGCACGAGCCGGTCTTCACCTGGTTCGCGCGCTGGCCGAACCTCGAGAGCCATGATTCCTGGCGCGCGCGCTTCCGTCAGGTCTCCGGCTGGAGGGACGCGGCACCGGAAGGGATTCTCCCGGCGTTGATGCGCAAGCCCGAAGAACTGCGCCTGATTCCGACCGACCGTTCGGCACTTCGCTAGCCAGCCAACCAGCCGCTTGACCCACACCATGCCTCGAACGCGCGCACATTCGGGCTTTGGCCGCTTCCTCCCTCTGATGATGGTGATCGCTATGATGCTGTCTTCCCCGTCGCTCGCAGCCGAAGCCGCTACGGACACCCCTGCCGGGGTTCGCGAAGGTATTGGCGCCGGCCACGACTTCGACTTTCTCCTGGGTCGGTGGCATGTCCATCACCATCGACTCAGAAGCCGTCTGGCGCAAAGCGATGACTGGGAAGACTTCACCGGAACCTGCGAGGTGCGGGCCATACTTGGCGGTCAGGCCAATATCGACGACAACGTCCTCGAACTGCCGGCCGGAACCTATCGCGCGGCGACGCTCCGCGCCTTCGACCCCGAGTCTCGCTCCTGGGCGATCTGGTGGCTGGACGGCCGCAACCCGAAGCAGCTTGATCCACCGGTAAGAGGCTCGTTCAGCGACGGCATAGGGACCTTCTACGGAGGCGATACGTGGAACGGCCGCGACATCCTCGTGCGCTTCACGTGGTCGGCGATCGCCGCCGACTCGGCCCGGTGGGAGCAGGCCTTCTCGGGCGACGGCGGCACGACCTGGGAAGCGAATTGGAGCATGGAGTTCCGGCGGTCGCCGGACTAGCGATTCGCGGACTCCGCCCTCACAAGGCCGCTCTCGTGGCGCTGCCATGTCGCGGCTCGCTGCTGGCCGACGACATCTGGCAATGCGACCTCCGGCAGGGGGAAGACGATGCATCGGACGGACATACGCAGCGCTCTCATCACCGGCGCGAATTCGGGTCTCGGCAAGGAAGTGGCTCGCCAGTTGGCCCTGCGCGGGGAGATGGCCCAGATCTACCTCGGCTGCCGGAATGAGGCGAAGGCGCAGGCGGCGAAAGCAGATCTCGAGCGGCAGACCGGAAGGGCCGTCTTCAAGGTCCTTGTGATGGACGTGTCCGATCTGCACACGGTACGCGATGCGATCAGGACGCTGGAAGGTCCAGTCGACGCGCTCGTGATGAACGCCGGTGGGGCGGCAGGCGACAGGCCGCTGAGCCTGACCCGGGACGGCGTGCCACAGTTGTTCGCCAAGAATGTCCTCGGCCATGTTGCTTTGCTCAACGGGCTCGTCGCGTCCGGGAAGCTGACGCAAGCCGCGGTCTATCTCGGCAGCGAAGCCGCTCGCGGCGTGCCCAAACTTGGCATGAGACGGCCCGCGCTGCCCGATTCGTCGGTCGAGGACTTCGTCCGCGTCATCACCGGCAGGAATTTCGACGGCAAGAGGTTCGACTCCGGCCTCGCCTACGGCGAGGTCAAGTACGTCGCCGCGATGTGGATGGCCGCGACCGCTCAGCAGAACCCCGGTCTCAAGCTGCTGACGGTCAGCCCGGGAAACACCCGGGGGACGAATATCGCCGATTCGATGCCGCTAGCTGACAGACTGCTGATGCGCTACCTCGTCATGCCGGTGGTCGCGCCCCTGCTCGGACTGGTGCACTCGGTGCAGCAGCGTGCCGCTAGAATCATCGCCGGGCTCGCGGATGAAGCTTTCAAGAGCGGAATCTTCTATGCCAGCGGCCCCGGCGCTCTGACCGGACCGTTGCTGGACCAGAGCCGGATCTTCGCGGACTTCGGGAATCGGGCCTTCCAGGAGAACGCCCGCGACGCCGTGCAGCGCTTCCTCTGACGCGGCCGCGGCGAGATCGTCCAGAATGGTGCCGCCGACGCGATTCGGCGTGTCTTGATTCACCAGCTATTGAGGTTGCGCTAGTCTTGGCGCATCGCAGCCGGACCAGAGCGCCATGTCTACCGTAAAGCCGAGCGTCTGCCCCCTCGATTGCCCGGATACCTGCAGCCTTGCCGTAACGGTCGCGGGCGACGAGGTGGTCAGCGTGCGCGGCTCAGCGGCCAACCCCATCACCCACGGCGCCATTTGCGCCAAAGTAGCCCAGGACTATCCGGCGTTTGTCCACGGGCCGAATCGCGTGCGCTATCCACTGAAGCGCGTGGGGCCCAAGGGCACGGCACAGTTCGAGCGCATCAGCTGGGACGCGGCGCTCGATACGATCCAGCAGCGCGTTCGCGCGGTCATCGGCCGCCATGGCCCGCAGGCCGTGCTGCCGCTCAACTACGCGGGCCCGCACGGGATGCTGGCAGGCGATTCGATGTCGCTGCGCTTCTTTCACCGGCTCGGCGCGTCGCAGTTGAGCCGCAGCCCCTTGTGTGGTGGCATTCGTGCGGCCGCCTACTCCGGGACTTTCGGCGCCGTTCCCGGGGCTCCGCTCCAGCAAGTGAGCCTGGCGCAGCTGGTCATCGTGTGGGGGAACAACGCGACCAGCTGCAATCTGCACCTCATGCGGCAGATCAATGCCGCGAAGCGCCATGGCGCCAAACTGGTCGTCATCGATCCGCGGCGCATCAAGGTTGCCGATCAGGCGCATCTGCACCTGGCCGTCCGCCCGGGTACCGATGTGGTGCTGGCCTGGGCGCTGGCCGTGGAGCTCGAGCGGCTCGGTGGACTTGATCGTCGCTTCATCGACGAGCACGTCCTCGGCTTCGACGCGTACATGAGCGTCGCGCGCGCCTATCCCGCAGAACGTGCCGCCGAGATCTGTGGCGTTCCGGTGGACGACATTTGCACGCTCGCGAAATGGTACCGGGACGCCACACCGGCCGTGATCGCCTGGGGCAACGGACTGGAGCGCAACCAAAATGGCGGCTCGGGGCTGCGGGCCATCGCCGCGCTGCCGGCGCTCGCCGGCAAGTTCGGCGTCGCCGGCGGCGGATTGGTCGGCGGCGCAGGCCACGCCTTCCCGAAGACCGTCGACCGACTGACGCGGCCCGACCTCGTGCCGCAGGGCACGCGCACGATCAACATCCTTGACGTCGGCCGCCTGCTGCTCGACGAGACGCTGATTCCGCCGCTCGGGGCGCTGTTCATCTACAACCACAACCCGCTGATCGTTCACCCGGACCAGAACCGCCTGAGGCAGGGGCTGGCGCGCGAGGACCTGTTCACGGTAGGCATCGAGGTGGCGATGACCGACAGCATGGCCTACGCCGACGTGGTGCTGCCGGCATGCACGCACTTCGAGTATGCGGACGTCTACCCGGCCTACGGCCAGCAGTACCTGCAGCGCGCCGAGGCAGTGATTCCGCCGGTCGGCGACAGCCTGCCGAATACGGAGATCTTCCGCCGGCTGGCCGCCCGCTTCGACTTTACCGACCCGGCGTTCCGCGACACTGACGCCGAACTGATGGACGCCGCGCTGAACGCCGACGATCCACGCATGCAGGGGCTGCGCGGCAGCGAGATTCCCGTCGACCGGGCGCTCCGCATGGAGTACGCCGGCCACGAGCCGGTGCTGTTTGCGAACGTCTCGCCGCGAACGCCGAGCGGCAAGATCGAGCTGGAATCGTCGACGCTCGGCGCGCGCTTCGGCTGCGCCCTGCCTGGCTACCGGCCGCTGGCCTCCGTCTACCCGCTGACCCTGATCACGCCGGCGTCCGACCGGCGCATCACGTCCACGTTTGGAGGTCTCGCGGCCAGCGACGCCACGCCAGTGCTCGAGATGAACCCCGCCGACGCGACCGCGCGCGAACTGGCTGAAGGCGCGGCGGTCCGGGTGTGGAACGACCTGGGGCAGGTGTTCCTGCCGCTGCGCATCACGACGTCGGTGCGCCCGGGGGTCGTCAGTTCGGAGAAGGGCGCCTGGCTTCGCACCAGCCCGAATGGCCAGACCGTGTCGGCACTGGCCCCGACGCACAAGGCCGATCTGGCGGACGGCGCCTGCTACAACGACGCTCGCGTGGAAGTCACGTCCGCCGCGCCATAGCCCCGGCGTCTCGCGCCCCAGCGGTGCCTCGCTGTCGCCGAACGCCGCTACCGGTGCTCGTCCGTCAGATCGCGCCGTCACCCGCCGGCTGCGGAGGCGACGACTCGGGACGGCGGGCGAATTGTCGCACCCGCAGTCCCGCGACCCGGAGACCGCGTGCCACGCGGACCGTGGCACCCGGCGCTTGTCCCTCCGATCGGCCGCCGGTCAGCGGCGAGTCGCGACCCCTCGGCCGCGGCGGCAGCGCCGGGCCAAGGCGATCGCGGCGAGAGCAGCGAGCGCCGACGCATCGAATGCGCCACCGCCGCCATGACCACCACCGCTCGGCTTCGCGTTGACCGTCAACGTCGCCGAGCCGCTGCCTGAGCCCCCGCCGCCGTTGCACGAGACGCCGTAGGTCAGCGTCCCGCTGGCCGACGGGGTGACGGACTGGCTGCCGCTCGTGGCCTCGGACCCGCTCCACGATCCGCTCGCCGTGCAAGCCGTCGCGTTGGTGCTTGACCAGCTGATGGTCGCCGTGTCACCGACCGTAATCGAGGTCGGCGCGACCGAGACCGTGACCGTCGGCAGCGGCGGAGTGATCGTCACTGCCACTGCACTGGAGGTCGACGGATTGTTGAGCGTATCGCCGCCGTAGACCACCGTGACCGAGTAGGCGCCGGCGGCGAGCGATGACGTGGTGTAGGCCGCGACCCCGGCCGCGTTGAGGGTGCCCGTGCCGAGCATCGTCGCACCGCTCGCGAAGGTGACCGAACCGGTCGGAACGGCGCCGCCGGGCGACTCGGCGACGGTCGCGGTGAACGTGACGCTCGCGCCAATCGCCGCCGACGTCGGTGCCGCGCTCAGCGTCGTCGTCGTTGCGGCGGTCACCGTCTCGGTCACGGCCGTGGAGGTCGACGGGTTGTTGCCGGCATCGCCCGCGTAGGCGGCCGTTACCGCGTACGTGCCCGCGGCGAGCGTCGAGCTTGTGAAGCTCGCGACGCCTGACGCGTTCAACGTGCCTGTGCCAAGTGCCGTGGTGCCGTTGTTGAAGGTCACGTTACCGGTCGGGACACCGCTGCCCGGAAACGCGACCACGGTCGCGGTGAAGGTCACTGCCGTCCCGCCGATCGAGCTGCCCGGCGTGACGCTGAGCGTGGTCTTGGTCGTCGCCGTCACGATGATCTTGGCGACGAAGCCGTCAGAACTTCCGCCGCCGTAGGCTGCCTGGAAGGCTCTGGCGGTCGCGGTCGCGGTCGAGGTCGTCGGAGAGTTGACGTTCCCTGCCAGGTAGATGCTGTTTCCGCCGCCGAGCGCGAGCCCCCCCGTAGAAACCTGACCGGCTCCGCCGACGTTGAGCAGCGTGCCGAACCGGAGCGTCGTGAGGCCTGCGTCGAACTCGGCGACGAACGGCGACGCGTCGCCGCCGTTGTTGCTCGAGAACCCCCCGGCGGTCGCGACCGAATTGCCCGCGATGCCCGCGATGTAGACGTTCGACGAGGCATCGAGCAAGATCGAGCCGGCCGTGTAGACCGCATCGCCACTGCAGGTGACGCAGCCATAGTAGGTGCTCGCCAGCAGCGTCGCGCCGGTCGGATTCGGCTTGGCGATGAAGGCGGCCGCGCAACTGCTGCTGCCGGTATTCGTCGCCGCGTTGTAGCCATCGCAGGTGGTCTGGTACGCGCCGGCCGTCGTCGGGAAGCCTGCCGAGTTGTCGAAGCCGGCGATGTAGGCGTCGCCCGCGGCATCGACGGCGACACCGGCCACCTGGTTCGAGAAGGCAATCCTTCCGGTCGGCGAGCCGCCGAGGTAGGTGAGGTAGATCGGGCTCGGCGCGCTCGCCTGGCCGACGGGCGTGAACTTCGCTGCGAAGCCGCAGACGCCGTTCAGCGCCGTCGTGTTAGGAACCATCAGGCCGCACGAGCTGAGCGCCCCCTGCACGACCCCTGCGGTGGTCGGCAGATAGCTGTCCTGCGTGGTACCGACGACATAGAAGTTACCGGACGCGTCGACGGCGACGCCGGTGCCCTTCGTCTCGGCGTGGTTGCTTAGCACGCCGGCCGCCTGCGTATCGCCGATCAGCGTCGAGTAGACGAGCGTCTTCAGCGTCGGGTCGAACACGCTTAGAAACGCGTCGTTCTGAAGGGCACCATTCTGAACGACGTTCGGGATGTAGTTGTAGGGGCCCACGATCGCACCGGCGGTCACCGGGAAGCCGATCGCCTGGTTGAACCCGCCAATGCCGGTAGGGATGTTTTCGCCGGGAACCGTCGTGCCGACGACGTACGGGCGCCCGGACGCATCGACGGCGACCGCCCTGGCGAAGGCATTTGTCACGCTGCCGCTCAGGAACGTCGACGCCAGCAGCGCGCCCGTTGGGCCGAGCTTCGTCACGAAGGCGGCCGACCCGCCGTTGTTACTGCAGGACGCGACCGGATTGTTCGGGGAGTTGATGTAGTTGGGTGAGCAGAGCGTCTGGTACGCGCCGCTCGTGACCGGGAAGTCATTCGAAGTCGTCATGCCGACTACGAACGCGTTCCCGGTGGAGTCGAGCGCGATCGCGTAGCCGTAGTCGTTGCTCAGCGTGCCGCCGAGATAGGTCGAGAAGATCAGCGACTTGGCGTCCGGCGCGAGCTTGGTGACGAACGCCCAGGTACTTCCGGCCGTCTTGGTCGGCATGGCGGCGAACGGCGACTGCGTCGGGAAGTCGCTCGACTGCGTGTAGCCGGCAAGATAGAGGTTGCTGGCGCTGTCGAGGACAGCCGCCTTGCCGGTCGGCCCGGCCACTTGCGGCGGAACCGCGCCGATCACGTCGGTATTGCTGCCGCCGAGGTAGGTCAGGTAGCTGAGGACCGGATCGATCACCAGCATCGCCGCGGCGTCATAGGCGCCGACGTCAAACCCGATCGTCGTGCCGTCGAGGTGATAGCGTGCCGCGACGGACTTTCGGACGCCCGCGATCGTCTGGTACGCCACCGGCTTCTCGAAGCTGAGCTCGTGCCCGTGCGCGCTGACGTGCAGTGTCCCGGCCTGATCCACGCGCAGCCCATCGGCGCCATCGAATGCGAGTTGCACGACGCCCGGGCTCGCGCCGGGCGCAACACGGGAGTCGTACTCCAGGCGGCCCTCGGTGCCGTAGTAGACGAGGTCAATGCCGGGGTACGCGTTCTTGTAGCGCACCCGGCCGTAGGTGCGGACGTCGAGGCGCCACTGCGACGGGTCTGCGCCGATCACGTAGTTGACTCGACCGGCCAGCGGCCGTTCGGCCTCAGGCGCCCGCGCGGCGCTCGCGCCGCCCACCCGCAGCCGGATCACATCGGCGTCGGCAACCGAACCAGGTCCTTGATCGCGACCGGGCAGCGAGTGCGGCGCCTGCGTCGGACAGTGCGATGGCGTAGGCCGCGCCGTGCGCTAGGTAGCGGACCTCGCCTGACGCCTGACCGACGTTCGGCTCGAAGTGCAGCGGCAGGCCCGCGACGACCGCCTGGTGAACGCCGGCGGCAGCGGGATGGTCCGCGGCTGATCCGAGGGCCGTGAAGCTCGCGGCAACGAGCGCGGCGCCGGCGATCCCGGAGAGCGCCGCCCGGGCCATGCGTCGCTGTTGCGCGCCGATGGATTCATTGCAAGTCATGTGTGGATGCTCCCGTGGGGTGTCGTCGAATCCGTGACGGATCACCCGCAACGCGGGGTCGCAGGGTCCTCACAGGGAGTAGGCGCATTCGCGGATGGTTTCGTATCACGGCCCTGTCCGCGTCCTGCGATGCGGGCATCCGGCCACCCGGGCGGGAGCTCACGGGCTCGCCGGCAGGACGGGGCACCGGTCAACGGATCAGGCGGTGACGGCCCGGGAGCGGCCGATCGAGGCCAACGACGTTGCCGATGGGCGCCGCTGGGAGCCACCGCGCGGCGAGCCACCCCGATCGCGGCTGCCCACCGCAGCGTTCGCCAACGAACGGGCCGCGCCGCCTGGCGCGCGCCGTGCGGCGGCGGCAAGCCCTCGGTCGAATCCGGAGGCGGCCGCGCAGCTGGGCAGCGCTGCGCACCGGCGGTCGTCCAATGAAGCCCAAGTGGCGCCACTTCGGTCGAAGACCGGGCGATCGGCGCTGCCGCCAGGCAGCGGTGACCTTCCGTTCCAGGCGGACGGCAGCGCGCCGATCCGCGAGCTGGCCTCACCGGGGCGGCCGCGTGTCGGCGCCGTCAGGTTCGCCGGACCGCGACGGGGTAGCTCATGATCGCCTGGCCCGCGAATCTCGTGGCGACTCACCCGTCGTCAACGCTTCGCTCCGAGGTCGCAGCGACGTGCGTTACGGCGCGGTTGGCAAAGCGCGCCGCGACTGCGCCAGCGAGTCCGCCACGACCCAGGCGACGCCGGTCAGGGCGAGATTCACGGCGTTCTCGGTCCAGTTCGTGCGGCTGAACGGATCCGCCAGCAGCATCGGCACGTGCACGAGCGGCGTAAATGACGCGAACATGACGGTCAGCAGGACCGCGGCAAGGCGGGCTTGCACGCCGGTCAGGATCGCCAGACCGGCCGCGAGGTGAGCCACGCCGGTTGCATAGCCCCAGAACTCCTGCGTCGCCGGCAGCCATGTCGGGACCAGCGGTGCGGTCAGATTCATATAGAAGAAATGCGCTCCACCGAAAAGAATTGCGCAGATTCCGAACGCCTGCTGGCCCACGCGCGTTAGGCGTGCAGCCAGAGCCGCATCCATCTCAGCGCTGGCGGCACAGATGATCAGCCCGCCTGCCGCGATGGCGAGCTGCTCGGCGGCGCCACTGTAGGCCCCGAACTCGGTGTGGTGAGCGAGCAGCACCCGGCCGTTCATCATGATGACGACCACGAGCACGTAGTACGCGGCGAGCGCCGCGGCGCCTCGGGCCGCGGTCCGACGCCACTCAACGGCCGCACCTGCGACGAGCACGAACGCCGCGGCGGCATAGGCCAATGCACTGCGGCCGGGTAAGCCCTTGGGTACCGGCTGCCCCAGAAGGAAATCACCCCACGCCAGGCCGAGCGTGCCGAACGCCATCGCGCCCAGGCCGTAGACGCGCCTGCCGAAGTCCATCGTCGTATGGCCTGCAGTCATGGCCCTTCCCCCTCAAATTGCGACCGAAGCTCAGAACACCGGTCAGGGCGAATCACACGACCGCCGTCATGCCCAGGGCGAAGCACCGCAGCCTGAAATGTCGGGCTGACCGGCGGCACCGTGCCAATCGCACCTCGCGCCGATGCGATCGTGCGCTCGGTCACGGTAGTGCTCTCGGCCGTTGGACGCTTGACGCGCCGTAGACAACTCCGTGCGCGAGGCCCCCCCGGCACACCGTCACTGCCGGTCGATGTGTGGCAGGGCACCGATGTCGGCAACCCACGGAAGTGCTGAGCGATGCCAGATCTGCCGCGATGGCCGAAGCTCGGCGCGCTGCCTCAAGGTACCGACTCGGATGCCGTAAGCCCGTGGTTCGTGCGGGTCGGTTGCGTAGATCGGCGTGCCGCAGTTGGGGCAGAAGGCGTGGGCACGCTTGTTGCCGCTTTCGGCTGTCTTGATGTAGACCTTGGGGCTTCCGGATCTCAGCAGGAAACTCGCTGCGGGCGTTTGGACATTGACTCGAAAGGCGGAGCCGGTCAGCGTCTGGCAATCCGTGCAGTGACAAATCCGCACCGCATCTGGGTCAATCTCGGCGTCGAAGCTGATCTGTCCGCAGTGACAACTGCCGTCGACTTTCATGGGCATCCTCGTGAGCAGGTCGGTCCGCCGAAATACGCGGCGCGGCGTACCACCGGGCCAAAGTCGGCCCGCCGGCAGCCTGGCGCGTGGCGCGCCTCGCTTGTTGAGTCGACGCGCTGATCGAACGGCGAGTCTAGCTTACTCGGCGCGCCGGCGAACCGCGCGCGGGGCAGCCGTCCCTCGCCAGACACGCCTGCCGGACCCACCCGATTGCCGAGGGACTCAAATGAACGCGCGGCCCACTCCGGTGAAGTCGAGATGCGTCGGCCACTCGGTGGCAGCCGGGCCGTTCCCGGTCGCGGCACTCTGCGACGGAACGCGAGCCCACCACGTGAGTTGGATCGCGTCGCCGGAATCAAGACCTGCGTCATCAGGCCCCGACCCAATCCCCTGCGCAGGGCGCCAGACACGCGGCCTCGCACCGCGGCACGCACCGGCGGCGAGGACGATCCCGTGCGGTCTCCGTAATCTCCCCCGGCCGGCAGCTTAGAATTTGTAAAGGGCCTCCACTGCGACGGACGCCTGGTTGCTGCTCGTGTCAATGAATGCGCCAGTCTCCGGGTCAGTTGCGACGCTGCGCACGAACACGCTCGAATCGGACTTGTCGTAACGCGCTTCGAGACGCAGCTCGAACGACTTCGCGGCCGCATAGCAGAGCGTCACCGTCGCCTCCTTCCACTTCTGGACGATCCCGGTGCGGTAGCCGTCCACATCGTCGAAGTACTCGGCGCGCAGCGACACGCGCCACGGCTCGCCGATCTGGTAGTTGATGTACCCGGCGACGCCGTCCCAGCGGGCGGTGTCTGCGTTGTTCGCCGTGAACCCGCTCCCCGCAGCCCCGCCCTGGCGACCCCAGTCGTAGTTGAGGCCGAGGGTGAGGGCCTCCGTGACGTTCCAGTTGGCGACGACGTCGATGAGCTTGCGCATGCCCTGTGGACCTGAGCCAACCAGACCGCCAACGCGCTCCCGGCCGAAATAGCCCTCCACCGTTAGGCTCACCGCCTTGATCGGCGTGTATAGGACCGCGAGTTCGGCCGTCTTGGCGCTGTTGGTGTCCTTGAGGTCGTCCCAGCCGTTGTCGACGCCGACGATCAGGCTGAGCTGGTCGCTCGCGACGAACGTCGCCCGCGCGCCGGTGTGCGCAAACGGGATCGCGTAGCCGAAGAGGATCGAGCGCGAGAAATTGCTGTTCGGTCGCGGGTCGATCGTCTCGGAGCCGGCGAGCGTCACGAAGCGCCCGGCAATCACAGTCATCGAGCCGCTCGCGTACTGCACGTAGGCTTGCGGAAAGTCAACTTTCGAGTGTGCGCCGGGGGTGCTGTCGTAGGGTGCGAACACGTCGGTGTCCTGGCCGGCGATCAGGTTGACGAGGGCTCCAAACCCTTCCTTGGGCTGATAGGCGACCGTGATCGCGGCCTGGTGCAGCGAGAAGCTGTCCTTGCGGGCGTCGAAAGTGCGGTTCGGAGCACCGTTGACGAACAGCGCCTCGCCATTCAGGTGCTCGTAGGACAGATCGACGTAGCCACCGATCGTGAGACCTGAGGCCGCGAGCACGTCACTCAGCCCTGGCGTCGCCGGCTTGGCAGGATCCTGAGCCTGGTCGGCGCCGGCGACCGGAATGCGAAGGGCGAGACTGAGACAGAGGACGCCGAGGACGATCGGAGGTCGCTGGAGGCTGGCGAACAACGCCCTGATGCGTTCGGGCGACGGCAATGCAAGTAGACCCACGGATTGCTGAGTGCTGGAATTCATGGCGCAATGACTCCCTGACGGCGGCCGCGACAGGCCGCACATGGCGATGGGACGGTTGAGAATCGGGGGCCCCGGGCGAGCCCGGG
>JANYAE010000047.1 GCA_025355105.1 Pseudomonadota bacterium | reverse complement strand
GCGGCGCGCGGCGCGCCAGCCGGCGAGCGCCGCGGCGCAGGCGCCGAGCGCGGCCAGTCCCGCCAGCGCCACGCGCGTGGTGTCGAGCGCCGGACCGAGACGCAACGCCAGCAGCACGGCGGCCGCAATTCCGGCGCTGCGGGCCGGCCAGGCTGCTGGCCTGGAGCCGGCCACGAAGCAGGGCGCCAGCCGGCTCGCCGCGGCGGCGAACGCGAGACCGGTCATCAGCAGCCTGAGGCCGTGACCGCGCAAGTCGCCGCTTGAGTGCCAGGCCGCGCCGAGCCGGAAACTGCCGGACACGTCGGCGATGAGCAGCGCGGCGACCAGCAGCGCAAGGCCGCCGGCCTCGGACACCGCATACAGCGCGAGCGCAGACGACCGCCGGCGCGCGCCGCCACCGTCCTCGTACTGCAGCCAGAGCGCAGCCAGCGCGGAGATCTCGAGGCAGGCCCAGAGAAGCGCCAGATCGTCGGCCACGGCCGCGCCGAGCGTCGCCGCAGCCAGCAGCAGGACGCCGCCGGGCCGGCCGGCCGGGCTCCCGTCGCGCGCACCGCGGCGCCGCGCCAGGATCGCCGACAGCGTACCGGCCGCCACGCAGGCGGCGGCGCCGACTGCGACTCCGTCAAAGCGCAACGCGACGCCGAGGCCGAGCTGCGGCAACCAGGGCCACGCAGCGACGGCGTCCGGCAGCGTCACCGGCAGCTCGGCGCGCGCGCGGGCTGGAACTTAGGATCGGCGTCGTCGGCCACGTGTGCTGTCCGTCTGAAGTCCCCGATCCGGCGGACTCAGGGCAGGCACCGCTAGTATAGTGACTTGGTCCATCGACCCGGCGCCGCAGGCTGCGCCAACCTGGAGGATTCCATGTCAGATCCGGCTGCAGGCGCACCGCGGCGGCGGTTCTTCGACCAGCGCGCGGGCGCACCGACGCTGATCGGCATCGGTAGCCGCTTCGAGGGCATGCTCGAGGTGCAGGGCCCGATGTCGCTCGGCGGCACGATCGTCGGCAACGGCAAGGTCGCCGGCCTCGTCTCGATCGCCAAGGAAGCGCACTGGCAGGGCAACGTGCAGGCGCGCGCGGCGGTCGTCGCCGGTCGCGTCAGCGGCGACCTGACGATCGAGACCAAGCTGGAGATCGGCAAGAGCGCCGTGATCCGCGGTTGCGTCCGCGCGCACGTGCTCGCGATCGCCGACGGCGCGGTCGTCGACGGCGAGATCCAGGTGACCGGCACGCAGCCGATCATCCGCTTCGAGGAGAAGCGCGCGGCACGCACCGACCTCGGCAGCGGCTGAAGCCCCGCGCCGCGGCCGCCGGCGCGCTCAGCGGCCGGCGAGCGCCGCGACGATCTGCCGGTCCGCCCAGCTTTCGCGGACCAGGTCGTCGAGGAAGCCGCAGTGCCCGCCGCGCGCGGTCGTGGTGATCGACAGCGCCGGCGTCGGCGCGAGCCGCGCGAGGTCTGCGGCCGGGATGATCGGGTCGTCGAGCGCGGCGATGATCCGCGACGGCACGGCGAGCGTCGCGAGCGCCGGCCCGACGATCGCGTAGCCGCCGAGGTAGCTCAGCAGGTCTGGGTAGCCGCTGTAGCGCAGCACCAGCCGCTCGGTCATCGCCGTCAGGTCGCGCTCCTCGAGCAGCTCGTCGAGATCGTAGAGGTCAGGCCAGGCCTTGCGCTTCAGCAGCAGCGAACGCCGCCACTTCAGCACGAAGTAGTTGCGGTAGATCCACGAGCCGTGCTCGAGCCGCTCCAGCGTGTGCGCCGGGTCCAGCACCGGGCAGACCGCGACGACCTGCCGCAGGTGGATGCCCGCGTTCGGGGCGCGCACCGCGACGCGCAGCGCGAAATTTCCGCCGAGTGAGTAGCCGACCAGCGCCAGCGGTTGCGACGGGCAGAGCGCCTGCACCGCGCGCACCGCGCCGACGACCTCGGCGATGCGGCACGAATGGAACAGCTCGGGATTGAGGTGGTGGGTCGGGCCATGGTCGCGCAGGTTGAGCCGGAACACGTCGTAGCCGAGCGCGAAGAGGTGCGCGGCGCAGGACTGGACGTAGATCGACTCGGCGCTGCCCTCCCAGCCGTGCAGCAGCAGCACGAGCTCGCCATTGCCGCTGGCGCGCATCGCGTGATGGCCGAGCAGCCGCACGCCCTCGCCGCAGTCGACCAGGACGTCGCGGCTGGCGGCGAGGACCTCGCGCGCGCGGCGCGCGACGAACCAGCGCCGCGGCGGCTGGCTCGACAGGATCGACTGCAGGTGGGAGCTGCGCAGTCCAAGCGGCGGCGCGAACGGCGGGGCAGCCTCGCGCATCGCGTCAGCCGATCGCGACGCGCCCGCTGCCCGGCAGCGTCTCGACGTAGCGCGCTCCCATCAACCGCGCCGGCGTTAGAGCGCCGGCCGGCGCGCCGCCGCCGAGCAGTCGCTCGACGATGCCGAGCGCGGCGTGGACGGTGACCGTGTAGCCGTTTGCCGTCACGACCCGCGCCGTCACGAGCTTGCCGGCGGCGTTGCGCGCCTCGCCCCAGATGCAGGTCGGCGTCGCCGCACGCGCCGCCTCGTCCGGGCCCGGCGGTTGCCGGGCGACGCGCGACTTCAGCAGCCGCTGGACCGGCCCGAAGCCGAGCAGCCAGCGCAGGTAACGCAGCCGGCGCAGCCCGGCGAGCGCGCGCCGCGAGACCGGCACGTAGACCTCGATGTTCGCAATGCCGGTGGTCTGGAAGGCGGTGCTGACATCGCCCCACGGAATCGTCGCCGCGAGCTTCTGGCCGGCGCCGAAATCGATGCGGCGGTCACGGAAGCCGAGTGGCACCCGCCGCAACACACCGCCCTCGCGGACGCAGCCGCCCTGCGCCAGCCCCTCGACCATCGTGCGCGCGGTGCCGCGGCTCATCGCCGACTGGCCGTCGAAACCGAGCGCCAGATGCGTCGCGTCGGGCAGTGCCTCCTTGAGGCAGGCCGCGATGCAGTCGGTCGGCACCACGTCGAAGCCGACGCCCGGACAGAGCACGATGCCGGCGACGCGCGCCGCGGAGTCGAGCGTCGGCGCGAGCTCGAACACGCTGATCTCGCCGGTGATGTCGAGGTAGTGGGCGCGCACTGTCAGGCAGGCCGCCATCATCGGCGCGGCGGTCGCCGAGAACGGCCCGGCACAGTGCAGCACGAGCCGCACGCCCGCGAGGAAGCGGGCCGGCGGCTCGGCGCCATCAAGCGCGAAGACCCGCAGCTCCAGACCGAGCTCGGCCGCCAGCGCCTCGAGCGGCGCGCGCGAGCGCCCGGCGAGGATCGGCTTTTGACCGCGACGTGCGGCCTCGCGGGCCGCGAGCGCGCCGGTGTAGCCGTTCGCGCCGTAGATCATCCAGCTCATGCGGTCGCCGGATGCGGCGCGAGCGCGAACTCCAGGTAGTTGTGGCCGGCGGCGACGGCATTCCACTGCGCCGCACTCGTGTCCGGGGCCGATGGATAGACGCCGGCCGCCGGCGCGTGGCCGACGCGCTCGAAGCGCACCTCGATCGCGCCGTGGGTGCGCTCGCGCACGCCCGCCGCCAGTGCCGTCGCCGCCGCCGGCTCGCGTTCTGCGGCACTTTGCGTCTCGTCGTATGGATTGCCGACGACGTCGCAGCGGTTCGCGGGCATTTCGCCGGGCGCGAGTCCGTAGCCCTCGGTCGGATTGCCGGTCAGGCAGAACTCGCCGGCCGCCGCGGTCACCGTCACCGTGCCCGCGAAAGCCCGCGCTTCGAGGTCGGCGAGCAGCACGGCGAGGGCGGTCAGCCGGCTGCCGGCGAGCGGCGCTTCACCGTACGGAACCGTCAGATGCTCGGCCCGCGCGTCGGCCGCGGCGCTTTGACGTGCGGCGGCGACGGCGCCCTGTGCGGCAGCCAGCTCCTGGCTGGCCAGCTTGAGCTGCGCGGCGAGCGCGCCGAGCTCGGCGTGCTGGCGCCAGCTGACGATGCCGGTTGCCAACGCCAGCACGCAACCGGCGACCGCCAGAGCGATCCAGCCGCGCGGCCGCGGCGGTGGCGGCGCCGCGACCTCGAGCGCAAGCGGTGCCGGCGGCAGCGGCGGCGGCAGCGTCGCCGCGACCGCGAGCCGGACCTGCGCGCTGAGCTCGGTGACCACGCGCGCACTCAGGCCCTCGAGGCTCGCGACGACGAAGCGCCGAAGCTCGGCGCCCTGCTCCTGCAGCAGCGGCTCGATGATCGAGCGCACGTCGGCCGGCGCCGCCGAGGCAGTTGTCGCGAGGCCGGTCGGCGCATCGTGCGATTCCGCCGACGGCGCGCGCACGATCACTCCGGACACCGGGCCGGCGCCGGTTTCGACCGCCGGCAACTGCACCTGGTCGAACCCGCCCGCCGGCTCGCCGAGGCGCTCCGGCAGCAGCCGCAGTTCGTAGAGCGTGCCGGCGATGTCGGCCGGCGCCATGCGCTTCGGCAGCACGCCGACCGCGCCGCTCGCTCGTGCCTCGCCGGCGTACAGCTCGCCGTCCTGCGAGGTGTACATCATGATCGGGATCGAGGCGGTGCTCGGATCACTCTTGATGGCCTGCACGGCGGACAGGCCGTCCATGCCGCCCATCACCTGGTCCATGAAGATGACGTCCGGCCGGTGCTCGCGCAGGTAGAGCAGCGCGCTCTCGGCGGAGTCGGTCGTGTCGACCATCAAATCGTGCTTCTCGAGCAGGCGCGACAGCACTACTCGCGCCGACTTCGAATCGTCCACAATCAGCGCACGCTTCGCGGTCACGATGACCTCGCGACTAGGGAAATCCCCGACAGGGCGCGAGTGTAGCGCACCTCGTGCGCGGCGTGAGCGGCCATCGCCGCGATCGCGCTGCGGCGCCGACCCGGCGGATCACCTCAGGAGAAGCGGCTCGCGACCACGGTGCCGCGGGCGACGTCGACCACGCCGCCGCCGACGCGGATTTCGATGCCGCGGGAAGTGCGCATCGCCCGCAGGTGCAGCGTCGACGGCCGGCCGATGCTCAAGCCCTGCGCGACGCGCAGGTCGATCGCGTCGTCGTCGAGGAAGCGGTGCTGCACGAGCCAGGCGGCGAGGCAGCCGTTGCTGCTTCCGGTCGCCGCGTCCTCGGGCACGCCGAGGTCGTCGACGAACACGCGCGCTGTCAGCTGGTGCCCGCTGCGCTCGGCGCCGGGTGCGAAGGCCAGCACCGCCGTCGCCTCGACGTCCTGGACGATCTTCAGCAGCGCCTCGCGGTCGACCTTGATGCGCTCAAGCGCGCGGCGCGTACGGACTGGCACGATCAGCGTCGGCAGTCCAGTCGAGACCATCTCGATCGGATGGCTGTCGAGGTCGGATGGCGACAGGCCGAGCGCCGGCGCGACCGACTTGCGCGGCAGGCGGCTGCCGAAGGTCGGAAAGCGCTGCCGCATCCAGTACAGCTCGCGCTTGGTATCGCGCTCGACGAAGACCGGCGTGAGGCCGGCCTCGAGCGCGAGCGTCACCCGGTCGACGCGCCCGCCGAGCAGCGCGTGGCGGATCACGTGCGCGGTGCCGAGGGTCGGGTGACCGGCGAACGGCACTTCGCGGCCCGGTGTGAAGATCCGCACCGGCCAGCCGCCGCCGGCCGGGTGCTCGGCGAGCACGAAGGTCGTCTCGGCAAAGTTCATCTCGCGGGCGAAGGCCTGCATCTGGCGGGCCGTCAGACCTTTGGCACCGGTCACGACGGCCAGCTGGTTGCCGCTGAACGGCCGGTCGGTGAAGACGTCGACGAGATGAAGGCTGCGGGTCATGCGGGGGTCCTGCCGTGAACTGGTGGACCCTTGTAGCCTATCCCAGGCCCCCACGACCAGAACGCCGCTCGCGGTTTTGCGATGGCGCGCGCCGTGCGCCGCGGCCGGCACGCAGGGAACGTGCCGTCGGTCGCACTCGTCGGGCGACCGGCGCTCACTCGGCGCCAGCTTGCAGCGGCGCGGCGAGCTCGGGACCCTCGTTGCGCGGGTTGTTGACGCGCCGGCTGACCGGGTGCGCGACGAGCGCGACCCGCGGCTCGCCGGCCAACAACGCCTCGAGCGCCGCGAGATCGCTGGCTGCGGGATCGAGCCACGCGGCGTAGTCCGCGGGCGCGACGATCGCCGGCATGCGGGCGTGGATCTCGCGCACCACGCCCGCGGACTCGCGGGTGACGATCACGCAACTCTCGAGCGTCGTCCCGGCGAGCGTGTCCGGCCACGCCTCCCACAGCGCCGCCATGCCGAACGGCGCGTGGTCGGCGGCCTCGATCAGGTACGGCTGCTTGTGGGCGCCGACCGCGCGCCATTCGTAGTAGCCGTCAGCGACCACGAGGCAGCGGCGCTTGCGAAAGGCGCTACGGAACGCCGGCTTCTCGCGCAGCGTCTCGAGGCGCGCGTTGACGAGCCGCTGCCCGATCGAGCGCTCCTTGGCCCACGACGGCACGAGTCCCCAACGCAGCGACACGAGTTCGCGCGCGCCATCGGCGGCCACGCGCACCGCCGCAACGTCGGCGCTCGGCGCGACGTTCCAGCGCAGTGGCAGCGGCAGGCTACCGGCCCGGGCGCCAAATAGTTGCGCCACCGTCTCGTGGGGCGAGTGGAAGGAGAAGCGTCCGCACATCGGGTCCTCCGCCGCGGCCGGTTACTCGCGGATGCCGATGCCCTTGTACATCAGGCCAACCGCGATCCCGTACAGCGACACCGCGAAGCCGATCATGATGGCGAACGCGAGCCGCACGTCGACGTCGGAGACGCCAAGAAATCCGTAGCGGAAGCCGTTCACCATGTAGAGGATCGGATTCGCCTGCGAGACGGCGCGCGCCCAGGGTGGCAGCAGGCTGATCGAGTAGAACACGCCGCCGAGATAGGTCAGCGGCGCGAGGATGAAGGTCGGAAACCACGAAATGTGGTCGAAATTCTTCGCAAAAACGGCGTTGATGAAGCCGCCGAGTGCGAACACGATCGAGGTGAGGAAAACCGCGGCCACCGTCAGGTACGGATGGCTGATCGTGAGCTTCGTGAAGCACAGCGCGACGACCGTGACGACCAGTCCGACCAGCAGACCGCGCAGCAGCCCGCCGATGACGTAGCCGGCGACGATCAGCCAGTTCGGCAGCGGCGACACCAGCAGCTCCTCGATGTGCTTGCCGAAGCGCGCGCCGAAGAAACTCGAGACGACGTTGCCGTAGGAGTTGGTGATCACCGACATCATGATCAGGCCGGGAGCGATGTACTGCATGTAGTCGTAGCCGCCCATCTGGCCGATGCGCGCGCCGATCAGGCTGCCGAAGATGATGAAGTAGAGCGTCGCCGTCACTCCCGGCGGCACCAGGGTCTGGCCCCAGATGCGCACGATCCGGCTGAATTCGCGCAGCACGATCGTGCGAAAGCCGATCCAGTCGGTGCGCGCCCTGGACGGCGGCACGAGCTGCGGGGCGCCGCTCATCGGCCCGCTCCGGTCGCGGTGCCGGCGCCGTCGCCCGCGGCGCTGACCAGGCGCATGAACAGCTCCTCGAGCCGGTTGACCTTGTTGCGCATCGAGACGACGTCGACCCCCTGCGCCGCGAGCCGCACGAAGATATCGTTGAGGCTCTTGTCCTTGGAGGCCTCGACCTCGAGGGTGCGTTCGTCGACCAGCGTGACTGTGAAGCCCGGCAGGTTCGGCGCTTCCTTGACCGGCTCGCGCAAATTGAGCACGAAGGTCTCGGTCTGCAGCTTGCGCAGCACGTTGTGCATGCGGTCGTTCTCGATGATGCGCCCCTTGTCGATGATGGCGACGTGGCGGCAGAGATTCTCGGCCTCCTCGAGATAGTGGGTCGTGAGAATGATGGTCACGCCGCGTTCGTTGGTCTCGCGCAGGAACTCCCACATGGTGCGGCGGATCTCGATGTCGACGCCGGCGGTCGGTTCGTCGAGGATCAGCAGCCGCGGTTCGTGCACCAGCGCACGGGCGATCATCAGCCGGCGCTTCATGCCGCCCGACAATGTACGCGCGACCGATTTGCGCCGGTCCCACAGCTGCAACTGCTTGAGATAGCGCTCGGTGCGCTCGCGGGCGATCGGACGCGGGATGCCGTAGAAGCCGGCCTGGTTGACGAGGATCGTCTCAACCGACTCGAACTGATTGAAGTTGATCTCCTGCGGCACGATCCCGATGCAGGACTTGGCGACGGCGATCTCGCGGTCGATGTCGTGGCCGAACACGGACACCTTGCCGCTGCTCTTATTGACCAGCGAGGTGATGATGCCGATCGTCGTCGTCTTGCCGGCGCCGTTCGGGCCGAGTAGCGCAAAGAAGTCGCCCTGCTCGACGTCGAGGTCGATGCCCTTGAGGGCCTGGACGCCGTTCGAGTAGGTCTTGGTCAGCTGGCGGATCGAGAGCGCGGGCATGGGTCCGGGGGGAGGCGACGGGCTGCCGGCCGGCGGCAGCGAGCGCGAAGCGTAAGACCCCGGACCGCCGGCGGCAACCGCCGTCACGCTGACGGACCTTCCAGGGTCGGCGCCCAGGCGCCGTCGGCGCGGATGCCATCGGCCGCGAGCAGCTGCAGGCCGAGCAGGCGGACCGAGTGGCGGCGCGTGCGATCCTCCCGGTCGGGGGCCGCGACGAGCTTGGGCCAGAACAGCGGATGCTCCCCCCAGCGGGCCCTCAGGTGCGGCAGGGCCGCGGTCGCGGCGCGATCGATCGCGGAAAGCGGCAACCCGCGCCACGCCTGCTGCGCCGCCGGCGTCATGCCGAGCACGAGTGCCGGCGTGAGGTCAGAGCACTGCGCCAGGTGCCAGCCGAGGAAGATCGCGGTGCGCGCAAAGGTCGCCTCGTCGCTGAGGCCGCCGGAGCCGCTGCGGCCGGGCTGGCGGGCGACGTCGGACCAGAACGCCGTGTCGCCGAACCGCAGGTTGAACAGCGTGTACGGACAGCTGGCGGCGGCGCGCAGCCCCGCGGCGTGCAGCGCCGCGATCCCGGTCACGGCGGCGGCGCCGAGACCGAACACGCCGCCGCCCGCGCTGATCGCGCGGTGTCGCGCGATCAGCGCGAGAAAGCCGATGTTCGCCTCGCGGATGGTCGCGAGCACATTCGGTTCGAGCACCGCTTGCGCGAGGTAGCCCGCGCCGTCCGCTGAATCGTGAATCCTGCCGAGCTGATCGATCATGGCGTTTCTCCCCAAGCACGCGAATTAGTCTGGCTGGTGCCCCTGCACAAGTGAGAGTACAGTTTTTGGTGGATTAGTACCAAAAGTCGTTTCTCTTGAAACGACATACCGGCGGGGGAACAAGAACATGAGGATCACAGATGACCGCTATTCGCGGGATCGCCGACGGCTGGATCTGGCCTATCGGATGATCCATCACGAGGCCCGGACGAAGACCATCCGCATCTGGACCGGGCTCAGCGACGACCGCATCCGCAAGCTCTACCGCAGTTACATCGCGACCCACGGCGCTACCGTCTGCCGTCATCGCGGCAAGTCGCCGACGCAGGTGGCGTATTTCCTGAGAAACCTCGAGACGCGCCGCCACGCGGCGGCGCTGGCCGGCCTGTATTCGCTGTTTGGGCTGATGGCGACCGACGGCGACGAGCCCGTTGTCGGCGGTGCACTGCACTGGGGCGAACTGTTCTGCCGCACCTACGAGACCTACCTCACCCTGCACCAACCGCAGCGCATCTCCTTCGAGCACGCCTGCTACCTCTTGCACGTGCTCAGGCGGCGCGCGGAACTCCGACCGGACCCGTGCCCGCGCTGCCAGGGGCTGATGATCGTCGACACGTTGCGGCGCCATGGCAGCGTCTGTTCGTGGTGCGAAAGCGAAGCGCGCGAGCGGCTGGCGGAACCCGGGTAGAATGCCGGCGCGCCTCCGCGCCCCCTCATGCCACCGCACCGCGCCCGCCACGTCTATGCCGGACCCTACGTCGATCGCGCCAGCGGTCTGCGCAAGGACCCGGCGTGGCTCGAATCGGCGCTCGCCGACCCCGCGACCCGGTACGTACCGGTCTGGCGCAGCCGCAGCTTGGTGCGGCTCGAGCTGGCGCCGGCGGCCGTGCTGATCGGGCGGGACGCGTTCGCCGCCGTCGCCGACGACGACCTGATCCTGCTCGGCCAGTTTCGCGGCACGGCCTGCTTCGCGATCGAGTTCAGCGCCGAGGCGCCGCCCGCGCTCGCCGCAGTCGGCGAGTTCGCGGACCTGCGCCTCACCGGCGGGCTGCTGCCGCCGGATGAGGCCGGCCTGCTCGCCTACGCGCGCGCGATGGTCTACTGGCGCGAGCGGCACCGCTTCTGTGGCGCGTGCGGCGCGCCAACCCGTCCGACGAGCGCCGGCCACGTCATGGCGTGCACGCGCGCCGACTGCGGCACCGAGTTCTTCCCGCGCATCGACCCGGCGATCATCGTGCTGGTCACTGACGGCGAGCGCGCCCTGCTCGGCCGCCAGGCCTCGTGGCCGCCCGGCCGCTACTCGACGATCGCCGGCTTCGTCGAACCCGGCGAAAGCCTCGAGGACGCCGTGGTCCGCGAAGTGCGCGAGGAGACCAGCGTCGAGGTCGTGGACGTCGAGTACCACTCGTCGCAGCCGTGGCCATTTCCTTCCTCGCTGATGGTCGGCTTCCGGGCAATCGCCGGGGCAACGGCGTTGGCCTGCCCCGACGGCGAGCTCGAAGACGCGCGCTGGTTCACGGCCGCGGAACTCGCGGCCGGTACGCCGGCGCTGCCACCGCCGCAGTCCATCTCGTTCCGGCTGATCGCCGACTGGTACGAGCGCCGCACCGCGCGGGTGCTCGCCGACGAACCGGGCGCGCGGCTCTGGACACTGCAGCGCTGACGGTGCTCGACCCGGTCCCTCTGACACTGCTGGTCGCGGGCTTCGCCGCCGGCGCGCTCGACGCGATCGTCGGCGGCGGCGGGCTGATCCAGCTACCGGCACTGTTCGCCGCGTTGCCGGTCGCCGCACCGGCGGCCCTGCTCGGCACGGCCAAGCTCGCGGGACTGGCCGGCACCGCGAGTGCGGCCGCGCGCTACGTCCGCAGCGTGACCCTTCCCTGGCGCATGCTGCTGCCGGCGGCGGCGCTCGCCGCGCTCGCCTCGCTCGGCGGCGCGATCGCCGCGACGCAACTCTCGCCGCGCCTGTTCCGGCCGCTGGTGCCGGTCGCGCTCTGCGCGGTACTCGCCTATACGCTCGCGCACCGCGACCTCGGCCGGATCCACGCGCCGCGCCGGCTCGACCCGCGCGGCGCACGCGCTGGCATCGCGATGATCGCGATGGTCGGCTTCTACGACGGCTTCTTCGGGCCCGGCACCGGCAGCTTCCTGATGCTGCTGTTCATTCGCTACTACGGCTTCGACTTCCTGAACGCCGCCGCCGCGGCGCGCGTCGTCAACGTGGCGACCAACGCGGCCGCGCTCGGCTGGTTCGGCAGCCGCGGCTACGTGCTCTGGCCGATCGGGGTGGCGATGGCGCTCGCCAACGTCGCCGGCGCACAGCTCGGCACGCGCCTCGCGCTGCGCCGTGGCGCCGGCTTCGTGCGCGTACTGTTCGTCGCGATCGTCAGCGCGTTGATCGCGAAGACGGCGTGGGACGCGCTCGTGCTGCTGGCGGGGAGCTAGCGCGCCGTGTGCCTCGTCGTCCTCGGCTGGAATCTGCCGGACCGCGAGCGGCTCGTGCTGGTCGGCAATCGCGACGAGCTGCACGCGCGCGCCACGGCGGCGATGGACTGGTGGACAACGCCGCGCCTGCTGGCCGGGCGCGATCTCGCCGCGGGCGGCACCTGGCTGGGCATCGACCCGCGCGGTCGCTTCGGCGTCATCACCAACCTGCGCGGCGCGCCGAGCCCGGCCGAGCCGCCGTCGCGCGGCACGCTGATCCCGCGCTTTCTCGGCGGCGACGCGCCGGCCGCCGAGTTCATGAACACGCTCGCGACCGAGGGGCGGCGCTACGCGGGGTTCAGCCTGCTGGTCGGCGACCAACTCGAGCTCTGGTACCTGTCGAACGGCGATGCCGAAGGACCACGCCGGCTCGGGCCGGGCGTCTACGGCCTCAGCAACGGCCCGCTCGCCGCGGACTGGCCGAAGGTGCGCCGCTCGCGCGAACGGCTCGCCGCGCGCCTCACCGAGCCGACCGGCGAGGCGGAGGAGTTGCTCGCGCTGCTCGCCGACCGCGAGCCGGCGCCGGACGGCGAGCTGCCGGACACCGGTGTCGGCCTCGAGCGCGAACGTCAGCTGTCGCCGCCGTTCGTCGTCGACCCGCGCTACGGCACGCGCGCGACGACCGCCGTCGTGCTCGGCCGCGACAACCGTGGTGCGGTCGTCGAGCGCAGCCACCGAGCGGACGGCGCGGCGACCGGCACGCGCCGCTTTCGGCTACCGGCGAGCGGGCCGGCCGGATAGGCTCGACGGACGATGGACGTAGGGTCAGCGGCCGATTCGGGACCGGATCGCGGAGAGGAATCGATGGGCAAGATGCTGCTCGCCCTCTGGCGCCGACTGCCGGTGCTGGTGCGCGCGCCACTGGTGGCATTTGCCGTGCTGCAGGTCGGCTCGACGATCAGCGTCCTGCCGCTGCTCGGCAACCTGAAGATCCTCACGAACATCCCGTGGGCGCTGCCGGCGACGCTGCTGCTGATGTGGGCGTTCTGGTGGTACGTGTCCGGCCACGGGATCCCCGAGGCGACCCGCGCCTACCGCGCGGCGATGAGTCGCGGGACGAGGCTCGCGGCGCCGCAGTGGCGCGCGGTCGCGCCGGCGCTGATCGTCGCGCTGATCGCCAGCTGCAGCCTGCGCCTGCTGTTGCCGAGCCTCGTCGCGGTCGCGCCACCGCGCTTGCCGATCGACGTCAGCGCCTACCCGACGGTGACGGTGCTGGGTCTCGCGTTCGCACTCGCCGCCTCCTCCGCCATCGTCGAGGAGGTCGCGTTTCGCGGCTATCTGCAAAAGTCGCTCGAGGCGGCCTACGGCATCGTGCCGGCGCTGCTGCTCACAGGCGTCGCATTCTGGTGCGCCCATGCGGACAAAGTGGCCCTGAGTCACCTGCCGTTCCACTTGCTCGTCAGCGTCCTGCTCGGATCCGCGACCTACCTGACGCGCTCGCTGCTGCCGGCGATCGCCGGCCATCTGCTCGGCGACATCCTGCTGCTGCCGGTCTACGTCTATCACCGACCTGAGGCGCTGTGGGCGCTGCTGGCGGCGCCGCCCGTATGGGCGGCGCAGTCGTCCGCTTCGTTCGCACAGCGCCTCGACGCAAGCCTCGGCGCGCTGCGCCCGGAACTCTTGCTCGCACCGGCCGCGCAGCCGCTTGCGGTCGTGGCCTGGGTTCTGGTCGCGAGCCTAATCGCCGCGGTCTTCGCGCTGCGGCACTTGGCGCGCGTTGCCGCCCGCACGACGGTCGGCCGCGACCCGTCGCGGACGACCGAGCCGGCGACGCATTTGCCCTAGCGCCGCGCTCGCGAGCTCGCCGCAGCAGACCGGCGTCGCCGGCCGAGTGCCCGACGGTGACCGGACGACGCCGCTTGACGGGCGCCGCGGGGCGGCGCCAGTGCGGATGCGATGCCTGGCACCGGCCGGCGCCGAGCCGATCCCGTCGGCCGGCGCTTGACGGTCGTCGCATAATTATGCAACGATAGTGGGAATTTATGCATAGCGGTACAGCATCACTCGGTTCCGGCGCGCTGCGCGCGCCTGATGACCGGCGCGAGGCGCTGAAGCGGATCATCCGCGACGGCGTGGTCGGCCGGCAGGCCGAGCTCGTGCGGCTGCTGAAGCGCGCCGGCTACCCGGTCACGCAGTCGAGCGTCAGCCGCGATCTGCGCGACCTCGGCGTCGCCAAGCTCGGCGACCGTTACGTTCTGCCGGAGGATGCGGCGACGCCGATCGCCGGGCTGGCGTCGGTCGCGGCGTTCGTGCAGGACACCGTGCCCGCAGGGCCGCACCTGACCGTCGTGCGCACCACGATCGGCTCGGCGCAGAGCGTCGCGCTTGCCATCGACCGCGCCCGCTGGCCGGAGGTCGTCGGCACGATTTCCGGCGACGACACGATCTTCATCGCGACCGCGAGCGAGCGCGCCCAGCGCGCGCTGCTCGACCGTCTCCGTTCCCTCGCAAGCCGCTGAAGGCTGTCCCATGACCAATGTCCAGCCGGGCGCCACGCCCATCCTGCTCGCTTTTTCCGGCGGCCTCGACACGTCGTTCTGCGTGCCGTGGCTCAAGGAGACCTACGGGCGCCCGGTGATCACCGTCACCGTCGACACCGGCGGCATCGACGCGGCCGCCGCCCGCACGCTGGAGTCGCGCGCGCTGGAACTCGGCGCCCTCGCCCATCATCTGCTGCCCGCCAAGGCACAGTATTTCGAGCGCGTGCTGCAGTACCTGCTGATGGGCAACGCGCGCCGCGGCCAGCTCTACCCGTTCTGCGTCGGCGCCGAGCGCGTGCTGCAGGCGCAGACGATCGCCGCGATGGCCAAGCAGCTCGGTTCGACTTCGGTGGCCCACGGCTGCACCGCGGCCGGCAATGACCAGGTGCGCTTCGAGGTGGCCCTGCGGACGCTCGCGCCTGGCCTCGAGATTATCGCGCCGGTGCGGGATCGCGCTTTCCAGCGCCCCGAGCAGCTCAGGTTCCTCGAGGAGCGCAAGCTCCCGGTGCCGCCGTACGGCGCCGCCTACTCGGTGAACCGCGGCCTGTGGGGGGTGACGATCGGCGGCAAGGAGACGCTGACCTCCGACGGCAGCATCCCGGATTCGGCCTGGGTGCTGACCCGCGACGCGTTCACGAACCCGCGCGCGCCGCAGCGCCATACGATCGGCTTCGAGCGCGGCGTCCCCTGCGCGCTGGACGGCGCGGCGCTCGGCCCGGTCACGCTGATCGAGCAGCTCGAGGCGCTGGCCGCGCCATTCGGCATCGGCCGCGGCATCCACCTCGGCGACACCGTCATCGGCACCAAGGGCCGCGTCGCGTTCGAGGCGCCGGCGGCGGAAGTGCTGCTGACGGCGCATCGCGAGCTCGAGAAGCTGGTGCTGACCGGCCGCCAGGCGCGCATCAAGGAGCTGGTCGCTGCGCCGTACGGCGATCTCGTGCACGAGGGTCACCACCTTGACCCCGTGTGCCGGGACATCGAAGCGCTGCTCGTCTGCTCGCAGCGCCGCGTCAGCGGCGAGGTGCGCCTGCTGCTGCGGCCCGGCAGCGTGTTCGTCGAGGGCGTGAGCTCGCCCTGGTCGCTGATGGCGGCGTCCAAGGGCGTCTACGGCGAATCGGCGGGCGAGTGGACGCCGGCCGACGCGCTCGGCTACTCGAAGATGCTGGCGCTGACCGGCACCTTCTATACCCGCGCCGGCGAGCGGGCGGAGTCCGGCTCGTGAGGTCGGTGGTCGTCGACAAGGTCGCCTCGATCACGCAGGCCTGCGGCCTCGGCCATGAGCTGCGGATCTCGGCGGACATTCCCTGCGAGGAAGGGGTGGTCATCGTCGTCGAGGTGCTGACCAACAAGAGCACCTACAACACGCTCGAGCTCACCAGCGGCCGGATGGCCAAGGTCTCGAAGGGCGACATCGTGGTCGGCGCGCTCGGCCACCGCAAGGCGCTGTTCGGCTACTCCGGGCACGTGCCGGAGTCCGTCAAGCCCGGCGACATCATCCAGATGCTCAACATCGGCGGCGTGCTCGGGCTCTGCGACTCGATGAACGCCGAGCGCGGCCGGCCGTTCGACTGCCGGGTGCTGGGCGGCGTGCTGCAGTTCCCGTACCTCGGCGAACGCATCGGCGTGCCGGCGCGCATCGGCCAGCGGCCGTTGGATCTCGACGCCACCCTCGACACGCAGGGTGTGCCGGTGGTGGCGCTTGCCGGCAGCTGCATGGAGGCCGGCAAGACGGCGGCGGCATGCGCAATCATCGCGCGCATGCGCCACCGCGGCCTGGCGGTGCACGCCTTCAAGGCCACCGGCGTCTCGTTGCGCCGTGACATCCTGGCGATGGAGGATGCCGGCGCCCGCAAGACGATGATCTTCACCGACTTCGGCGTCGGCACGACCACGGCGAAGGTCGGGCCGGCGCTGACCCGCGCGATGCTGACCGAGATGGCGCAGGGCCACCCGGACATCATCGTCTTCGAACTCGGCGACGGCTTGCTCGGCACCTACGGCGTCGAGGCGATCCTCGCCTCGCCGGATATCCGCAACGCCATCAGCGTGCTGCTGCTGTCGGCCAACGACCCGGTCGCCGCGTGGGGCGGGGTCAAGCTGCTGCGCGAAAAGTTCGGCATCGAGCCCGCGGTCATCACCGGGCCGGCGACCGACAACCAGGTGGGCGTCGACATCATTGCGCAGCAGATGGGCGTCGCGGCGGCGAACGCGATCACCAGCGGCGCCGAGCTCGGCGATCGCGTCATCGCCGCTGCCGGCCTCGCCGAGAAGTTTCCGGTCAAACCGACCACCGAGTCCGAATGAGCCGCGAGAGCCGAATCCCGACGCTGGTGCTCGGCGGCACGGGCTACGTCGCCGGCGAGCTGCTGCGACTCATCGCCGCGCATCCGCGTCTCGAGCTCGCGGCCGCGGTCTCGGACTCCAAGCCCGGCGAGCGCCTGGCTGGCGCATTCCCGCATCTTGCGCCGCTCTATCCGGAGACGACCTTCGTCGCCGCTGACGAGGCCGAGCGGCTGATCGCGAGCCAGCCGGTGAGCGCGGTGCTGGCCGCCGCGCCACACGGCGTTTCGGCGGCGCTGATCGACCGGCTGCTCGCGGCTGCGGCGGCAGCCGGCACGCGGCCACGCGTCGTCGACATCTCGGCCGACTATCGCTACCCGGATCCTGATGCCTATGCCGCTGTCTACGGTCAGCCGCACGGCGCGCCGGCGCGGCTGCGGGACTTCAGCTGCGCGCTGCCGGAGCACCTCGCGACGCTCGCGACGCCGCACGTGGCCCACCCGGGCTGCTTCGCGACGGCGATGCTGCTCGCGATCGTGCCGCTGCTGAAGCTCGGGCTCGTCGAGCCCGCGTTCTACGTCAGCGCCGTCACCGGCAGCACCGGTTCCGGGCGCGCGCCCGTGGACGGCACGCACCATCCGCGGCGCCACAGCGATTTGTACGCCTACGGCGCGCTCGGCCACCGCCACGCGCCTGAGGTCATCTCGATCACCCGTGGCCTGACGGGGCGGAGCGCCGAACTCAACTTCGTGCCGCACTCCGGACCCTTCGCACGCGGCATCCACGCGACCACCCAGGCCCGGCTGGTACAGCCGATGAGCAGCGGCGAGCTGCGTGCGGCGCTCGCCGCGTTCTACACCGGCCAGCCTTTCGTCCGGGTGCTTGCCGACCCACCCCGGCTCAAGGACGTCGTCGCCAGCAACTACGCGCACCTGTCGGCGACCAGCAACGGCTCGACCGTGGCGGTCATGAGCGTCATCGACAACCTCACCAAGGGTGCCGCCGGCGGCGCGGTGCAGTGGCTCAATCGCATGTTCGGCTGGGAGGTGAGCACCGGCCTCACCGCCCCGGCCCCCGGCTGGACCTGAGTCCGCCGTCCCTCACCTGAGAGCACCGCATGGCTCCGTCGAGCGCACAAGCTGCCCCTGCCCCCGTCGCCGATCACCTCGCGCACGTCTTCGCCCAGTACCCTTTCGAGGTGGTGAGCGCCGACGGCGTCTGGCTCCACACCCGCGACGGCCGCCGCGTCCTCGACTACTACGGCGGCCACGCGGTGGCGGCACTCGGCTACGGGCATCCGCGCTGGCTCGAGGCGCTCGAGCGCCAGGCGCGCGAAGTGCTGTTCCAGACCAACGCCATCCCGATGCAGATCCGCGAGCGCGCGGCGGCGCGGCTGGTCGCGTTCGCGGGCCTCGGACTCGACACGGTGTTCTTCGTCAATTCGGGCGCCGAGGCCAATGAGAACGCATTGCGCCTCGGCTTCAAGCTCACCGGCCGGCGCGAGGCCGTCGCGCTCGAACACGGCTGGCACGGTCGCACGGCGGCCGCCGGCGCGGTGACCTACGGCGCCCGCGAGAAATGGTACGGCTTCCCGCAGACGCCCTTCGACGTGCGCT
Source organism: Pseudomonadota bacterium (assembly GCA_025355105.1). Classification (GTDB taxonomy): domain Bacteria; phylum Pseudomonadota; class Gammaproteobacteria; order Steroidobacterales; family Steroidobacteraceae; genus CAIKZZ01. The sequence continues at coordinate 5,405 of JANYAE010000047.1, read as the reverse complement.
TCGTGTCGCGCAGCGACCCGGCCGCCGCCGCGGCCGGCGTCAGCGAGCGCACCGCTTGCGTGATCGTCGAGCCGGTGCAGGGACTGGCCGGCGCGTACGAGGTCCCGGTCGCCGTGCTCGAGGCGCTGCGGCGCCGCTGCGACGAGGTCGGCGCGCTGCTGATCTTCGACGAGGTGCAGTGCGGCGTGGGCCGCAGCGGTGCGCCGTTCGCCGCCAACCGCGCCGGCGTGACGCCCGACATGCTGACGGCCGCCAAGGCGCTCGGCGCGGGCTTCCCGGTCTCAGCGCTGCTGCTGTCGACTCCGGTCGCCTCGCGCCTGAGGATCGAGGACATGGGCACGACCTTCGGCGGCGGGCCGCTCGCCTGCGCGATCGTCGAGGCGGTCATTGACATCATCGAGTCGGAAGCCCTGATCGCCAACGTCGAGCGCATGTCGGCGCTGATCCGCTCGACCTGCATCGCCGGCCCGGTGACGGCCGTGCAGGGCGCCGGTCTGCTGCTCGGCCTGCGCACCACGCGACCGGCGAAGGATGTGCAGCGGGAACTGCTCGCGCGCGGCATCTTCGCGGGCACCGCCGCCGATCCGCACATCGTCCGGCTGCTGCCGCCGTTCACGCTCGAGGCGCCGCACGTCGCCGCGCTCGGCGCCGCGCTCGCCGAGCTGCCGGCATGAGCCTGGCGCGGTTCCTCGACCTGGCCGACTTCGCGGCCGCGGAAGTGCGCGACCTGCTCGCGCTCGCCGAGCGTCTGCAGCGCCACCCGCAGCCGCAGGCGCTCGCCGGCCGGATCCTCGGGCTGGTGTTTCTGAACCCGTCGCTGCGCACGCTCGCCTCCTTCCAGGCCGGCATGGCGCGGCTCGGCGGCGCGTCGTTCGTGATCACGCCCGGCCAGGGCACGTGGGCGCTCGAGAGCCGCCTCGGCGTGCGCATGGACGGCAGCGCGGCCGAGCACATCCGCGAAGGCCTGCCGGTGCTTGCCTCGTACTGCGACGCGCTCGGCATCCGCGCCTTCGCCGAGGGCAAGGACCTCGCGGCGGACCTCGCCGAGTCCAACTTCGCCGCGATGGCGGCGCTGGTCGACAAGCCGCTGATCAATCTCGAGTCGGCGATGAACCATCCGTGCCAGGCGCTCGCCGACTGGAAGACGCTCGACGACCTCGCGGTCCCGGACCGCGCCAGGTTCGTGCTGTCGTGGGTGCCGCACCCGCGGGCCCTGCCGCTCGCGGTGCCGGCGGCCACCGTGCACATGGCCGCGATGCGCGGCCACGAGGTGGTGGTGCTGCGCCCGGAGGGCTTTGCGTTGCCGCCGGCCGTCATGGACAAGGCACGTGCCGCGGCCCGCGCGAACGGCGGCTCGGTGACCGAGACCGACGACCGCGCGGCGGCGCTGAGGGGCGCCACGGTCATCTACGCCAAGGAATGGGGCTCGACCGCCCACTACGGCGACGCGGCGCGCGATGCCGAGCTGCGCACGGCACTGCTCGACTGGCAGGTGCGCGAGCAGACCTTCTCGAGCTGCGCCCCCGGCTGCCACCTGATGCACTGCCTGCCGGTGCGCCGCAACGTCGCGGTCGCCGACGAAGTCCTCGACGGCCCGCGCAGCGTGGTGCTGCGCGAGGCCCACAACCGCCTGGTCGTGCAGATGGCCGTGCTGCACCGCCTGCTCAGCTGATGCCGATGCCGGCTTCGCGCCGGCGTCACCCCGACCCCCTATCAGAGGATCCCCATGAGCTACCGCCCCGAACAAGCCGCCGCGATCCGCGCCATGCGCAACGCCGCGCCGTACCTGCGCATGTACAAGGGCAAGGTGTTCATCGTCAAAGTCGGCGGCGCCGTGTTCGCCAACGTCGCCGCGACGCGCTCGATCGTCGAGCAGGTCGCGATCCTGCATCAGGTCGGGATCCGCGTCGTGCTCGTGCACGGCGGCGGCCCGCAGCTCGACGAGATGCAGCGCTCGCTCGGCATCGAGCCGAAGATGATCGACGGTCGCCGCGTCACCGACGAGAAGACCGTCGACGTCACGGTGATGGTGTTGAACGGCCTCCTCAATACGCGCCTGCTGGGCATCTGCCGCGAGCTCGGGCTGCGCGCCGTCGGCGTCTCCGGGCTCGATGGCGGGCTGGTGCGCGCGCGGCGCCGGCCGCCCGTCAAGGCCTCGGACGGCAGCACCGTTGACTACGGCCAGGTCGGCGACATCGAGGAAATCGACGCCGACGTGCTGCAGAAACTGCTCGACGGCGGCTACATGCCGATCGTCAGCCCGCTGTCGTGCGACGCACAAGGCACCGTGCTCAACATCAACGCCGACACCGTCGCGGCCCGCATCGGCGCGGCGCTCGGCGCCGAGAAGCTGCTGCTGTGCACCGGCGCCGCAGGCATTTTCGAGGACGTCTCCGATCCGTCGACGCTCGTCTCCTACACCGACCTCGCCGGCCTGAAGCGCCTCGAGGCGGCCGGCAGCTTCGCCGACGGCATGATGCCGAAGGCTGACGCGATCGAGGCCGCGATCCGCGGCGGCGTGCGCCGCGTGCACGTGATCTCGTTCAAGTCGCCCGACGCGCTGCTCGCCGAGGTATTCACCAACGAGGGCCTCGGTACGCTGATCGTCGCTGACGTCAAGGGGCTGTCGCCGGCGGAGCAGAACCCGCCTGAGCCGAAGCCGTGAGCAGGCTGTGGGACAAGGGCGCGCCGCTCGACGAGCGGGTGCTGCGCTACACGGCCGGCGAGGATCACGCGCTCGACGAGCGGCTGGTGGCCTATGACGTGCGTGCGTCGATCGCGCACGCCGAGGGCCTGCACGCCGCGGGACTGCTGTCAGCCGCCGATCTCGCGACGCTGAGCGAGGCGCTGGCCGGCATCGGCGCGGCGCACGCCCGCGGCGAGTGGCGCGTCACGCTCGAGCAGGAGGACGGGCAGACGGCGCTCGAGCAGCAGCTCACCGCGCAGGCCGGCGCCGCCGGCGGACGCATCCACCTCGGCCGCTCGCGCAACGACCAGGTGCTGGCGGCACTCAGGCTCTACCTGCGCGATGCGGTGGAGGAACTGCGCAGCGGCGCGCAGGCGGTCGCCGACGCGCTGCATGCGCTCGCCGCGCGCCACGCCGGCGTCGCGCTGCCGGGCTACACCCACATGCAGCAGGCGATGCCCTCCAGCGTCGCGCTCTGGGCGCAGGGCTTCGCGGCGGAAGTGCACGACGACGCCGAGGGACTGCGGCTCGCGCACCGCCGCATCGGCAAGAACCCGCTCGGCTCGGCGGCCGGCTACGGCACGCCGGGGCTGCCGCTCGATCGCGAGCAGACGATGCGCCGACTGGGCTTCCCGGCGAACCACGAGCCGGTCACCGCGGTGCAGCTGTCGCGCGGCAAGGCCGAAGCGCAGGTGCTGTTCGAGATCGCGCTGCTGATGAACGACCTCGGCCGGCTGGCCGCCGACCTCACCCTGTTCTACACGCAGGAGTTCGCGTTCGTGAGCCTGCCCGACGCATTCACGACGGGCTCGTCGATCATGCCGCAGAAGCGCAACCCGGACGTGTTCGAGCTGATCCGCGGCCGCAGCGCCGCGGCGTCGGCCTGCCTCGTCGAGACGCTCGGCATCGTCGCCAAGCTGCCGAGCGGCTACCAGCGCGATTTGCAGCTGCTGAAGGCCCCGCTGTTTCGGGGCATCGACGTCGCGGCGCAGACGCTCGATATCCTGCCGGCGGCACTCGCGGGCGTGCGCTTCCGGCCCGAGAACATCCATCTGGACCCTGCGATCCACGCCGCCGAGCGCGCCAACCGGCTGGTGGTCGAGGAAGGCATTCCGTTTCGCGAGGCCTATCGGCGCGTCGCGGCCGAGCTCGACCGCAAGTAGCGGCCGGGACGGCGGCAAGCGACAATCCCGTCGCTCGACGCGCATCGCGGCGCTTCGAATTCGACTGCTTCGGCAGCCCGGCTGCAGCTCACCTGCTGCCGCTGCCCGGTGTCTGATAGCCTGATCTGCCACGGAGGTGATCCCGATGCCCAGTCGTCTCCTCACGCTCGGGCTGTGCGCATTGGCGCTGGCCGGCCCGGCCCGCGCCGAAGACCTCACGCCGGGTCTCTGGGAACTGTCGCTCGAGGCCCGGGTTGACGCCGAGCCGGGATTTCAGCCTGGCCCGATGACCGTGAATCAGTGCGTCACGAAGCAGGACGCCAGCGATCCCAGCAAGCTGCTCGGCTCCATCGCGTCGGGCGGGGCGACGGGCTGCAGCTACTCGGACAAGAGCTACCAGGGACAGACGTTCCGTTTCGCGATGCAGTGCTCCGGGGCGCTCGAGCTGAAGACCAGCGGCGAGGTGACCTTTTCGGCGACGACGCTGCGCGGCGTGCTCACCTCGTCGAGCTCGATCGAAGGCAAGACCGTCGAGTTCAAGAGCGCGCTGCTCGGCCGCCGGCTCGGCGACTGCTGAGTCGAAGTGGCTCCGGCCCGGCGCGCTGCACCGGCTGCGCTTGCCGGGCGGGACCCGGCGACCGGCTGTCTGACGCAGGCGAGCCGACAGCCGGCGACCGTGCGCGCCGCTATTCCTCGAGGCCGAGCCCGAAGCCGGCCTCGATGTCCGACTTTCGGTAGACGCGGAACGAGATCAGCGTCTCGGAGTCCTCGATGCCCGGCAGCGCATGCATCCGGTCGCTGACGATGTCGGCGAGTTCGTCGTTGCGCGCGGCGCGCACGATCGCCACGAGGTCATAGCGGCCGGCCACCGAGTAGACGTCGACGACGCCCTCGAGTTCGGCGAGCGCCGAGGCGAGCGCGCCGATCTCGCGGGTCTTGGCCTTGATGAGGACGACGGCAGTCACGGACATGGGGATACCTCAGTAGACGACGACGCTGCGGATCGACTCGCCGGCGTGCATGAGCTCGAAGGCATCGTTGATCTTGTCGAGCGGCAATGTGTGAGTGATCAGCGGGTCGATCGCGATCTTGCCGTCCATGTACCAGTCGACGATCTTGGGCACGTCGGTGCGGCCGCGCGCGCCGCCGAACGCCGTGCCCTTCCAGACGCGCCCCGTGACCAGCTGGAACGGCCGGGTCTTGATCTCCTGGCCGGCGCCGGCAACGCCGATGATGATCGACTCACCCCAGCCACGGTGGCAGCACTCGAGCGCCTGGCGCATCAGATCGACGTTGCCGACGCACTCGAAGCTGTAGTCGGCACCGCCGTCGGTGAGCGCGACGAGGTGCGCGACGAGGTCGCCACCGACCTCCTTCGGGTTCACGAAGTGGGTCATGCCGAACTGCTCGGCGAGCGGCTTGCGCTTCGGATTGACGTCCACGCCGATGATCTTGTTGGCGCCGACCAGCCGTGCGCCCTGGATCACGTTGAGACCAATGCCGCCGAGACCGAACACCACGACGTTCGCGCCGGCCTCCACCTTGGCGGTGTTGAT
>JANYAE010000015.1 GCA_025355105.1 Pseudomonadota bacterium | reverse complement strand
CGACTCCGGTCGCGAGCTCGACGTCAACCGCGTCGGCGAGATCTGCGTGCGCGGCCCGCAGGTGATGCGCGGCTACTGGAACCGGCCGGACGAGACCGCCAACGTGATGATCGACGGCGGCTGGCTGCGCACCGGCGATATCGGCCGTATGGACGAGCAGGGCTTCGTCTACATCGAGGATCGCAAGAAGGACATGATCCTGGTGTCAGGCTTCAACGTCTATCCGAACGAGGTCGAGGGCGTGATCGCGCGCCACCCGGGCGTGCTCGAGGTCGCGGCGGTGTCGCAGCCGGACGAGCGCTCCGGCGAGGTGGTCGCGGTGTTCGTGGTCCGCAGGGACCCGGCGCTCACCGAGGAGCAGGTGATCGAGTTCGCGCGCGCCGACCTGACCGGCTACAAGGTGCCGAAACACGTCTACTTCCGCGACGAGCTGCCGAAGACCAACGTCGGCAAGATCCTGCGCCGCGCGCTCCGCGACGAGCTGCCGAAGCCCGCCTGAGCGCGTCCGCTCAGGCGGCGAGCAGGTGCCGCAGCAGCTGCAGCGTCAGGCCGTCCCGCTGCGGCACGCCCGCCGCCAGCTCGCCGTCCGCGAACGGCCGCAGCTCGCCGGTCGGCAGGTAGCCGCGCCGCTCGGTCCAGGCGATGAGCTCCTCGCGCTCGGCGAGCACGGCCATCTCCATGACGCCGGCGCCGTAGTGCTCGGCGGCGTAGCGCTCCGCGGCCGCGAGCATCTGCCGGCCGAGGCCGTTGGCCTGCAGCGCCGGGCGCACCGCGAGCAGCCGCAGGCCGGCGACGCCCGCGCCCTGCGCCGCGACGTGGGCGCAGGCGAACAGCCCGGACTGGGCGCGCAGCACCAGGATCGCCTGCGCCGGCGCCGCGAGGATCGCCTCGAGCGCGGCCGCGTCGAGCTTGGGTCCGCCGACCAGCTCGGACTCGCTGGTCCAGCCGCGCCGGCCGCTGTCGCCGCGGTAGGCGCCGTTGACGAGCGCGAGCAGCGCCGGCAGGTCGGCGGCGCGCGCGCGCGTCGTGTAGAGCTGGTCCGGGCCGGCCTCGATGGTCATCGGCCGCGGGCCGGCGCCTGGCGCGCACGGCCGCGCGCGCGCGACGCGGCGACCGCGCGCGGCCGGACCGCGACGCCCTGCACGCGCGCGATACCGTCGCGGATCAGCTGCGCGGCGCCGTTCGGCCCCTCCCACTTCGAGATGGTGACCCACTTGCCCTTCTCGAGGTCCTTGTAGTGCTGGAAGAAGTGCGCGATCTGCTCCATGAGGATCGGCGGCAGGTCGCGGTAGGAGCGCACGCCGCTGTAGAAGGGGTGCAGCTTGTCGACCGGCACGGCGACGATCTTCTCGTCGCCGCCGCCCTCGTCGCGCATCATCAGCGCGCCGATCGGCCGGCAGCGGATCACCGCGCCCGGCACCACCGGCACCTGGCCGACGACGATGATGTCGCACGGGTCGCCGTCCTCGGCAAGCGTCTGCGGGATGAAGCCGTAGTTGCCCGGGTAGTACATCGAGGTGTGCAGGAAGCGGTCGACGTACAGCGCGCCGGACTTCTTGTCGAGCTCGTACTTGACCGGGATGCCGCCCTGCGGGATCTCGATGACCGCGTGGATGTCCCACGGCGCGGTGATGCCGACCGGGATCTGACTCAGGTCCATGACGTGCTCCTTGCGCGCCTCAGCGCGACAGCGCCGCGGCCAGCGCGAAACCGGCCCAGGTCGCGATCAGGCAGCTGCCGACCGAGGCGAGGACGTTCAGCGACGCGCGACCGACGTCGCCGACCTGCAGCATCGACACGGTCTGCAGGCTGAAGGCCGAGAAGGTGGTGTAGCCGCCGCACACGCCCACCATGACGAAGTAGCGCACGAACGGCGGCGATCAGCCGCGTGTCGCCGATCGCGCCACCGGCGCCGAGACCGATGACGAAACTGCCGCTGACGTTGACCAGCAACGTGCCCCACGGGAACGCCGGGCCGACGGCGAGCGCGAGCGCCTCGGAGATCCAGTAGCGGGCGAGGCTGCCGAGCGCGCCGCCGAGGGCGATCAGTAACGGGGTCATCCCCGTAACGATACCCGAAGCGGCGGCGAGGGTCTCAGGCGACGCGGCGACCGGCGGCCACGGCCGCGACCGGCGCGCGCGCCGCGCGGTGCAGGCGCTCGAGCGCGCCGCTGCCGGCGTTCAGCAGCCGCGAGTAGCTGCCGATGCGGTTGCCGCCGAGGCGCTTGGCCGCGTACATCGCGCGGTCCGCCGCGCGCGTGAGCTCGCCGGCGGCCATGCCGTCAGTCGGTCGGAAGGCGATGCCGACGCTGGCGCTGATCTGGACCTGCTCGTGGCCGATCAGCAGCGGCGCCTCGAGCGCGGCCAGCAGCTTGCGCGCGACCACCGCGGCGCCGTCGGCGCTCAGCAGGTTCTCGAGGATCACCGCGAACTCGTCGCCACCGATGCGCGCCAGCGTGTCGCCGGCGCGCACCTCGCTCGCGAAGCGCGCCGCGACCGCCTTCAGCAGCGCATCGCCGCCGTCGTGGCCGAGCGCGTCGTTGGTGAGCTTGAAGCCGTCGAGATCCAGGTACAGCAGCGCCAGCAGCTGGCCGCTGCGCCCGGCGCGCGCGGCGGCGCGGGCGAGCGACTCCTCGAAGTGGGCGCGGTTCGCGAGCCCGGTCAGCGGATCCCGCAGCGCGAGCTTGAGCAGCCGCGCGCGCGCCGCACCGCGCTCGATCGCGAGGTCGATGGTCCGCGCCAGCTGGCGCGCGTCGAAGCCGGTCTTCTCGAGGCAGTCGTCGGCGCCGTGGCGGATCGCCTCGAGCGCCTGCTGCGAGTTGCCGAGCGCCGACAGCGCGACCAGCGGTGTCGCCGGCGCCGACTCGCGCAGCGCGCTCACCATGGCGACGCCTTGCGAGGCCGGCAGCGCGAGGTCGAGCAGCACGCAGTCGGTCGGGGCGCGGCCGAGGCGCTTGACGGCGGCCGCGAGCGTGCCGACGACCGCGAACTCGTAGCGGCCGGGAGCCGCGCGCTCGGTGGCTTCCAGGAGCACCGTCGCTTCGACGGCGCTGTGCTCGACCAGCAGGATCCGGGCAGGTTGTTCGGGGCTCATGACACGGTCTCCGTCCGTATGTAAACCCCTTATCGGAACCGGCGCCGACCCCCTAAAGCGGCCTGATCAACCCGCTGGCGGATCTGTGAACAGGCCCGTGGAAAGCCGAAATGGCCCTCAAGTCCGGCCACCGCCGGCCGTCCGGGCCGGGCCGGGCCTTGCGGCCTCAGGCCCTGCTCAGCGGTGGTAGGCGGGCGAGAGCTCGTGGACGGCGTCGACCATGGCCCCGGCATGCTCCGGCGGCACGTCCGGGTGGATGCCGTGGCCGAGGTTGAAGACGTGCCCCGGCCCGGTACCGTAGCTCGCCAGCACCTTGGCGACCTCCGCGCGGATCGCCGCCGGCGGCGCGTACAGCACCGACGGATCGAGGTTGCCCTGCAGCGCCACCCGGCCGCCGACGGCGGCACGGGCGCTGGCAAGGTCGGTGGTCCAGTCGACGCCGAGCGCGTCCGCGCCGGTTGCCGCGAGCTCGCCGAGCCACTGGCCACCGCCCTTGGTGAACAGGATCACCGGCACCTGCCGGCCGTCCTGCTCGCGGATCAGCCCGGCGCAGATGTCGGCCATGTAACGCAGCGAGAACTCGCGGTAGGCCGCCGGCGCGAGCGCCCCGCCCCAGGTGTCGAACACCATTACCGCCTGCGCCCCGGCGCGGATCTGCGCGTTCAGATAGTCGGTGGTCGCGCGCGTCAGGTGCGCGAGCAGCCGGTGGAGCTCCTGCGGCGCGCCGTACAGCATCGACTTGATGCGCGCGAAAGCCTTGCTGCTGCCGCCCTCGACGCAGTAGGTCGCGACCGTCCAGGGACTGCCGGCGAAACCGATCAGCGGCACGCGGCCGCCGAGCTCGCGGCGGATCGTGCGCACCGCGTCCATCACGTAGCGCAGCTCGCGTTCCGGATCGAGCGTCGGCAGGCGGTCGATGTCGGCCGGGGTCCGCACCGGCCGATCGAGCTTCGGTCCCTCGCCGGCCTCGAACTCGAGGCCGAGGCCGAGCGCGTGCGGGATCGTCAGGATGTCGGAGAACAGGATCGCGGCGTCGAGCCGGTAGCGCGCGAGCGGCTGCAGCGTGACCTCGCAGGCGTAGTCCGGCGTCATGCACAGCTGCATGAAGCTGCCGGCCTTGGCGCGCGTCGCGCGGTACTCGGGGAGATAGCGCCCGGCCTGGCGCATCATCCACAGCGGCGTGCGCGGCGTCGGCTGGCGCAGCAGCGCGCGCAGGAACAGGTCGTTCTCGAGCGGCGCCATGGCTCAGCGCCCTCCGCTGCAGGCGAGGATCGAGGCCTGGATGGCCTCGGCGGCGGCGCGCGGATCGGCGGCGTCGCGGATCGGGCGGCCGACGACGATGTAGTCGGCGCCGGCGGCGAAGGCGGCCTCGACGCTGAGCACGCGCTTCTGGTCGTCGGCCGGGCGCTGCTCGGCCGGGCGAATGCCGGGAGTCACGATCGCGAAGCGCGCGCCGAGCGCGGCGCGGATTGCCGCGGCCTCGACGCCGGAGGCGATCACGCCGGCGGCACCGGCAGCCTGCGCGCGGCGCGCGCGCGCGAGCACCAGCGGCTCGACCTCGGCGCCGAGGCCGAGCTCGTCGACGTCGGCGCGATCGAAGCTGGTCAGCACCGTGACCGCGAGGATCCTGAGGTCGGTGGCCGCGCCGACCGCGGCCGCGACGATGCCGGCGTTGCCGTGCACGGTCGTGAACGTGACGCCGCGGCCGTTGAGGCCGCGGACCGCGCCGGCCACGGTCGCCGGGATGTCGTAGAACTTGAGGTCGGCGAAGATCTTCTTGCCGCGCGCCGCCACCCAGTCGAGCAGCTCGTGGTAGCCGCCGGCCAGCAGCAGCTCGAGGCCGAGCTTGTAGAACTCGACCGAGTCGCCGAGCCGCTCGACCATGCGGCGCGCGGCGCCGGCGTCCGGGAGGTCAAGGGCGAAGATCAGCCGTTCGCGCGGTGGGACAGGACTCATGCGCCAATTATGCCGTGCGCCGCCGCCCGCGGGCGAGCGATTCGCCGCCGGCCGGTGGCTACGGCACGCGCGGGTCGTACAGCCGCGAATGCTCGAGGATCGCGTAGCGGTCGGTCATTCCGGCGATGTAGTCGGCGACCGCGCGCGCGCGGCCGTCGATGCCGTCCCGCTCCTCGAGCCGGCGGGCGGCCTCGCGGTGCTCGTCCGGCAGCAGCCGGATGTCGCCGAAGTAGCTGTTAAAGAGCTCGCGCACCACGCGCTGCGCCTTGGTCGTCATGCGCACCACGCGAAAATGCCTGTAGACGCGCTCGCGCAGGAAACGCTTGGCCTCGAGGTGATCGGCGGCGATCCGGTCGCTGAAGCCGACCAGCGCCGCGCCCCCGGCGCGCACCGCCTCGACGTCGGTCGGCAGGGCGGCCGCGAGACGGCCGCGCGTCGTGTCGATCAGGTCGTTGACGACCTCGTTGATCATGCGTCGCACGACCTCGTGGATCAGGCGCCGCTCGCTGATGCCCGGGTAGCGGGCCTCGACCACGTCGTGGTGGCGGGCAAAGAGCGCGACCGTGCGCAGCTCCTTGGTGGTGACGAGCCCGGCCCGGAGGCCGTCGTCGACGTCGTGATTGTTGTAGGCGATCTCGTCGGCGACGTTGGCGAGCTGCGCCTCGAGCGAGGGCTGCTGACGCCTGATGAAGCGCTCGCCGACGTCGCCGAGCGTGGCGGCGTTCTTGAGCGAGCAGTGCTTGAGGATGCCCTCGCGGCACTCGAAGGTGAGGTTGAGGCCGGCGAACTCGGCGTAGCGCTCCTCGAGCTCGTCGACGACCCGCAGCGACTGCAGGTTGTGCTCGAAGCCGCCGTAGTCGCGCATGCATTCGTTGAGCGCGTCCTGGCCGGCGTGGCCGAACGGCGTATGGCCGAGGTCGTGCGCCAGGCAGATCGCCTCGCACAGCGACTCGTTGAGCCCGAGCGCGCCGCACACGGAGCGCGCGATCTGCGCGACCTCGAGCGAGTGCGTGAGGCGTGTCCGGTACAGGTCACCCTCGTGGTTGACGAACACCTGGGTCTTGTAGACCAGGCGCCGGAAGGCCGTCGAGTGCACGATCCGGTCGCGATCGCGCTGGTACTCGCCGCGGTGGCCGGCCGGCGGTGGCTCCGGATGGCGGCGGCCGCGCGAGCGCGACTCGTGGCAGGCGTAGGGCGCGAGTTCGACCGGCCGGGGCGTGAACGCGTGCGGCGGCATCAGGCGACTTCCGCCTCGAGCACCGCCTCGAGCACGCTGGGGTCGTAGTCGCCGCTGACCACGGCCTCACCGAGGCGCTTCAGCAGCACCAGCCGGACGCGTCCGGCGAGCACCTTCTTGTCGAGCGCCATCAGCTCGAGGGCGCGCTCGGCGCCGATGCGCGGCGCCTTGGCCGGCAGCCCGGCGCGCAGCACCAGCTCGCGCACCCTGAGCACGTCGGCGGCCGCGAGCCAGCCGAGCCGCCGCGAGGTCTCGGCGGCGAGCACGAGGCCGACCGCGACCGCCTCGCCGTGCAGCCACTCGCCGTAGCCGGTGGCCGCCTCGATCGCGTGACCGAAGGTGTGACCGAGGTTGAGGAGCGCGCGCGGCCCGCTCTCGCGCTCGTCGAGCGAGACGAGCTCGGCCTTGATCGCGCAGGAGCGCGCGACCGCCTCGGCGAGCACCTCCGGATCGCGGCGCAGCAGGCGCGGCAGCTCCCGCTCGAGCCAGTCGAGGAAGCCGGCGTCGCGGATCAGGCCGTACTTGATGACCTCGGCAAGGCCTGACTTGAGCTCGCGCTCCGGCAGCGTCGCGAGGCTATCGAGGTCGGCGATCACGACGCACGGCTGGTGGAAGGCGCCGATCAGGTTCTTGCCGGCCGGGTGGTTGACGGCGGTCTTGCCGCCGACCGAGGAATCCACCTGCGCGAGCAGCGTGGTCGGCAGCTGCGCGACGGCGATGCCGCGCTGCCAGGTGGCGGCCGCGAAGCCGGCGATGTCGCCGACTACGCCGCCACCAAGCGCGATCACCGCGCCGTCACGGCTGACGCGGCCGGCGGCCAGCGCGTCGTAGACGCGCGCCAGCGTCGCCTGCGTCTTGTAGCGCTCGCCGTCCGGCAGCACGCACTCGCGCAGCTCCCGCCCGGCGAGCGCGGCGCGCAGCCGCGGCAGGTAGCGCGGCGCGACGGTCTCGTTGCTGACCACCAGCAGCGGCCCGGCTGGCAGTCCTGCTTCGAGCCGCGCGCGGTCGGCGAGCAGCCCGGCGCCAATGTGGATCGGGTAGCTGCGGTCGCCGAGGTCGATGCGAAGCGTGCGCGAGGCGTGGGTCACGGCCGGGACGATAACAAGAACGCCGGGCGCAGGTCTCGGCCGCGGCAGAGGACCTGCGGATTCCTCGACGAACACGCGTCAAATGGCCCCGACTCAGCACCTTCAGGGTATATAAATCACTTAATTATCAGACACCTACCGGTGGCCCGCGGCCGACCGGGTGCGCCTCACTCGCGCGGTCGCTGGCGCGAATTGATGACCGCGTAGCGCAGCAGCTCGGCGGCCGACTCAAGGCCGAGCTTCTCGCAGATGTTGCGCTTGTGGGAGTCGACGGTCTTGACCGCGGTGCCCATGCGCGCCGCGATCTCGCGCGTCGTCAGCGCCTCGCCGAGCAGCTCGATGACCTCCTGCTCCCGCGGCGTCAGCGCCTCGTGGGCCGCCGGACCCTGCTCGCGGCCGGCAGCGACGCGGCGCATGACGCGCTGCGCGAGCCGGTCGGAGAGGTAGACGGCGCCGCCGGCGATGGTGCGGATCGCGCGGATCAGGTCCTCCGGCGGCACGTCCTTCATCGTGTAGCCGCGGGCGCCGAGCGCCAGCGCGTCGTCCGCGTACAGCGATTCGTCGAACATCGACAGCACCAGCACGCGCGGCGTGTAGCTCAGCGTGTCGAAGGCGCGCAGCAGGTCAAAGCCGCTCTCCTCGCCGAGCGTGAGGTCGAGGAGCACCACGTCAGGCTTGAGGACGTCGATGGCGGCACGGGCCTCGGCGACGGTGGTCGCCTCACCGCAGACCCTCAGGTCCGAGTGCGAATCGACCAGCTGGCGAAGGCCGATGCGCACGACCTCGTGGTCGTCGACGAGCAGGATGCGGACCGGGCCGGCACGGCCTGGCGCCAGGCTGCCGGCAGCCGGCAAGTCGCTCTTCAGGTCAGGCACTACGATCCCCGGGCACGCGGCCAACGCGCCGAACGCCGCGGCGCCGGACTAGTGTTGCGGGAATACCTTCAATGCTCAATGAGGAAATCCCCGAGTCACCTGCCGACCAGGCCCGGCGCGGGCGGCAACGCCTCGATGCCGGCGATGATGTGCTCGGCGACGGTCTGGACCTTGCGCCGGTCGGTGCTGACGGTGACGTGGGCGATCGACTGGTAGAGCGGCGCCCGGACCGCCATCAGCTCGGTCAGCTGGGACTCCGGATCGGCGTTCAGCAGCAGCGGGCGGTGCCGCCCGTGCCGGGTGCGCTCCACCTGCTGCTCCACCGAGGCCTCGAGGTAGACGACGAGGCCGCGTGCCGCGAGGTGCTCGCGGTTCTCGGGCAGCAGCACCGCGCCGCCGCCGGTCGCGAGCACGACACCGGGCAGCTGGCTCAGGTCGTCGAGGACCTCGCGCTCGCGCTCCCGGAAGCCGGGCTCGCCCTCCTTCTCGAAGATGAAGGCGATGTCGACGCCGGTGCGCCGCTCGATCTCGGCGTCGCTGTCGATGAACTTGAGGCCGCGCAGCCGCGCCAGCACCTTGCCGACGGCGGACTTGCCGGAGCCCATCGGACCGACGAGAAAGATGCTGGTGGCGGGGGCCGGCGCGGCGGGGACGTCGTCCATCGGCGCAGTGTAGGACGGGGCGGCCCACCAATGAAAACGGCCGCCTCGCGGCGGCCGTTTCCTGGTCAGCTTGCCGTGCGGGTCAGCGAGGATCCGCGCAGGTGGCCGCCGTTCCGTACGGGCTGACTGGGCCCGGAGGCGCGTTCGAGCAGATGTAGTCGGGGACGGCGCCGGGCAGCACGAATGAGGAGGTCGTGCTGCTCTGCGTGCCCTGCACCTTCGTCGAGGCGACCAGCTTCACCCAGACCCAGTACGCGTGATCTCGCGGGTAGGTCACCTTGACGTCGAGGCGCCCGTTGGCGTCCGTGGTGCCCGAGGCGGGCGACACCACCGCGACGTTGCCCGGATCGAGCTGGCCGTTGCAGTTGTAGTCCTTCTGGTGGTTCGTGAACTGCGACGACGGGTTGGTCGCGAGGTCGGTGCACGGCGGCGGCAACGGCGCCACGTCGAGCGAAGCGATGTTGCCCGTGTAATCGCGGTCCTCATTCTGGCAGAACGTCGTGCCGTTGTAGGCCCGAAGGTCATTGGCCGCCGTGCTGTAGATCGGCTGCCACGGGCCCGGCGTCGGGCAGTTGCCCATCATGCCCTTGCCGTAGGCGACCGGCAGCACCGCGGCCGTCACCGGCACGCCCTGCAGCGCGGCACCCTGGCTGTCCACCGCCAGCACCGTGTAGGTGATCTGGTAGATCGCCACACCCTGGCTAGTGTCGATCGTGTTGCCGGTTCCCAGCGACAGGAACACCGTTTGGCCGCCGACCGTCAGATTGGTCGAGGCGTTGATGCTCGAGTTGGTTGCGATCGAGGCCGCGATCGTCACGCCGTTCGCGCCGCTCGAGGAATTGCCGGCGGTGTAGACAGTCTGCGCACGACCCTGCGAGTCGCTGACCGCCGACGGCACCGACAGACCTCCGTTGGTCGGATCGGCGGTAACGTTGAAGTTGACGGTCGCGCCCTGGACGAGGTTGTTGGTCGCGTCCCGCACCAGTGCAGTGATCGTGCTTTGCCCCTGCACCGTGACGGCGGCCGGTGAGGTCTGCACCGAAATCTGAGTCGGGGTCAGCGCGACGAAATTCAGGTTGAGCTGCGCCGAGACGCCCGCGCCGGTCGCCGAGACAATCGACGGGCCCGCACCGGTCGCGCTGATCTGGATGCTCGCCTGGCCGCTGACATCCGTGGCCACCGGCGTGGTGGGCGCGACGGTGCCGCGTGTCGCGGCGAAGGTGACGGACGCGCCCACCACCGGCACGCTGCCGTTCAACCAGGTCACGGTCACGGTCTGCAGACTGCCGAGCGTCACGTTGGTCTGGTCGGCCGGCGCGGTGATCGTGAAGCTCTGCGTGCTGACTGCCACTCTCGCCGTCTTGGTCAGGCCGAGGCTGACGGCGGTGATCGTGTCGTTGCCGCCGACGAAGGCGGTGACGTTGAAGCTGACGTGGCCGGTACCGTCGGTTGTCACCACCGGCGCGCTCAGCGTGTTTCCGCTGGCCGACGTCACGGTCACGGGCTTGTTCGCGATGCCCTGGCCCGCCGAGTTCGTGAGCACAATCGTGAACGTGCCGCTGTTGCCCTGCACGAGGTTCGCCGGTCCGCTGAGCGCGAGGGTCGTGCCGGATACCGTAACCGGGAGCGTCGCGCTCGCCGAGCCGGCGGTCGCGGTGACTGTGATCGTACGGTCGGTTGGATCGGCTCCGGCGGTCAGCGTTGCCTTCGCGACACCATTCACGTCGGTGACGGCCTGGGTCACCGTGAGCACACCGCTGGTCGCGGAGAACTGCACCGTGATGCCGGTCAGCGCATTGTTGTTCGCGTCGCGCAGCAGTGCCGAGATGTTCGCCGGGGTCGCCCCGGAGGACGGGATCTGCGGCAGATCAGTGGCGATGCTGAGCGACTGCTGGATCGCGATGACCGCGACCGTGGTCTGGCCCTGCACGCCGCCCGCGGCCGCGCTGACGGTGATGTTGGTGCCGGCCGCCGCACCGGCAGCCGTGAGGGTCGCGGTCGCATGGCCGCTGCCGTCGGTCGTCGCTAGCGTGACTTGCAGCACCGAGCCGGCGGTCGCGGCGAAAGTGACGGTGACGCCCTTGATGGCGACGTTCTTCGCATCGAGCACGGTCGCGGTGATCGCCGAACTGGTCGTGCCGTCGGCAGCGACACTCGCCGTGCCGGCCGCGACGTTGATCGCAGCCACCGCGGAACCGCCGCCGCCGGTACAGCTGGCGCCGGTGCAGGCGCCGCCGGTCAGTGAGCCACCGCCGCCACAGCCTGCGAGGAACAAGGCCGTCGCCAGCGTGGCACCGAAAATCTTAAACAGTTTCATCCGTCCTCCCAAAATCGTTTCGAGCCTGCCGCCTCCCCGCCGAGCGTCAGTACAGGTTGGCTCCCTCACGCAGGATCTTTGGTGTCACGAAGATCAGGAGTTCGTCCTTGTTATTCGTCCGTGTCCGGCTCTTGAACAGGTAACCGAGCACCGGCACGTCGCCGAGGAACGGTACCTTCTTG
>JANYAE010000094.1 GCA_025355105.1 Pseudomonadota bacterium | reverse complement strand
GACTTTACCGAGATGGGCGATCTGGCGGTCGGCGTCGCCGGCGTCCTGCTCGACCATCGGCTGTACCACTTCCGGCTTGCGTACTCGGGCTTTGAGCATGCGCACGTGATTTTGGGCGGTGAGAGCTACGTGGCGCTGGCCGAAGGGCTGCAGAACGCGCTGTGGGTCCTGGGTGGTGCGCCGCGGGAGCACCGTAGCGACAGCCTGTCGGCGGCGTTCCGGAACCTGAACCGCGCAGCCCGCGAGGACCTGACGACGCGCTACGACGCACTGTGCGGGCATTACGGCATGGAGCCGAGCCGCAACAACCGCGGCGTCGCGCACGAGAACGGCTCGATCGAGAGCCCGCACGGGCACCTCAAGAGCGCGATCCGAGATGCGCTCTTGCTGCGCGGCAGCGGGAACTTTACCGACCTTGGCGCGTATCGCCGCTTCATCGACGAGATCATGAGTCGCAAGAACGCCCGCAATGCCAAGCGCATCGCCGCCGAGCGCGCGACGCTACAGCTGCTGCCGCTTAATCGCACCTGTGACTATGAGGACACCTTCGCCTTCGTCACGTCCTCGGGCGGCTTTACCCTCAAGAAGGTGTTTTATACGGTGCCGTCCCGCCTCGTCGGCCATCGGTTGCGCGTGAAGCTGTACGACGATCGGCTGGACCTGCTGATCGGGGGAACGCCGCTGATGACGCTCGAGCGCGGCCGGGCCGGACCGAACGGCAAGCACGGCCATGTCGTCGACTATCGCCACGTGATCCACTCGTTGCGCCGCAAGCCGATGGCGCTGCTAAACCTCGTGTACCGCGATCAGCTGTTCCCACGCGAGGCCTACCGGCTGATGTTCGATCGCCTGCGGGAGCGGCTCACGGACCGCCTGGCGTGCAAGACGATCGTGGAGCTGCTGAGCCTGGCGCACGATCGGGCCTGCGAAGCGGAGTTGGCCGGGATACTCACCGAGTGCCTCGATGCCGATGAGCTGCCCGACCTCGCGGCGCTCCGTAGGCGCTTTGCGCCGGATCCGGCGCGCCTGCCGGAGGTCCTCGTCGAGCTCGTGCCGCTGAGCGTGTACGAGACGCTGACCGACAGCTATGTGGGAGAAGCCGCATGAGCGCCACGATCGACACGGTTCGTGTCAGCTTCATCCTCAACGAACTGCGCTTGCCGGCCATCAAGGTCGTCTGGCCAAAGTTCGCCGAGCGCTCGGACAAGGAGGGCTGGCAAGCGGCCCGCTTCCTCGCGGCTATCGCCGAGCACGAGCTCGCTGAGCGGGATCGCCGACGCGTGGAGCGGCACCTGGGTGAAGCGAAGCTGCTGCCCGGCAAGACCCTCGACAACTTCGACTTCGACGCCGTACCGATGATCTCCAAAGCGCAGGTGTCGGCGTTGTGCGCCGGCGATGGCTGGCTCGAGACCGGTGCGAACCTGATCCTGTTCGGCCCGCCAGGCGGCGGCAAGTCGCATCTGGCCTCGGCGATCGGCCTGGCGCTGATCGAGAAAGGCTGGCGAGTCTTGTTCGCCAGAACCTCCGATCTCGTCCAAAAGCTGCAGGTTGCGCGTCGTGAACTGGCGCTCGAGGCGGCAATCGCAAGCCTTGAGCGGTTCGACCTGCTGATCCTCGACGACATCGCCTACGTGACCAAAGACCAGGCGGAGACCTCGGTGCTGTTCGAGCTGATCAGCGCCCGATACGAACGGCGCTCGATGCTCATTACCGCAAACCAGCCGTTCGGTGAATGGGGCAAGATCTTCCCGGATCCAGCCATGACGCTCGCCGCAGTCGACCGCCTCGTTCATCACGCGACAATCCTCGAGATGAACGTCGATAGCTACCGGCGCCGTGCAGCTCTCGAACGAAAACAGCACGGTGCCGGCCGTCCAGCGATCTACGCGACGCCCAAGAACGTCGGCGTCCCGCCGCCGCGCGACAATCAGCCGGAGATATAAGCCTTGCCAGCGTCAATCAACGCCGGCATGCTCAAGTGGCTGCGAGCGCCGATCTCCATCCTGATCGTCGCGCACTCGCATCCAGATCGTCGCGCGACA
>JANYAE010000125.1 GCA_025355105.1 Pseudomonadota bacterium | reverse complement strand
CGACGTGGATGCGCCCGCCCAGAAAGGTGCCGGTCGTCAGCACCACGCGCGGCGCCTTGAACTCGATGCCGGTCGCGGTCACGGCGCCGCTGACGCGCCCGCCGCTCACGGTCAGGTCCGCGACTTCCTGCTGGAAGACGCTCAAGTTTGGCTGGTTCTCGATGGCGCTGCGGATCGCGCGCCGATAGAGCGCGCGGTCAGCCTGCGCGCGCGTCGCGCGGACCGCCGGGCCCTTGCTCGCGTTCAGCACCCGCAGCTGGATCGCGGCGCTGTCCGCCGCGCGCGCCATGATGCCGCCGAGCGCATCGATCTCGCGCACCAGGTGGCTCTTGCCGATGCCGCCGATCGCCGGATTGCAGCTCATCGCGCCGAGCGTCTCGACGCTGTGGCTCACGAGCAGCGTGCGTGCGCCGCTGCGGGCGGCCGCGAGCGCGGCCTCGGTGCCGGCATGGCCGCCGCCGATCACCAGCACGTCGAAGGGCTCCGGGTAGCGCATCGCTGGGATTTTACCGGGTTGGCGGTCCGCCAGTCGGGGTGAAACAATGCGCCGATGCCCGCGCTGCGCCTGCCTGCCTCCTGCCTGAGCCGATCGCGCCGCGCCGCGGCGCTGCTCGCGCTGCTGGCGACGCTGGCCGGCCTGCCGGCGGCGGCCGGCGCCACCGCGACGCTGGCGCTCGTCGACTGTCGCCTGCCGCACCCGGCCGGCCTCGGCTCGGTGGCCGCCCGCTGCGGCACGCTCGAGGTGGCCGAGGACCCGGCCGCACCGGCCGGGCGGCAGATCGCGCTGCGCGTTGCGGTGATCCGCGCGCTGGACCGGCGCCGGGCCCGCGAGCCGCTGTTCTTGGTCGCCGGCGGGCCAGGCCAGGCGGCCGGCGACTTCTACGCCTCCTACGCCGGTGCCTTCGCGCCGTCGCAGCGCAGCCACGACGTCGTGCTCCTCGACCAGCGCGGCACCGGCGGTTCCAACCGGCTGCGCTGCGAGTTCCCGCCGGACTTCGACGTCGCAACGCCGCCGCCGGCACGGCTGCGCGAGTTGTCCCGGGCCTGCCTGCGCGGCCTCGCCGGGCGACCGGAGTTCTACACGACCAGCGTCGCGGTGCAGGACCTCGACGCGGTGCGCGCCGCGCTCGGCTTCGAGCGCATCAGTCTGTACGGCATCTCCTACGGCACGCGCGTCGTGCAGCACTACCTGCGCCGTTACCCGGCGCGCGTCAGCGCGGTGGTGCTCGACGGCGTGCTGCCGCCGGACGCGAGCCCACTCGGCGACACGCCGCTGGCCGCGCAGCGCGCCCTCGAGATCGCCTTCGCGCGCTGCCACGCCGAGAGCGCCTGCGAGCAGGCCTTCCCCGACCTCGGCCGTCGCTTCGACGCACTGCGCGCCGAGCTCGCGCGCCGGCCGCGGCACCTCGCGATGCCGGATCCGTCGAGCGGTGCGGCGCGGGTGCTCGAGTTCGACGCCGGTGCGCTCGCCGGCTCGGTGCGGCTCCTCAACTACTACGCCGGCACGACCGCGCTGCTGCCGCTGCTGCTCGACCGCGCGGCGCGCGATGACTTGGCGCCGCTGGCCGCGCAGCTGCTGATGGTCGGCGCGCACCTCGACGCGCAGCTCGCCTACGGCATGAACGCCGCGGTGAGCTGCGCCGAGGACGTGCCCTCGCTCGCTCGCCTCGACCGCGCCGCGCTCGGCGCCACCTACCTCGGCAGCCAGCAGATCGACGGCCTGGCTGCGCTCTGCGAGGGCTGGCCGCGCGGCGTCGTCGACGCCGACCTGTACGCGCCGCTCGACAGCGCGGTGCCGGCGCTGCTGCTCTCCGGCGAGGCGGATCCGGTGACGCCGCCGGCCTACGCGGCGCGCGCCGCGGCCGGTTTTCGCGACCACCTGCACGTCGTGGTCCGCGGCCAGGGCCACGGCCAGTTCGCGGTCGGCTGCGCGCCGCGGGTCATCGCGCGCTTCCTGAACGCCGGCACCGCGCGCGGCCTCGACGCGAGCTGCCTCGAATCGGCCACCGCGCCGCCGTTCGTCATCGACCTGTCGGGACCCGCGCCATGATCGTGATCGATTCGCTCGCCAAGCGCTTCGGCGCGGTCGAGGCGGTCCGCGAGGTCAGCCTCGAGGCGGCCGACGCGCGGGTCACGGGGCTGCTCGGCCCGAACGGCGCCGGCAAGAGCACGACGCTGCGGCTGCTGTACGGCGCGCTGCGGCCGGATCGCGGTCGGGCGCTGGTCGACGGCCTCGACGTCGCGACCCAACCGCGCGCCGCGCTGGCGCGGCTCGGCGTGCTGCCGCACAACGCCGGCGTCTACCCGCTGCTGACGGCGCGCGAGAACATCCGCTACTTCGGCGCGCTGCACGGCATGGCCGGCCGCGCGCTCGAGCGCCGCATCGACGAGCTCGGCGAGCTGCTCGAGCTCGGCGCGATCCTCGAACGGCGCACCAAGGGCTTCTCGCAGGGCGAGCGGCTCAAGGTGGCGCTGGCGCGGGCGCTGGTGCACAACCCGCAGAACGTGGTGCTCGACGAACCCACCAACGGCCTCGACGTGCTCGCCACGCGCAACCTGCGCGAGCTGATCCGCCGGCTACGCGACGCCGGCCACTGCCTGCTGTTCTCGAGCCACGTGATGCAGGAGGTCTCGGCGCTGTGCGACGAGATCGTCATCGTCGCGCACGGCCGGGTGGTGGCGCGCGGCACGCCGGAGGCCTTGCGCGCGCAGGTGCCGGGCGGCTCGCTCGAGGATGCTTTCGTCGCCGCGCTCGACGCCGGTACAGCCTGATGCGCGCGCTCTGGACCGTGCTCTTCAAGGAGCTGATCGAGAACGCGCGCGACCGCCGCACGCTGCTGTCGGCGCTCGTTATCGGTCCGCTGGGTGGCCCGCTGCTGTTCGGCGTCATGATCAACCTGACCCTGGAGCGCGGCCGCGAGCGCGCCGAGCAGGCGCTCGAGCTGCCGGTCGCCGGCCGCAGCGCGGCGCCGAACCTGGTGGCGTTCCTCGAGCGCGAGGGCGTCAAGATCAGCGAGCTGCCGGGCGGCGCGGCCGCAGCGGCCGACGCGGTGCGCCAGCGCAAGGCGCGCATCGTGCTGGTGATCCCGGACGAGTATGGTGCGCAGCTGCGCGCCGGCGAGCCGGCCGGCGTCAAGCTCTATACCGACACCTCCGACACCAGCGCGAGCGGCGACCGCTCGCGAGCCGAGGCGCTGCTGCGCGGCTACGGCGGCCAGATCGCCGCGTGGCGCCTGCAGGCGCGCGGGCTGTCGCCGCTGCTGATGCAGCCGGTCGCGGTCGACGAGGTCGACGTCTCGACGCCGGCGGCCCGGGCGCTGGCGCTGCTCGGCATGCTCAGCTACTTCATCGTGTTCGCGACGCTGATGGGCGGCCTCTACGTGGCCATCGATACCACCGCGGGCGAGCGCGAGCGCGGCTCGTTGGAGCCGCTGCTGACGCTGCCGGTGCCGCGCCGCGCGCTGGTCTACGGCAAGGTGCTGGCCTCGGGCGTCTACATGGCGCTGTCGCTGCTCCTCAACCTCGCGGCGTTCGCCGTCAGCCTGCGCTTCGTGCGGCTCGACACTGTCGGCATGGCGCTCAACCTCGGCCCGGCCGTCGCGCTCGGGATCTTCGCGGTGATGCTGCCGTTCGTGCTGGTCGGCTCGTCGCTGATGACGATCGTCGCCTCGTTCACGCGCAGCTACCGCGAGGCGCAGAGCTGGCTGGCCGCCGTGCTGCTGGTGCCGACGCTGCCGATCATCTTCGCGTCGCTGTACCAGGTGCCGAGCCGCACCGACCTGATGTGGGTGCCGTCGTTGAGCCAGCACCTGCTGATCCAGTCGCTGCTTCGCGGCGAGGAGCTGAGTCCTTTGCACGTCGCGCTGTCGGTCGGCGCGACGCTCGCGATCGGCGCGCTGTTGGCGCGGATCGCGGTGCGGCTCTACGAGCGCGAGAAGATCCTCGGCTGAACGCTCCGCCACATGCGCTCAGCGGCCGACCGCCTGCAGCGCGCGCTCCGCGGCCTCGAGCAGCTCCTCCGGCGAATAGGGCTTGGCGACGCAGGCGTCGGCACCGGCCGCGAAGCAGGCGGCGCGCTCGGGGTCGCTGAGCCGGCCGGTGACGATGACCACCGCGGTGCGCGGGCGGCCGAGTTCCTGCTCGAGCGCACGGATGCGGCGCAGCGCGCCGAGCCCGTCGAGGCCGGGCATCTGCCAGTCGAGCAGCAGCAGGTCGTAGACGCCCTGCTCCCAGGCCGCGACCGCCTCCAGCCCCGAGGCCACCGCCTCGACGCGCGCGAAGCCCTCCTCCTCGAGCATCTCCTTGAGGAGCTGGCGGTTGCCGGGGTGATCATCCGCGACCAACACCGCGCGGCGTGCACCGGCGGCCGCCGGCGGCGGCGCGCCGCCCGCGGTCGAGGTCCGCAGCCAGCGGCGCAGCACCGCTGCGAGGCGGTCGAGGTCCACCGGCTTGTCGACGACCGCGTCGGCGCCGGCCGCGAGGCAGTGCGCGCGGTCGGCGGCTCCCGCGCGCGCCGTGACGACGACGATCGGCGTCCGCGGCAGGCCCGCGTCGCGCTCGGCGGCGCGGTGCGCTGCGATCGCCGCCAGGCCATCGAGCTCCGGCATTTGCCAGTCGACCAGCATCAGGTCGAAGCGGTTGTCCTGCGCAGCGGCCAGCAGCGCGCGCCCGGTCGCGACCTCAACCACCGGCGCGCAGCCGGTTTCGCGCAGGAAGCGGGCGAGGAAGTCACGCGTCTCGGCGACGTCCTCGGCGAGCAGCACCGAGCCGGCGAAAGCTTCCGGAACGCGCGCGCCGAAACGCACCGCCGGCGGCGGCGCCGGCTCGGCGGCCTCGAACGGCACCTCGAACCAGAAGGTGGAGCCGGCGCCGGGCTCGCTGTCGACTCCGATCCGTCCGCCCATGCGCTCGACGATCGAGCGGCTGGTCGCCAGGCCGAGGCCCGCGCCCGGCCCGTGCGGCGCGCCGGGCGCATCGAGCGGCGCGAACGGCTCGAACAGGCGCGCCTGCTGCTCGCGCGCGATGCCGATGCCGGTGTCGGCGACCTCGACGCGCAGCCGGCCGGCGGCGTCGGCCGCCGCGTGCATCGCGATCGTGACGCGGCCGTGCGGCGTGTAGCGCAGCGCGTTCACGCCGAGGTGCAGCAGCACCTGCCGCAGCCGCTCGCGATCGGCGCGCAACCTCGGCGGCAGCTCGTCGCCGAGCGTCTGGCGGATCTCGAGATCGCGCGCCTCCGGGTCGTTGCTCAGCAGCGCGATGACGTCATTGAGCAGTTCGGCCGGTGCGAAGTCGGAGCTGCGCAGCGCCAGCTGGCCGGCCTCGAGGCTCGCGACCTCGAGCAGCTCGTTGACGATCGCGAGCAAGGAGCCGCCAGCGCCCTTGATCCGCTGCAGCGCCTCGGCGCGGCGCCGGTCGGCCTCGTCGCGCAGCAGCAGGTCGCTGTAGCCGAGGATCACGGTCAGCGGCGTGCGCAGCTCGTGGCTCATGTGGCCTAGGAACCTCGACTTGGCCTCGCTGGCGAGGCGCAGATCGGCGTTGGCGCGGTCCAGCGCGTCGCGCTCGGCACCGAGGCGGGCCGCGAGCAGGGCGTTCTCGCGGCCGAGGCGGAACTGCTCGCGCGTCGCGCGCGCGGTCCGTGACGCGGCGCCGACCATCACCAGCAGAAAGATCAGGTAGACGACGCCGAGGGTCTGCCGCGGCCAGTCGCCGCTGTGGATCTGCCAGGCGGCGAGCGGCAGCAGGAACGGCACCGCGAGCGCGGCGTAGGCGCCGTCGACCGCCGACAGCGCGCTGAATCCCGCCGCGAGTGCCGCGACCAGGCACATCGCGGTCAGCGACTCCCGCACCGGCTGGCCGACCGGCAGCAGCACGGTGCCGCCGCAGGACCAGACGGCACCGACGATCGCGGTCAGCACGAGCATCAGGCCGAGCCAGCGGCGCGCCTCGCTGGCGCTGCGCGGCCGGCTGAGGTAGGCGCGGCCGCACAGCAGCCGCGCGAGCGCGAGCACGCCGAGCGCGCTGACCCAGGCGATGCGGCCGCTGGCGCTGACCGACGGCCCCATCGCCAGGGTGACGGCGATGGCCCCCGGCACGGTCGCCGCAGCGGGGAAATACAGCAGGCGGCACATCAGCGCCATCTGGTCCGGCAGGATCTCGTCGGCCGCTGCCCCGCTCATCGGCCGATTGTGCCCCCGCGGGCACGTCGGCCGATAGGCAGGCAGCGCCCGTCAGGCGGCGTCGGTCAGCGTGCCGGCGCGGAAGTCGCGGACCGCCTGCTCGATCTCAGCCACGGTGTTCATCACGAACGGGCCGTAGTGGACCACCGGCTCGCGCAACGGCCGGCCGCCGATCACCAGCAGGCGCGCGGCGCGCGCGGCGCCCTGCAACTCGAGCGACGTGCCGTCGCTCAGCACGGCCAGCTGGCCCTTGGCCAGCAGCCGGCCGCCGACGCTCGCCTCGCCCTCGAAGAGGTAGGCGACGAGGTGGTGCCCGACCGGCGTCGCGAGCGTGAGCGCGGCGCCCGCGTCGAGCGCGACGTCGACGTACAGCGGCAGCGTCGCGCCGCCGCCGAGCGGCCCCGCGACCGGTGCGCGGCCGGCGGTGGCGAACTCGCCGGCGATGACCCGCACCGTCGCGCCCTCGATCGCCAGCTGCGGGATGCGCTCCGGCTCCAGATCCTGGTAGGACGCCGGCTTCATCTTGTCGACGCCCGGCAGGTTGATCCACAGCTGGAAGCCACGCATGCGGCCGGCCACCTGCTGCGGCATCTCGGAGTGGATGATGCCGCGGCCGGCGGTCATCCACTGCACGCCGCCAGGCCTGAGGTCACCGCGGTGGCCGAGGTGATCCTCGTGCAGCATGTGGCCGTCGAGCATGTAGGTGACGGTCTCGAAACCGCGGTGCGGATGCGAGGGGAAGCCCGCGATATAGTCCGACGCCGAGCTCGAGTCGAACTCGTCGAGCAGCAGGAACGGGTCCATGCCCTGCTCAGGGCTGATGACGCGGCTCAGGCGCACACCGCCGCCATCGGAGGTCGGCGTCGGACTATATCGCGGGCTTCCCCTCGCATCCGCACCGCGGTTTCGAGA
>JANYAE010000088.1 GCA_025355105.1 Pseudomonadota bacterium | reverse complement strand
CACCACCGCCGCCGTAGCCGCCGCCGCCGCCGCCACCACCGCCGCCGTAGCCGCCGCCGCCGCCGCCGCCGCCGCGAGGGCCGCCGAAGCCGGCGCCGCCGCCGGGACGCGGACCGCGCGGACGCTCCTGCGCTTCGTTCACGCGCAACGGACGTCCACCCATGTTGAAGCCGTTCGTCTGCTGGATGGCGTTCTGCGCGTCGGAACTCGCCATCTCGACGAAGCCGAAGCCGCGCGGACGCCCGGTCTCCCGATCATTGATGAGCTTTACCGACTCGACCTTGCCGTGCTTCTCGAACAGCTGGCGGACTTCATCTTCAGTCGCGGAGAACGGCAGGTTGCCTACGTAAATGGTCGTCATCGAATCATCTCACTCGCTCGGGCGAGGCTGCGGAACGGATCCGCGACCCCGCGTTCCTCGACCACGGACCACAAGTGCGACACATGCGTACATACCCGTACGCCTGCGGCGGCCTGAGCCCGAACCGTAGGTCGTGCGCTGATCAACTTGTGCGGGTGACGCTGAGGAATGTCGACGCAGGAAGGACACTGTTTCTCTGACCGACATCGTAGTTTCTTTAACCGATCAATCGCCCGTCAAAGCGGATTCGGCGAAAACAACCGCAACCGATCCTACGCGGTCCGCTGGGACCGTGCAATTTCCGCGTGTTAGATCAATGACTTTGCCAATGCACTGCACAAAAACCATGCTGTTGCTGTGGAGCAACATGCGCCGGTCGATGGCTGCTCGACAAGCGCCCGTCCTGCCGGCTCAGGCGACCGGCAGGGAACGCGTGAGGCCGGTGCGGGGCCGCTTCGCGGCGCCGCCGCACGCGCGAGCCGTCAACTCTCGTTGTCAGGCTCAAGGTAGGCGTAGCCCTGCAGCTCCGCCTCGTAGAAGCGCTTCAGGCGCTGGCTCTCGGGTAGCGTCAGGCGGTTCTCGCGCACCGCCCGCTCGCAATCGCGCGCGAGGCGCGGGTAGAGCTCGTCGGTGTCGTATTCCATGTAGCCGAGCACCTGCAGCGCGGTGTCGCCCTTGACGGTCTCCTCGAGCCACCAGCCGCCCTCGTCGAGCAGGCGGATGTGCACGACGTGCGTGTCGCCGAACAGGTTGTGCAGGTCGCCGAGCGTCTCCTGGTAGGCGCCGACCAGGAACGCCGCAAGGTAGTAGTCCTCGCCGGCGCGCAGCTCGTGCACCTCGAGCGTGCGCTTGGTCTCGCGCAGGCTCACGAAGCGGTCGATCTTGCCGTCCGAGTCGCAGGTGATGTCGGCGAGCACGGCGTTGCGCGTCGGGCGCTCGCCCAGCCGATGCACCGGCATGATCGGGAACAGCTGGCCGATGGCCCACGAGTCCGGCAGCGACTGGAATACCGAGAAGTTGCAGAAGTAGATGTCCGACAGGATCGTCTCGAGGCCCTCGAGCTCCTCCGGGATCGACTCGAGGCGGCGGCACAGGTCGCGGATCCGCGCGCAGGTGGCCCAGTAGAGCCGCTCGGCGAGGCCGCGCGACTCGAGGCTCAGGTAGCCGAGGTTGAACATCTGCAGCGCCTGCTCGCGCGCCTGCAGCGCGTCGTGCCAGCACTCGACGAGCCGCCGCTCGCTGACCGAACGGTAGGCGTCGAACAGGTCGCGCACCGGCTGCGGCACCTCGCCGCCGTCGCGGCAGTCCTCCTCGAGCCGGCCGGCGACCCGGAACTGGTCGAGCGCGCTCGAGCCGAGGACGTTGAACACCAGCACCGAGTGGTGCGCGGCGATCGCCCGTCCTGACTCGCTGATGATCTGCGGGTGCGGGATGCCGCGCGCGTTGCAGACGCTCGCGATCCGGTAGACGACGTCGCCGGCGTACTCGTTGATGGTGTAGTTCATCGACGATTCGTAGTTGGTGCGGCTGCCGTCGTAGTCGACGCCGAGGCCGCCGCCGATGTCGATGTACTCGAGACCGGCGCCGAGCAGCTTGAGCTCGGCGTAGACGTGCGCGAGCTCGGTGACCGCGTCCTTGACGCGGCGGATGTCCTGCAGCTGCGAGCCGGTGTGGCAGTGGACCAGCTTCAGGCAGTCGAGCATGTCGTGCTGCCGGAGCACCGCCACGACCTCGAGGATCTCGGTGATGAACAGGCCGAACTTCGACTTCTCGCCGGCCGACTCGCGCCAGCGGCCGGCGCCCTCGGCCGCCAGCTTCACCCGCACGCCGATGTTCGGCCGCACGCCGTACTTCTGCGCGTGCTTGAGGATCAGCCCGAGCTCGACGAAGTTCTCGACCACCGGCACGATGTTGCGCCCGAGCTTCGCGGCCAGCGTCACCGTCTCGATGTAGCTGTCGTCCTTGAAGCCGTTGCAGATGATCAGCCGGTCGGTGTTGTCCTCGGTCATCGCCATGACCACCAGCAGCTCGGGCTTGGAGCCCACCTCGAGGCCGAAGCCGAACGGCTGGCCGGCGCGGTAGACGGCCTCGACGACCAGTCGCTGCTGGTTGACCTTGATCGGGAACACCGACGCGTAGCGGTTTTTGTAGTCGTTCTCGGTGATCGCCTGCACGAAGGCGTCGTTCAGGCTCTTCAGCCGGTGCGCGAGGATGTCGGAGAAGCGCACCACCACCGGCGCCGTCAGATCGCGGGCCTTGAGGCCCTCGACGACCTCGAGCAGGTCGATCTCGCGGCCGGGCTGCTGGTCCGGGCGCACGACGACGTTGCCGGCGGCGTTGACGCCGAAGTAGCCGCTGCCCCACGCGTCGACCTGATAGAGCTGCGCCGAGTCGTCGACCTTCCAGCCGACGGGCGTGGCGAACTTGGGCGCGGTGCTGTTCACGGGTTCGGCCTCGCCGCGTTCAAACGAACGCGCGCACGATAGCAAAACGAGGCGCGATGTAAATGAGCGCGGCGATCAGGGGCCGGTCGCTACCGCCCGCGCCGGGTCGCGGCACCACTCGCTCCAGGAGCCGGGGTAGAGCCGCGCACCGGACAAGCCGGCCACTTCGAGCGCCAGCAGCGTGTGGCAGGCGGTGACGCCGGAGCCGCACATGCTGATCAAAGCCGTCGGCGGGCGCCCGGCGAGCAGCCGCTCGAACTCGGCGCGCAGCGCCGCCGCGGGCAGGAACCGGCCATCGGCGCCGAGATTGCCGGCGTAGTAGTGGCAGCTCGCGCCGGGGATGTGGCCGGCCTTCGGATCGAGCGGCTCGACCCGGCCCTCGAAACGCTCCGCGGAGCGCGCATCGAGCAGCAGTCCGTTGCCGCGGCCGAGCGCCGCCGCGACCTCGTCCGCCGAGACGTGCGTCTGCGGCCGCGGCGCGGCGACGAAGCGGCGCGCGAGCGGCAGCACCGCGTCGCTGCTGAGGGGCCGCCGCGCCGCGCGCCAGGCGGCGAGCCCGCCGTCGAGTACCGCGACCGCCTCGTGGCCGAGCCAGCGCAGCAGCCACCACAACCGCGCGGCGTAGATGCCGCCGGAGTCGTCGTAGCCGACCACCTGCACGCCGGCGTCGATGCCGAGCCGGCTGAAGGTCGCGACGAGCAGTTCCGGTTCCGGTAGCGGGTGGCGCCCGGTCCACGGCGCGCGCGGACCGGACAGATCCATATCGAGGTGCGCATACACGGCGCCGGGCAGATGGCCGCGCCGGTAGAGCGCGGCGCCGGCGTCCGGGTCGCCGAGGTCGAAGCGGCAGTCGACGATCCGCAGCGCGGGATCGGCGAGGCCGGCGGCGAGGCTCTCGACGTCGACGAGCGTGTGCTGATTCATCGGCGGTGCTCCACGTCGGCGCGAGTGTAGCGCGGCGCGGCGCAGCTCCGCACGCGCGACGCGCCGCGGCTGCGCGCGTTTTCGGGCTGTTGAGGTACAGTATCGGCCGCTCGCGCGCTGGATCGCGCGCGTCGAGTCTCAGGCAGGCATTTCGCGCCGGCGTCCGGCGCACCTTGTAGATGGGGCATCATGACCACCGAACACAAAGTTCACGTGACCTTTCCCGGCCGGCTGGTCTGCATCGGCTTCGGCAGCATCGGCCAGGGCGTGCTGCCGCTGATCCTGCGCCACGTCGGCGGGCTGGCGCGCGAGCGCATCACGATCGTCACCGCCGACGACACCGGCCTTGAGTGCGCGCGCGAGTACGGCATCCGCTTCGTCAAGCAGCCGCTGACGCGCGAGAACTTCCGCCAGGTGCTGGAGCCGATGGTCGGGCGCGGCGACTTCGTGCTCAATGTCTCGGTCGACGTGTCGTCGATCGCGCTGGTGAAGTTCTGCTGGGAGCGCGGCGCGCTGTACCTCGACACCTGCATCGAGCCGTGGCCGGGCGGCTACACCGACCCGTCGCTGTCACCGTCGAAGCGCTCGAACTACGCGCTGCGCGAAGAGGCGCTGGCGCTGCGCAAGCTCAAGGACAAGGACAGCACGCCGAAGCCGACCGCGGTGCTGACGCACGGCGCGAACCCGGGCCTCGTGCAGCACTTCCTCAAGCAGGCGCTGCTCAACGTCGCCGGCGACCTCAACATCGATGCCGGCGCCCCGAAGAGCCGCGACGACTGGGCCGGCCTCGCGCGCCGCGTCGGCGTCAAGGTCGTGCACGTCGCCGAGCGCGACACGCAGGTGCCGTCGATCCCGAAGCGGATCGGCGAGTTCGTCAACACCTGGTCGGTGGAAGGCTTCGTCAGCGAGGGCTGCCAGCCGGCCGAGCTCGGCTGGGGCTCGCACGAGCGCAACTTTCCGCGCGACGGGCGCAAGCATGACTTCGGCGGCGGCGCGGCGATCTACCTGATGCAGCCGGGTGCCGCGACGCGCGTGCGGACCTGGACGCCGAGGGCCGGCTACTTCCACGGCTTCCTGATCACGCACGGCGAGGCGATCTCGATCGCCGACTACTACACCGTCCGCGAGGGCGAGCAGGTGGTCTACCGGCCGACCGCTCACTACGCGTACCACCCGTGCGACTCGGCGGTGCTGTCGGTGCACGAGTTCGCCGGCCGCAACTGGCGGCTTCAGGATCACAAGCGGATCCTGATGAACGAGATCCAGCCGGGCGGCATCGACGAGCTCGGCGTGCTGCTCGCCGGCCACAAGAAGAACGCCTACTGGTACGGTTCGCAGCTGTCGGTCGACGAGGCGCGCAAGCTCGCGCCCTACAACAACGCCACCAGCCTGCAGGTCACGGTCGCGGTGCTGTCCGGGCTCATCTGGGCGATCGAGAATCCGAGCGAGGGGGTCGTCGAGCCGGACGAGATGGACTACGCCCGCAACCTCGAGATCTGCCGCCCGTACCTCGGCCCGGTGGTCGGCGAGTACACCGAGTGGAACCCGCTGCACGACCGCGCGCGGCTGTTCCCCGAGGACCTCGATACCTCGGACCCCTGGCAGTTCAAGAACGTCCGCGTCGTCTGAGGCGCGGCGCTCAGTCCGCCGCGGCGCCATAGCGGATCGCGACGATCGTCAGGCGCTGGCGACCGGCGGGCAGCTCGAGGGTGAGCTGCTCGTCGAGCCGCCGGCCGAGCAGCGCCCGCCCGAGCGGCGCATCCATGCTGACGAAGCGCGGGTCCATGTCGAACTCGTCGGGACCGACGATGCGGTGGACGCGCCGCTGGCCCTGCTCGTCTTCGAGCTCGACCCAGGCGCCGAAGAACACGCGCCGCGGATCTGACGGCGGTTGCTCGACGATCACGATGCCGTCGAGGCGCTTGCGCAGGAAGCGCACGCGCCGGTCGATCTCGCGCAGGCGCTTCTTGCCGTAGGTGTACTCCGCATTCTCCGAGCGGTCACCCTGCGCGGCGGCCTCCGAGACGGCCTGCGTCACCTGCGGGCGCTCGACCCGCCACAGCTGGTCCAGCTCGGCCCGGAGCCGTTCGGCGCCCAGCCGCGTTATGTATTGTGAGCCCGGCACGACCGGGGGCCGCCAGCGTCCCATGGGTGAACACCTCGCAGTTTGGCCCCGACCGGATTGGGACATAAGTCACGGACGCCGGAGGTCTGCGTACATAAGCTTTGCGCCCATGAGCGTCAAGTTCTACACGCGGTTCGTGGCGGACCTCGGGGCCAAAGGCCCGAGTGAGTACACCGGAATCGTCGAACTGGGCGGGCAGGACACGGTGCCGACCGATCCGAGGCGGGTCGCGACGCTGATCGCGCGCGACCTGGACCT
The DNA here is from genome assembly GCA_025355105.1 of Pseudomonadota bacterium. GTDB lineage: Bacteria > Pseudomonadota > Gammaproteobacteria > Steroidobacterales > Steroidobacteraceae > CAIKZZ01. The sequence continues at coordinate 26,005 of JANYAE010000088.1, read as the reverse complement.
CGAGGCGGAGGAGATCCGCGTGCTGCAGTGGGCGCGACTGCACTGAATCCCCTAGCGGACTTTCCTTCCCTTCGAAAGAGTCCGCTTTCCGAACCCCGGGTCCTCGACCCGGGGTTTTTTTCGCCCGCATTCCGGGCCTCGGCGCCGAGCCGGGCGGCGCGGCGCGGCGGCGGCGCGGCCAGAGCTCGCCGGCTGCCGGCCGGCGCGGGTAGCATTCCAGGATGGCCTTCAAGGACCACTTCTCGCGACAGGCGCAGGAGTACGGACTCTTTCGTCCACGCTATCCGCCGGAACTCGCGGCGTTCGTCGCCTCGCAGGCGCCGTCGCGCCGGCTCGCGCTCGACGTCGCCACCGGCAATGGCCAGGCGGCCGTCGACCTCGCCGAGCACTTCGAGCGGGTGGTCGCGAGCGATGCCAGCGCGGCGCAGCTCGCGCGGGCGACGCCGCACCCGCGGGTGCGCTACCTGCGCCACGCGGCCGAGCAGTTGCCGTTCGGCGCCGGCGTCGCCGACGCCCTGGTGGCCGCACAGGCGGCGCACTGGTTCGACTTCGCCCCGTTCTACGCCGAGGCACGGCGCGTGCTGCGCCCAGACGGGGTGGTGGCGCTTTGGACGTACGAGAAATTCCGCGTCGCCGCCGATGTCGACGCCGTGGTCGACGGATTCTACGGCGAGGTGATCGGCCGCTACTGGCCGCCGGAGCGCCGCTACGTCGAGCAGGGCTACCGCACGCTGCCGTTCCCGCTCGCGGAGCTGGCCACGCCGCGATTCGAGCTCGTCACCGACTGGACACTGGCGCAGGTGGCGGGCTATCTCGGCACCTGGTCGGCCGTCGACCGCTACCGGGCTGCCGAGGGCCAGGATCCGGTGCCGGCCGTCGCGGCCGCCCTCGCGCCGTTCTGGCCGGCCGGCGGGGTGCGCCGGGTCATCTGGCCGATCCACTTGCGTCTGGGGCGGGTAACACCCATATAGTGCCCGCGGCGGCCGTCTGGGCCGCAAGGAGGTCTCATGCGATCGATTCTGCGCGCCTCGTGGTTGTTCGCGGTGCTCGTCGGTGGAGCGCTGCTGTCCGGCTGCGGCTACAACAACATCCAGTCGCTTGACGAGCAAACCAAGTCCGGCTGGTCCGAGGTGCTGAACCAGTACCAGCGCCGCGCCGATCTGATCCCGAACCTCGTGAATACGGTGAAGGGCTTCGCGCAGCAGGAACAGACCGTGCTGATCGGCGTCACCGAGGCGCGCGCCAAGGCGACCTCCATCAAGGTCGACGCCAACGACGCCGAGTCGCTGAAGAAGTTCCAGCAGACGCAGGGCGAGCTCTCCGGCGCGCTGTCGCGGCTGCTGGCGGTCACCGAGAACTACCCGCAACTGAAGTCCGACCAGAACTTCCGCGACCTGCAGGCGCAGCTCGAGGGCACCGAGAACCGCATCACCGTCGCGCGCAAGCGCTACATCGACGCGGTGCAGAACTACAACGTCACGGTACGGCAGTTCCCGGTGAATCTGACGGCGATGATGTTCGGCTACAAGGTGAAGCCGAACTTCACGGTCGAGAACGAGGCGCAGATCGCCAAGCCGCCGACGGTCGATTTCGGCGCCGCGCCCGCGAAGCCGACCGGCTGATCGATGCTGACCGGCCGCCCGCGCTCCGCGTTGCTCGCGCGCCTTGCCGGCGTGCTCGGTGCGCTCGCGCTCGCCGCGGCGCTGGTGCCGGCGCGCGCCGACGTGGCGGTGCCGCCGGTGGCGCGGGTCACGGACCTGACCGGCACGCTGAGCCCGGAGCAGCGCGCCGCGCTCAGCGACAAGCTCGCCGCGTTCGAGGCCCGCAAGGGCAGCCAGATCGTCGTGTTAATCGTGCCGTCAACCGAGCCCGAGGACATCGCCCAGTTCGGCATCCGCGTTGGCGAGAGCTGGAAGATCGGCCGCAAGAGCGCCGACGGCAAGAGCGTCGACGACGGCCTGATCCTGCTGGTCGCGAAGAACGATCGTCGCATGCGCATCGAGGTGGGTACCGGCCTCGAGGGCGCGGTCACCGACCTCGCGGCGAACCGCATTCTCGACGAATACCTGCGGCCGAGCTTTCGGGCCGGCGACTTCTATGGTGGCATCGACCACGCGGTCGACCGGCTGATCGGCCTGGTTGACGGCGAGCCGCTGCCGCCGCCGCGCCAGGAGCCGCGCCGGTCGGCGCGCGGACCTCAGGTCGGGCAGGGGCTGCTCGTGATGCTGCTGGCGGTCGCGTTCGTCGGCGGGCCGATCCTGCGCAGTCTGCTCGGCCGCCCGGCCGGGGCGGCGGCGACCGGCGGCGTCGCCGGCTTCCTGGTCTTCCTGTTGCTCGGCACGCTCAGCTTCGCGGTGGTCGCGGGCGTGGTCGCCTTTGTCGTCGCACTGATCGGCGGGCTCGGCGGCGGCGGCTGGACGACCGGTCGCGGCGGGTTCGGCGGTGGTTTCGGCGGTGGCGGCTTCGGCGGCGGTGGTGGCGGTGGATTCAGCGGCGGCGGCGGCGGCTTCAGCGGCGGCGGCGCCTCGGGGAGCTGGTAGATGCTGAACCGCCTCATTCGGCTCGCGCGACACCTCGTCGAGACGCGCTTCGCGACGCGGCTGCGCTTCACGCCTGCCGTGCTCGACCGCCTCGAGGCCGCGGTCGCTGCCGCCGAAGTTGCGCATCAGGGTGAGCTCAGGATCGTCATCGAGACCGATCTCGACGCCTGGTCGATCCTCGCCGGCAAGAGTCCGCGCCGGCGCGCGCTGGAGGTGTTCGCGGGCTCGCGCGTCTGGGACACCGGCGACAACAACGGCGTGCTGATCTACGTGCTGTTCGCGGATCGCGCGGTGGAGATCGTCGCCGACCGCGGCTTCAACGGGCTGGTCACGCCGGCCGAGTGGGCGGCCGTGTGCCACGTGATGGAGACCGAATTCAGGCAGGGCCGCTGGGAGCCGGGCGCGCTCGCGGGCGTGGCGGCCGCCGCGCAGCTGCTCGCACGCCACTTCCCCGGCACAGGTCGACAGGGCAATGAGCTACCGGACCGGCCTGTCCTGCTGTAGTCGGCACCTGGCGCCGGTGCTGCTGCTCGCGTCAGTGGCGGGCTGCTCGCTGCTGCGCCCGTCGCCGGCGCCGCCGGCACCGGCCGCGCCCGCGTCGCCGCCGGTCCCGCTGCTCGCGCGCGCGGCCGCAAGCCACCAGTTCACCTTCGATCCGGCGCGCGACGACGTGGTCGGTACCGTGCAGGTCACGACCACCGGTCCTGACGACACGCTGCCGGACATCGCACGCCGCTTCAACGTCGGCTACGAGGAGATCGTGCGCGCGAACCCGGGCGTCGACCCGTGGCTGCCGGGCAGCGGCCGCGACGTGATCGTGCCGACTCGCTTCGTGCTGCCCGACGCGCCGCGCGAGGGCCTGGTGATCAACGTCGCGGCGATGCGTCTCTACTATTTCCCGAAGCACGCCAAAGGCGAGCCGCAGACCGTCATCACGCACCCGATCGGCATCGGCAAGGTCGGCTGGCAGACGCCGGAGGGCGTCACCAAGATCGTCGCGCGCGTCAAGGATCCGATCTGGGTGCCGCCGGTCTCGGTGCGCAAGGAGCACCTCGAGAACGGCGACGTGCTGCCACCCAAGGTGCCGGCGGGACCGGATAACCCGCTCGGTGCGTTCATGTTTCGGCTCGGCTGGCCGAGCTACCTCGTGCACGGCACCAACAAACCCTACGGCGTCGGCATGCGCTCGAGCCACGGTTGCGTGCGGCTGTATCCTGAGGACATCGCGATCCTCTACGAGCTGATCCCGATCGGCACGCCGGTGCGGGTCGTGAACCAGCCGTTCCTGCTGGGCTGGCAGGGCGACACGCTCTACGTGCAGGCCTACGGTGCGCTCGAGGACGACAAGCGCGACTGGCAGCATGGGCCGCAGTCGCTGAGCAAGAAGGCCGGCAAGTCGGCGCTCTGGCAGCGGATCAAGGGGCACGACGCCGACATCGACTGGCCGCGGGCCCGCGCGCTCGCCGACCCGGCGCGCGGCATCCCGGTCTCGGTGATGAAGCGCGACGGCGACGCCCTGACCGCGACCGTTGCCGGCGCGCATCGCGTGCGCAACGAGCTGCCGGATGGCGCGACCTGGGACGGCAAGTCCGGGCTGCTGGTCGACGAGAAGCAGTTCGCGGAGATGATGGGCTCGCGGGAACCTGCGGCCATGGCGCCCGCCGCGCCTGCGCCGCCGTCGGCCTCGCCGGGCCCGGCCAAGAACGCACCGCAGTAGGCGGCGCGGCGCCGGCTGAAGGTCAGCGGCCGGTCACGGCAGCCGCAACGCCCGCTCGCGATGCCCATTCTGGTGCCAAACCAGCACCTCGGCCGGAGCGCCCTCAACACCTTCGAAGCTCGCCTGCGCATCAACTTCCCTGAGGAAGAAGCCGGCCGACGCCTCGGCGTGCAGCACGAACGACCCCGACTGGCCTGACAGCGTCGCGACCAGCAGCAGGCCGTCCTGTCGCACCGTCAGCACGCTGTGATCGTCGAACTGGTAGCGGCCGACGAAGCGCGCGAGCGCCGCTGCCGCAAGCGCGATCTCGTGGTGATCATCCGGGCCCTGCAGCTTCATCGGGAAATACGCGTCGATCAGATGCTCGGCGATGTCGTCGGCGCCGGCATCGCCGCCAACGTTGGCGAGTGCGACGACGCCGACGCGCGTCGCCGTCGAGTAGCCGATGAAGCTGCGAAAGCCGTCGGCGCGGCCATTGCTCCAGACGATCGCGTGGCCGTCGAGCGTCGTCACCCGCCAGCCGAGCCCCACCTGCGTGCTCAAATCGCCGGTCGGGCGCAGCCGCGCGGTCATCGACCGCATCGCGGCGCGCAGTGGCGAGGCGCGCAGCCCCATGAAGCATCGCAGCAGCCGCGTCAGGTCGGCGGCGGTCGAGTGCAGGCTGCCCGGCGCCTCGAGCGCGCCCGCGCCCTCAGAAGATGCCGGGCGTCAGATCCGGCAGGTGACCGACCGCCTGACGTCGCCGCATCGCCGGCGTCAGGGCCTCCCGTGTCTCGTGAAGACCGAGCGGTCCCGTGACGTGTTCGAGGACCATCGCCTCGAAGGAGCGGCCCGTGTGCTGGCCGAGCGCCTGGCCGAGCAGACCGTAGCCGAGATTCGAGTACTCGCAGGCTGCGCCCGGCGCGCGCTGCAGCCGGAAGCCGCTGACGCCGCGGTAGAGCTCGGCAATGGTGTACGAGGCGTACTTGTCGAGTTGCGTCTGCGAGCCGAGGTTGGCTGGCCGCAGCGGCAGGCCTGAGGTGTGGCTCGCGAGGTCGAACAGGCTGATCTCGCGCTCGCCCATGCTCGGTACCGTGACCCGCGCCGGCGGCAGGTAGCGCGATACCGAATCGTCGAGACTGACCTCGCCGCGCGCGGCGAGGTCGGCGAGCACCAGCGCGGTGAAGATCTTGCTGATCGAAGCGATTTCGAACACGGTGTGCCGGTCCGGCGTGCGGTGGTCGTCGACGGCCAGCGATCCGTAGCTGACGTAGCGCGCGCCGGCAGGCGTCACGATGCCGAGGACGATGCCGACGGCCTGCTGTTGCACGTCGACGCGGCGCGCGAGCATGGCGCGGATCTCGGTATCGGTAGGCGGCGCCGCGCGGCCCGCGGTCGCGGCCAGGCAGGCGACGAGGACGGTCAGCGCCGCGAGCAGCCGGTGGATCCGCCTCGGCATCGGCCCTCCGCAATGGCGCACACGAGCGCCGCGCCTGACGCCGGCGTACCGCCGGGCGCTCGCCGCCGCGGATTGGCGCGACGAGCGCAGTCTAGCGCCGGGAGCTTGCCCTCGGCACGACTGGCCGGCGGGCAAAAAAAACGGACCGGCCTCGCGGCCGGCCCGGCGTACCGCGCCGGCGGGGGTAGCAGCCCGGCGCGGACCACAGTCTGGTGGCGAATGGAGGGGTCTGCCACCGGCCGCTACTGTGCGCGCGGCGTGTGACGCTGGCTTGACGGTGCGGCGCGTGCCGCTGCGCAATCGCGCGCACCTCGATCGGAGCCTCGAACGCCAAGCAGCCGTGCTTGATCGGGGATTCGACCGTAACCGCGCCGGCCGCCGATCTTCAGTGCGGCGCCGACGCCGAGCGCCGGCCTGTCATACCAGCGTCATGCCGGCCGGCTAGCGTGCGCCGCGGCAATCGAGGGGCCAGCATGCGCATCCTGATGGTCTCCGACGTCAGCTTCCCGCGGGTCAACGGCGTGTCGACGTCGATCGCCACCTTCCGGCAGAGCCTTGCCGAAATCGGCCACGAGACGACGCTGGTCGCGCCGGCCTACCCCGGCGCCGGCGCCGAGGCCGACGTGATCCGGATCCCGTCGCGCGCCGTGCCGCGTGACCCTGAGGACCGCCTGATGAGCCGCGGCCGGGTGGTCGCGCTCGCCGGGCTGCTCGCGCCGCGCGGCTTCGACATCGTCCATGTGCACACGCCGTTCGTCGCGCACTACGCCGGCATCACGCTCGCGCGACGCCTCGGCCTGCCGGTCGTCGAGACCTACCACACCTTCTTCGAGGAATACCTGCACCACTACCTGCCGTTGCTGCCGCGCGCGGTGACGCGTTTCGTGGCGCGGCGTGGCAGCGCCGCGCAGTGTGCGCAGGTGGACGCGCTGATCGTGCCGACCGGGCAGATGCTGTCGGTGCTGCGCGGCTACGGGATTGGCACCCGCGCCGAGGTGCTGCCGACCGGCATCGATCTCGAGCGCTTCCGCGGCGGCGACGGCGCGGCGTTTCGCCGCCGCCACGGCATCGCCGCCGACCGGCCGGTGCTGACGCACATCTCGCGCGTCGCGCACGAGAAGAACATCGACTTCGTGCTCGAGGCGCTGACCCGGGTGCGCCGCGAGGTGCCCGACGTGCTGCTGGTGATCGCCGGCGAGGGGCCGGCGCTCGAGCACCTGCGGCGGCTCGCCGCCCGCCTCGGTCTCGACGGCCATGTGCTGTTCGTCGGCTACCTGGACCGCGCCCAGGAATTGCTCGACTGCTACCGCGCGGGCGACGCGTTCGTGTTCGCCTCGCGGACCGAGACCCAGGGCCTCGTGCTGCTCGAGGCACTGGCGCTCGGCGTGCCGGTCATCTCGACCGCGGTGCTCGGTACGGCCGAGGTGCTCGCCGGGGCGCGCGGCGCGCTGATCGCGCCGGATGAGGTCGCCGGCTTCGCCGCGGCGGTGACCCGCGTGCTCACCGACGCCGCGCTGCGCGCCCGGCTCGCGGCCGCGGCGCCGGCGGATGCGGCGGCGTGGTCGGCGGCGGCGATGGCCGAGCGACTGGTGGCGCTGTATCACGAGGTGATCCTGGGTGCCGCCGCACGCTATAGTGCCGCTCCCGCAGTGCTGCACCCCGAACCGACATGCCCACCGAGTGGCTCCGAGTGATGCTCGACGAGGTCGCGCGCAAGCGCCGCGAGGCGCAGGCGGCAAGTGCCGAGCAGCGCGCGCGCGAGGCGCAGGCGGCGCGCCCGTCACCTGCCCTGACCCCGCGCCCGACCGCGCGCTGAGCGCCTGGCCTGGGCGAAAACCCTACCGCCGGCCGGCGTCAGGGTGCCTTGTGCTAGGCTGCGCGCAGAAGGGCAGGGGATATCCGGGTTGCGAGAACGACAAGTACCCGGCTTTCAGGTTGCCGTTGAGGTCGCCGCGGGACAGTCCATCGCGCGCGTCGACACGGCCACCGTCGCCTTCGTGGGTCGCGCACTGCGCGGCCCGGTCAACCGGCCGGTCGCGATCGGCAGCTTCACCGAGTTCCAGACCGTGTTCGGCGGCCTGTGGCAGCCGAGCACGCTCTCCTACGCCGTCGAGCAGTTCTTCGAGAACGGCGGCCGCCACGCGCGCGTGGTGCGGGTCGTCAACGGCGGCCGGCCCGCGACCCTGACGCTGGTCGCCGGCGACGCTGCGCTGACGCTCGAGGCGCTCTGTCCCGGCACGCGCGAGTTCCTGCGCGCCGCCGTCGACTACGACAATCTCGCGCCCGGCGACGTCGACAAGTTCAACCTCGTCGTGCAGCGCGTGCGGGCGCCGGGTTCGGAGCACGTCGAGGACCAGGAGATCTACCCGCGGCTGTCGATCGACCCGAACTCGCCGCGCAATGTCGCGCTGCTGCTCGCCGATTCGGAGCTGGTGCGGCTGCGCGGGCCGGTGTCGCTCGGCCGACCCGCGCCCACGCATCGCGGCGACGCGCGCACCTTCGCGGCCTACGCGAACTCCAATCCCGACGGCAACGACGGCGGGCCGCTGACCGATTACGACGTCATCGGTTCGGCGACCGAGCGCACCGGCGTGTTCGCCTTCGGCGACGGCGACGCCTTCAACCTGCTGTGCATTCCGCCGCTGGCGCGCGAGCACGCGCTCGGCCCCAGTGCGCTGCTGGTCGCGGCGCGGCTGTGCCGCGAGCGGCGCGCGCTGCTGATCGTGGACCCGCCGGCCGGCTGGTCCGCGCCGGCGGTGGCGCTCGAGGGGCTGCGCGAGTTCCAGTTCGCGAGCGACAACGCCGTCATGTACTTCCCGTGGGTGCAGGCCTACGACCGGCTGCGCGGCCGTTTCGAGAGCTTCGCGCCCGGCGCGGCGGCGGCCGGCATGCTCGCGCGGCTCGAGAGCGAGCGGCCGTTCTGGGCGCCCGCGGAGGCCGAGGATGGGCCGCTGCGGCCGGGCCTGCGACCGTCCTGCGCGGTGTCCGACGAGTGGCGCGAGCGGCTCGCCAACGCCGGCATCAACACGCTGCAGGCGGTACGCGCGCGGCGGACCGTCGCGGCTCGTACGCTCGCCGGACCGCGCGCCAGCAGCGCCGACTGGCGCTACCTCGGCCTGCGGCGGCTGGCGCTGTTCGTCGCCGACAGCGTCGAGCGCGGCACGCGCTGGGTGCTGTTCGAGCAGCCGGGGCCGGCGCTGTGGTGGCGCGTCGAGCGCCAGGTCGCGGAGTTCCTCGGCGCCCTCGACAGGGACGGCGCGTTCCCGAGCCGTCCGGCCGCGCCGGCGTGGTTCTCGATCTGCGACCAGCGCGTCAATCCGCCGCGCCAGCTGCGCGAAGTGCACCTGCTGTTCGGCTTCGCGGCGCTGCGCGAGGGTGAATGGCACTGCTGGCTGGTGACGCACGGCGCGCACGGTAGCCGCATCCAGGCGGTCAGCCTCAACCGCCTGCAGTCGGCTGGCGGCCGGCCGCCGATGGATCCGGAGTTCGACGTCGCGACCGTGCTGCAGGAGCACTTCCGCCGCTGAGCGCCGTCAGCGCGGCGGCGGCTCGCCACCGGCGGCGCCGAAGCCGCCACCGCCCGGCGTCTCGATCACGATCTGGTCCCCTTCAGTCACCGCCGCCGCCGCGGTCGCGCCGAGCGGCTCGCGCGTGCCGTCGCGGCGCAGCAGCGTCGTCCGGCCGCGCGCCCCGTCGGCGCCGCCGCCGATGCCGCGCGGTGCGAGCCGGCGGTGGTTCGACAGGATCGCCGCCTCGAGCGGGCGCCGGAACTCGATGCGGCGGACGAGACCGTCGCCGCCGCGCTGCCGGCCGGCGCCGCCGGAGCCGCGCCGGTAGCGGAACTCGCGCACGATCACCGGCAGGCGGGCCTCGAAGACCTCGGCGTCCGTCAGGCGCGAGTTCGTCATGTGCGTCTGCACGCCGCTCGCGCCGTCGAAGTCGGGCCCGGCGCCGGCACCGCCGGCGATCGTCTCGGAGTACTGACAGTCGGCGTCGCCGAAGGTGAAGTTGTTCATCGTGCCCTGCGAGTCGGCGAGCACGCCGAGCGCGCCGTACAGCAGGTCGACGATGCACTGCGAGGTCTCGACGTTACCGGCCACGACCGCGGCCGGTGGCTGCGGATCGAGCATCGAGCCCGGCGGGATGATGAGTTCGAGCGGCGCGAGGCAGCCCTCGTTGAGCGGGATGTCGCTGTCGACGAGCGTGCGCAGCACGTACAGCACCGCGGCCGTGCACACCGCCCGCGGCGCGTTGAAGTTGCCGGGCGACTGCGGCGAGGTGCCGCCGAAGTCGATGCGCGCGGCACCGCTCGCGGCGTCGACCTCGAGTGTCACGACCAGCCGCTCGCCGCCGTCCAGCTCGCGCGTGTGCCGCACCGGACCCCGGCCCGCGATCTCGAGCGCGCGCAGCGCGGCGCGCACGCGCGTCTCGGCGTTCGCCATGACGTGGCCCATGTACGCGGCGACCGCGGCCGCGCCGTGCGTCGCCGTGAGCCGCTCGAGCTCGGCCGCGCCGCGGGCGTTGGCCGCGAGCTGCGCCGCGAGGTCGGCGAGGTTGCGACCGACGGCGCGCGCCGGGTAGGGCCCGCGGCCGAGCAGCTGCCGCACCAGCGCCTCGTCGAACACGCCGCTGGCGACGATCCGCTCGCCGGTGAACAGCGCCCCTTCCTCGTCGATCGTGCGGCTGAACGGCGGCATCGAGCCCGGCGTGATGCCGCCGATGTCGGCATGGTGCGCGCGCGAGGCGACCCAGAATGCCGGCGCGACCGCGCCGTCCCGGTGCACCGGGCTGACCACCGTCAGGTCCGGCAGGTGGGTGCCGCCGGCGTACGGTGAGTTGACCAGGAACGCGTCGCCCGGCCGGATCGCCCGGCCGTGCAGCGCCATCACCGCGCGCACGCTCGCGCCCATCGAGCCGAGGTGCACCGGCATGTGCGGCGCGTTGGCGACCAGCCGGCCGGCGGCGTCGAACAGCGCGCACGAGTAGTCGAGGCGTTCGCGGATGTTCACCGAGCTCGCGGTCTGGCGCAGCACCGCGCCCATCTGCTCGGCGACGTGCATGTACAGGCCGGCGAAGACCTCGAGCAGCACCGGGTCCGGGCGCGACGCGTCCAGCGTGCGCCGTGCGCGCCGCGTGTGGCAGCTCAGCACCAGCTCGCCGCCGGCGCGGTGCTCGGCGCTCCAGCCGGGTTCCAGCACCGTCGTCGCGGTGGACTCGACGATGATCGCCGGACCGTCCAGCCGGCTGCCGTGGGCGAGCCGTGCGCGTGCCACGATCGGCACGTCGTGCCACTCGCCGTCTAACCAGGCGCGGCTGCTGGCCGCGGCCGGGCGGCCCTCGCGATCGCCGTCCACCGCCGCTGTGCCGAGCTCGGCGAGCGCGCCGTGGCCGATGAGCTCGACGCCGACCGCGGCGATCACGAGCGCGCCACCTGCGGCCGGACGAAAACCGAAGCGCTGGGCGTGCTCGGCGGTGAACGCCGCCGCCATCGCATCCGGCGCACCGAGCGCCACCGGCAGCGCGACCTCTGAGTCCGCGACCCGCACCTCGGCGAGCACGCAGCGACCTGCCTCGGGCGTGCCGCCGAGGCCGGCTTGCGCGCGCGCGGCGAGCTCGGCGGCGAGCGCGTGGGCGGCGGCGATGCCCGCCTCGTCCAGTGGCACGCCGAGCGTGCCGCGGCGAACGCTGCGCGGCGCCGCGAGGCCGATCCCGACCGCCGACAGCACGCCGGCGAGCGGGTGGATCAGGATCGTGGTGATGTCGAGCGCCTCGGCGACGCGGCAGGCGAGCTGCGGCCCGGCGCCGCCGAAGCAGGCGAGCGCGAAACGCGCCGGGTCCTGGCCGTTCTGCAGGCTGACGTGCTTGATGGCGTTCGCCATCGTGTCGACGGCGACGGTCAGGAAGCCCTCGGCGAGCGCCTCCGGCGGCGTCGCGCGGCCGCCGGCCGCGCTGACCTCGGTGGCGAGCGCGCCGAAGCGCTGTCGCACCACCTCGGCATCCAGAGGCGCGTCGCCGGCGCGGCCGAAAGCGGACGGCAGCTGCGCCGGCACCAGCCGGCCGAGCAGCACGTGACAGTCGGTCAGCGACAGCGGGCCGCCGCGGCCGTAGCTCGCCGGTCCCGGCACCGCGCCGGAGGAGTCCGGTCCGACCGCGAGGCGGCCGCCCTCGAAGCGCAGCAGCGAGCCGCCGCCGGCGGCGACCGTATGCACATCGAGCGCCGGCACTGCGAGGCGCACGCCGCCGACCACGAGCTCGGTGCGGCGCGGATAGGCGCCGTCGTACAGCGAGACGTCGGTCGAGGTGCCGCCCATGTCGAAGCCGATCAGCCGCTCGAAGCCGGCCGCGAGCCCGGTCGCGACCATGCCGACCAGGCCGCCGGCCGGCCCGGACAGCACGCCGTTCGTGCCGCGGAAGGCGGCGGCTGGCGCGAGCCCGCCGTGGCTCTGCATGAACTCCACGCGGATGCCCGGCCCGAGCTCGGCCAGCTCCGTGACCAGGCGCGCCACGTAGCGGCCGACCAGCACCGCGAGGTAGGCGTCGGCGACCGTCGTCTGGCCGCGCGCGACGTAGCCCTCGATCGGCACCACCTCGTGCGACACCGACACCGCGGCGAAGCCGGCTGCGCGGGCGAGGCGCGCGCAGGCCTGCTCGTGGCCCGGGAAGCGCCAGCCGTGCATCAGCACGATCGCGACGCTGTCGCAACCGGCGCCGCGCGCCGCGCCGAGCTCGGCCGCGAGCGCGGCCTCGTCGAGCGGCTCGAGCACGCGCCCGGCGGCGTCGATGCGCTCGCGGGCCTCGATCACGGACGAGTACAGCGGCGCCGGCAGCTGGATGTGGCGCCGGAACAGGTGTGGCCGCTCCTGGGTGCCGATCGCGAGCGCGTCGCCGAGCCCGGCGGTGGTCACGAGCGCGGTGCGCGCGCCGCGCCGCTCGAGCAGCGCGTTGGTCGCGACCGTGGTACCGACGCGGACCGCCTCGATCGCCGCGCCCGGCGCCGCGTGGCGCGCGAGCAGCAGCCGGATGCCCGGCACGGTGGCGTCGTCGTAGCGTCCGGGCACCGCCGACAGCAGCTTGAGCGCCACCAGCCGGCCGTCCGGCTGGCGGCCGACGACGTCGGTGAAGGTGCCGCCGCGGTCGACCCAGAACTGCCAGCCCGGCGTCATCAGCGGGCGACGAGTCCGAGGCGGGCGCGCGCCCCGGCGTCGAGGGCGGCGAGGCGCTCGTTGGCATGGCGGTAGCCGGCCTCGATGGCGCGCTCGAAGGCATGCCAGTTGAGCAGGTCCACGTCGGCGAGCGGCGGCTGCAGCAGCACGTCGGTCAGGCGCCGGCCGGCGACGGTCGCCGCCTCGCTGTTGACCATGCCGGCGCGAAACAGAATCTGCAGGATCGTCGGCCGCTGCTTGTGGCGGCGGAACCAGCCGAGCAGCTTCCACAGCGGCGGCAGGTCAACGTCCTGGATATCGGAGGTGAAGGTCGTGTCGCTGCCGACGTCGACGCCGATGACGATGCCGGAGTGAACGGCGCGCATCACGTCGACCGGCATGTTGTTGATCGCGCCGCCGTCGACGTGCACCTCGCCCTGGTGGAACACCGGCGGCAGCACGCCCGGGATCGCGACCGAGGCGCGCAGCCAGCGCCACAGATCACCGGCGCGGTGCACGCTGCCGCGGCCGGTCGTCAGGTTGGCCGACACCGCGTAGAACGGCAGCGGCAGGTCCTCGATCGCGGCGTCGCCAAATTCCTGGCGCAGCAGGCGGCTGACCTTGCGGCCGGCGACCAGCGAGACGATCGGCAGCGTGTAGTCGTTGAGCGGGTTGGTGGCGACGAAGGTGCGGTGAAAGCGCTCGACCATCTCGTCGGTCGTCCAGCCGGCCGCGACCCCGGCGCCCATGATCGCGCCCATGCTGGTGCCGCCGACGAGATCGATCGCGATGCCGGCCTCGCGCAGCGCGCGCACCACGCCGATGTGCGCGAAGCCGCGCGCGCCGCCGCCGGACAGCACCAGCCCGACCGCGTGGCCGGTGAGCAGCCGGGCGACGCGCGCCACGTCCTCGGGCCCGCGCACGTGGTGGTGCGGCGCCCCCGGCAACTGCCGGCACCAGCGGGCCGCGGCGCCGGGCTCGATGCGTTCGTCGTGCAGCAGCACGAGCTCGGCGCGCGCGCTCAGTGAGCCGTGGCCGAGGTCGCGGACGGCGAGCGGCCAGGGCGCGGCCGGAGCCTCGGCGCGCGCCACGAGCAGCACCGAGTCGGCCTGGCGCACGCACAGTTTGCTCCAGGTGGTCGGTTCGGGGTCGGCGACATAGACGACGTAATCGTTGACCGTCTCGATGCGGTGGAACCAGGCGCTGGTGTGATCCGCGCCGCGCACGCTCCACACCAGCTCCGCGCGTCCGTGGCGACCGAGCGCCGCCACGAGCTCGGTGGCGAAGCTGCCGACGTCTACCTCGATGCTCTGCGGCAGCACCGTGAAGGTGCGCGGGCCGATGTGCGAGACCACGCCACGGTCACTCGACTCGAGCCGCTCGGCCAGCAGCTGCGCGATCCGCAGCAGCGCCGCCGGATGCTGCAGGATCACGCGGTCGAAGGACTCGCGCGGCAGGCGCATCAGGTCGCTGTCGCGCAGCGCGCGGACCGTGGCGGTGCGGGTGTGGCCGGAGACGAGGCCCATCTCGCCGACCGTCTCGCCGGCGGCGATCCGGCCGAGCAGCCGCGGTGTCTCGCCGCCGGCGTAGGCGCCGAGGCAGCCGGCGATCAACAGGTACATCGCGTCCGGCTGCTCGCCGGCCTCGAACAGCGTCGCGCCGCCGGGCAGCGACAGCGACTCGAGCTCCGCCGCGATCGCCGCCAGCGTCGGCCGGTCGAGGCCGCGGAAGATCGGCGACGACTGCAGCAGCGCGAGCGGGTCGCCGCCGAGGACCATGGTTTCGCCAGGATCGCCGTCCATTCCCACCCCTCAACGAGTCCTCTACATTAGCGCATTGGCGCCGACGGCCCCTGGCCGGCCGGCCGGCCGACCGGCCGGCAGGCAGGCAGGCGCGCAGGAGGGCGATGCGCGTGGTCGCGGTACGGCAGGCGAACTTGAGGCAGTCGGCGGCGGCCAGTGCCGAGATCCGGGCGATCTGGCGCGAGGTCGCGGCGCTGCCGCGCGGCAGCGTGTCGACCTACGGCGGCATCGCGGCGCGCGCCGGGCTGCCGCGGCGCGCGCGGCTCACCGGACACGCGCTCAAGGTGGCGCCGAAGTCGCTGGCGCTGCCGTGGCATCGCGTCGTCGCCGCCGGCGGGCGGATCGCGTTCCCGCGCGGCTCCGCCGCGCACCGCGAGCAGTGCCGACGCCTGCGGGCGGAGGGCGTCGAGGTCATTCGCGGCCGGGTGCGGCTGCCGAAGGCCCAGGATCTCGATGCTCTGCTGTGGGGCAGCGCGCGCTGATAAGATTCGCGCTCGCAGAGCGAGGCAATTCCAGGATGAGCCGACACGTCGTCTTCTCCCACGGCAAGGAAAGCGGGCCGTGGGGCGCGAAGATCTCCGCGCTCGCCGACATCGCCCGCAGCGAGGGCTGGGCGGTCGAGTCGGTCGACTATCGCGGCCTGGACGACCCGCACGAGCGGGTCACCCGCCTGTTGGGCTACTGCCGCGAGTTCCAGGGACGGCTGGTGCTGGTCGGCTCCAGCATGGGCGGCCACGTCTGCACCGCGGCCTCGCGCCTGCTGCGCGCCGGCGGCCTGTTCCTGCTGGCGCCGGCCTTCTACATGCCGGGCTTCGAGGAGCAGACGCCGACGCCGGCCGACTGTCCGATTACGATCGTCCACGGCTGGCGCGACGACGTCGTGCCGGTCGACCACAGCATCCGCTTCGCGCGTCAGCACCACGCGACGCTGCACGTGCTCGACACCGACCACCGCATGCAGGACCGGATTCGCGAGATCGGCTACTACTTCGAGTATTTCCTGGTGACGCTCGACAAATTCGGCGGGCCCTGAGCGCCTGCCGGGAGGGCCACGCATGCTCAAGCACGGATGCCTGCTGATGATCGTCGCGATCACTGCCGCCGCCTGCGGCGGCGCCGAGCCGCCGCCGCCGCAGAAGCCCGCGCCGACTGTGTTCGACCCGCTGGTCGAACAGAAGCAGCGGGTGCCGGCCGCGGTCGAGGCCGCGCAGCTGCAGCACGACGCCGAGACGCGCCGGGCGCTCGAGGCCGCCGAGGGTCCAGCGCCGCCTGAGGGGCGGCGGTGAGCCAGACCGGCTGGGTCGTCTACATCGTCGAGAACGAGCGCGGCGCGCTCTACACCGGCATCACCACCTCGCTCGAGCGACGACTGTCCGAACACAAGGGCGCGCGCGGCCGCGGCGCGCGCTTCTTCCGCCTCGGGCGGCCCAAGCGGCTGGTGTACTCGGAGGCGGCCGCCGACCGCGGCGGCGCGCTGCGGCGCGAGGCCGAGATCAAGCGGCTTGACCGACGCGCGAAGCTCAGGCTCATTGGCGCCCCGGTCGCAGGGACGTCGTGACCTTACTGCTGGGGCTCGACCGCACGCTGCTGTGGCTCGCGAGCCGCATCATGGGGCTGTGGGTGCGGCCGACGCCGCTGCCGGTGGACGAGGCCGAACGGCTGCGCGGGCGCGGCCGGCGCGTGCTGTACGTGCTCGACGACCAGTCGCTCAGCGACCTGATCGCGCTCAGCCTGGTCTGCCGCTCGATCGGCCTGCCCGGCGCGGCGCGGCGCTTTGCGCTCGGCGCCGCGCGCGAGCCGCGCGCGGCGCTGTTCCTCGAGCGCCGCCGCGGCTGGATCCGCAAGCGCCCGGATCGACGCATCCCGCAACGGCTGCTGCGCATCATCGACGCGGCGCTCGCGGCCGGCGACTGCGAACTGGACCTGGTGCCGGTGTCGGTGTTCTGGGGCCGGGCGCCTGCCAAGACCGAGGGCTCGTGGTTCCGGCAGCTGTTCCGCGAGGACTGGACGCTGGTCGGGCCGTTCCGGCGGCTGCTGTCGACCCTGGTCAACGGGCGTCGCACGCTGGTGCGCTTCGGCGAGCCGGTGTGCCTCGCCGACTTCACAGCACCGGACCAGGACGCGCGGCGCGCGGCGCGCCGCGCGGCGCGCGCGATGCGGGTCGAGTTCCGCAACGCGCGCGCGGCCGTCATCGGCCCGGACCTGTCGCACCGGCGCACGGTGATCGCCGAGGTGCTGGCCAAGCGCGCGGTGCGCGCCGCGGTCGCGCTCGAGATCCGCGACAAGCGACTGTCGCGCCGCGAGGGCTTGCTGCTGGCGCGGCGCTACGCGCTGGAGATCGCCGCCGACTACTCGCCGCGTTTCGTCGCGCTCATGGAGAGCCTGCTGACCCGCGTCTGGAACCGCCTCTACGACGGCGTCGAGGTGCTGCACGCGGAACGACTCGAGCTGGCCACGCAGGGCGCGCAGGTCGTCTACGTGCCGTGTCACCGCAGCCACATGGACTACCTGCTGCTGTCCTACGTGATCTACACGCGCGGATTCGCGGTGCCGCACGTGGCCGGCGGCGTCAACCTCGACCTGCCGGTGGTCGGCCGCTTCCTGCGCAAGGGCGGCGCCTTTTTCCTGCGTCGCACCTTCCGCGGCAACCCGGTCTACCCGATCGTCTTCATGACCTATCTCGGCGTGATGATGGCGCGCGGCCACCCGATCGAGTACTTCATCGAGGGCGGGCGCAGCCGCACCGGGCGGCTGCTCGATCCGAAGACCGGCATGCTGACGATGACGCTGCGCAGCTTCCTCGCCGACCCGTCCCGGCCGGTGGTGTTCATGCCGGTCTATTTCGGCTACGAGCGGCTGGTCGAGGCGAAGACCTACATCGGCGAGCTCTCCGGCCGGCCGAAGCAGAAGGAGAGCGTGCTCGGCCTGGTGCGTGCGCTCGGCGTGCTGCGCAAGCGCTTCGGCAGGGTCTACGTCAGCTTCGGCGAGCCGATCGCGCTCGCCGAACACCTCGCGCGGCACGCGCCGGCCTGGAGCGGCACGCGCGTCGAGACGCGCCCGGCCTGGCTCGGCGACGCGGTGGACTCGCTGGCCGCCACGATCCAGGCCCGCATCAACGCGACCGCCGCCATCTCGCCGATCGGGCTGCTGGGGCTCGCGCTGCTGTCGGCGCCGCGGCAGGCGATGCCGGAGCTCGAGCTGGTGCGCCAGCTCGACCTCTACCGGCGGCTCGCGGCGCGCGCCCCGTACTCCGGCGACGTTTGGTGCACGCCGCTTGAGGGCCCGGCGATCGTGGCCTACGGCCAGTCGATGGGGCTGATCGAGGCGGTACCGCATCCGCTCGGGCCGATCGTGCGCATGAGCGAAACGAGCGCGGTGCTGTCGGCCTACTACCGCAACAACATCGTGCACGCCTACGCGTTCCCGTCGCTGCTTGCGTGCGCGTTCCTCAACAACGCCGCGATGCGCACCGAGGACGTGCAGCGTCTCGCCTGGCGCATCTACCCGTACATCGCCCAGGAGCTGTTCCTGCGCTGGTCGGAGGAGGAGATCGCCGGCGTGGTCGACGAGACGCTCGCGGCGCTCGCCGACCTCGGGCTGCTGGAGCGCTCCGCCGACGGCGGCGTCTGGCGGCGGCCGCGCACCGGAACCGCCGAGGCGGTGCAGCTGTCGGTGCTGGCCCACGCGACGCTCGACGTGATCGAGCGCTACTACCTCGCGATCGCGCTGCTGCTGCAGGCCGGGCGCGAGGCGATCACCCAGGATGCGCTCGAGAACCGCTGCCAGCAGATGGCGAGCCGCATGTCGCTGCTGTACGAGCTGCGTTCGCCGGAGTTCTTTGACAAGACGCTGTTCCGGCAATTCCTCGACCTGCTGCGCGCGCGCAACGTCATCCGCACCGGCCCCGGCGGGCACCTGACCTTCGACGAGGCGCTGCTCGAGGTCGCGTCCGACGCGCAGCTGGTGCTGTCCGAGCAGATCCGCCACAGCATCCTGCAAGTGACTGCCGGATAAGCGCGCGGCAGGCGTTTGGTTTTGCACTGCAAGATGCAGACTTGTCTCGTTTCGCGCGCTATCGCCGGCCGCCGGCCCGGCTATACTTCGCATCCGCAACGTTGGGCCCTGGTCGCTGCCTAGGTAATTACGCAACACGCGTCTACCGACAGCCGGCGGCATGGCACCGACGGCACCGGAGCCGCACCGGTCGCGCCTGATACGGACACAACGCGGTATTGGCCAGTCACTGGGGTAACGATCAATGAACAGGCAATCGGCGCGCCCGCTCAGGACGGACCTTCGCCACGTCATTTCCGCCGCGCTCGCGCTCGTCGCGCTCGGCGCCGGCGCCACGGCGAGTGCGGTCGACTTTCGCAGCGACAACGGCTGGAGCGGCAGCTGGGATACGACCGTCTCCTTCACCGAGGGCTGGCGCGTCAAGAGCCAGGATGCGCGGCTGATCGGCATTCCTGAGGGCGGCACGGCGCGCAACGTCAACGCCGACAACGGCGACCTCAACTACCACACCGGGCAGCCGTTCACCCAGGCGCTGAAGCTGGTCACGGAGCTGTCGCTCAAGTACCAGAACTACGGGCTGTTCGCCCGCGGCTCGGGACTCTATGACTACCAGGTCATGGACCAAAATACCGACCGCACGCCGATCAGCCACGACGCCAAGGAACTGGCCGGTCGCTACACGCGGCTGCTGGACGCCTTCGTCTACGGCAAATGGCAGCTCGGTGAGTCGCACCCGCTCGAGCTGCGGCTCGGCAACCAGGTGCTGAACTGGGGCGAGACGACGTTCTTCCAGAGCGGCCTGAACGCCGCCAACGCGATCGACGTCGCGGCGCTGCGCCAGCCCGGTGCCGCGCTGCAGGAGGCCTTCTGGGCGCAGCCGATGGCGCGCGTCACCTTCGGCCTGTCGCAGTCGATCTCGGCCGACGCCTTCTACATGTTCGACTGGCGCCGCACCGAGCTCGAGGCCGAGGGCACCTACTTCTCGACCAACGACTTCGTGGCGCGCGGCGGCGTGCAGCAGTACATCGGTTTCGGCGCCTACTCTGACCAGGGCGTCGACTTCCGGCCGCTCGGCGGCCCGTACATCTCGAACTTCTACGCCTCGGTGCGCGCGCCGGACGTCACGCCGAGCAAGAGCGGCCAGGGTGGCCTCGCGCTGCGCTTCTTCCTGCCGAACCTCGGCAGCGGCACCGAGATCGCCCTGTACGCGATGCAGTACGCGAGCCGCACGCCGGTCGTCAGCACGCACACCGGCTCGCCGGCGGCGATTGGCAATGCGGTCGGTGCGGCCACGGCGGTCGGCGCGGCGGCCAAGGCGCTCGCGGCCGGCGTGCCGACGGCGACGGCGATCCAGATCGCAACCGGCGCAGGTCTGCAGGCCGCGGCGCAGGCCGGCGGCACGATTTCCGCCCAGACGCTCGCGGCCTACGCGACGATCGGCGCCAACACCTACCTGTCAGGCGGCGACATCAACGGCCAGGCGGCGCAACTCGCCAACCACGAGTACATCGAGAATACCCAGTACTTCGCCGAGTACCCGGAGCACCTCAAGACTTTCGCGCTGTCCTTCAACACCCAGCTCGGCACCACCGGCATCGCCCTGCAGGGCGAGGTGGACTACCGGCAGGACACGCCGCTGCAGTACGACGGCTCCGAGATCGTGTTTGCGACCGGCACGCCGCTCGAGGCGGCGCTGTTGCCGCTGCAGGGCCTGGCGATGCCCGGCGCCTGCACGCCGCTGTTCCCGACGCTGACCCGCTGCGGTCAGCTGGGCGGCTACCGCCCGTCGCAGACGGTGCAGGGCTGGGGTCGCTACGACGTCTGGCAGGCCTCGATGCTCGCCAAGTACGCGCTGCCGCCGATGCTCGGCGCCCGCGAGGTGCTGCTGATCGGCGAGCTCGGCTTCACCGACATTCCGAGCCTGCCGAGCAAGACCAGCGGCGGCCCGAACGGCAACGGCCTGTTGGTGGCCGGCACCGGCAACAACCTGCCCGGCAACGTTGCGGTGGCCTCGGCGCTCGGCGCCAGCGGCGGCGCGGTCGAGCCGCTCGACCGCTTCGCGACGGCGAGCTCCTGGGGCTACATCCTGGTCGCGTCGCTGCAGTATCCGAGCCTGATCGGGCCGTGGAACGTGAGTCCGCACTTCACCTGGTCACAGGACGTCAAGGGCACGAGCCCGCTCGGCGGCAACTTCGTCGAGGGCCGCCACAGCTTCGGCGTCGGTATCGGAGCCAACCTTCAGAACCGCTGGGAAATCGACCTGAACTACGCCGCCTACGGCGGCGGCAACCAATACAACCAATTGCGCGATCGCGACTTCGTCGCGGCGACCGTCAAGTACTCGTTCTGAGGGGACCACAATGAAGATCGCAAAGTTCGCCGCTGTCGCCGCGCTCGCCATTGCGCTCGTCCCCCTCCAAGCCGCGCAGGCCGCGGTCAGCGCGCAGGACGCCGCGCGGCTCGGCGCCGACCTGACGCCGCTCGGCGGCGAGAAGGCCGGCAATGCTGCCGGCACGATTCCGGCCTGGGACGGCGGGCTGTCCTCGCCGGCCAAGGCAGGCTTCCCGAGCTTCGCCTCGCCGGGTCGCGCGCCGGACCCGTTCCCGAACGACAAGCCGCTGTTCAAGATCACGCCGGCCAACGTCGCTCAGTACGCCGACCGCCTGACCGAGGGCGACAAGGCGATGCTGCGCCAGTACAAGGACACGTTCTTCATGAACGTGTACCCGACGCGGCGCACCGCGGCCACGCCGCAGCGCATCGCGGACGCCACCAAGCGCAACGCGACCAGCGCGCAGCTGGTCGAAGGCGGCAACGGCTTCACCGGCGCCGTCGAGGGCATTCCGTTCCCGATCCCGAAGCAGGGCGTAGAGGCCTTCTGGAACCACGTCGTGCGCTACCGGGCCGATGCCGCCGCGCGCGAGATCGGCCAGGCCGCGGTGACCGAGACCGGCGGCTTCAACATGGTCAAGTTCCACGACGAGTTCTACGTCGCCTACTCGCAGCCGGGTGCGAAGGAAGCCGAGCTCGACAACGTCATCATCTACTTCCTGCAGGAAATCCTCGCCCCGGCGCGCCTCGCCGGCCAGGTGCTGCTGGTGCACGAGACCCTCGACCAGCAGAAGGAGAACCGCCGCGCCTGGATCTACTTCCCGGGCCAGCGCCGCGTGCAGCGCGCACCGAACGTGGCCTTCGACAACCCCGGCACCGCCGCCGACGGGCTGCGGACCGACGACCAGTTCGATATGTTCAACGGCAGTCCGCAGCGCTACGACTGGAAGCTGGTCGGCAAGAAGGAACTCTTCGTGCCGTACAACTCCTACAAGCTGCACTGGGCGAAGACCAAGGCCGAGGACGTGATCCGGCCGCTGCACATCAACCAGGAGCTGGCGCGCTACGAGCTGCACCGCGTCTGGGTGGTCGAGGCGACCCTGAAGGCCGGCCAGCGGCACATCTACAAGCGTCGCACGCTGTACCTCGACGAGGACTCGTGGCAGATCCTCGCGGTCGACTGCTACGACAACCGCGACCAGCTGTGGCGCGTGCAGGAAGGCCACGGCATCAACTACTTCAACGTGCCGACCTACTGGACGACGCTGGAGACCAGCTACGACCTGCAGTCGCGGCGCTACCTGGCGCTCGGCTTCGAGGATTCGGCGAACAAGTCCTACGACTTCAACATCAAGCGTTCGCTGCGCGACTACACGACGCTGGCGCTGCAGAATCGCGGTACGCGCTAGGCCGCCTGCGCTGATCGCACCAATCGACGGGCCGGCGCGCCACAGGCGGCCGGCCCGTTTTGTTCCGGAGATGATGGGAGCGCCGTGCGCCCGCTGATCCTGATCCTCGCCGTCGCGCCGATGATGGCCGCCGCGCAGGCGCCGGCCGGCGCCGAGCGGCCCGCGGCGGCCGTGATCGCGCCGCTCGCCGCGCATTCCTTGCTGCTCGACGTGCAGAGGCTGGGCGACGGCCGCGTGGTCGCGGTCGGCGAGCGCGGCCACGTGCTCATCAGCCAGGATGCCGGCGCCAGCTGGCAGCAGTCGTCGGCGCCGGCGGGCGCCACGCTCACCGCGCTCTACTTCGCCGACGCACAGCACGGCTGGGCGGTCGGCCACGACGAGGTGATACTGCGCACGGTCGATGGCGGTGCCAGCTGGTCGCTCGCGCACTACGCGCCGGAGCGCGAGCAGCCGCTGCTCGGCGTCTGGTTCGACGCCGCCGGTCGCGGCCTCGCGGTCGGCGCCTACTCCACCGTCTACCGCTCCAGCGATGGCGGCGCGACCTGGAGCGTCGCGAGCTTCGAGCCGCAGCCGCTGCCGGCGCCAGGACGGGTGCCAGCGCCGCCCGCGACCAAAGGCCAGGCGCCGGCCAAGGCCAAGGGCGAGGGCGAGGCGATGCGCCAGGACGCCGGCGCCGTGCAGCCGCACCTGACGGCGATCGATGCCGACTCGCGCGGCAGGATCTACGTGACGGCCGAGGCCGGCCACCTGTACCGTTCCGACGACGGCGGCGGACACTGGTTCGCGCTGCCCGCGCCCTACGAGGGCTCGTTCTTTGGCGTGCTGCCACTTGACGGCGACACGCTGCTGGCGTTCGGGCTGCGCGGCCACTTGTACCGCAGCGACGACGCCGGTCGCAGCTGGCAGCAGCTCGCGAGCGGCACGACGGCGCTGCTCGCCGGCGCCGCGCGCCTGCCCGGCGGCATGATCGTGATCGCCGGTCTCGAGGGCGTGGTGCTGGTCAGCCAGGATGGCGGCCACAGCTTCCGCGTCCACCAGGAACCGGACCGGATGGGCTTCGACGCGGTCGCGGGCGTGCCCGACGGCATCGTGGTCTGCGGCGAGGCCGGCGCGCGGCGCCTGACGCTCGCCGAGCTGACGCCGCGGAGCTGAGCATGGTCCACGGCAGCCACGAACCGGCCTTCGTCCGCAAGCTCGAACATTACGTGTTCGACTTCCGTGTCCCGGTGGTGACCGTGATCGCGGTACTGACGCTGATGTTCGGCGCCTTCGCGGTGCGCGGCCTGCACCTCGATACGCGCTTCACCAAGCAGCTGCCGCTGCAGCATGAGTACATGCGCACCTACCTCAAGCACCAGGAGGAGTTCGGCGGCGCGAACCGCGTGCTGATCGCCCTCGAGGCGCGCGACGGAAGCATGTTCTCGGCCGAGTTCCTGCAGGCGCTGAAGCTCGCGACCGACGAGGTGTTCTTCATCTCGGGCGTCGATCGCGCCAAGGTGCAGTCGCTGTGGACGCCGAACACGCGCTACTACGAGGTCGTCGAGGGCGGCATCCAGGGCGGCGACGTGATCCCGTCCGGCTTCCAGCCGACGCCTGAGGGCCTCGCCCGGGTGCGCGAGAACATCCTCAAGGCCGGGATCGTCGGCCGGCTGGTCGCCAACGACTTCTCCGGCGCGATCGTCGCCGCGCAGCTGCAGGAACAGGATCCCGAGACCGGCCGGCCGGTCGACCTGATCAAGATCGGCGATGCGCTCGAGAAGGTGCGTGCGCACGTCGAGCGCGGCGACCCGGCGCTCGGCATCGCAGCGGGCCACGTCGACGTCCACATCATCGGCTTCGCCAAGGTCGTCAGCGACATCTCGCAGGGGGCGCTGTCGGTGGCGATCTTCGCGATCGTCACGGTGCTGCTGACGGCGCTGTTCGTCTGGATCTACATCCAGTCGCTGAAGGTCGCGCTGGTGCCGGTGGTTTGCTCGATCGTCGCGGTCGTCTGGCAGCTCGGCCTGCTGGTGCTGCTCGGCTACGGCGTCGATCCGCTGGGCATCCTCGTGCCGTTCATCATCTTCGCGATCGGCGTATCGCACGGCGTGCAGAAGATCAGTGCGGTCGGCGACGCCGCGCTCGACGGCGCGGACGGCAAGGAGGCCGCGCGCCGCGTGTTCCGGCTGCTGTTCATCCCGGCGATCGTCGCGCTGCTCGCCGACCTGGTCGGCTTCGTGACGATTCTCGCGATCCCGGTCGAGGTCATCCGCGAGATGGCGATCACCGCCAGCATCGGCGTCGGCGTCGTGATCATGACCGACCTGATCCTGCTGCCGATCCTGGTCTCGTTCATGCACTTCGAGCCGGGCTACGCGGTCCGCGTCCGGGCGCGCCAGCAGCAGCTCGCGCCGCTCTGGCAGCGCCTCGCGTACATCGGCGAGCGCCGCGTGGCGCTGGCGATCATCGTCGGGGCGCTGGCGCTCGGCGTGATCGGCTTCGTCAAGGGTCGTGAAACGCCGATCGGCGACACCGAGTCGGGCGTGCCGGAGCTGCGCAAGGATTCGCGCTACAACCGCGACAGCAACGCCATCACCAAGAAGTTCTCGATCGGCACCGACATCCTCAACGTCATCGTCGAGACGCCGCCGGACGGCTGCGTGAACTACGACGTGATGCGGCGCATCGACGAGTTCGCGTGGCACATGGCGAACGTCGAGGGCGTGCGCAGCGTCATCAGCCTGCCGGGCGTCTCCAAGGTCGTCAGCGCCGGCTGGAGCGAGGGCAACCTCAAGTGGCGCAACCTGCCGCGCAACACCCAGTCGCTGGTGCAGGCGCAGGGCTACATCGAGACCAGCACCGGACTCCTCAACAAGGACTGCACGGTGATGCCGGTCATGATGTTCCTCGCCGACCACCGCGCCGGGACGATCGAGCGCGTGGTGCGCGAGGCGAAGGAATTCCGCGCCGCGAACCCGGCCAAGGACGTCAGTTTCCGGCTGGCGACCGGCAACGTCGGCGTGATGGCGGCGCAGAACGAGGAGGTGCGGGCGAAGGAGATCCCGATCCTCGTCTACCTGTTCGTCGCGATCGCGGTGATGTGCTTCCTGACCTTCCGTTCGCTGACCGGGGTGGTGGTCGTCATGATTCCGCTGGCGCTCGTGTCGGTGCTGGTCTACGCGGTGATGGCGCTGGTCGGCATCGGCCTCAAGGTGACGACGCTGCCGATGGTCGCGCTCGGGGCGGGCATCGGCGTCGACTATGGCATCTACCTCTTCAGCCGCATGCAGGAGTTCCTGCACCAGGGCGAGAGCGTCCACGCCGCCTTCCTGCACACGCTGCGGGTCACCGGGGCGAGCATCTTCTTCACCGGCGTGACGCTCGCGATCGGCGTCGCCACCTGGGTGTTCTCGCCGCTGAAGTTTCAGGCTGACGTCGGCGTCATGCTGACCTTCATGTTCGTGGTTAACATGCTGGCGGCGATGCTGCTGCTGCCGGCGCTGGCCGCGTGGTTCGTCACGCCGTCCCGCCCGGCGCAGCCCGCGCCGGCGCCGGGCGCGCCGCCGCCGTGAACGCGCGGCCGTCGCGCCGCGCGGCGGCGGTGCTGTCGCTCGCGCTGGCTGCCGGCGCCGC
>JANYAE010000024.1 GCA_025355105.1 Pseudomonadota bacterium | reverse complement strand
GGACTGGACCCGCGATCCCTTCACCCTGATCGAGGAGGGCGGCTATTTCTACGCCCGCGGGGCGTCGGACATGAAGGCTCAGGCGGCCATCTGGGTCGACACCCTGATCCGCTACCGCCAGGAGGGCTTCCACCCCAGGCGTACGATCAAGATAGCGCTCACCTGCGGCGAAGAAGGCGGCTCCCCGTTCAACGGCGCGTCCTGGCTGGTGCAAAACCGGCGCGAGCTGATCGACGCGGCCTTCGCCCTCAACGAGGGCGGCGGCGGCTCGCTCGACGCCTCCGGCAAGCGTATCGCCCACGGCGTCGAAGCCGGTGAGAAGACCTCCCAAAGCTTCACCCTCGAGACGACCAACCCGGGCGGTCATTCCTCGCGACCGACGCCCGACAACGCCATCTACCAGATGGTCGACGCCCTCGCGCGGGTTCGCGACTACCGGTTTCCGGTACATCTGAACGACGTGACGCGCGGCTATCTTGCCCAGATGTCGAAGATCGTTGGCGGCGAGACTGGCGCGGCGATGACGGCCCTGGTCAGAAATCCCCTGGACGCCGGAGCGGACGCCCTGCTGAGCCGCGATCCCAGCATCAACAACATCCTGCGCACGACCTGCGTCGCGACCATGCTCGACGGCGGCCACGCGACCAACGCCTTGCCGCAGCGGGCCGGCGCCAACATCAACTGCCGCATCTTCCCAGGCGTCGAGCCCGAGGCGGTGCGCCGCACACTCGCGGAGGTCATCGCGGATCCGACCGTCAAGGTCACGATGCTCGAGACGGCTGGTCCGCCGGCGAAGGCGCCGCCGTTGACAGCGGCGATTCTCGGGCCGCTCGAGAAGCTGATGGCCGAGGTCTGGCCGGGGGTGCCGGTCGTGCCGATGCTGCAGCCGGGCGGTACCGACGGCCGGTTCCTGAACGCCGCGGGCATTCCGACCTACGGCATCGAGGCGGTGTTCCTCAAGCCGGACCTCGGCAACATCCACGGCCTCAACGAGTACGTCGGCGTGCAGTCGCTGCTCGACGGCCGCGAGTTCATGTACCGTCTCGTTCGCGGCTACGCCGAGCTGCCCTGAGCTGGCGCACCAGCGGGGCCGCGATCGTCGCCAGCCTTGGGCGCGACGGGGACCAGCGTGCGGCGGCTGGTCGGCGCCGCCCGCGTGAAGCGGGCGCCGTGGCAGTCAGCGCCGAGCGCCCCGTCGGGTCCAGCCTGCCCCCCACCGACGGCTCAGCTTGAGAAGGTCGAACCACGCCAGGCACGCGACCCCGCCGAGCAGACTGAGTGCGAGATCGGTGCCGTGCAGCGGCGCGAAATGGAACAACACTCGCACCGCCGGAACGGTGAGGACGAGGCCCAGCAAGCCGACCGCTCCGCAAATCACCCACCAAACGGCCGCGTTCGGCTCGCGCAGCATGCTGATGGTCGTGCGTGTCCACGACCGGTTGATGAGGATCGTGACGATGAAGGAGACGACCATGCACGAGAACACGAGCGCCCGCGCGGCGTCCGGACCGTGGTCGGCACGGGTCACCACGAAGATCGCGAGGCACACGCCGAGCACGCTGACGCCCTGCAGCAGCGCCATACCGACCGTCGTCGCGGAAAACAGCCGCTGCTGCGGGTCGCGCGGCGGACGACGCATGATCCCGAGCTCCTCGCCTTCGGCCTCGAACACCAGTGCGCAAGCCGGATCGATGATGAGTTGCAGGAATGCGATATGCACCGGCAGTAGCAGCAACGGCCAGTCGGCGAAGAAGACCGGCGTCATCGACAGGCCGGCGATCGGGACATGCACGGTCAGGATGAAGACAACGGCCTTGCGAATATTGTCGTAGATTCGCCGCCCCAATCGGATGGCCGCGACGATCGACGAGAAGGCGTCGTCGAGCAGCACCATTGAGGCCGCTTCGCGTGCGACGTCGGTCCCTCTCGCCCCCATCGCAATGCCGATGTGAGCCGCCTTGAGGGCCGGTGCGTCGTTCACGCCGTCACCGGTCATGGCGACGATCTCACCGCGGGCTTTGAGCGCCGCGACGATCTGCAGTTTCTGCTCGGGAACGACGCGGGCGAACACCTGGATCTGATCGATGCGTGCGGCGAGCTCGTCCGGCGATAGCCGTCGCAGTTCCTCGCCGGTGAGCACCGCGTCCGGCATCTCGAGGCCCGCCTGTCGCGCGACGCTCTGCGCGGTCGCCGAGTAGTCCCCGGTGATCATGACGACGCGGATTCCCGCCGTCCGGCACTCGGCCACGGCCGCCGGGACATCCTGCCGGACAGGATCCTCGAGCCCGACGAGGCCGAGAAAGCCGAGCCGCAGAGCGCCGTGTTCGTCCGGCAAGTCCGCTGGCGGCAGCTCCGCACGCGCGACGCCGAGCACGCGCAGGCCGAGCGAGGCGAGGCGTGCAACGTCGTGCGTGAGCGTGCCGCGCTCCGCGGCCGACAGCTGGCACAGCTCCGCAATCGCCTCCGGCGCCCCTTTCGACGCAACCCGCAGCCGACCGCTGCCGGTGTCTTGCCAGACGTGCGTCACGGCGAGCAGCTGTGGCGTGAGCGGGTACTCGCGGACGAGAAGCTGCGGATCCGGCCCCGGTGACGTGACCGGCAGGCTCGCCGCGGCGCGATGCAATGCGCGCTCCATCGGGTCGAAGGGGTCGGCGCGGCTCGCCAGCACCGAGGTTTCGAGGACGGTCCGACAGGCATTCGGCCACGGCTCGCCACCGTCCGTGACGACGATCGTATGCCCGCCGGCGACCACGCGCGCCAGGCTCATCCGGTTCTCGGTCAGCGTGCCGGTCTTGTCCACGCACAGCACCGTGGCCGCTCCCAGCGTTTCGATGGCGGCCATTCGCCGTGTCAGCACGCGGCTCTTCGAGATGCGCCAGGCGCCGAGGGCGAGGAAGACGGTCAGCACGACCGGGAACTCCTCGGGAAGAATCGCCATCGCCATGGCGATGCCGGCGAGCAGGCCCTCTTTCCAGATCGGCAGCGTGCCGCCGCGCGTGACCGAGTAGATCACGACGACGATGGCGCACGCGATCAAGCCGACGACCGCCAGCGCCCGCACCATGCGGCCGGTCTCGAGCTGCAACGGCGTGGCGTCAGGAGCGATCGACTGCAGCGCCTGCCCGATGCGGCCGAGCTCCGTGTGCGGCCCCGTGCTGATCACCTCGCACGATCCCTGGCCGCCCGTCACGAGGGTCCCGGAGAACATCGACGCGCTGCCGTCGCCGCCCGGGCGCTCGAGCACGACCGCGGCAGGCGAGGGCGCCTTGCGCACGGCTGCGGACTCGCCGGTCAGAAGCGACTCGTCGACGCAGACACTGCTGCCGCTTCGCAGCAGGGCGTCGGCCGGAATTCGGTCACCTTCGGCGACGATCAGCACGTCGCCGCGGACGACCTCGCGTCCCGGGACGCGGTGCGGCTGCCCGTCGCGAATGACCAGCGCGCGCGGGCTGGCCAGGTCGCGCAGCGCCTCAAGAGCGCGTTCGGTCCGCCGTCCCTGAATGATCGTGATCGCCATGACGACGAAGACGAAGCCAAGCAGCAGCAGGGCATCGGCCGGATTGCCGGTCGCGAGATACAGCGCCCCGGCCACGAGCAGCAGCAGAAACATCGGCTCGCGCGCCACCTCGATCGCGATGCGCAGCACACTGCGGCTCTGCTGCGAAGGCAGCTCGTTGGCCCCGTCCTGTCCGAGGCGCCGGCCCGCCTCCTGCTCGCTGAGACCGGACATGCGCTCGATCGAGAACGCCGCTGACGATGGCGCTGCGATCGGCGATGAATTGCCGGGTGACGGAGTGCGATTCACGATGGCTTCTCTTCGGTGTCCTCGTGCGGTGCGACCGCATCCGCCGCCCGGTTGCGCCGGACCGCATCCCCCGTCGGCGCCGTCGAGGGTACCGGGCATGGATTGCTTGGGGGGAGCGGGGATGTACGGATCGAGCGCGGCCGTTCGCGCGTCCGCTGCCGGCCGGCAATGCGTCGTGGGGAAGCCGCAGCCTACCGACCGGTGGCGCGCCGTTGCGACGGCCGGACGCCGCGGTCTCCTGTGATGGAAGTCGACGCCGAAATTGCGGAGCGCTCAGATCCAGACGTCACGGAGCCGGTAGGCTTTGGAGAAGCCGCGGACGTGAAACGTGGCAGCAGCGACCGCTCGGGCGGCGCGCTCATCGCGCGCGGAGCGCCAACGCGGTCGGAATTCCGTCCCTTTACAGGCGCTGCACAGGTACTCTGACAGTGCGGATCGTGCGCAGGGCTGCGTTGCGAGTTCCGGCCGAGTGAGTGCAGCGGCGCGCGGATGGAGCCGCAAGTGCCGAGCATGCGGCGGGGCGCGACGCGGCTGCGACATCAGCCGTCGCTCGCGGCGAACCGATCCAGGTGATGGAGCCGCTCGTTCGCAGGCAATCATGGCGAGGAGTCCGGAGATGACGACCGGGAACGAGGGACAGGCCGGCCACGGCGTCGACGCCCTGCTGCCGGCCGAGATGGCGCGCAAGGCGGAACAAATCGGCGCGCAGAAGATTCGCGAGGGCGCGCTCAAGCTGCTGACGCTCGCCGTGCTGGGCGGGGCCTTCATCGCGCTCGGCGCGATGTTCGCGACCACGGTGCTGGCGGGCGCAGCGGGGACGCTGCCGTATGGCGTGGCGCGTTTGTTGACGGGAACCGCCTTCTGCCTCGGGCTGATCCTGGTCATCGCCAGTGGCGCGGAACTGTTCACCGGCAATGCCCTGATGGTCATGGCGTGGGTGGCGCGCAGGGTCCGGCTTAGCGAGATGCTGCGTGTGTGGGCGATCGTGTACGCGGGGAACTTCGTCGGCGCCTTCGGCACGGCCGCGTTGGTCTATCTTTCCGGGCAGCCGGCGAACGGCGCTGGCAGCGTGGCGGCCGTTGCGCTGCGCATCGCCAACGACAAGGTCGCGCTGCCGTTCGAGAAGGCCCTGCTGCTCGGGGTGCTGTGCAACGTGCTCGTCTGCCTTGCGGTCTGGCTCGGGCTCGGCGCGCGCACGCTCAGCGACAGGGTGCTCGCGGTACTGTTTCCGGTGTCCGCATTCGTTGCCGCCGGATTCGAGCATTCGGTGGCGAACATGTACTTCATCCCGCTCGGCCTGTTTCTGAAGGCGGGGGCATCAGCGGCGCTCTGGGCGCAGATCGGGTCGCCGGCGGATTTCACGGCGCTGACCTGGACGGCGTTCGCCATGAATCTCATCCCGGTGACGATCGGAAATATCATCGGCGGCGGTGCGCTGGTCGCCGGCGTGTATTGGTTCGTCTACCGGCGCGCTCAGCCCGGTCCGGGCGACTGACGGGCTAGTTGCCCGGACAGTCGCCGAGCAGCAGCGGCAGCCACCCGGCCGCCGCCGTGATGGTGAGCCCGAGGCCGACCTCGAGGCCGTACGCCCGGCCGCCGCCGACGAACGCGGCGACCAGCTTGCTGACCGTGTTGGTCGAGAACGCGATCAGGATCGGGACGCGGACGGCCGCAACCGCGAGCTTGCCGCTCGCCGCGAGCGACAGCACCGACGTCGCGGCCGCGTGGACGTCGAACGCACCGGCCGCGGCGCTGGTCGCGGCCGCCGCCGCATTGCCAAAGTACCTGTCCGCCAATGACACGGCCGCGGTGACCGCGGTCAGGATGGCCGCGAAGCCGAGCGCGTACAGCAGGTTGAATGCGCGGCCCGGCGTCGGCGCCGCGGTGGCTGTGCCGCGCTTTCGCCAAAGATGGAAGACCGCCGAGCCGAGCGCCGCCACGAGCGCCGCGCCGAGCGACGGCGCGAGGCAAGCGAGCGCGCTGGGGAACACGGCGATCACGACCACCGCCAGCAGCAGGACCGTGGCGACCGTCGAGAACAACGCACCGCCCACGCACGCCGTGCGCAGCGCCGGGTCCTGCCGTGCCCTCGCGCCGAGGGCGGCGATGGTGCCGGTGCTGGACACGAAGCCGGCCGCGAGGCCTGACAGCGCGAGGCCGAGTCGCGGCCCGGCGGCGCGCAGTGCGACGTAGCCGGCAGCCTGCAGCGCCATGAACAGCACGACCAGACCCCACAGTCGGCGCGGATTGGCGGCCGCGGCCCACGCTGCCGGCTGGTCCGGAAGCAGCGGCAGCAGGATCAGCGCCGCGGCCGCGAACAAGAGCCCGTCGCGCAATTCGGTTTCCGACAAGGTGTCGACCGAGAACTCGTGCAGCGTGCGCCGCCCTGCCAGCAAGGTGGTGACGATGACCGCGCCGCCGGCGGCCAGGATCGGGTGCTCGATCGCGAGCGCACCGATCAGGTAGGTGACCAGCAGGGCGAGCGCGGTCGTGACGCCGGGATCCGACCGCCGCGTCCGCCAATAGGAAGCGACAGCGAGCGCCGAAATGAGCAGCGCGCCGGTCGCCAGCACGAGCGGCTGGCCGAGTTCGGCCGCACCGGCGCCCGCGAGGGACGCGAGCGCGAAGCTGCGAACCCCCGCCGGCGCACGCCGCGGGCCGGCGCCCTTGCGACGCTCGCGCTCGATCCCGATCAGCAAGCCGCCGCCGAGTGCCGCGGCGAAGCCGAGGATCGTGCTCTCCGTGCCGCTCATCTGCCCAGTATGCCGCGTGCCGGTGTTAAGCGCCCGATAAGCAATCGCGGGTAGCGTCAGCGCCGCAACTGGTGGAGGTGTCCCGACATGAAGCTGCTGCTGACCATCGCGCTGTTCGTCGGCCTCGGCGTCGCCCGCGCCGGGACGCCGGCCAGTTTGCTCGCGTCGCTGGAGGCGGAGGCGAGCCGCGAATCGGCGGCGCCCGTGCGCGCCTCGCCGGCGCGCGGCGCGGCGTTCTTCACTGCGCGGCGCGCCGACTGGAGCTGCGCGTCCTGCCACACGGCGGATCCGCGCCGCGACGGCCGGCACGCGGTCACCGGCAAGGCGATCCTGCCGATGGCGCCGGCGTTCAACCCCGCTCGATTCACCGAGCGCGCCAGGACCGACAAGTGGTTCCGGCGCAATTGCCAGGACGTGCTCGGCCGGCCGTGCTCGGCCGCCGAGCAGGCGGACGTGCTGGCCTATCTGTTGTCACTGCAATCGTGAGGAGCGCGCGATGAATTGCTCGCTGAGTCGGCTGGTGGATCTGCTGGTCTGGGGGCTCTGCGCCGTGTTCCTGTACGTCTTCACGACGCACCTCGGTCTGGCCGCAACTCCGGCCGCGCTGCCGGCGCCCAGCGCGGCGGCGGACGTCTGGCGCGAGGAGTGCGGCAGCTGCCATCTGGCCTTTCCGGCGCGGCTGCTGCCCGCGGCCGCCTGGCAACAGCTGCTCACGCGGCTGGACCGGCACTTCGGCGCCGATGCCGCGCTGAGCGACGGGCGGGCGGCGATCATCGGCCAGTACCTGCAGGCGCACGCGCCATCCGGCGCCCCGCCGGCCGGCAGTGAACTGCCGCGGATCACGCGTTCGGCGTGGTTCGAGCGCGAGCACGACGAAGTGCCGGCCGAGGTGTGGCGGCGACCGGCGGTGCGCAGCCGCGGCAACTGCGCCGCCTGCCACGCCGGCGCCGAGCAGGGGGTGTTCAGCGAGCGCCAGATCAGGATTCCAAAATGAACGGTCCACTTCAATCGACGGTGCGAGTCTGGGATCTGCCGGTGCGCGTATTTCACTGGAGCTTCGCCGTGGCGTTTGCCGGCGCGTACCTGCTCGGCGAGTCGGAGCGCTGGCGCGACGTGCACGTCGCACTCGGCTACGCGGCCGCCGCACTGGTCGGCTTTCGTCTCGTCTGGGGCTTCGTCGGCACGCACCATGCCCGCTTCGCGTCGTTTCGCTACACGCCGGTGCAGGCGTGGCAGTACCTGAGCAAGCTGTCGCGCGGGCAGGCGGCGCACCACACCGGCCACAATCCGGCCGGCAGCTGGGCGATCTATGCGCTGCTGGCGCTCGGGCTCGCGACGGCTGTGAGCGGCTGGCTGCGCTACGAGGATGTCGGCGGCGAGGCCGTCGAGGCGGCCCATGAACTGCTCGCGAACGCCTGGCTCGGGCTGGTCATCCTGCACGTCGCGGCCGTGCTCACGAGCTCGGTGCTGCATCGGGAAAACCTGCCCCGGGCGATGCTGAGCGGCTACAAGCAGGCCGCGGCCGGGGAGCCGGACGTGGCGCCGCGCACGGCGGTGGGCGTCGGGCTGCTGCTCGCGACCGTGGCGCTGGTGGCCGGACTGATCGTGCGCGGCGCGGGCAGCGTCGAGTCCCCGCCCGGGGCGAAGCATCCTGCGCGGAGCGAGATTGCGGGACATGCGCGCCCGGACGATGATTGACGCATGCGCGTACTGCTGGTCGAAGACGACGTCCTTCTCGGCGAGGGGCTGCAGGGCGGCCTGCGGCGGGCCGGCTTTGCGGTCGAGTGGCTGCGCGACGGCGCGGCGGCTGAGGCGGCGTTGCAGACCGACGAGTTCGCGGCGGTGGTCCTTGATCTCGGCCTGCCGCGCCTGAGCGGAAGCGACGTGCTGCAGCGGCTGCGCGCGCGTCGCGGGCGCACGCCGGTGCTGATCCTGACGTCACGCGATCTGGTCGCCGATCGCATTCAGGGCCTGGATGCCGGTGCCGACGACTTCGTCGTCAAGCCGGTCGCGGTCGGCGAACTCGCCGCGCGGATCCGCGCGCTGGTGCGGCGCTCGCAGGGCCAGGCCGGCGGGACGCTGCGCGCCGGCGTCGTCACGCTCGATCCGGCGAGCCACGAGGTGCGCTTTCGCGGCGAGCCCGTCGAGCTGTCACCGCGCGAGTTTGCGGTACTCCAGGAACTGCTGCTGAACGCTGGGCGAGTGCTCACCAAGCAGCAGCTCGAGTCGCGCCTCTACGAATGGGACGAGAGCCTCGAGAGCAACGCCATCGAAGTCCACGTGCACCACCTGCGGCGCAAGCTTCGGCCGGAGGTCATCACGACAATCCGCGGCGTCGGCTACCTGATCCAGCGCGATCCGCCGGCGAGCGTGGGTGGCTAAGCACTCGCTGCGCGGCCGCCTGGTCGGACTCGTGCTGCTGTTCGTCGCCGCGGGTTGGGCGGCGGTCAGCGCGATCACCTATCAGGACGCGCGCCGCGAGATCGACGCCGTGCTGGACGGGCACCTCGAGCAGGCCGCGGCGCTGCTCGCGGTGCAGGCCGACCACGAGCTCTTCGAGCTGGGTGGCGAGGGCGTCGACGCGCTGCGGCCGTACGGCGCGCCGGTGGTCTTTCAGGTCTGGGATTCCAACGGCCGCCTGCGGGCACGCTCGACCAACGCGCCGGCGTCCCGGCTGTCGGCGCGCGACCGCGGTTTCGAGGACGCCCAGTCGGGGACACAGCGCTGGCGCGTCTACAGCCAGTGGGATGCGGACCACTCGGTGCTGGTGCAGATCGCCGAGACCCGCGAGGGCCGCGAGCGCCTCGCGCGGCGATTCGTGCTGCGCGCGCTGTGGCCGCTCGCGGTGGCGCTGCCGCTGTTCGGCGTGCTGGTCTGGATTGCGGTCAGTGGCGCGCTCCGCCCGCTCGCCGAGTTGCGGCTTGAGGTCAGCCGGCGCCGGGCGTCCGACCTGCAACCGCTGACGCCGAGACGGATCCCGGCGGAGGTCGAGCCGCTGATCGTGCACCTGAACGCACTCTTCGAGCGCATTCGCGGCACGCTCGAGTCGGAGCGACGCTTCACATCGCACGCGGCGCACGAGCTGCGCACGCCGATCGCCGCGATCCGTGCGCAGGCGGAGTCGGCACTTGAGGCGCCGCTCGCGGCGGAGCGGCAGCAGGCGCTGAACCAGGTGATCGCGGCCTGCGACCGGCTGTCGCGCATGGTGACCCAGCTGCTGACGCTCGCCCGCATGGACGAGGAAGCTGCGCAGGCCTCGGTCGCCGCGTGCCGGGTCGACGAGCTCGCGGCGCGCGTCGTCGCCGATCTGGCGCCGGCGGCGCTCGAGCGCGGCGTCGAGATCGGTCTTCGCAGCGCCGACGCGACGCGGATCGCGGCCGATCCCGTGCTCGTCGAGGTGCTGCTTCGCAACCTGCTCGACAACGCCGTCAGCTACGCCGGCAGCGGCAGACACGTCGAGGTCGCGATCGAGCGCGAGCCGACGGTGGTCCGGCTCTCGGTGACGGACGACGGCGTGCCACTGGCCGACGCGGATCTGGCGCAGCTCGGCCGGCCCTTCTTCCGCGGCTCGCCGACGGCGACGGCGGGCACCGGACTCGGCCTGTCGATCGTCGGCAGGATCGCCGAGCGCCATGGCGCCGACTTGCGCTACACGCGCGGCGAACAGGGCCGGGGGCTGCGAGTCGAGGTCACGTTCCCGGTTTGACGCCTGCGCCGCGGCGACGATGGCGGCCCCGGTGCGCGGCGCCTGCCATAAGCAAGCGTTAAGCAAGCGGTGCGATGCTGGATGCGTTCGGCGATTGC
This sequence comes from Pseudomonadota bacterium, assembly GCA_025355105.1. GTDB lineage: Bacteria > Pseudomonadota > Gammaproteobacteria > Steroidobacterales > Steroidobacteraceae > CAIKZZ01. Next base: position 7,383 of record JANYAE010000024.1, on the reverse strand, counting down.
CGCCGCCGCGGAGTACTGCGCATGAAAGTCATTCCCATCGTCGCCCTGACGCTCGGCCTGCTGGCCACCGCGGCCGGGGCCACCGAGCCGACCTGGCGGGCGCTGCCCGCGCGCGCACCGGAGCCTGCCAGCAATCCGTCGACACCGGCCAAGGTCGAGCTCGGCAAGATGCTGTTCTTCGATCCGCGCTTCTCCGAGACCGGCACCGTCTCGTGCGCCAGCTGCCACAACGTCATGGAGGGCGGCGACGACCACCGGCCGGTGTCGATCGGTGTCCACGGTCAGAAGGGCGGCCGCAGTGCGCCGACCGTGTGGAACGCGGCTTTCCTGTCGGCGCAATTCTGGGACGGCCGCGCCGCGACGCTGGAGGACCAGGCCAAGGGGCCCGTCGTCAACCCGGTCGAGATGGGCATGAAGGACCTGCCGGCGGCGATGGACCGAATCCGGCGCATCGACGGCTACCGGCCGCATTTTACCGACGCCTTCGGCGCCGGCGACGTGGTGACGATCGAGAATGCCGCCAAAGCGCTCGCCGCGTACGAGCGCACGCTGATCACGCCCGGCAGCGCCTACGATCGCTACGCGGCCGGCGAGCACAGCGCGCTGTCGCCCAAGCAGTTGAGCGGCCTGCGGGCCTTCGCGAGCGTCGGCTGCGCGGCCTGCCACCAGGGGCCCAACTTCAGTGGCCCTGAACTGCCGGGCGGGACGCCGTTCCTGATGAAGTTCCCTACTTTCACCTCGAGTCCGTACGTCGCGAGCTACAACCTCGCCGCGGATCAGGGTCGCTTCGAGTCAACCGGCCGCGACGCGGACCGGCACCTGTGGCGCGTGCCGACGCTGCGTAACCTCGTCTACACCGCGCCGTATATGCACAACGGCTCCGTCAAGACGCTGCCGGACGCGGTGCGGGTGATGGCGAGCGCGCAGCTGAACCGGACGCTGAGTGATGCCGAGGTCACCGACATCGTCGCCTTCCTCGAAGCGCTGACCGGGCCGTTTCCGGACCAGATGATGCCGCGGCTGCCACCGACGCCGGGTGATCTGCTGCTGTAATGGCGGTCGCTGGGACCGGCGCACCGGTCCCAGCGATAGTCGGGCCTTACGCGCGCGGTGCCGCGTCGTCGCGAGCCGCGGCGGGCGGCGTTTGCCCGTCGCGGCACTCCTCCAGCCACTCCCGCCAGACGGCGGTCGCGATCGCGAGCACCACCGGTCCGACGAACAGGCCAACGAGGCCGAACGCGGCGAGGCCGCCGATGACGCCGAACATGACCATCAGGAACGGCATCTGCGTCGCATTGGAGATGATCAGCGGCCGAATCAGGTTGTCGACCGGATGGACCAGCACCGTGCCCCAGGCGAGCAGGGCCAGGCCGCTCCAGACATGACCTGACAGCAGCAGCGCGACGGCGGCCGGCGCCCAGACGAGTGCAGTGCCGACGATCGGCACGATCGACGCGAGCGCGGTCAGCGCGCCGAGCAGAACCGGTGCGTCGACGCCGACCACCGCGTAGCCGATGCCGGCGATGGTTCCTTGCAGCAGCGCGGTCACGAGCAGCCCGAAGACGACGGCCCGCGCCATGACGCCGGCGGCGTGCAGGTAGCGGTCGAGCCGATCGCTGAAGAAGCGCGCGAGGATCCGCTGCGCCTGGCCTGCCAGCGTCGGGCCGTCGCGGTAGAGGAAATAGGTGGTGAGGATCGCGATGAACAGCTTGGCGGCGTTGCGGCCGACGCTGCCGACGACGCTGAGCAGCTCCGTTCTGGAGTCCTGTGCCCAGTCGAGGAGCAACTGGCGAATGACGAGCGGGTCGCCTGCATAACGGTCGAGCGCCTGCCGGATCGCCTCGCCGAGCCACGGCACGCCGTTCAGCATCGCCGGCAGCGCCGTGTCCTGCGGACGATAGGAGACCGCCGCCTGGTAGAGCGCGGCGACCTCCTCCTGCAGCAAGTAGGCGAACGCGGCCAGCGGCACGATCAGCACCAGCGCAACAACCGCCGTCATCGCCAGCGCCGCCGGCGTCGCGCGGCCGCCGCTCAGCCGCCGGACATGCCGGAATACGGGCCAGCTCGTGTAGGCCAGCAGCGCGGACCACACCGCCGGCACGATGAACGGGCGCAACACGACGATGCACAGCAGCCCGAGCGCGCCGAGCAACGCGAGCAACAGCAGGCGTCGCGCGGGCGGCGCGGTCGACGGAAGGTCAGCGAGTTGCATGGCAGGCCGTTGGACGGTTCTCGCGGGTCCGGCTCCAGACGCGTCGGATCGGCGCGCCAACAGCCGATAGCCTACGCGTGGGCGCGCCGGATGGGCAGCGCACCAACCGCTGCTGGCCGACGCTTCGGCGCGCCTGTCGCGCACCGACTTCAGGCGGCGTGCTCAGGCCGGGCCGCGCCGCGCGCTGCCTGCGCCCTGCGGTCTCAGCCGCGCGGCGCGCCGAAATCGCCGCCAGTGTCGCGGCGGAAGTCGAACACCTCCTCGGTATGCGACGCGAGCGCGCCGCTGCCGAGGCTCGGCGGGTGCACGATCGCGACGCTGATCGCCTCGACCGACGGGAACTCCGGGTCGGTGGTCAGCGCCCGTTGCGCCGTTGTCACGGCCTGTAGGGCGGCGGCCGCGTGGCTGGCCGGGTCAGCTTCGGCCAGCCGCCGATCGCTGATCAGGATCCGCAGCTGCGTCCGGCTGAACAGCACCGTGACGGCACCGGCGCCGTAGCCGCCGCTCGCGACAATCGCCTCGGCGACCGTGATCTCGGCGCTCCTCGTGTGCAGGCCCTCATGCAGCGCCGGGCCGGGCCCGCGGCCACCGCAGGCCGCGGGCGCCGCCGCGGCGAGCAGCACGATGATCGTGGCGCAGGGGATCCTCACGCTGGCCGCCGACAGAGTCATGTGGTTCACCGTGCGTGATGCCGCCGCTGGACGCATCAGGAGCTTTCCGTAGCGCCTGCCGGGGCCCGGTCACGCTCTGATATTCTGCCGTGCAAGCTCGTGGCGCAACCGCCGAGCACGGCACGGGGCAAGGGGCATGGCGTGGCAGTGAACGACGACGCGGCCACTTCCGCGGGCGGTGGCCGGCCGACCGACCTCGACTATATGCGCCGCGCGCTCGAGCTCGCGCGCCACGCGGAGGCGGCCGGCGAGGTGCCGGTCGGCGCGCTCGTCGTCAGCGCCGACGGGCGCGTCGTCGGTGAGGGCTGGAACCGGCCGCTCGCGGCGCATGACCCGACCGCGCACGCCGAGATTCTCGCGCTGCGTGCTGCGGGACAGGCGCTTGCCAGTTACCGGCTCGGCGGCGCGACCGTGTACGTCACGCTCGAGCCGTGCCCGATGTGCCTTGCCGCGATGGTGCATGCGCGCATCGCGCGCCTCGTGTTCGGCGCCTGGGACCCGCGCCAAGGCGCGGCCGGCAGCGCCTTCGACCTGACGCATTCAGCCGCGCTCAACCACGCGGTGGACGCCTTCGGCGGCGTGCTGGCCGACGATTGCGGCGCGCTGCTCAAGGACTTCTTCGTTCGCCGCCGCGCCGCTCCGGCCGACTAGCCCCGGCGCGGCGCAACCGCGCGGCCGGCGTCAGCGTGCGCGGCGCGTCCGATCGATTGCCGTGACGGTCTCGAGCAGCACGTTGGCGCCGTTGCTGATGTCGCCGGGGCGCGAGTATTCCTTGGGCGAATGGCTGATGCCGCCGACGCTCGGTACGAAGATCATGCCGATCGGCCCGAGCCGCGCGATCTCCTGGGCGTCGTGGCCGGCGCCGCTCGGCAGCAGACGGGTCGACAGCCCGAGTTTGCGCGCGCTTGCGCCGATCAGCGCCTGCAGCGCCGGGTCGGCAAGCGCCGGGGTTGCCGCCACGTGGCGCTCGAAGCGAAAGCTCGTGTCGTTCAAACGCCCGATCAGCTGCGCCTGCTCGAGGATCTGGCGGTAGAGCTCCTCGATCTTGCGTGCGTCGAGATCGCGCAGCTCGAGGCCGAGCGTCACCTTGCCCGGCACGACGTTGTAGGCGCCCGGCTGAGCCTTGATCCAACCGACGGTCCCGACCTGCTGACCGGGCGTCGCGGTGACGACTCGGTTCACCGCCTCGACGAAGCGCGCCGCCGCGAGCAGCGCGTCGTGGCGCTGGTCCATCGGGGTCGTGCCGGCGTGGTTTGCGAGGCCCTCGACCGTGACCTCGGCGTCGACGATGCCGACGATGCCCTCGACGATGCCGACCTGCACGTGCTCGTGCTCGAGGACGCCGCCCTGCTCGATGTGCAGCTCGACGTAGGCCTCGATGCTGCCCGGCTGTCGCTGCAGCTGCGCCAGCCGGTCCGGATCGCCGCCGAGGAAGCGGACGCCGTCGCGCACCGACTTGCCGCTTTGCGACAGCTGCCCGAGTCGCGTGGCGTCGAAGCCCGCGGCGAGCGCGGAGCTGCCGAGCATCACGCCTTCCTCGTTCGAGAAGATGATCACCTGCAGCGGATGGCGCAGTCGCAGGTGCTGCTCGGCGAGCACCTGCGCGACCTCGATCGCCGCCAGCGAGCCGACGTCGCCGTCGTAGTTGCCGCCCTCCGGCACCGAGTCGATGTGTGAGCCGATCAGGATCGGCCGCAGGGGCTCGCGGCCGGCACGTGTCCCCAGCAGGTTGCCGGCCGCGTCGATCGACACCTCGAGGCCGGCGGCCGTCATCAGGCCGAGCACGTATTCCCGGCCGGCGCGGTCCGCGTCGGAATAGGCCACGCGGCTCACGCCACCGCCGGGATTCTTGCCGAACTCGGCGAGCGCGGCGAGGTGGGCGTTGAGTCGCTCGCCGTTCACCTGCAGCGGCGGTGCCGCCACGGCGGTCGCGGCGGCGCCGCAGAGCAGCAGCAGCGCGGCGCGGAGTCTCGTCATACGGAAGTCCCTTGCGGCGCACGGCGCCGATGTCAGGAGGCCCATCGGGGCCGCCGCTCGCGGCGGCACTGTGACCTCATTCGGCGCCTGAGGCTAGCCGGCGCCGGGCGAGGGCTCCGGCGACACCCATTCCAGCACGTCGAGGTAGCTTCTGACGTTGTCGACGAAGCGCGCCGCCTCCCAGCCGCGCGCGTAGCCGCGCCGGAGGTTGAGGTAGAAGCGCTCCTGCGCGAGCAGCGGCAGGAACTCGCGCACGTCCTGCCACGAGTCCGGGTCCTTGCCGTGCGACTGCGCCAGCACCCGCGCGTCCTCGAGGTGTCCGTAGCCGATGTTATAGGCGGCCAGCGCGAGCCAGGTGCGGTCCGGCTCCGGGACGCGCGCCGGGATCGTCTCGCGCATCTGGTGCAGGTAGCTCGCGCCGCCGCGGATGCTCTGCGCCGGGTCGGCGCGGTCGTCGATGCCGAGTGCCTCCGCGGTCTCGGCGGTCAGCATCATGACGCCGCGCACGCCGGTCGGCGAGACGGCCAGCGGATTCCAGCGGGACTCCTGGTAGCCGATCGCCGCCAGTACGCGCCAGTCCTCGCCGAACTCGCGCGCCGTGTGCTCGAAGTGAGGCCGCAGCGCCGGCAGCCGGTCCTCGACGTCGCGCACCAGCTGCCGCGCGCCGGCGTAGTCGAAGCGATCGTCCGGCGCGTAGTAGCGTTGCACCAGCGCCGGCATGTCGGCCTCGATCGAGCTCAGGTACGCGTCGACGCGGGCCGCGAGCGCCGGGTCGCCGTGCGGCAGCGCCCACGCCAGCTCGCTGGCCTCCGGCAGGTTGAACGCGATCCGCAGTTCCGGGTGGAAATTGCGGGTCAGCGAGAACTCATTGCGGTCGGCGATCGTGGTGTCGATGTCGCCGTTCCAGACCCTGTCGAGCAGGTCGAGCGTGTCGACGCCGAGCACCGAGGAGTAGCGCAGCCCCGGCACGCCGCGCGCCAGCGCCGCGAGGGCTGCCTCGTGCGAGCTGCCGGCCACGACCTCGAGCGTCCGGCTGCCGAGCGCCTCGAGACGCTCCGGCCGCGGCCGGTCACGGCGGTGGATGAGGTGCAGCCGGACCCGCTGGTAGGGCCGTGAGAAGTTCACCTGGCCCTGCCATGCCGGGGTCACGGACAGGCCGGCGGCGCCGATGTGGGCGCGTCCGGTCTCGACCTCCTCGAGCACCTCGCCGGGCGTCATCAGCGTCACGAAACTCACCGGCACGCCGAGCTCGCGGGCGAAGCGGGTGGCGAGCTCGAACTCCGGGCCCTCCGGCCCCTGTGCGCCGAAGTAGTAGGCCGTCGGGCTGTTGCGGGTTGCGACCTTGAGCACGCCCTGCAGGCGCACCTGCTCGAGCACGCCCGGGCGCGCACTGCAGGTGCCGAGCACGGCAAGGGTGAGGACCGCTCCCACCGCCGGCCACGGCAGAGGGCGTGCCGCGGGCTTCGGGGGGAGGTCCGGGGTGCTGGTCGGGACCGCCATTGGTGTAGAATACCCGCAGCCCCGACCGGCGCCGCGGAGAGGTGGCAGAGTGGTCGAATGTACCTGACTCGAAATCAGGCGTGGGCTTACGCTCACCGTGGGTTCGAATCCCACCCTCTCCGCCATCTACTCGCCGTTGATTCCGGCTGCCGGCAGGCGACGACGCGGCCGCCGCGCGGCCGCTAGGTCGCCCGGCGGCTCGCGGCCGCGGGCCGCCGATCGTGCTCGGCGAATTCCGCCAGCGCGGTCGCGTAGGCCCGCGCGAATTCCTCGGCGAAGGCGTGCGGCAGGCCCTCCGGCGTCGTCTGCGCCAGCACTTTGTAGATTTCGGCGTACATCTCCCAGTATTTCTGGCCTGGTTCCGCGTTCAGCGGTCCGCTGCGCGCCAGCGACTCGGCGAACTGCTGCTCGAGCTGCTCCGGCGCGAGGCGGCGCAGGTAGTCGGCGATCGCGTCCTGCAGCGCGACCTGGGTGGCTTGATCGTGGCGCTTGAGGTCGTTGAAGCTCGCGCGGACCGCGTCGAGTGGCAGCAGGAAGCGCGTCGAGCGCGGCCCGAACAGCCGCGTCAGCGCCTCGTCGACGCTGGTCGCGGCCTTGAGCGGGTTCTGCTCGGCGCGCGTCACGGCGGTGTCGTCGATCCGGTAGCGACCGCGCGCTTCGGTGCGGGTCTGCTGGTTGGCCATCAGGCCGAGCACCATCTCGCGCAGCAGTTGACCGGCTAGCGCGAGCGCCGCACTGGCCTGTTCGATCGACAGCGGACTTGGGTCAAGTCCGGCGCCGCGGAAGAAGGCCAGCACCGCGGCGTTGTGGCCGCCCGCCGGCGTGGCAGGGCGCGCCGCCGGTCGCGCCGCGCCCTTGCCGGCCGCCGGCATCGAGATCATCTGGCCGTAGGCATCGGAGACCTTGAGCGGCTCCGGGCGCGGCGGTGGGAAGTCGTCCGGCGGCGGGTTCGGGTCGGCGATCAGCCGCTTGAGATCGATGTCGGCGCCGAGGTCGCCGTGGGTCGCGAGCGCGAAGTCGGCC
>JANYAE010000008.1 GCA_025355105.1 Pseudomonadota bacterium | reverse complement strand
GGACGTCAACGAGATACTCCGTGTGCCATCAGCTGTCCGGGCGCGCACGCAGACGCGCGGCTCGCGGCAGATAGGTTTCCGTCGGACGGAGTGTAGTGCGCAGTATCAGGGAACGCCCTATCTCGAAAGGGTAGGAGTCGCCGCGCGCACGCGGCGAGCCTAGCCCTCGTCGCGCTAGCCGGGAACAGGGTACGCAATTTGTTCGCGCCGCGCGGCCGCCATCGGGACGGGCCGTCGCCCGGCGTCGTGCGCGGCGCGCACTTCGTCGGTGGGCCGCCTCCGGCCGGATCGTCGTAATCGATCAGCACGCCGTGGTGTGGACGCGGCATCAACTGTTTCGATTGTGTCAACACCGACGCCTCTCTGATCCGTCCGCTTCCGCGCACGACTTTCGGACTTTCGGACTTTCGGACTTTCGGACGTTCGGCGTTCGTCCGGCCTGTCGCTGCGACCGCGGCGGGACGGCCGGCGGTGCCAGATCCACGCGGCGGGATCGTGGCCGCGGCGTTGCTGTCTCGCACCTACCTCAGCCGCCGTCAAGAGACCGTTCTGCTCCGAGGCGAGTCGACTGTCCCGGAATGCGAGACCTCGACATTGCCAGGGCGCCGGCGTGGGCCGCGGCCGCACGCTAGAGACGACGACGAGCCGGCGCCGTTGCCGGCAGGCGAACTTCAGTAGAATTGGGATCCTCGATGTCTCATGCGTTGTTTGGCTTGCGCTTGACCTGTCAGGCCGTGCAGTAGGCGCAAAACCTGTTGCCATCGCGGTCGCGAGCGTACGATCTGCAGGACTTCGGGATACGCTCGCCGGGAGCGGCCTCGTCGGCCCCGCAGGGCGTCAATGCAGTCGCATCGAGGAGGCCCGCTTGCGCCCGCGTGTCGAAGCGGAAATCGGACGCTAGGCCGTTGCCGAGCGCTGCGGGCTTCCGCTCCTAGGGCCCGAGCACCACGCAGCGGCGACTCCCGTCCTTGGCATCGACGCGGTCCCCGGGACGGGCTCTGGCGCGTTGGGCCAATGGCCGCCGATCCAAGGAGCGTGTCATAGCAGATCCTCCGGTCCGCCACGCGGTTCCATCCCACCGTGGAATGCTCACCGCCGCCGTCGTCTTGGACTCCCAGTCGCGTGGGGCGCACCCTTGATGAGGACTGGCAGGCAGGCCGGTCGCGGCGTCATAGCCGTGGCAACTTGAAGGTGCTGGCGATTCATCGACGATCGTCGATCATCTGCACCGCAGCACACCGACGCAGGCGCCGACCTCCGTCATCGGCAGGCCGGCACCGGGCCGCGAACTGCTGTCGAGCGATGGTTCGATTCATCCGATTCCGGATCGACGACAGCGCCACGTGACTGCTAGCGTGAAGTCAGATCCCGACCCGTTCATAGCGACCGAGCCTGGGAGCTGGCGACCGCGAGGGCAACCTCGCGGTCGTCTTCCAACGGGGCCGAATCCGGCTCAGCGACGGCCGACGCGACCCGATCGACGTGCCGCGCTCAGTCGTCGTTCCGATCATCTAGCCGGTTGAAGACATCAGGCCCGAACGGCTCGAGGCCCGGTACCGCCGCGTAGCCGAGGTGACCGAACCCATCGTCACCGCCATCGGTGACGCCGAGCAGATCCTCGTAGCTCCTCAGTGCCGAGTAGTGGTTGTAGGAACCGGTGACGTTGACCGTACCGGGTTCGATGAACCGCTTGTTAAAGAGCACGGCGCCTACTTGCCCGCCGCCGGCATACATGAAGGGTGCCGTCGGCGGCGTCTGCACGTGAAAGAGCCCAAGCAGCGAGCTGAAGCCCGGATTCGAGACGTTCGGCCCGGTTGGCGACCGGCAATCGGCCTGATTGGCCTTCTCGCACGCGCGGGCGTCGGCGGCACCGGCCTCGTCGAAAGCGATGACCACCAGCAGTTTTCCGTTCTGGTACGCCGCGGATGCGAAGATCATCGGCATCCAGTGCCGGAGCCACAGGTCCGCCGACACGAGGCCGCCGAGGTTCTTTCCTGCCGCGTTCGTCGTGCCCTCGACGTTCGCTGCCGCGCAGGTGGCGTCGTGACCGTCGTTGCAGAGATTGGGGGTGATGAACATGAACTTCGGCGTCGTCTCCTCGCGCTGCAAATCGTTGAAGAGATGGCCAGAGAACGTATCGGGGTTGCCATCAGCGCCGACCACGAGCTTGCCGAGCGGCACGACGTGGGTATTGCAGCGCGCGGCTTGGTCGATCACCGAGTGGAAGTACACGAATGGGTTATGTCGCGTGGCGTACTGGTCAAGGGCGCTCGCGCTGTTGGAGTTGTCCGCGCCGCCGATCGGTGGATGTGCGCAGTCGGCGCCACCGCGCGGGTCAGGCGTCCCGTAGTCACGACCGAGGTCGTCGCCCATGTCCTCCGCGTAGGAGCGCCAGTTCACGCGGCCGCGATGGCCTTCGTCGCGGCGATCGCCGTCGCTGTAGCGGTCGTCAATCTGGTCGCCAATGGTCCGCGCCCCTCGTGAGGTCCGCGTCGGCGCCGGGAACACGCAGCCGTCGCCGACCACCTGGCCCGGATAGGCAAGCTGATCCGTCGCGTCGATTCCCGGGAGCACGTCCGTGAACCCTCCCACGACCGGCGGGTGCGTGAGAGAGGCCAGGTTCAGGCAGTCGTTGTTGAGCGACGGGTTGGTCTCCTGGCCGGACACCTGCGCGACATAGTTGCCGAGGCTCACATGGCTGGTGCCGAAGTAGTTCGGCACCAGCTCGCCCGCTGCGAGCAGCGTCGAATTGAGGTAGACGGCCGGTGATCCCGGCCCGAAGGTTGCCTGGAAGCTCTCGTTCTCGAGGTCGATCACGAGCACGTGCTCGATCGCACCGTGGGGGACGGCCGCGCGAACCACCTCCCGCTCGCCGGCCGCGGCAACGGCGGGCAGCGCGATCGCTGCCTGCACGATCGCGACCAGCATGAATGCCATTGCATCAAGCCCACGCGCAGTGCTCTCGGACGTCATTGGCTGTTCTCCTGTTGTGGTGTCGCGCGTGCCGTCGGACGACGACCGCAAACGCCAGGGCGAACGTTAGGTGCCGCCGATGAAGCGCTGATGACATCCGAAGAGATCGAGGCACGCCTCGGTCCTCCCGGGTCGGTGGACTCCGCCTGGCCAGGCGGGCAGTCAACCCAGGTTGACGTCGCGCCGCAGTGCAAAAGAAGCGTCATTCCGGGCCATTGGCACTCGGCGACCACATGCATCATCCAAGTGATCGTGTGACTCGGATGTGACCGAAGTCCGTTTTGTGACGCAGGTTGCGCAGCGACGGCCGTCGTCCTGCGTAGGATTCAGCCGTCCCTCCCGGATCTGTCCAGACCGCGGTACCTGCCGCCGGAGCCTCTGCAATGACCAACCCGTACGATACGGTCAAGGATCGGACCTCCATCCTCGGACCGACCATCCAGTTCAAGGGTGAGCTGTCCGCCGAGGAGGACCTCGTGATCCTCGGCACGATCGAGGGCTCGATCACCCACAAGCAGCGACTGACGATCGGGGCCGGCGGCACGGTCCGCGCCAACGTCGAGGCGCAGCTCGTCGTCATCGAGGGCAAGATCGAGGGGGACGTCCGCGCCGACAAGGCCGTCTCGGTCAAGGAAACGGCACACATGACCGGCAATATCACGGCCCCGTCCGTGACGATCCTGCAGGGCGCGACTTTCAATGGCAGCGTCGATATGAGTGGTGGCAAGGCTGCGAAAGCGGCATCGCCTGTCGATCCCGCGACTGCGCGCCGCCCGCCGAGCGCCGCGTAAACGCGAGGAGAGCGCCTGATGAGCTGGTTCAAGCCTACCGCTGCCGGAGACAATTCCATGAGCAACCCGAACTTCGACACGCGCGCCCCGCGCGCCGCACCTGATTCGCGCCTCTCCGAGTTCGACGTCAAACCGCAGGCGCCGGCGGCCCCGCCGCCCCGCGTTGAGGTGACGCCGGCGCCTGAGGCCCGGACGGTCGCCGAGCCCAAGGCCGGAACATCGGTGTTCGGCGCCACGCTGCGCTTCAAGGGCGAGCTGCGGGCCGATGAGGACTTCGTGCTTCAGGGTAGAATCGAAGGATCGATTCACCACACCCAGAACCTGACGATCGGCACCGACGGCGTGGTCAAGGGGGACTCGCGCGCGCGCACGATCGTCGTCGAGGGAACCGTTGAGGGAGATCTCTACGCCCTCGAGTCGATCAGCATCCGACCGACCGCCAAGGTGCTCGGCAACCTCCTCGCACCGCGCGTTTCAATCGCCGATGGCGCGAACTTCAACGGCAAGGTTGACATGGCGACTGCCGCCAAGGCGGCGCGCAGCATCGCCGACCGACAGGCTGCCACGGCCCTTGACGAGCGTGCCGTGGACCAGGTCCTGACGGGCGGCGCCAAGGCTTAGAAGCGAACACGCGGAAGCGCCCCGGCCCGGGGCTGATTCAACGTGCTTCGGAGCTAGCACCATGCGATTCGAACAGGGACGTTCGGACGGATGTCGCAACCATTCCTAGAATGTCGCTCGCGTCGACGACCCGCCAGCCGCGACGGGTGAATTCTGCCCAATCCTCCGCCGCTGGATAGGAGTAGTAGGCCCCCTCGCAGCGTGTTTGCGCCGCGCGCGGCGGGGAGCGGCCACGCGCCAAGCCTTCAATGGTTTCGCTCACCAATGCGATTCCTGGCGGATAGAGCGCGAGGATGTGCCACAGCAACGACCGATCGCGACGCACCGTGACCGTCCGGATGCCGATGATGTCGCCGGTGTCGATCGTCGAATCCTGGATGTAATGCAGCGTGCTGCCGATTTGTTCGGCGCCGTCCATGAGCGCACGAAACGTCGCCAGAACGCCGCGATAGGAGGGCAAGATGCCCGAATGGAGGTTGAGGACTCCGAGACGCGGGATCGAGATCACCGGCCGCTTGAGGATGGCTCCATAGCGGATCGTCAGCAGCAGGTCCGGCGCGAATGCCGCCACCCTTTCCAGGCCTGCCGCCGAGTTCGGATCGGAAAGCGACGCAACCTCGATACCGCGATGGCGCTCAATCTCGGCGAAGGTCAGTCGCCGCGAGCCATCGTCGGGAAGGTTCGCACGCTCGATCAGCGGGTCCAGGAGCTCGTTCGGTAGGACCTGCTCGGCGCTGCGAAGCTCGGCGCGCTCGCGCGGCTCATGTTGCCCTCCCGCGCTGCCGACGCGCTCGGAGAGGCCGACCAGGACCGTATGCTCAGCGAGCGTCGGCAACAACCGGTTGAGCGCGAGATTGCTCGCCAGGTCACGATTCAGGCACACCAGTATGCGCATGACCTTGTGTCAGTCCTCAGCGGGTTCGTGTGGTCGCGGGTCACTCGCCCTGCGTGGCGTGCGCGCGTCCGCGTCGCCCATTGGACCACAGCCGACTCGGCCGCGCCGGACTAGCGCCTGGGCGCGGCGGGTTGCAGGCGAAGCGATGAGGACGTGGCGTTTGGGGCCGCAGCCGTGGATCGCCACCGGTTCGGCACGCGGCGCCGCAGCCGCCTACCGCTCGGACCTGGACTTGAGAGGGTCGTGACCCGCCGCGCGTGCCGCGATCGGCCGCTGAAGCCGAGCGGACCGCTGGTGCGCTGCGACCTCGCGACAGCGACTGGGCCGCGCGTATTCGGGCGGGCCGCGGTCGAGGCGATATTCGCGGTTGTGTCGGCTAGCGCGTTGCGAATGCGCCGCGCCCGCCCGTGCCAGCGACCCCGTGCTCCAGCACGTCATGGCCGAGGTCAAGGCCGGGTGTGCACCTGGTGTCGCGGGCATGGCCGGCTACGGCACTTCTTCCGGTCGCCGAACGATCCGGAACAGGTCCCGGGGTACGCCGCGTTGAGGCTCGTTGGGCCACCAAAGAACGGGGGCGGGAACGCCGAAGCGCTCCCGCCCCCTGTATGCCCGAGCTCAGAATGTCAGAACTGCACTCGCACGCTCGCGTAGTAGAACGCGCCGTTGATCCCGAAGGGGCCGCCACTGCGCGGATAGATCTGGCCGTCCGCAGTGCCGCCCGTTAGCGTGTAGAGCGGATTGTCCGGCGTGGCCGCGATCTTGTCCGGGTAGGTATTGAACAAGTTGCTGGCACCGATCGACGCCGTGTAATTGCGCATGAACGTGTAGCTGACGTCGAGGTCGGTCGTGAACTTGGCGCCGAATTCCTGCCCGGCGGTGACGTTGCCGCCGGCGTCGTGCGCAGTCGGGTAGTCGTTCGCGTCGACCCATGCGCCGTAGTAGTTTTCGCGCAGGTTCACCATCAGGTCGCCGCGCGACCAGTTGGCCGACAGGGTGGCGCGATGGTTCGGCGCGAGTCGCTGGATGTCGATGATCTGGTAGGTGGCGATCGCCGCCGGGTCGAACTGCGTGGCCTCGCTCTTGTTGTAGTTGTAGGCGAGCGACAGGTTGAGCCGGCCGTCGGCAACGTTCGTGTGGAAGGTACCGACCAGGTCGATGCCCTTGGTCGTGGTATCCAGCGAGTTCGTGAAGTACTGGACGCTGCCGCCTGCGCCCACCGAGGCAAGTTCCGGCAGAGCAGTGATGTCGGCGTCGGTCACCGTGTAGCTCTTCGAGATGAAGATGCGGTCGCGCACGTTGATCTTGTAGAGGTCGATGGTGGCCGTGAGCTGGCTCGTGGGCTTGAGCACGATGCCGGCGCCGAAGTTGACGGACCGCTCCGGCTTGAGCGGCTTCGCACCGTAGTACTGCGCCACGGCGCTGGTAACCGGGAAAGTGCCCTGCTGCAGCGAAATGCCCTGGGAGAACGTCGTGGTCAGTACCTGCGTGTTGTTCTGGCCGGGTGACGGCGCGTGGAAGCCGCTTCCGACCGTGGCGCGCAGGGCCACCTCGTCGTTCAGATGCCAGATCGCATTGAGCTTGCCGACCGTCGCACTGCCGAAGGTCGAATAGCTCTCGTAGCGGGCGGCGGCACCGACGCTGAGCTGCTTGAGGACATCGCCTTCCAGGCCCACGTAGATGCCGTGGCTATTCTGGCTGTGAGATCCAGCATACGTCGGGCTCGTGCCACCGTAGCCGCTGGCGGCCGGAGACTCCGCGCCGGTGAAGATGCCGGTCGCGGCATAGACGCCCGGTGAAGTCTGGGTGTAGAGCGGATGCGGAGCGGCGTAGGGACCTGCGCCGTACGACTGGAAGTCGCCGGCCGTCGCCGTGAACTCCTCGCGGCGGAACTCGGCGCCGCCCGACAGGGTCAGCGGACTCGCCATTCCCGCGTCAAAGGCGTAGGTGAGATCCAGGTTGGCGTCCGATTCCTTCTGGATCAGCTTGCCGAACTCGAAGCTCGTCTGCGACGCGCCGCCGAACGAGGGGCTGGTCGAGTCGTGCATCGAGAGGTCGATCGAATTTCGGCTGGTCGATACCGACAGGTCGTACCCGAGTCCGCCCGCCTTGCCCTTGTAGCCCAACGTCCCGTAGGTCTCGTTTGATTCGCCGACGAACCGCGGCGTAAAGCCGCCCGGATAGATCGAGCTCAGCTGAAAGGTGTTGGCGTCCTGGACGTATCCGCCGGTCGGGCACGTGACGTTAGTGGCCGGGCACTGCGTCTGGTAGTACGGATGCTGGAAGAACGATCGGCCACCGATATTGTTGACGTCCCCGGTTGTCGTCGTGAACGGACGCGTGCCGAGCAACGACGAGCGGAAGTTGAAGCTCTCGTCGGTCTTGTTGTATGCGACGTTGCCGAAGAGGTAGAGCTTGCTGCTGTCCGTGACGTCGACGCCCGAATTCAGCAGCAGCTTGTAGCCGTGGGTCGGCGACTGTCCCCAGATCTGCGCCGGCAGCGGGTAGTTGGGCAGCGTGCTCGCGAGGGTCGGGTTCTCCTGGGCGAACGCAACCGCGGTCGCACGCGTCACGCCGCGGCTCGTCTGGCCGTCGTCGTCGTATTCGGCCGACAGGTTGGCGAAGCCCGCGGTGCCGAACTTGATGCCGGCATTGCCGGCATACTGGTAGCTCTTGCCGTCACCGTGGTCCTTGAAGCGACCGTAGCGGGCCCGCACCTCGAATCCCGCGTCGTCACGCAGACCGTAGTTGAGAACGCCGGCGAGGGCGTCCGAGCCGTATTGCGCGGTGGCGCCGTCGCGCAGAACCTCGAGGTTCTTCACGGCGATCGAGGGTATCGACGAAATGTCCGATCCCTGGGAGCCGAACGCGAGTTCGGTATCGCCGCCGGCATAGACCTGGACGAGCGCCGAGCGGTTGAAACGCTTGCCGTTCAGCATCACGAGGATTTCATCCGAGGGCAGGCCGCGCAGCGACGGCGCGCGCACGAGGCTCGATGCATCCGAGATGGTGTTCTGGCCGACGAAGAACGACGGCACGAGGTTCTTGACCTGGTCGAGCATGTTCGCGGCAGGCTGCATCTGCAGGTCGGCGCTCGAGATGATGTCCACCGGTGACGCCGAATCGGTCACCGTACGGTCGCTTCGGCGCGTGCCGGTGACGATCACCTCGGCAACCTCGCCGGTGCCGCCGGCGCTCGCGCCGCTTGGCTTTTCTTGGGCAGCGGCCACGTTCATGGCCAGCAGGAGGATCGATGCGGTCCCGAGAGTCGACAACCATTTCATGGACAATCTCCCCGTTGAGTTTTCAAAGTCCTGGCGATGACCGTCATCCGCGCACGGAGCCCGATGCGGTTGGCTCCCGAACTGGGCGTTCGGAGGCGTGCCGCGCCGGTCCGGAGCGAGGCCGCGTGACGGGCATCCGGCCTAGTTCAGGTCGGCGCGCCACGGCACGTCGTTCCGCGAGCCAAACTCGACTGCCCCCAAGCTTGAATCCAGAGCCCGCGGTTGCCGCAGCCAGGGGGCCTGCCCCCGCAAACCCACGCTGAATCCACCGTCATTCTTTACTGTTGTAAAATCACAACTGAATATTTTTATTGCCGGATCGAGTGTATGAGTGCTGTCACGCAGTTGCAACAAGCGCTGGCGCTATGCCCTTCGAGGAAGGCACGCACGCCCTGCGCGCCGCCCGGACCGCCTGTCCCGGGACGACCACTGCAGCGCGGCACCGATTGTGGTTTGATAGCCACTGGGACGCGCCTGATCGGCAGCGGTCGAGGACCGAACGACGGTCGCTGCTACCCTGCCCGCGGACCGTCCGGGTGACGCCGATGCGCACACTTCCACCGGATCACGTCCTCCGGCATGCAAAGCCGGACGATCTCGACGCCCTCCGGTCGCTGATCGCACTCTCCGCACGCGCGCTCGGCGCAGGTGACTACGTGCCCGCGCAGATCGAGGGGGCGTTGGCCGGTGCCTTCGGCGTCGACACGCAGCTGATCCGCGACCGGACGTACTTCGTCGTCGAGCACGGCGACCGGCTGGTCGGTTGCGGTGGCTGGGGTCGCCGGCGGACGCTATTTGGGGGCGACTCCCGCCCTGACCGCGATGCCGCGGAGCTGGATCCGCGCCAGGACGCGGCCAAGATCCGGGCCTTCTTCATCCATCCGGCCTGCGCCCGGCGCGGCATTGGCAGCGCGATTCTCGCTCGCTGCGAGCAGGACGCGGTCGATCACGGGTTCTCGCGCTTCGAGCTGATGGCGACGCTCAGCGGTCTCAGGCTCTACACCGCGCGCGGTTACGTCGCCGGCGACGCGATCGAGTGGCCGCTCGGCAATGGATTGACGATCGCTTTCGTGCCGATGACGAAGCGAGCGCCTGCGTCGGCTCCTCCCATCAGTGGCGCGAATGCCGAATGAGGCGGCAGTCGACCTCACCGGCGGCTCCTGCGCAGTGAGCTCTCCATAGCCGGTGTTCGCCAACCTGAGTTGCTCCCGCGGTCGACGCGCTCAGGATTCGCCCGCACGTTGAGCGGATGCTCAGGGCCAGCAGTCCGTCAGCACGCTCGGCCATTCGGTGGGCGCCGACAGTCGTTCGCGAAGGCCGTGCTTCGTTGTCGGCGATAGGGTCGGTACGAGGCCGTCGACGGCGCCGCTACGAGGTCATTCCACGATAATTCGATCGGCCCATTCGACGAGCCCGATGAAGATCGTCGGATTGCCGAACTTTGCGCCCCACTGGGCCCGGTCGGCGTCGCTCACTCCGCGGGCTCGCGAGCACGCACCGCACGCGTAGATCTGGAGCCGCTTCGCGACGACCTTTTGAAGCACTTCTTCGAGCGGCGGCCAGCCAACGGGTACCACGGCCTTGGCGACCGACAGGCGCATCAAGGACGCGGCTTCGCCGAGCAGGAAGATCTGTACGGAATGGCCGGCTTCGCCGAGCGCATGGCCGTGCAGAAATGCAAATGCCGCCTTGGTCGGGTCATCCGATCCCCACGCACTCCTCATCATGACCTTGAGTGGTGACTTCGCCTCGACTGCCCCCGCCGCTCCGGCGGTCATCATCAGTGGCAGCGCCGCGAGTTGCACTAACGCGTTGCGACGACTGATGTGAGGCCCCCTCCAAGGTGCGAATCCCGAACGGCTACCGCGACCGCCGCGACCGAGGTTCACGCGCAGGTGAGCCTGGTGCGCTCTGGAGAAGCGCGCCAGTCGGCCGCTGCGCGCGCTCGAACTGCGATTCGAGGGAAATCGTGTCGCGGCGCAGCCGATCAAACAAGTACAGGATCTGTAGTGGCCGGTCGGCGCGAACTACGCTGACCTCGGTGCCCCGGCCATCGAGGTGAGCGCGATGGCGGGCTACGGACAGTACTGCCCCCTTGCAAAAGGGGCCGAGGTGTTCGCGGAGCGCTGGACACCGCTGATATTGCGCGAGCTGCTGCCGGGCAGCACGTCGTTCAATGACCTGCATCGTGGTGTGCCGCGAATGTCACGATCGCTTCTCACCAGCCGCTTGCGGAAGCTCGAGGCCTGTGCGTTCTCGATCGGCGCCTGCGAGGTCGCGCCGCCCGGTACGTCCTGACGCCTGCCGGCCGAGAGCTCGGACCGGTGGTGACTCAGCTGGGTACCTGGGCACAGCGCTGGTATCGCTCCACTTTCAGCGGCAGCGAGCTTGATGCCGGCGTGCTGATGTGGGACATGCGCTGCACGGTGGACGCGAAGGCGCTGTCATCGACCCGTACCATCGTGCGGTTCACTTTCGATGATCTTCCAGCCACTCCCCGCACATGGTGGCTCGTGAATGAGGACGGAGAGTTTGACCTGTGCCCAGTGGATCCCGGCAGCAGTGCCGCCTGATCCCCTTTCCGCCGGGGACCGGCCGCACCGGCCGTGGTCGGTCGGCAGGAGCGTTACGCGAGCAGCGAGACCAGCACGAGCGGCGTCCAGTGCCGCAGCCGTCGCGCGGTCCGTAGCTCGACCGACTCCTCATCAAAGTCCATCGGCT
>JANYAE010000132.1 GCA_025355105.1 Pseudomonadota bacterium | reverse complement strand
GACGTCGGCGTCCGGGCCGTTGGTGATCCACATCTTGCGGCCGTTGAGCACGTAGTGGTCGCCGCGCCGCTCGGCCGTGAGGCGCATGCCGACCACGTCGGAACCGGCCTCCGGCTCCGACATCGCGAGCGCGCCGACGTGCTCGCCGCTGACCAGCTTCGGCAGGTAGCGCTCGAGCTGCGCTTCGCTGCCGTTGAGCCGCAGCTGGTTGATGCAGAGGTTGGAGTGCGCGGCGTAGCTGAGGCCCACCGCCCCTGAGGCGCGTGAGATCTCCTCCATCGCCACGACGTGGGCGAGGTAGCCGAGGCCGGTGCCGCCATAGCGCTCCGGCACCGTCATCCCGAGCAAGCCCTGCGCACCGAGCTCCGGCCAGAGGTCACGCGGGAAGGCGTCGTCGCGGTCGATCGCCGCGGCGCGCGGTGCGATGCGTTCCTGGGCAAAGCGCTTGACCGCATGCCGCAGGGCGACGAGGTCCTCGTCGAGGCCCGCATCGAGGTCATCGTCGTGGCTCGCGCCCATGTCGCCCATCTTGGCGTCCCCGTTCGTTTAGGATAGTATGATTGTCGGACAATTATGGGGTCGAGAGCAAGATGATTCGCCTCGTGAGCCAGATTGACGTAAAAAACGCAGAATTTGCCGCGAACAAGCTGGCAATGGCGTCGATCGTCGATGATCTGAGAGCCAAGGTCCAGACCGCTGCGGCCGGTGGGTCCACCAAAGCCGTCGAGAAGCACCGCGCCCGAGGCCGGCTGCTCGCCCGCGAGCGCATTGACCTGCTGCTCGACGCCGGCGCGCCGTTCCTCGAGTTTTCGGCGCTCGCGGCGCACGGCCTCTACGGCGGCGACGTGCCCTGCGCGGGCATCGTCACCGGCGTCGGGCGCGTGTCGGGTCGCGAGTGCGTCATCGTCGCCAACGATCCGACCGTCAAGGGCGGCACCTACTACCCGCTGACGGTGAAGAAGCATCTGCGGGCGCAGGAGATCGCACGCGAGAATCGGCTGCCGTGCATCTACCTGGTCGAGAGCGGCGGGGCGTTCCTGCCGGCCCAGGATGAGGTGTTCCCGGATCGCGAGCACTTCGGCCGCATCTTCTATAACCAGGCGACCCTGTCGGCCGCCGGCATCGCCCAGATCGCGGTGGTGCACGGCTCCTGCACCGCCGGCGGCGCCTACGTGCCGGCGATGGCCGACGAGAACGTGATCGTCCGCAATCAGGGGATGGTGTTCCTCGGCGGCCCGCCGCTGGTCAAGGCCGCCACTGGCGAGGAGATCGACGCCGAGTCGCTCGGCGGCGCCGACGTGCACTGCCGCGAGTCCGGCGTCTGCGATCACTACGCCGAGAGCGATGCGCACGCGCTGGCGATCGCGCGCCGCATCGTCGCGCGGCTCAAGCCCGCGCTCGACCGCGCGCCGCCCGCGGCGCCGCGCGCGCCGCTCTACGATCCGGCCGAGCTGTACGGTGTCGTCCCGGCGAGCCTGCGCAAGCCCTATGACGTGCGCGAGATCATCGCGCGGCTGGTCGACGGCTCCGAGCTCGACGAGTTCAAGCAGCTCTACGGCAGCACGCTGGTCACGGGATTCGCGCATCTCGCGGGCTACCCGGTCGGCATCATCGCCAACAACGGCATCCTGTTCTCGGAGAGCGCGCTCAAGGGGGCGCACTTCGTCGAGCTCTGTGCGCGCGAGCAGATACCGCTGCTGTTCCTGCAGAACATCACCGGCTTCATGGTCGGACGGCGCGCCGAGGCGGGCGGTATAGCGCGCGACGGCGCGAAGATGGTGGCGGCGGTCGCCGCCGCGCAGGTCCCGAAGCTGACCCTGATCGTCGGCGGCTCCTATGGCGCCGGCAACTACGCGATGTGCGGGCGGGCCTACGGCCCGCGGCTGCTGCTGCAGTGGCCGAACGCGCGCACCTCGGTCATGGGCGGCGAGCAGGCGGCCACCGTGCTCGCGACCATCCGGCGCGACCAGTTGACGGCCGCCGGCCAGGACTGGTCCGGCGAGGCCGAGGCCGAGTTCATGGATCCGATCCGCCGCCAGTACGAATCGCAGGGACACCCGTACTACGCGAGCGCGCGGCTGTGGGACGATGGCGTCATCGATCCGCTCGACACGCGGCGGGTCCTCGCGCTCGCGCTCGCGATGGTCAGAAACGCGCCGACGCCCGAGACGCGCTTCGGCATTTTCCGGATGTAAGCTGCATGGCCCCGAAGCTCCTAGAGACCGAACCGGCCCCCGGCGTCGTGCGCCTCGCGCTCAATCGCCCGGAGCAGCGCAACGCGCTCGATGCGGCGCTGATCGAGGCCTTGCACGCCGCGGTGCTGCGCCATGGCGCGCGCGCCGCAACGCGCGTGCTGCTGATCGGCGCAGAGGGCACGGCCTTCTGCGCCGGCGCCGACCTCAACGCCATGCTCGCCCTCGGTCGCGGCGATCGCGCCGCGAACAGCGCCGACGCCGGGCGCCTCGCGACGCTGCTGCTGGCAGTGCGCGACTGCCCGAAGCCCAGCATCGCGGTGGTCCAGGGCCCGGCCTTCGGCGGCGGCATGGGCCTCGCGGCCTGCTGCGACCTAGCGATCGGCTCGACCGCGGCGCGCTTTCGCCTGCCGGAGGTCCAGCTCGGACTCGTGCCTGCGGTGATCTCGCCGTTCGTGCTGGAAGCGATCGGGCTGCGGCAGGCACGCCGCTACTTCCTGTCGGGAGAGCCGATCGACGCCGAGCGCGCTCTCGAGCTCGGCCTGCTGCACGCGGTGGTCGCGGCCACTGAGCTCGAGGGCGAGGCACTGCGCCTCGCGCGCGAGATCGCGCTGGGCGGCCCGCACGCGCTCGGCGAGTGCAAGCGCCTGATTGCCGAGGTCGCGCATCGCGACCCGGGCGCGACGCTGGCGGCCACCACCGCCGAGTGGCTCGCGACGCTGCGCGAGGGCGCCGAGGCGCAGGACGGCGTGAGCGCCGCGCTCGAGCGGCGTCTGCCGGCGTGGCGCGCGTCATGATCCGCCGCCTGCTGATCGCCAACCGCGGCGAGATTGCCTGCCGGGTGATCCGCAGCGCGCGCCGGCTCGGCATCCACACCATCGCCGTGTACTCCGACGCCGACGCCGGCGCCCGCCACGTGCGCGAGGCCGACGAGGCCTGGCTGCTCGGGCCGGCCGCGCCGCGCGAGAGCTACCTGTCCATCGAGCGCGTCCTCGACGTCGCGCGTCAGGCCGGCGCCGACGCGATCCACCCGGGCTACGGCTTCCTGTCGGAACGCGCCGAGTTCTCGGCCGCGTGCGCCGCGGCCGGCGTGATCTTCGTCGGCCCGCCGCCCGCGGCGATGCTGGCGATGAGCTCGAAGAGTGCCGCCAAGGAGGCGATGCAGCTGGCCGGCGTGCCGGTGCGGCCGGGCTACCACGGCGCCGCGCAGTCGCTCGAGCGGCTCGAGGCCGAGGCGCTCACGGTCGGCTTCCCGCTGATCATCAAGCCGAGCGGCGGCGGCGGCGGCAAGGGCATGCAAATCGTCGAGTCGGCTGCCGGCCTCGGCGCCGCGCTCGCTAGCGCGCGGCGCCTCGCCGAGAGCGCCTTCGCGGATCCGACGCTGCTGATCGAGCGCTATCTTCCGGCGCCGCGCCACGTCGAAGTGCAGGTGCTGTGCGACGGCCACGGCCACGCGCTGCACCTGCACACCCGCGACTGCTCGGTGCAGCGCCGCCACCAGAAGCTGATCGAGGAGGCGCCGGCTCCCGGCATCCCGGACGAGGTGCGCGCGCGGCTGCACGAGGCCGGGCTGCGCGTCGCCAGGGCGGTCGGCTACGTCAACGCGGGGACGATCGAGTTCCTGTATGCCGACGGCGAGTTCTGGTTCATGGAGATGAACACGCGCCTGCAGGTGGAACACTGCGTCACCGAGGAGATCCTCAGGCTTGACCTCGTTGAGTGGCAACTGCGGATCGCCGCCGGCGAGCCGCTGCCATTCGCTCAGCACGAGCTCGTGCCGACCGGCCATGCGATCGAGGTGCGCGTCTGCGCCGAGGACCCGGCGGCCGGCTTCGTGCCGAGCGCTGGGCAGCTCGCCGAGGTGCGCTGGCCGGAGGCCGTGCCGGGGGTGCGCGTCGATGCCGGCTTCGCGAGCGGCGATCAGGTGCCGACGCACTACGACTCGCTGCTCGGCAAGCTGATCGGGCGCGGCAGCTCGCGCGAGGCGGCGCTCGGCGCGGTGCGGCGCGGGCTCGAGTCGCTGCGCATCGTCGGCGTCGCCACCAACGCCGCTTGGCTCGCCGACGCGCTGGCCGTGCCGGCCTTCGCCGCCGGCGCGGTCAGCACCCGCTTCCTCGCCGAGCACGGCAGCGGTCTTGGCGCCGTGCCGGTCGCCACCAGCGAGGAGCTCGCGGTCGCCGCACTCGCTGCGGTGGAGTGCCGGGCCGACGCCGCGCCGGTCGCGCCGACGCCGTGGGATGCCGGCGATGCGTTTCGCGTGAACCTCCCCTGGTCGCAGCAGTGGCTGTTGCGGACCGGCGGGGCGGAGCAGCGGATCGAGCTGGTGCGCGACGGCGCCGTCTACCTCGCGCGGCTCGACGCGGGCGTGCAGCACCGGCTGCTGGCGAGCGTCGTGCCGGGCGGGCTGGAGGTCACCATCGACGGCCGGCGCCGGATCGTCGCGATCCATCGCGACGGCGACCGGCTGGCGCTGTGGCGCGGTGCCGCGCGACTCGACATCGAGGTCATCGATCCGCGCCACGTGGATGCCAAGGCTTCGGTGCACGAGGGCGAGCTGGTGGCGCGGCTGCCGGGCACGGTGGTCGCCGTCAACGTCGTCGCGGGCGCCGTGGTCGAGGCCGGCGCGACGCTGATGATCCTCGAGGCGATGAAGATGGAGCACGCGATCGTCGCGCCGCTGGCCGGGACCGTTGCCAAGCTGCACTTCGCGAAGGGTGACCGGGTTCCGGAAGGTGCGGTGCTGGTCGAGGTCACGCCGCGCGAATCAGCGTGACGCGCTGGCGCTGAGCGCGCCGGCTCACGCTGCGTGTGGCTGGCGGCGGTTTGCGGCCGGCCGCTCCTGCGCCTGGACCGCGTCGTGCGCTCATCGCCTGGCCTGCCGCTAGCGTCGACCGTGCGGGCCGGACGGAACAGCGCGGCCAGAGCTGCGCTCCCGCCGGCAGCGACCGCGGCGCTCAACAGCGGCGCCGCATGGCAAAGGCCGCCTCGCGGCGGCCCTTGCACTCGCTGCCGCAGGCGCATCGGCGCCGCGGCAGCGCCGATCGGCGTTACGGCGCCGGCACGCAGCCCGGCAGCAGCGGACCCGGTGACAGCGACGTCAGCGTCGACTCATCCGGGAAGCTGTACGAGCCATTCTGGGCCCGTGACGGCGACTGGAACGCAAACCACGAGAACAGGGCCTCGTTCTGCGGGTGATAGGTCATGCCGTTCATCTGGATCGGGAACACGGTGTTGCTCGCGAGCACCTCGATCACGTCGCCGGTCTCGAGATTGTTCTGGCAGTTGGCGTAACCGAAGAACGGGTCCACCGACAGCCACCACGGCGTCGCGTTGTCGATGAACGGGTCGTTGAAGGTCTCCGCCATCTCGTGGCTGAGCGCGGTGATGTCCTGGAAGCCGCCGCTGAACAATCCGAGCGAGATCCAGCTGGAGTAGTTCACGACGTAGATCCGCGGGCGATTGCCGTTCCTGGCCGTGCCCGGCTCGAAGTCGTAGGTGTGAAAGCCGATGATGCAGCAGCCGCCGGACGAATCGACCAGGAACACGTCCTTGAACAGCAGCGTCGAGATGTCGCGGGTGGTCATGTCGCCGGCGTTCTCGGCCGCGCCGATCGGCGTTGAGTTGTCGAACGGGTAGGTCGTCGGGAACAGCGAGTTGCCGAAGGTGTCGGCGTCGGCGAGCACGAACTCGCAGCAGGTGCCGTCGGCATTCAGCGCGTAGGCGTAGGTGCCGAACGGCAGCTGCACCGTGCGGGTCCGGGCCACCTGCGGGTACAGCAGGGTATGCCAGCCGCCGTCATCATTTTGTGCGAAGCGGCCCCAGAACTCCGAGCGCAGCTCAGCGTCGTTGAACTGGGTCGTGCCCGTGAAGTAGCGGAACGGCTGGAACACCGGCGACTTCACCACGGCCGAGACCACCGATCCGGGCACCGCGTTGCGCAGCACGGCGCCGTTCGCGGCGCGCGCAACCTGGCCGGTC
Organism: Pseudomonadota bacterium; assembly: GCA_025355105.1. Lineage (GTDB taxonomy): Bacteria > Pseudomonadota > Gammaproteobacteria > Steroidobacterales > Steroidobacteraceae > CAIKZZ01. Next base: position 21,800 of record JANYAE010000132.1, on the reverse strand, counting down.
GCATCGAGCAGCTCGAGCGTGACCGGAATGACCGGCGCCCGGATCACCGTCGTGCGGTTGCTCTCTGGTGCCTGGCCGACCATCTCGAACGGCCAGACGCTTTGTGGATTGCCGGCAGAGTCATAGCCCGGCGCGGTGAAGCTGCCGACCCAGTTCGGAATCGAGTCGATGCCGGGAACGCCGCTCGCCGCGCTGCTCTTCAGGCCGTCGTAGGCCTTCGGTGTGCCCTTGCTGCCGAGCCTGCCGGTATGCGGTACGGCTGAGGCGAGGACGTCGCGCGAAATGGAGCCGTCCGCTTTGAGTCCTGCAAGCCTGGCGAGGCTGGGCGCGGTGGGTGCGGCGAGTGCCGCTTGTGCGATGCAGGCGAGTGCCAGCGCGACCCCGACGGGGCAGGCACGGTGCAGCCGATTATGATTCCCCCAATTGATTTAGTTCTGAGAACGCCCACGTGCCGACGATGCGGCAGGGGCCCTAGCCGTGTACGCCGGCGCCGCAGCAGTGTCAACGGGCTCGACCGGGACGTTGATGGCGGCGAGGCGATTGCGTGGCAGTGCTGCGCTGCCGCGACGCCGATGCGCGGCTCGCGGCCGCGGTCTACGGCGTCGTGAAGCCGGCCTTGGCGAAGACCGCACTGGCCTCCGGCGACGCCAGAAACGCGGCCAATCCGGCGGCGGCCGGCGACGCACCGGTCACGAGCGCCATCGGATAGAGAATCGGCGGGTGGCTCGACTCCGGAAAGGTGTCGAGCACCTGGACTCTGGGCTCCGCTCGGGCGTCGGTGGCATAGACGACGCCTAGCGGCGCTTCACCGCGCGCCACCCACATGAGCGCGATGCGCACGTCCTCCGCGCGCAGCAGTTGCGCTTGCAGATCCTGCCAGATGCCAAAGCTCGTGAAGGCCGCCTGCGCATAGCGCCCGGCCGGCACGCTCGCCGGGTCCGCGAGCGCGAGACGCTCGCCGTGCAGCGCGGCGGCGAGCGGCGCGTGCGGCCCGAGTTTCACGGCCAGCGTGCTACCGGCCGGCGCGATCAGCACCAGCCGATTGCCGACCAGGTTGCGACGCGTCTGCGCCACCAGCGCATGCCGCTCCTCGAGGTAGTCCATCCAGGCGGCATCGGCGCAGATGAACAGGTCGGCCTGCGCTCCGGCCTCGATCTGCCGCGCGAGCGTGCCGCTCGAGGCGAACGAGGTGCGTACCACGACGCCGGTGCGCTGCCGGTACGCAGCGGCCAGCTCGCCAACGGATTCGGTGAGCGAGGCCGCCGCGAAGACCGTGATGCCGTCGCGTGCGGGCTCCGCCGCGGCGGCCTGCGCTGCCGACAGCATCGCGACCAGTAGCATCGCAGGCCGCAGCCAACGCGTCATGAGCTCGCCTCCGTCCGATATGTTCTCTCGACTATAGCGCAGAGCCGGTCCGAAGGAGCCGCGGCCGGGACGCTGGACTTCGCTATATCTGTTCAACTATAACGACATGCCCGGCGCCGGGCATCGGCGACGGTCGGCGTGCGGACCGAGGCCGAGCGACCGGCCGTATCGATGTCGTGGCCGGCGCAGTGAACGACAAGACACGCAGGAGCACTGGGAGCCGCATGCTGAATTCCGATACCCTGGCGGCGACACCTGCGCGCCGCGGCCGCCGACCTGCGACGCTCGGCACGGCCATGCTCGCGGTGCTGGCGATGTGCGCGTCCGGCAACGCCTGCGCCGATCCGGAGCTCGACGCGCTCCGCCAGCAGGTGCAGGAGCTGCAGCAACGCTACGAGGCGATCGCCAAGCAGCACGCCGCGCAGCAGGCCGCGGCAGCGGCGACGGTCACCGCGAGCGCCGCCCCGGCTGCGGCACCGGCCAAGGCGCCGAGCGACGCTGCCGTCAGCCTTTACGGCATCACGCTCTACGGCACGCTCGACGTGAACCTGACGTATCTCAGCAACGGCATGCCGCAGAGCGACTACTTGTCCGGCGGCACCTACTCGCTGATCCAGAAGAACAGCAACCGCACGATCTTCACGGCCGGCGAGAACGGCCTGACGCAATCGCGCATCGGCCTGCAGGGCAACAAGGAGCTCGTCGGCGGCTGGTCCGGGATCTTCCGGCTCGAGACGATCTTCAACCCGCTCTCGGGCGACATCGCCGACGCGCTCAAGTCGATGACCGCCGACAATGGCAAGGCCGTCACCGCGCAGACCACGAGCGCCGACTCGAGCCTTGCCGGCCAGCCCTTCAACAGCGCGGCCTACCTCGGCTTGAGCCACAAGGACTACGGCACGATCACCGTCGGTCGCCAGAACGGGCTGCTCGCCGACGGCATCGCCAAGTACGACCCGATGGCCACCGCGCAGGCCTTCTCACCGCACGGCCGATCAGGCAATTACTCCGCCGGCGGCTCGACCGAGTCCGGCCGGCTCGATAATTCGGTCAAGTACAGCGCGCAGTTCGGCGCGCTGCACGCCGGCGTTCAGTACCAGTTCAACGGCGCGAGTGGCTCGGCAGGCAATGCCTGGCAGCTGGTGCTCGGCGGCGCGTCCGCGCGCGGCTCGTTCGACGTGTACTACGTCAAGAAGGAGCAGGCGATCGCTTCCGCCTCGCTGAACGCGGCGCAGGTCACGACGCTCAATTGCCCGTTCACCGTCGCGGCCGGCGCGCCTGCGCAGTGCAACGTCGCGGGCGGTGGCGGGACGGCGCTCGATAGGGCGCTGGCGGGGACGGTGTCCGACAACACCGATTTCACGGTCATGGGCACCTACGATTTCGGCGCCGTGAAGCTATTTGGCGGCTACGAGCACATCTCGTTCGCGAACCCGGACACGCCGTTGGCGGCCGGCAGCTCGACGATCGGCGGCTACGTGCTTGCCTATGTCAACAAGCAGGCCGGCGTCGGCTCGACCTTCGCCATCAACAGGATCTGGCAGTACGAGTTCGTGGGGCTCAGGTACGCGTTCACGCCGGCGCTCGAGGGCAGGCTCGCCTGGTACCGCCAGGAGCAGAGCGCGTACGCCACGGGCGCGACCGCCGGCTGCAACAGCGCGGTGGCCGCCAACTGCAGCGGCCTGATGACGGCCTACTCCGGCGTGCTGGTCTACAACATGAGCAAGCGCCTCGATGCCTACGGTGGCGCGATGTGGTCAGGGGTGAGGGGCGGCCTGGCGAGCGGCTTCCTGCACACCAACACGATCGACCCGACGCTCGGCATCCGCTACACGTTCTAATGAGCAGGCCAGCCCGGTCGCGTGAGCCCGCGCGCCAGCGCCTCTGGCGACCGGTCCTGCGCTCCGGCCGCGATCGCGGGAGGCTGCGCCTGAGCGGCGTGCACCTGCTGGCGCTACTCGTGCTGTCCGTTATCGCAGCGGCCGCGCGAGCGGACGATCCGTGCGCGGCGTTCAGCTGGGACGTGGCCCATGAGCGCACCTTGTTCGCGACCGGGGCGACGGCGCTGGCTGCCGGAACCGCGCTCAGCTCGTCGCCGTCGCTGGCCACCGATCGCCTGTATCAGCTGACGCTGGGCCTCCAGCAGGCGATCAGCTTCGAAGCGCCTCCTGCCAAGATGAGGATGGCCGAGGGCGCGTATGCCGGTCTTGCCAAGTTGCGGGTTGACGTCGGCGGGCGTTATCGGATCTCACTTGATCAGCCGTTCTGGCTGGACGTGGTGGCCGGCGGCGCGCTGGTCCGCTCCAGCGACTTCCAGGGCCGCCCGGGCTGCAGCGCGCCCCACAAGGTGGTCGAGTTCGTGCTGCCGGCCGACACCGCGCTGACACTGCAGTTCAGCGGCGCTGCCAGCCCGACCCTCAAGGTCACCGTCACCCGCTCGCCGGCGCCTTAGCCTACGTGGGCGATGGGGCGTGGCATGGCACGCCCCGCCGCGCTCGATCTGCTGCACCTTCGGCGACCACGCGGCGAGGGCACCTCAGCATGGCCACGCCGTCCGGTGCTGGCGTCGCGAGCGGCCTGAGCCCTTGTGACGGGCCGGCGGATCCTCTGCTGCGCGGCCGCGACTCAGCGGGGTCCGCGCTTCCCTGCGCGTGCGCTGCTGGACCGGCCTGCGCAACGCGCCCGGCGGCGCGTGTCCGCCGGGAGGTGCCACCGCGGCGGTGTGGGTTCCGGCGGCACTGCTCGGGCGGCCGGGCTAGGCGCGTGCGGACTTGCGGCCGCCGGCCTTCGCCGAGTGCTTCGGCAGGCGGCGCCGCGTGACCTTGGCGACGGCCGCGGGCTTCGCGTCGCGGGCGACGCCTGCGAAGGCCGCGCGTGCGCGCCGCGCGAGCTCACCTTCAAACTTGCGATAGGCGGCAACCAGTGTCGTGCCGAACGGCGTCAGCGCGGCGCCACCGCCGCCCTTGCCACCGGTGCTGAGCGCCGCCACCGGCCGGCGAAACGACGTATTGAGACTCTCCACCAGCAGCCAGGCGCGTCGGTAGCTCATGCCGAGCGCCCGCGCGGCGGCCGACAAGGAGCCGGTGCGATCGATCGACTCGAGCAAGGTGATCTTGCCCGGCCCGATCGAGCAGCTGTCGCTGAAGTCAACGCGAAGGCGGATCGACAGCGTCGCCATGGGGCATCCTTCGGCGCGGCCGCCGCCGCGCTACAGGTTGGAGTAGTTGGGCCCCGAGCCGCCCTCAGGGGTCGTCCAGGTGATGATGCCGTACGGATCCTTGATGTCGCAGGCCTTGCAGTGCACGCAGTTGGAGGCGTTGATCTGCAGCCGCTTGCCGCCGGCGGTGTCGTCGACCATCTCGTAGACACCTGCCGGGCAGAAGTTCTGGCACGGATTGCCGTACTCCCTGGCGCACTGGTCGCTGCAGATGTGCGTGTCACTGACCCGCAGGTGCGCCGGCTGGCTTTCGTCGTGCGTCGTGGTCGCGAAGTAGACCGCCGCCGCGCGGTCACGAGGCTTCAACGTGCGCTCCGCCTGCCAGTGGCGGTCGGGCGACCGGTATTCATCAAGTCGCCGGAGCTGGCTGAAGTCGGCGCTGTTCTTGAGCGTCCACGGCGTGCGTCCGCCGGTGACCGTCTCGAGGCCGCCGTTGGCGAGTCCGAGCCAGATGCCCTTCTTGAAGCCGGGCTTGAAGTTGCGGACTTTCCTGAGCTCCTGGCCGGCCGGCGAGGCGCGCAGCCGCGCATCGAAGCCGGCCGGGCTGCCGTGTTCGACCAGGTGCTCGGCGGCCAGCGCGCCGGACCGGATGGCCTGGTGCACGCCCTTGATCTTCGGCACGTTCACGAGCCCGCCGGCGCAGCCGACGATGATCGCCCCCGGCATCTCGAGCTTCGGCAGCGACTGCCAGCCGCCGGCGGCGATCGTCCGCGCGCCGTAGGTCACGATCTCGCCGCCCTCGAGCAGCGGCTTCACGCTCGGGTGGTTCTTGAACTGCTGGAAGGCCTCGAAGGGCTTGAAGCGCGGGTCCTGGTAATCGAGCCCGGCGACATAGCCGACGTAGGCGCGATCCTCGTCGAGGTGGTAGACGAAGCTGCCGCCGTAGCTCTTGGCGTCCATCGGCCAGCCGATCGTGTGCTGGATCAGTCCGGGCTCGCCGCGACCCTTCGGCAGCTGCCACAGTTCCTTGAAGCCGAGGCCGTAGGTCTGCGGGCAGCAGCCGGCGTCGAGTTGGTACTTGGCGATCAGTTGCTTGGTGATGCTGCCGCGCGCGCCCTCGGCGAGCACGGTGGTCCGGGCGCGGACCTCCGGCCCCGGCGCGAAGTTCGGGCCCGGCGCGTCGTCCTTGTCGAGGCCCATGTCGCCGATCTGCACGCCGACCATCGCGCCGCCGTCGCCGAACAGCGGCTTGGCGGCGGCGAAGCCTGCGAACACGTCGACGCCGAGCGCCTCGGCGGCCTGCGCGAGCTGCGGCGTCAGCATGCCGAGCGAGATGATGAAGTTGCCGTCGTTGTGCATCTGCGGCGGCGTCATGAACGGGATCGCGCGCTTCGCGGTCAGCAGCCGGAACTCGTCGCGCTTCGCCGGCACGCAGATGGCGGGCGGCGTCTTGCGCCAATCCGGCAGCAGCGCATCGAGCGGTCCCGGCTCCATGATGCAGCCGGACAGCGAGTGCGCGCCGACCGCGGCCCCCTTCTCGAGCACGCAGACGTTGAGGTCCGGCTTCAACTGCTTGAGCCGGATCGCGCAGGCGAGGCCGGCCGGGCCGCCGCCGACGATCAGCACGTCGTACTCCATCTGGTCGCGCTCGATCGGCTCGCTCATGGCATTGGTCGCTCTCGTGATGTCAGCGGAATTCGGCGCCGCGCAGGGCCTCGAGGGCCGCGACGCCGGCTTTGATCTGCGCCAGGTCGCCGACGATGACGATCGTCAGCGCCGCGGGGTCGAGCGCCTCGGCGGCCGCGGCACGCAGCTCGACCGGGGTCACGGCGTAGACGTGCTCGACGTAGTGCGTCAGCCAGTCGTCGCTGAGGCCCTGCTGGTCGAGGAACGCGAGCTGCGCCAGCAAGCCAGGCCGGCTCGAGGCGCCGAGCACGAAGGTTCCGGCGCGGTAGTTCTGGATGAGCTTGAGCTCGTCCGCCGGGGGCAGCTCGCTGCGCAGCCGCGCGAGCTCCTTGAAGATCTCGCCGAGCGCGGCTGCGGTCTGCGGCGCATTGACATCGGTGGCCAGCGACCAGCTGGCGGCGCCGGGATAGGGCGCAATGTGGCTCGACGCGCCGTAGGTATAGCCCTTGTCCTCGCGCAGGTTCTGGTCGAGTCGCGACAGCAACGAGCCGCCGAGCAGCGCGTTGGCGAGCGACAGACGCATGAAGCCCGGCGCGGCCGGCGGCGGCACCGGCAAGCCCATCAGGATCGTCGACTGCGTCGCACCCGGCCGGTCGATCAGCTGCACGACGTGGCTGCGCGCGCCGCGCGGCACCTCGTGCCGCGGCGGCGGGCCGGCGGCCCAGTCGCCGAAGGCCGCGCGTACCGCCGCCTCGATCGCCGCGCGCTCGAAGCGCCCGGCGATGTAGACGTGGGTGCGCGCCGCGCCGAACTCGGTGGCGACGAACTGCTGCACGTCGGCCATGCCGATCGCGGCGATCTGGGCGTCGGTCGGCAGCCGGCGGCCGTAGACGCTGTCGCCCCACACCAGGTGCCCGAAGGCCTCGCCGGCGATCGCCTGCGGCTGCGAGCGCGCGATCGCCATCTGCCGCGTCATGTCGGCCTTGAGCCGCGGCAGCTCCGGCGGCGGCAGGCGCGGTTGGCGCAGCGTGTCGGCGACCATCGCGATCGCGTCACCCGCGCGCTCGGCGAGCACGTCCATCGAGACGCTGAACTGGTCAGGGCCGGCGCCGACCTCGAGCGAGCCGCCCATGTCGGCGGCCGCCTGCGCGACCGCCTCGGCGTCGCGCGCGCCGGCGCCCTCTTTCATCAGGCTGGCGACGATGTCGGCGAGCCCGATCTTGTCGCCGTCGGCGACGTTGCCGGTGCGCAGTGCCACCAGGATGGTGGTCTTCGGCACTGTGCCGAAGGGCACGAGCGTGACCGCGACGCCGTTCGGCAGTGTGAACTCGTGCTTCTCGGGCAGCGCGAACGGATGCGGCTGGCCGAGCGGTGGCGGCGACTCGCGCGCCGCGGCCGCGGCGCCGAGCAGCAGCGCGGCGAGCGACAGGATCATGATCGCGACGCGCCTCATGGTGCGGGCTCCTTCGCGGCGTGACCGGGCAGCAGCGTCAGGGTGGTGCGGTTGGCGCGCGACAGGTACTGGCGGGCGGTGCGCTGGATCAGCGCCGGCGTCACCTTGCGAAACTCCGCCTCGATACGGTTGACGCGGCCGGGATCGTCGTCGAACAGTGCGAACGAGGCCAGCAGGTCGACCAGCCCGAAGCGGTTCGAGCTGCCGGCGACATCGTAGAGCGCGGAGCGGATCTTGGTGCGCGCACGCTCGAGCTCGGCGGCGCCGACCGCTTCGCGCTGCAGCCGCGCGACGACCGCGTCGAAGTCGCGGCTGATGGCGCGCGGGTCGCTGGCCGCGTCGTGCACCAGGTAGGCCGACCAGAGCATCGGGCCCTCGTAGTCGAACATGTTGCCGAGCAGGTTGATGCCGCCCTCGATCGAGTCGCTGTAGCCGCGCTCCTTGACCAGCCGCTCCCAGAGCCGGCTGTCCTCGCCCTGCAGCAGGATCTGGTCGATCAGCCCGAACGCGTACCACTCCGGCGTGTTGCGCGGCGGCACGTGGTAGCCGAGCGCGATGGCCGGCCGCGGTGCGCGCGGATCGGCGTGCTCGCTGCGACGCTCGGCAGTCTGCGGCGCTTCGCTGACGTCGGCGTGGCCTGCCGCCGCGCGGGCCGGCAGTGGCGCGAAGTAGCGCTCGATGGCGGCGCGGGCCGTGGCCGACTCGAAGTCGCCGGCGACCACCAGCACCGCGTTCGACGGCACGTAGTAGGTATCGTAGAAGCTCTTCACGTCCTCGAGCGTCGCGCCGTCGATGTCGGCGAACTCGCCGTAGAAGTTGTGGGCGTTGAACCAGTTGCGGTTCGCCGCCTGCGGCAGGTCGAGCCACGGGAAGCCGCCGTACGGCCGGTTGAGCACGTTGACCCGCACCTCGTTCTTGACCACGTCCTTCTGGTTCTGGAGGCTGGCCGCCGACAGCGCGAGCCCGCGCATGCGCTCGGCCTCGACCCACAGCACCGGCTCGAGCACGTGGCTCGGCACCACCTCGAAGAAGTTCGTGTAGTCAAAGCGCGTCGAGCCGTTGGAGACGCCGCCGTTGCCGCTGACCAGCCGGTCCGCCTCGCCCTTGGCGAGGTTGCTGGTCTCCTGGAACATCAGGTGCTCGAACAGGTGCGCGAAGCCGGTGCGGTTGCGCGGCTCGATGCGAAAGCCGATGTGGTAGTACATCGCGACCGTGACGGTCGGCACCGAGGTGTCGCGCGACAGCACCACGCGCAGCCCGTTCGGCAGGCGGTAGTAGTCCACCGCGACCTCAAGCTGCGCGGCGTGCGCCGCGGCAGGGCCGTCGGCGACGGCCGCGGCCGGCGTGGCGGCGGCGGCCGCCTGGGCGAAGGCGGTGCACAGCGCGAGCGCTGCGGTCGCCGCTACGGAGGAGACCTTCGGCATGGGAACTCGGCCGGTCGTGGTGAGGGCGCGATTATGGCGCGAGCCTGCCCCGCGCCGGTAGCGCCCTGACGACCGGGCCGGCTATTTCGGCTGCATCCGGATCGCGCCGTCGAGGCGGATGGTCTCGCCGTTCAGCATCGGATTGCGCACGATCGCCATCACGAGTTCGGCGTACTCGGCCGGCCGGCCGAGCCGCGACGGGAACGGCACCTGGGCGCCGAGCGAGGCCTGCAGCTCCGGGCTCATGCCGGCGACCATCGGCGTCTCGAAGATGCCGGGCGCGATCGCCATGACGCGGATGCCGGCGCGGGCGAGCTCGCGCGCCATCGGCAGCACCATGCCGATGACCGCGGCCTTGGTGGCCGAGTAGGCGATCTGGCCGATCTGGCCCTCGTAGGCGGCCACCGACGAGGTGTGGATCAGCAGTCCGCGCTCACCCTCGGCGTTCGGCGTATTGCCCTGCATCAGCTGCGCCGCCGCCTTGTCGAGGTGCAGCGTGCCGACCAGGTTGATCGACACCACCTTGGAAAAGAAGGCCCCGGCCATCGGCCCATCGCGGCCGAGCAGGCGCCCCGCGCCGACGACGCCGGCGCAGTTGACCGCGAGGTTGAGCCCGCCCATCGCGGCGTGCGCGGCGGCGAGCGCGGCGTTGACCTCGGCCTCGTTGCTCACGTCGCAATGGCTGAAGCTCGCGCGCGCGCCGAGCTCGGCGGCCGCCTTGCGGCCGAGCTCGTCCTGCACGTCGAGCAGCGCCACCTGGCCACCCTCGGCGACGATGCGGCGGGCGACGGCCAATCCGAGTCCGGAGGCGCCGCCGGAGATGGCGGCCTTGAGTTCTGGGGTGTGCATGCGGCGATTGTCTCGAAGTCGCGGGCTGCTGGCTACCGCCAGGCGCCGCGTTAGATGCGCAGGCCGCCGTCCACCTGCACCGTGCGGCCGGTGAAGAAGTCGTTCTCGACGATGAAGACCGCGGTCTGGGCGATCTCCGCGGGCTGGCCGAGGCGCTTCAGCGGCACCGGCCCGGTGACCTTGGCAAGCGTCTCGGGCGTCATGCCGGCGAGGATGTCGGTGGCGCAGAAGCCCGGTGCGATCGCGCCGACGCGGATCCCGAAGCGAGCCAGTTCCTTGGCCCAGGTCGTCGACATCGCGGCGACCCCGGCCTTGGCGGCGGTGTAGTTGGTCTGGCCGGCATTGCCGTCCTTCGAGATCGAGGAGATGTTGACGATTACGCCGCCCTGGCCGGAACGCACCATCCGCTCGGCTGCCTCGCGACCGCACAGGAACACGCCGGTGAGGTTCACGGCGATCACGGCGTTCCACTGGTCGAGCGTCATCTTGCCGACCACCGCGCCGTCCTTGACCTTGATCAGCAGCGCGTCCTTGACGATGCCAGCGTTGTTGACCAGCACGTCGAGCGAGCCGAAGTCGCGGACGATCGCGTCCATGGTCGCGCTCACCGCCTCCTCGTTGGTGACGTTGCAGCTGTAGTGGCGGGCGGTGACAGCGTGCGACGCGCACTGCGCGCGCGTCTCCTCGAGGTCGGCGAGGTTGAGGTCGATCAGCGCCAGGTTGCCGCCGCGAGCCGCGAACTCGAGCGCCATCGCGCGGCCGAGACCCCGTCCGCCGCCGGTGATGGCGATCGTCTTGCCCTTGATCTGCATCGTCGCTCTACCTCTGCCGCCGTGGGCGGCGTGTGGGCCTCAGCTGCGCGAAGCGCGGCACGGCGCGGCCGGGGCCGTGGGCGCGCGAAGCAGGGCTTGTGGCAGTGCCAGATAAAGGCAGCCAATCCCTCCCGCGCGCGGCATGTTAGCGCGTCATGCAGTGCAAAAAAAGCGGCCCGGTCGGCCTGCTGCGGGAAGTGCTGAGGGCGTCACGGATCGTGACCGCCGCGGTGCCGCGACCGGGATCCGCAGCCGTCGCAGGCCGGCGCCTGCGACGGCCTGGGCTTCAGAGGATCTCGACCGCGACCGCGGTTGCTTCGCCGCCGCCGATGCACAGCGAGGCCACGCCGCGCTTGCCGCCGCGCGCCTTCAGCGCCGCGATCAGCGTCGCCATGATCCGCGCGCCGGTGGCACCGATCGGGTGGCCGAGGGCGCAGGCGCCGCCGTTGACGTTGACCTTGGCCGGGTCCAGTTTCAGGTCGTGGATCGCCGCCAGCGTCACCGCGGCGAAAGCCTCATTGACCTCGTAGAGGTCGACGTCGCCGACGCTCCAGCCGGCCTTCTTGAGGACCTTCTCGATCGCGCCGACCGGCGCGGTCGTAAACCACTCCGGTGCGTGCGCGTGGCTCGCGTAGGCCACCAGCCGCGCGACCGGCTTCCAGCCCTTGGCCTGCGCCGCCGAGCCGCGTGCCAGCACGAGCGCGCTCGCGCCGTCGGAGATCGACGAGGAGCTGGCCGCGGTGACGGTGCCGTCCTTCTTGAAGGCGGGCTTGAGCTGCGGGATCTTCGCCACGTCGCAGGTGAACGGCGTCTCGTCCTTGTCGATCGTGGTCTCGCCCTTGCGGCCCTTGATCGTGATCGGCGCGATCTCGGCGACGAAGGCGCCGCTCGCGACGGCCGCCAGCGCGCGGCGCACCGACTCGGTCGCGAACGCATCCTGCTGCTCGCGCGTGAAGCCGTACTTCTGCGAAGTGGCCTCGGCGAAGCAGCCCATCAGCTGGCCGTCGAAGGGACTCTGCAGGCCGTCGTAGAACATGTGGTCGAGGATCTCGCCGTGGCCCATGCGGTAGCCGGTGCGGGCCTTCGGCAGCAGGTACGGGGCGTTGCTCATCGACTCGAGGCCACCGGCCACGACCAGGTCCACGTCGCCGGTGCGCAACGCATCGGCCGCGAGCATCACCGCGCGCATCGCAGAGCCGCACATCTTGTTGACGGTGGTGGTCGGCACCGAGTTCGGGATGCCGCCGCCGAGCGCCGCCTGCCGGGCCGGCGCCTGACCGAGGCCCGCTGGCAGCACGCAGCCCATGATCACTTCGTGGATGGCCTCGCCGCTGACGCCGGCGGCGGCGAGCGCGCCCTTGATGGCCGCCGCGCCGAGCTGCGGTGCGGTGGCCGGGGAGAGCACGCCCTGGAACGCGCCGATCGGTGTGCGCTTGGCGGACAGGATCACGACGGATTCAGAGCTCATGCGAAGACCCCCTCGGTTAGCTGGCGCCCGAGTCTACGCCCGCTCGTTTTTGCGGTGCAACGTAGACTTTGGTCTACCGCGCTGCGGCCGCCGGCTTCCGGATCGATTCTTGGCCCGTTTCCTAAGGAGGGCGACGGAAAGTATTTGAGATCAGCCTGTTAGAAAATTGGCGGATGAGTAAAAAACAGTCAGTCCGGCTTGTTTTGAAGCCGCTGCCTGGACGCTGCTAGACTCCGGGCTGCCGACCGCGCGGCCTTAGCCGCGCGCCCGGCCGCGGGCCCCGGACGCTGCCGCCGACCGAAGAGGGATCCGTCGATGAGCACAGCCCCCGAGCGCGCCCAGCTGCCGAGCACCGATCCGCGCGGGCCGCTGCGCTTCGTCACCGCCGCGTCGCTGTTCGATGGCCACGACGCCGCGATCAACATCATCCGCCGCATCCTGCAGTCGCAGGGCGCCGAGGTCGTGCACCTCGGCCACAACCGCTCGGTCGCCGAGATCGTGCGCGCGGCGATCCAGGAGGATGCCGACGGCATCGCCGTCAGCTCCTACCAGGGCGGCCACAACGAATACTTCCGCTACATGGTTGACATGCTGCGCGAGCGCGGCGCCGGCCACATCCGCGTCGTGGTCGGCGGCGGCGGCACGATCGCACCGGACGAGATCGCCATGCTCGAGGCGCACGGCGTCGAGAAGATCTACACGCCGGAGGACGGCCGCAGGCTCGGCCTCACCGGCATGATCAGCGACGTCCTAGAGCGCGTGCGCGCCTCGCGCCGGCCGGTGTTCGCGCCGGGGCCGCTCGCCGCCGACGACCACCAGCGCATCGCGCAGGCGATCTCGGTGCTCGAGGCTGATGACTCGGGCAGCGCCGGCCCGCTGCGCGACGCCGCGCTCAAGACGCTCAACCGCCCGCCGGTGATCGGCGTCACCGGCACCGGCGGCGCCGGCAAGTCGTCGCTGACCGACGAGCTCTTGAACCGCTTCCTGCGCTGCTTCCCGCAGCGGCGCATCGCGGTGGTGGCGATCGACCCGACCCGGCGCCGCGGCGGCGGCGCGCTGCTCGGCGACCGCATCCGCATGAACGCGCTCGAGTCCGAGCGCATCTTCATGCGCTCGCTCGCCACCCGACGCCAGCACCTCGCCACCAGCGCCGTGCTCGCCGACAGCATCCAGCTACTCAAGTTCGCGGGCGTCGACCTGATCGTCGTCGAGACCGCCGGCATCGGCCAGAGCGACACCGAGATCGTCGACCTCGTCGACCTGTCGCTCTATGTGATGACCAGCGAGTACGGCGCCGCGAGCCAGCTCGAGAAGATCGACATGCTCGACTTCGCCGACTTCATTGTGCTCAACAAGTACGAAAAGCGCGGCGCCGAGGATGCGCTGCGAGACGTGCGCAAGCAGTGGAAGCGCAACCACCCCGACGAGTTCAAGCGGCCGGACGACGAGGTGCCGGTCTATCCGACGATCGCCAGCCAGTTCAACGACGCGGGCGTCAACCGCCTGTTCACCGCGCTCTGCCAGCGCCTCGAGCAGCGCTGGGGCCGGCTGCAGAGCTGGCAGCCGGCGGCGCTTGAGCCGCTCGGCGTGCCGAAGCGCGCGGCGCTGATCCCCGGCGAGCGCGTCCGCTACCTGGCGGAGATCGCCGACGGCGGGCGCCGCGCGCGGGCCGCGATCCTGCGCGAGGCCGAGGCCGCGCGCCGCGCCGAGGGCTACCGCGCGGCGCTCGAGGCGCTCGGCTGCGCGCTCGTGCCGGCGCCCTTCGAGCGCTACGCCGACAGCGTGCTCGCCGGTTCGCCGCCTGAGCTCGCCCGACTGCGGCGCGCCTACAACGAGGCGCTCGAGGCGGTGGGCGAGGAGGGCCTGCAGCTGCTGCGCGAGTGGCCGGCACGTGCCCAGAGCGCGACCGACGCCGAGTACACCTACGTGGTGCGCGGCCGCGAGCTGAAGGGCGAGAACTACACCCAGTCGCTGTCGCAGCAGCCGATCCCGAAGCTGGCCGTGCCGCGCTACCTCGGCGCCGGCGACCGGCTGCAGTGGCTCAAGCAGGAGAACCTGCCGGGCGCCTACCCGTACACCGGCGGCGTCTACCCGTACCGGCGCGAGGCCGAGGATCCGATCCGGATGTTCGCCGGCGAGGGCCTGCCGGAGCGCACCAACAAGCGCTTCCACTACCTCGCCGCGAACGCCCCGGCCAAGCGCCTGTCGACCGCCTTCGACTCGGCGACGCTGTACGGCGAGGATCCGGACGAGCGGCCGGACATCTACGGCCGCATCGGCAACTCCGGGGTCTCGATCGCGACCCTCGACGACATGAAGCGGCTGTATTCGGGCTTCGACCTGTGCGCGCCGGCGACCTCGGTGTCGATGACCATCAACGGCCCGGCGCCGATCCTGCTGGCGATGTTCATGAACACCGCGATCGACCAGCGCATCGAGCGACAGCTGCGCGCGAGCGGCCGCTGGGCGGACGCCGAGCGCGCGCTCGGTGCGGCGTGGCGCGGCGGCACGCGCCCGGTCTACCGCGGCGAGCTGCCGGCCGGCCACGACGGCGCCGGGCTCGGCTTGCTCGGCGCCTCAGGCGCGGCGCTGGTGGCTGCCGGGCTGCTCACCGGCGCCGACTACGCGCGGCTGCGGGCCGAGGCGCTCGCGCAGGTCCGCGGCACCGTCCAGGCCGACATCCTCAAGGAGGACCAGGCGCAGAACACCTGCATCTTCTCGACCGAATTCGCGATGCGCATGATGGGCGACGTGCAGGCCTTCTTCATCAGCGAGGACGTGCGCAACTTCTACTCGGTGTCGATCTCCGGCTACCACATCGCCGAGGCCGGCGCGAACCCGGTCAGCCAGCTCGCCTTCACGCTCGCCAACGGCTTCACCATCGTCGAGTACTACCTGGCGCGCGGCATGGCGATCGACGACTTCGCGCCGAACCTGTCGTTCTTCTTCTCGAATGGCATGGATCCCGAGTACGTGGTGATCGGCCGCGTCGCACGGCGCATCTGGGCGCGCGCGATGCGCGAGCGCTACGGCGCTTCGGCGCGCAGCCAGATGCTGAAGTACCACGTGCAGACCTCAGGCCGCTCGCTGCACGCGCGCGAGATCCAGTTCAACGACATCCGCACGACGCTGCAGGCCCTGTACGCGCTCTTTGACAACTGCAACAGCCTGCACACCAACGCCTACGACGAGGCACTGACGACGCCGACCGAGGAAAGCGTGCGGCGCGCGGTCGCGATCCAGCTGATCATCAACCGCGAGCTCGGACTCAACAAGATCCAGAACCCGTGGCAGGGTTCGTTCGCGATCGAGCAACTGACCGATCTCGTCGAGGAGGCGGTGTACCGCGAGTTCGAGGCGATCGCCGAGCGCGGCGGCGTGCTCGGCGCGATGGAGACGATGTACCAGCGCGGCAAGATCCAGGAAGAGAGCCTCTACTACGAGCACCAGAAGCACGACGGCTCGCTGCCGATCGTCGGCGTCAACACCTTCCTGCCGGCGCACGGCGCGGACGAGCCGCAGGCGCCCGAGCTGATCCGCTCGACCGACGCCGAGAAGGACGCGCAGGTGGCGGCGGTGCACGCCTTCCAGGCGCGGCACGCCGGCGAGGTGGCGGCGGCGCTCGCGCGGCTGCAGGCGGTCGCGGCGCGCGGCGACAACGTCTTTGCCGAACTGATGGAGACCGTGCGGGTCGCCTCGCTCGGCCAGATCAGCCACGCGCTCTACCAGGTCGGCGGCCAGTACCGGCGCAACGTGTGACGCCGCGGCCGGGTCACCGCCAGCGGCCCGCCGGCGCCGCCGGCGACGGCTCGCGGCCGGCGAGACAGGTGACGAGCAAGGCGTCGTCGACCAACGCGGCGAGCGCGCGCCCGAGCGCGCGGCTGAGGACGCTGTAGGGCGGCACCTCAGGTGCGCGTCGACCGGTGCACTTGAGCAGCCGGCGAGCGCGAACGCCGCGAACCGAGCCCGGTGGCCGCCGGACCGCATCGCTGTGCGCTCCTCAGCAGGTGGCCGACGGCGGCCAGCGATCAGAGCCCGATGACGATGTCTCAGAATGCAATCTGAGCACGCGGTGCAGGCGCCGCGCGTCGACCGCCGGCGCTGCGGCCTAGCGGTCGAGGTCCGGCTCGCCGAGGCGCGCCAGCAGCGCAGCCCGCGCCGCGAGCTTGAGGGCCATCGCCGCTTGCCGCTCGGCACTGGCCGGCGGCGCGGCGAGGGGCGCGAGGATGTCCACGTCGATCGGGCCGCGCCGCGGCAACCACGCGTCGCACGGCAGCACCTCGCGCGCGCCGAAGATCGCCGCCGGCACCACCGGCAGCCCGGCGCGCGCCGCGGCGACGAAGGCGCCGACGTGGAAGCGGTGCACGCCCACCTGCTCGGTGAAGGTGCCTTCCGGGAAGGCCGCGAGCGACTCGCCGCCGAGCGCCGTCTTGAGCACGCGGCGCGCATCGACCCCGCCCTGGTGGCGGTTGTAGCGGTCGACGAACTCCGAGCCCAGGCGCCGCAGCAGCAGCCCCGCCAGCGGCACCCGCGACATCTCCTTCTTGATGATGAAGGCGAAGCGCGGTGGCAGCGCCGCCTGCATGATGACCCCGTCGATGTAGCTCGAGTGGTTGGCGACCACGACGCACGGGCCCGGCGGCAGGTTGTCGAGCCCGTGGACGCGAAAGCGCATTCCGGCGAGCGCAAAGAACAGTCGCGCGCCGCGACGCGCCATGCGGCGGCGCAGCGTCAGGCTCGGCGCCGGCATCCCGAGCAGCAGCGCGAACAGCGCGACGGCCGCCAGCGCCAGCCAGCACCACAGACCGTACGGCCAGTGCAGAATGCTTCTCATCCCGCTATTTCCAAGGCGCTGCGACCCCGACTTAATGTGAACTATTTCTCTTTATGTCAACCGGGGGCCGCTTTCGTGAGGCCCGTCACGTACCAGGCCACCGGCGCTCGCGATACTCGTCCGGAACGTCCGCCATGAGGCGCGACGAGGTGGTCAGATTCGTTCCAGGACGCCGCGGATTGTGCCGGGTTAAGGCTGGGGTTGCCCAGTGCCGCAGCGTCGACGTGATCCTTCAGCGCAACAGAATTCGGCGGTCAATCCCAACATGCATGCCAAGGCCCTGAAGCCGCCGCGCGAGGCCCCTGCCGAGACCGATCCCGCGATCGGCCGGTTCCTCGACGCCGTGTGGATGGAACGCGGGCTGTCGCAGAACACGCTCGCCGCCTACCGTGCCGACCTCACGGCGCTGACGCGCTGGCTCGAGTCGCGCAGCGTCGTCGTCACCCGCACCAGCCGCAACGACCTGCTGGCGTTCATCGCCTCGCGCGTTGAGGGCGGCTCCCGGCCGCGCTCCACCGCGCGCCAGCTGTCGAGCTTTCGCCGCTTCTTCCGCTTCCTGGTCCGCGAGGGGGCCGTGGTCGAGGATCCGACTGCGCAGATCGCGATGCCGAAGATCGGCCGCTCGCTGCCGCGCTCGCTCACCGAGGATGAGGTCGAGTCGCTGCTGGCGGCGCCGACCGTCACCGACCCGCTCGGCCACCGCGACCGGACCATGCTCGAGGTGCTGTACGCGACCGGCCTGCGGGTCTCGGAGCTCGTCAGCCTCAAGCATTCTCAGGTCAACACCAATCAGGGTGTCATCCGCATCGTCGGCAAGGGCAATCGCGAGCGCCTGATCCCGCTCGGCGACGAGGCGGTCCGCTGGCTCGCCGAGTTCGTGCACGGCCCGCGCACCGAGATCCTGCTCGAGCGCCAGACCGACTACCTGTTTCCGACGCGGCGCGGCGACCGCATGACGCGCCAGGCCTTCTGGCACATCATCAAGCGCTACGCCCGCAAGGCCGGGGTCGCCAAGGAGCTGTCGCCGCACACGCTGCGTCACGCCTTCGCGACGCACCTGTTGAACCGCGGCGCGGACCTGCGCGTCGTGCAGATGCTGCTCGGCCACAGCGACCTGTCGACGACACAGATCTACACGCACGTCGCCCGCGAGCGCATGAAGGAACTGCACTCGGCGCATCACCCGCGCGGCTGAGCGCGGCGCCTTTGCTAGACTGCCGGAACTGTCCCCGCCGCGCGCGGTCCTAACCTGACGCGCCGGCCCCGGAGTCCGCCATGTTCACCCGCTCTCACCGCCTCGCCGCGGCCGCGCTCGCCGCGGTCGGCCTCGCCGCGGCCCTGACCGCCGCCGCCGGCGACCCCAAGACTGAGCCGAGGGCCGACGCCAAGGCGGAGGCCAGGGCCGACCCGCGCCAGGCGATCTCCAAGAAGCTCGAGGTGCCGGTCGAGGCCGTGCGGCCGAGCGTCGTCGCCGGGCTCTACGAGGTCGCGCACGGCGGTGAGGTGCTGTACGTCACGGGCGATGGCCGCTACGCCTTCACCGGCGACCTGTTCGAGACCGAGAAGGGCAAGAACCTGACCGAACTGCGCCGCAGCGAGGCGCGACTCGCGGCGCTGAAGGGCGTCAGCGACGACGACGCGATCATCTTCTCGCCGAAGACCCCGCGCTACACGATCACGGTGTTCACCGACGTCGACTGTCAGTTCTGCCGCAAGCTGCACAGCGAGATCGCCGAGTACAACCGCCTCGGCGTGCGCGTGCGCTACATGTTCTATCCGCGCTCCGGCCCGGGCACCGACTCGTGGCGCAAGGCCGAGGTCGTGTGGTGCTCGTCCAACCGGCAGGACGCGCTGACGCGCGCCAAGCAGGGCGCCGAGGTTGAGGGCAAGGTCTGCAAGAACACCCCGGTCGCGCGCAGCTACGCGCTCGGCCAGGAACTCGGCATCCGCGGCACGCCCGGCATCTTCACCGACCGCGGTGAGTACCTGCCGGGCTACTACCCGCCGGCGCAGCTGCTCGAGAAGCTCAAGGAACTGGACGGCGCCGGCGCCGGCTGAGGCGCGGCTCGCCGCTCAACGCTCGAGCAGCGACAGTTTGCCGGGCCGGCCCTTCCACTCGTCGGCGTCCGCCGGCGCCGGCTTCATCTCGTTGATGACCGGCCAGTTCTTGGCGAGCTCGGCGTTGAGCTTGAGGAACTGTTCCTGCCCTTTCGGGATCTCTTCTTCGGAGTAGATCGCCTCGGCCGGGCACTCCGGTTCGCACAGCGTGCAGTCGATGCATTCATCCGGGTCGATGACCAGGAAGTTCGGGCCCTCGTGGAAGCAGTCCACCGGGCAGACCTCCACGCAGTCCATGTACTTGCACTTGATGCAGTTCTCGGTGACGACGAACGTCATGATCGCTCTCGGCTGGGTCAAGGTCGCAGACGGGCGCACGCGCGGCGCCGCGCGGCGAGGCGTGCATTCTATACGAGGGCGCCTAGCCCGGCTTGCTGCGCGGCCAGGCCTGACGGTCGAAGTCGGTCAGGTGAAGGCCCGCGACGCCGCGCTCGCGGTCGTCGAGGTAGCGGCGCAGCGCGAAGTCGATGCTCGGAAAGGCGATTTCCGACCAAGGGATCTGCTCCGGCCGGTACAGACCGACCTCGAGGCTCTCGGCCCCGGCGCCGAACTCGGCCGTCGGCAGGCGCGCCCGGAACATCACGTGGACCTGGTGAGCGTGGACGACGCTCACCACCGCGAGCAGGCTGCCGATCTCGACCCGGGCGAGGGCCTCCTCCCACGATTCGCGGGCCGCGGCCGCCTCGAGCGTCTCGCCGTTCTCCATGAAGCCGGCCGGCACGGTCCAGTAGCCGAGCCGCGGCTCGATCGCGCGCTTGCACAGCAGGATGCGGCCGTCATGCTCCGGCACGCAGCCGACCACCAGCTTGGGATTGTGGTAGTGGATCGCGTGGCACGACGGGCAGACGTGCCGCGGCAGGTTGTCGCCTGCCGGCACGCGCAGTTCGACGGGCTGGCCGCACTGGGGGCAGTACTTCATGGGCTCCGCGAAGGCTGGTGCCGGTGGAGGGACTCGAACCCACACGCCTTTTGGGCGGACGATTTTGAGTCGTCTGCGTCTACCAATTCCGCCACACCGGCGCGGGCCGGAATCCTAGCACGCGGCGCCGGCCTGCCGGCTGCGACGCTTTGCCGGGATGGCGCATCTTAGGTCACCGTGAGACTGCACGAAGTTGACCTGTCGGCGGCGAACCTCGCGCTCGCGCGGAGCGGCGACGAGGCGGCGCTGGCCGCGTTCTACGCGGCCTGCGCGCGGCCGGCCTACAGCCTGATCCGGCGCCTGGTGCCCGGGCCGGCTGCCGACGACCTGCTGCAGGACGCCTTTGTCGACGCGATCCGCGGTCTCGCGCGGTTCCGCGGCGAGGTGCCGCTCGGCGCCTGGTTCCACCGCATCGTGGTGCGGCGCTGCTACATGCACCTGCGCTCCCCCTGGCAACGCAGCCGCGACTGGCTCGGCGACCTGCTGGAGCGGGTCGACGGCGCCGCCACACCGACGCCGGCCACCGAGCTCGCCCTCGATCTCGAACGGGCGCTCGAGCGGCTGCCGCCGACCGCGCGCCTGGTCGTCTGGCTGCACGACGTCGAAGGCTATACCCACGAGGAGATCGCTGCGGCGACGGCGCGGACGCCGAGCTTCTCGAAATCGCAGCTGGCGCGCGCGCACGCGCGCCTGCGGGCCTGGCTGGAGCCGGCGACGGCGCCTTCCTGTGCTGCCGACGCGCCGGCCACCGCGCTGGAGGAATCCCGATGAGCCTCGATGACGATCGCGAAGCGATCGCCCGCGCACTGCGGGCACTGCCGGACTTCGTGCCGCCGCCGGACGGCTGGGCCCGCCTCGCGCACCGCCTCGGCCGCGCGCCGCCGTCCGGCCGCGCCGGCAGCGCGCGGCCGGCGATCGCGTTCGCGCTCGCGGCGGGGACGTTGGTCTTCGCCGCGCTGACGCTCTGGCCGGCGCTCGAGCGGCCAGCGCCCGCGGTCGCGCCGCTCGCGGCGGTCAGCGGGGTGGCCGACGCCGCCGCTCCGGACCTCGTCGCGCGGTCGGCGAGCCTCGAGCGGCTGCTCGAGGCCCTGCCGCCGGCGCGCGCGGCTCGCGCCAGCACGGCGCTGACGACGGCGCTGCTCGAGGACCGGATCGCGCTGGTCGACGAGCGCCTGAGCGCAACCGCCGACGAGACGCTGCCGCCGGCGGCAACCCAGGCGCTGCTGCGCGAGCGCGTGGCGCTGCTCGATTCCCTGGTGCGCGTCCGCTACGCCACGTCGGTCGGGCAGACGCTGTGAGAATCCCATTCGCTGGAGGTAGACGATGAACGGCATGCAACGGACCGGCCTCGGAGTGTTCTGCGCGCTACTGCTCGCTGCCGCGGTGCCCGCGTCGGCGGACACCAAGCCCGCCGACGGCAAGCCTGCCGACGCGCCCGCAGCCGCGGCCGGCGACGAGGCGCGCCTCGAGCGGCGCCTGGAGGCCGCGCAGAAGCGCCTCGAGCAGGCGGCCAAGGAAATCGCCGAGATCTCGGCCGGCATGGCCGGCGAGAAGATGACCGAGCTGCAGATCCGCATCGGCGAGCCGCACGCGATGCTCGGCGTGCGGCTCGGCGAGGCGCGCGCCGGCGGCGGCGTGCGGGTCGCGGGCGTCAGCCCCGGCGGCCCGGCCGCGCCGGCCGGGGTCAAGCCCGGCGACGTGATCATCAGCGTCAACGGTCACCGCGCGGCGGCACCGGCCGACGTCAGCCACGACGTGCGCGCACTCAAGCCCGG
>JANYAE010000074.1 GCA_025355105.1 Pseudomonadota bacterium | reverse complement strand
CGGCTTCCCGCCCGGCGGGAATTGGCACGAATTCTCATTCCTAGAAACGTTTCTTTAATGTAAACTTCGCTGCCGGTGTGGCCCTAACGGGCCCGCTCGCTGCCTCGCGGGGGTTTCGGTTCAATCGCGGCCTTGCCTCGGACCGGGTTCGGTCGCGCACTGCGACCAACTCCCCGTGCCGGTTCGCCCGGATCCGGAATCCCACCGCTCGTCAACGCCCAACGTGGAGAATGGCATGGGTACCGCGCTTCGTTTGATCGTCTGGTCGTTGACGGCCTTGTGCTCGATCGCCCGCGCCGCGGACGTAGCGCCGGCCGTCGCGCCGGCAAGCGCCGCAGCAGCCGTGCCGGTCACGCACGCCCTCGACCGCGTCGATGTCGAGGGCTGGCTGGACGGCTTCATGCCTTACGCGCTCGAGCGTGGCGACGCGGCAGGCGCCGTCGTGGCGGTGGTCCGCAACGGCGAAGTGCTGCTGGTGAAGGGCTACGGCTACTCCGACGTCGCGAAGCGCGCACCGGTTGACCCGGAACGCACGCTGTTCCGGCCGGGATCGACCAGCAAGCTCTTCACCTGGACCGCCGTGATGCAGCTCGTCGAGCAGGGTAAGCTCGACCTCGACCACGACGTCAGCGAGTATCTGGACTTCAAGATGCCCGCCCGCGACGACGGCCCGATCACGCTGCGCCACATCATGACGCACACCGCGGGCTTCGAAGAGATGATCAAGGAGCTGATCGTCGACGACCCGGCGCGGCTGGTGTCGCTCAAAACCTACGTCGAGCGCGCGCAGCCGACCCGCATCTTCAAGGCCGGAACGACGCCTGCCTATTCGAACTACGCCACCGCACTCGCTGGCCACATCGTCGAGCGGGTCTCCGGCCAGAGCTTCGACGACTACCTCGACGCGCATATCTTCAAGCCGCTCGGCATGGCGCATGCGACGTTTCGCCAGCCGTTGCCGGCCGCGCTGGCGCCGGACATGTCCTTAGGCTACGCGCAGGCCTCGGAGCCCGCCAAGGCCTTCGAGATCGTGGTCGCCGCGCCGGCGGGCAGCCTGTCGGCGAGCGGCGCCGACATGGCGAAGTTCATGATCGCGCACCTGGAGGGAGGCGAGTACCGCGGCGCGCGGATTCTCAGCGCCGAGACCGCCAGGCTGATGCACGAGACGCCGCTGACGATGATCCCGCCGCTCAATCGCATGGATCTCGGCTTCTACGAGCAGAACTACAACGGTCATCGCGTCATCAGCCACGGCGGTGACACCGAGTTCTTTCACAGCTACCTGCATCTGTTCCTCGACGATCATGTCGGACTATTCGTGTCCGTCAACAGCGCCGGCCGGGAGGGCGCAGCGCACGCAATCCGCGAGGCGCTGTTCGAGCAGTTCGCGCGCCGCTACTTCCCCGCCGCCGCGCCGGCGGCGGGCGTGGTCGACGCGGCGACCGCCGGCGCGCACGCCCGGCTGCTGGCAGGGTACTACGACGATTCCCGCCGCCCTGACCGGTCATTCTTGAGCGTCTTGGGCCTGATGCAGCCGATCCATGTCGAGGCCGACAAGGACGGCCGGGTCAGCGTGTCGCTGCTCAAGGGGCTAAACCAGGCCACCCGGTATTACCGGGAGGTTGAGCCCTTCGTCTGGCTCGACGCCGACAGCGGCTGGCGCCTGGCCGCGAAGGTCGTCGATGGCAAGGTCGCGCGCTTCAGCGCCGACGAGGTGTCGCCGTTCATGGTCTTCGAGCCGGCGCCGTCGTGGCGCTCACCGGCCTGGCTGCAACCGGCGGCGACGGTGTCGATCGTCGCGTGCCTTCTGACCGCGCTGCTCTGGCCGGTCGCGGCGCTCGTGCGGCACAGGCTGCGCGTCAGGCTCGATCTCGCGGGGCGCGCGGCTCGCGCACGGCTGGTCTCGCGGCTGGCGGCCGTCGCGATTTCCGTCGTCACAGCCGGCTGGTTCGCGGTGATCCTCGTGGGGCTCACGCGGCTCGACTTTCTCGGACCGCGCATCGATCCGCTGCTGATCGCGCTATCGCTGCTGTCGATCGTCGCGTACCTCGGTGGCGCCGCCGCGATGGTCTGGGCCGCCTACGCCACCTGGACGCTGCCGCGCCCGTGGGCCGCACGCCTCTGGTCGGGAATCCTGGCACTTTCGGCGCTGGTGATACTGTGGGCCGCGTGGCTCTACCACGCGATGTCGCTGAGCAACACGACCTACTGAACGCCGCCGAGGCGCCGTGCGGATGCCCCGCGGCACCGCCCCGGCGCCTCCTGTCGGCCAGCGCCGACGCCCGCGGCGTCGGCGCGGACCTCTGGACTGGAGTAGCCGCAATGCGCCGATCGATAACCGCCCTCGCCCGCACCATGACGGTTCCGCTCTGCGCGCTCGTGACGCTGGCCGCGGCGGCGCTGCCCGCCGCCGCCGCCGACGGCGCTCGCTACGACACCGTCATCCGCTCCGGCCTCGTCTACGACGGCTCCGGGTCGACCCCGTTCACGGGCGACGTCGCCATCAAGGGCGATCGCATCACCTACGTCGGCCCACGTGCGCCGGGGAAGGGAAGTCGCGAGATCGACGCCCGCGGCAAGGCCATTGCACCGGGCTTCATCAACATGCTCGCGCACCCGGAGGAGTCGCTGCTTGTCGACGGCCGCGCCCTGAGTGACCTGCGGCAGGGCGTGACGCTTGAGGTGATGGGCGAGATCTCCATGGGTCCTCTCAACGCCGCCATGAAGGCGGACACGGTCCGCCAGCAGGTTGACGTCTACTACGACGTGGATTGGAACACCCTGGGGGAGTACCTCAATAAGCTGGAGCGTCGCGGCATCACGCCGAACGTGGCCTCGTTCGTGAGCGCCGGCACCGTGCGCGTGTTCGTGCTCGGCGAGGATGACGTGCAGCCGAGCGAGCTGCAGCTGAAGCAGATGAGGCAGCTCGTCCGCCAGGCCACGGAAGAAGGGGCGCTGGGCGTGACGACCGCCCTGATCTACAACCCCTATACCTACGCAAAGACGCCGGAACTGGTCGCGCTCGCCCAGGAGTCGGCACAATGCGGCGGCATGTACATCGCTCACATGCGAAGCGAGGGAGACCGCCTGGTGGAGGCGGTCGAGGAGACGATCGCGATCGCCAAGGCGTCCGGCGCGCCCGCCGAGATCTACCACCTGAAGGTGGCCGGACAAGCGAACTGGAACAAGCTCGATCGCGTGATCGCCGCAGTTGACGCTGCCCGGGCGGCCGGCACCCGGATCACGGCCGACATGTACACCTACACGGCCGGCGCGACGGGCCTCGACGCCGCGATGCCGCACTGGGTTCAGGAGGGCGGCTTCGACAAGTGGGTCGAGCGCCTTAGGGATCCGGCCGTTCGCGCCCGCGTGGCCGAGGAGATGCGTGATCCGGCGCCGACGTGGGAGAACATCCTGCTCGCCGCGGGTGCCAAGGGCGCGCTGCTGCTGCAGTTCAAAAACCCGGCGCTGAAGCCGCTGGTCGGGAAGACGCTTGACGAGGTCGCGCGGATGCGCGGCGTGAGCCCGGAAGAGGCGGCCATGGAACTCGTCGTCGAGGACGGGACGCGCGTCGGTGTCGCCTACTTCCTGATGTCGGAGGACAACGTCCGGCGCCAGGTGGCCCTGCCGTGGGTGAGCTTCGGATCCGATGCCGACGCACCGGCGCCGGAAGGCGCGTTCCTGCTGTCCGGCGAGCATCCGCGGGCCTACGGAAACTTCGCCCGCGTGCTCGCCAGGTACGCCCGCGACGAGAAGCTGATTTCGGTCCAGGAGGCCGTTCGACGCCTGAGCGCGTTTCCGGCCGAGACGCTGTCGCTGACCGACCGCGGCCGCCTGCGCAAGGGCTTCTACGCCGACGTCGTGACCTTCGACCCGAAGACGATCCAGGATCACGCGACCTACGATCTTCCGCACCAGCTGTCGACCGGGGTCGAGAACGTCTGGATCAACGGAATGCAGGCGCTCAAGGACGGCGAGGCAACGCGTGTGGCGAGCGGCCGCTTTGTGCGCGGCCGGGCCTGGACCGGCGCACCGCACGGCGGTTGCCGCGCCTCGAGCAGCGAATGGCAGTGGAGCAAGTAGCGATGCCGCGGCTACGTGCCGGTACCGGCCGGACTGCGGCGCCGTGTCCGTGACGCCGACCTTCTTCAAGCGCTTCCTATTGCCTGGCTTCGCCTTCAAGGCGGTCGTCATCGGCGGTGGCTACGCCACCGGCCGCGAGCTCGCGGAATTCTTCCTGCCGGGCGGGCCATGGGGCGGAGTGCTCGGCATGCTGCTGGCGATGGTGTGCTGGAGCGCAATCTGCGCCGCGACCTTCGTGTTCGCCCGCGAAACACGCAGCTACGAGTACGGCGCGTTCTTCCGTACGCTGCTCGGCCCGGCCTGGTTCCTGTTCGACGGCGCCTACGCTTGCCTCGTCGTCATCATGCTTTCGGTATTCGGTGCGGCGGCCGGCGCCATCGGCGCGGCAGTCTTCGGCTGGCAGGAAATCGTCGGCACGCTGGCGCTGGTCGCCGGCATCGCGTTGGTCGCGGCCTTCGGCAATGAGTCGGTGGAGCGCCTCTTCAAGTACGTGACCTATTTTCTCTACTCGGTCTACGCGGTGTTCGTCGTGCTCGCAATAATGAAGACGTCCGACCGCGTGGTCGCAAACTTCGCCAGCGCACCGGCGACGGCCGACTGGGCCCTCGGCGGACTGACCTACGCCGGCTACAACGTGGTCGGGGCGGTGGTGATCCTGCCAGTACTGCGCCACCTGACGAGCCGCAAGGACGCCGTGATCGCCGGGCTGCTCGCCGGCCCGCTCGGCATGCTGCCCGCGGTGCTCTTCTTCATCTGCATGATCGCGTACTACCCGGCGATCGGTTCGGCCACGCTGCCGTCCGACTACATGCTGACGCGCCTCGACGCTCCGGTCTTTCACGTCATCTTCCAGATGATGATTCTCGCGGCACTGCTCGAGAGCGGCACGGGCGCGGTACATGCGGTTAACCAGCGGATCGCAGGTGTCCTCGGCGCGCGCGGACGCTCACTGCCGCCGGCGGCGCGGCTGGCACTTTCGACGGGCATCCTCGTGCTGTCGATCTTCGTCGCCAACCGGTTCGGCCTCGTGGCCCTGATCGCCCGCGGCTACCGCTCGCTCGCGTACCTGTTCATCGCCGTGTACGTGATCCCGCTGCTCGCGCTCACGGTCTGGACGCGCGGACGCTTCAGCCGTCGTTCCACGGCGAGGCCGGCCGATCTGCCGTCAGGCGGTGCGCCTTGAGGCGCGCCGCCGCCGCCGCGGATGCCCGACGCGCCGCAGCGGCGCCTGCCACAGCGGCCAAACGTCAGAAGGATGTGCTCATGACCCTGCGCTCACTTGTGCTCCTCGCAGTGCTCGCCGCCACGATGCCGGCGGCCGCCGAGACCTTCGACATCGTGCTCGCCGGCGGGCGCGTCATGGATCCGGAGTCCGGCATGGACGCAATCCGTAACGTCGGCATCACCAGAGGCAAGATCGCGCGGATCTCAAGCGAAGCGCTCAAGGGCGGCCAGGTGCTCGATGCCCGTGGCCTCGTGGTGGCGCCGGGGTTCATCGACCTGCATCAGCACGCTCAGGACGCCGCGAGCGGCCGCCTCAAGGCCTTCGACGGCGTCACGACCGGTCTTGAAATGGAGATCGGCGTTCCGGACGTCGCCGGCTTCCTGCGCCAAAAGCAGGGTCGCTCCCTGATCCACTACGGCACGACAGCGAGCCACCCGGCGGCGCGGGCGCTGGCCTTCGGCACGCCGCTCAAGGATCCGTTCCTGGTGGCGCCGTCAGGGCCGTCGACCAATGATGCCGCGAGTGAGGCGCAGTTGCGGATCATCGAGAACCGCCTGCGCGCCGAGCTCGACGCCGGCGCACTCGGCGTCGGCATGGGAATCCAATACACACCGGGCGCCAGCCGTCTCGAGGTCATCCGCATGTTCCGGCTTGCGGCGGAACGGCGGATGCCGGTATTCACCCACGTCCGCAGCTTCGGGCGTCTCGAACCCGGCTCAAGCATCGAGGCGGTCAGCGAGGTGATCGGCGCCGCGGCCATCACCGGCGCCTCGCTGCAGATCGTACACGTCAACAGCAGCTGCGCCAGCGACGGGCTCGAGTGCCTCGCACTGATTGCGGGCGCCCGCGCGCGGGGTCTGGATGTCACGACCGAGGCCTACCCGTACGTCGCCGGCATGACGACCATCAACTCGGCGCTGTTCAATCCGGGCTGGCGCGAGAAGCTCGGCCTCGACTACGACGCCCTGCAGCTACCCGATACGGGCGAGCGGCTGACGAAGACGCGCTTCGAGCAGCTGCACGCTGCCCCGGAAGCCGTTCCCGTCCTGATCTTCATCAACGCGGAGGACACGGTCGATACGATCATTTCCGAGCCACTCGTGATGATCGCGAGCGACGGTGAGGACGGCCACCCGCGCAACGCGGGCACCTTCACGCGGATCCTCAGGCGCTACGTCCGCGAGCGCGGCTCGCTGACGCTGATGGATGCCCTGCGCAAAATGAGCCTGATGCCGGCGCAGCGACTGGAGCGCTCGACGCCGGCGGCGCGCGCCAAAGGCCGCCTGCAGGAGGGCGCCGACGCCGACGTGGTCGCCTTCGATCCGCAGCAGGTCTCCGATCGCGCCACCTACCAGGCGCCGCGCGAGCCGAGCGTCGGCATGCAGTTCGTGATCGTCGGCGGCGTCGTGCTGATCGACCGGGGTGCGCTGGTGGCGAACCGCTTCCCCGGCCAGCCTGTCGGCATCACTGAGCGTCCGGCCCGGTCACCTTAGGGACGGCCGTCAGGGCTCGCATCGCCCCGCGTCTGCACCGGTCGGACGTCGCTGCGGGCGCGCACTCGCCTCGGCTGCGCAACTCGGCGCGCCTGAGTTGCTGTGCCCGGACCGGAGGATCGTCGTCGTGAAGCTCAAGACATCCGCCCCGTGGCTGGTCGCCTTGCTGGCCTCGCTGAGTTCACCGCTGGGCCATGCGGCAACCGCCCCGCTGGGCGGTGCCGAGATCGATCGACTGGTGAGCCGCGCGATGGCGGCCTTCGCGGTGCCGGGGATCGCGGTCGGTGTGGTCCGGGACGGCAAGCTGGTCTCCGCGAAGCGCTATGGCCTGCGCGAGCTCGGGCACTCCGAGGCGGTCGACCTCGACACGCAGTTCGCGATCGGCTCGATCAGCAAGTCGTTCACCACCGCCGCGCTGGCGATGCTCGTCGACGAGGGCAAGTTGCGCTGGGATGACAAGGTGATCGACTACCTGCCGGAATTCCGGATGGCGGACCCGTTCGTCACGCGCGAGTTCACGATCCGCGACCTATTGACTCATCGCAGCGGGCTCGGCATCGGCGCCCGCGACCTGCTGTTCGTGACGCCGACCGACTTCACGCGCCGGGACCTCATCCACGCACTGCGTTTCCTGAAGCCGGTGACCAGCTTCCGCGCGCAGTTTGCCTACGACGACCTGCTGTACGTGGTGCTAGGTGAAGTGATCGCGGCGGCATCCGGGAAGAGCTGGGACGACTTCGTCACCGCGCGACTGCTCGCCCCGCTCGGCATGAGCTCCTGCGCCACGGCCTCGGAGCGTCTGCCCGACCGCAGCAATCGCGCCGCACCGCACGCCGTGGTCGAAGGCAAGCTCACGACCGTCGCCCGCCTCGAGACACCGCTGGTCGGCGCCGCGGGCGGGATCCAGTGCAACGTGAACGACATGGCCCGCTACGTCGCAGCCCAGCTGGCGCATGGCCGGATGCCTGACGGCCGGTCGCTGTTCAGCGCCGAGCAGGGTGAGGAGATGTGGTCGCCGCAGGTGCCGCTGCGGCCGCGCGGCAAGCTGGCGGCGATCACCCGGACGCACTTCGCGGCCTATGGCCTCGGCTGGGGCCTTGATGACTTCAACGGCTACGAGCGCGTCTCGCACAACGGCGGGCTGCCAGGAATGGTCACCCACGTGAGCATGCTTCCGGAGCTCGGTGGCGGCGTCATCGTCCTCACGAACCAGCAGGAGTGCTTCGCGCTCGCCGCGATCGCCACGCAGATCCTCGAGGGCTACGCCGGCGCCCCGCGCACGACTGGGTGACGTTGACCGTCGCGGCGCGCGCCGAGCGCATGCAGCAGCTGCACGCCGCGCATCCCGCGCAGGCCGCCGCCACCGACGCCGCCGGGCCGCCGGGCCGCCGGCGGCGCCGGCGCCGCAAGATCTCGACGCCTACGTCGGCAGGTTCACCGACCCCTGGCGCGGCCCGGCGGCCGTCAGCCGCGACGAGCGCGGCCTGCGGCTCGCGTTCAGCCATGCCAGCGATCTATCAGGCGCTCTGACGGCGCTGGGGCCCGGCTTCTTCATCGTACGCTGGGACAATCGCAGCCTGAACGCGGACGCGTACGTTCGCTTCACGCGCGATTTCGCCGGCAGGATCATCGGCTTCAAAATGAAGGCCGCCTCGGCATCCACCGACTTCAGCTTCGACTTCCAGGACCTCGAGTTCAGCCGATCGCCCGGCGACGCCGCAAGTTCGTCCGACTAGCCACTGCGCTGTCGCGATCTCGAGCGACGGCGAGGCCGGGCAGCAGGCGCGCGACACGATTGTTGCAGCGCAGCGGCGTCGCCGATTCTCCACAACAACCGCTTTGGTCGGCCGCGCTTGACCTAGATCAAGGCGCAGGCCGGCCGGCTCTGATTCCATCATCCCACTGCAGGGAGTCCGGGCGTCCAGACGCGCGTGAGCTTCCTCGCGCAACGAACGACAGCTCCTGGATGCGCGGCCTCCATGGTGGAGGGCACGCGGCGCAGATCATGTTTGGGGGACCGACATGGCGGACAGCGCTGAACCCACAGGCACGCCGACGCAGGAACGCGTCCCGTTCATGCAACGCCTGCTCGACAACCCGTTTCTGCTGCTCTTCATCGGGGTCACCATCCCGACGGTGCTCTACCTCGTCTGGGGAATCATGGAACTCGTGCAGATCCCCGTCGCACCACGCTAAGGAGCACAGCCGATGGCCATCTCGCCTCCGCGTGAACGCCTGTGGTGGAAGCAACCGATCCATCGGGTCGAACTCATCTGGATTCTGGTCGCGTTCCTGTGGGGCATCGTCATGTTCGGCATGATGGTGTACTGGCACGCGTTCGGTAAGCACAACCTCTCCAACGAGACCTACAAGGTCGCGCCGAACGAGTACTACGCCAAGACGGAGGCGATGGTCTCGAAGTACACGGTCCGCGAGGAGAAGGGCATCCCGGTCGTGCACCCGCCACCGGGCAGCGACGTGTACCTCATGGCCCGGGTCTGGGCGTGGTACCCCTCGCTCGAGTTCGAGCAGGGCCAGACCTACCGACTGCACCTGTCGTCGATCGACCTGCAGCACGGCTTCTCCCTGCAGCCGATGAACATCAACATCCAGGTTCACCCCGGCTATGAACACGTGCTGACGGTCACGGCCGATCAGGCCCGCGAGTACTCGATCATCTGCAACGAGTTCTGCGGCTTTGGTCACCACACGATGGTCGGCAAGCTCTACGTCGTCGCAAAGTAAGGGGCGCCCATGGCTACTGCCGCTGAAACGTTCCGCATCTGCCCGACGACCGGCCTCAAGATTCACCTGAGTGCCCAGACCTTGATCAAGGCGAACGCCGTCGCCGCCGTCGTCTTCCTGCTGTTCGGCGGTCTGCTCGGCCTTTCGGTCGCGCTGACGCGCTGGCCCGCCGTGCACATCCTGCCCGCGAACTGGTTCTATCTTGCCTTGACCGCGCACGGCTTCAATGTGCTGCTCTGCTGGATCATCTTCTTCGAAGTCGCGATCCTCTACTTCGCGTCGGCGGTGCTGCTCAACTCGCGCCTCGCGGCACCACGCGCCGCGTGGGTGGCGTTCGCCTTGATGGTGATCGGCGCGGTCATGACCAATGTCGTCGTGCTGCAGGGCGACTCGTCGGTCATGTTCACGTCCTACCCGCCGCTTCGGGCGCAACCCGGCTTCTATCTGGGGCTGATCCTGTTCGCGGTCGGCGCATTGACCGCGGTCGGTTGCTTCTTCGGCACGCTCGTGATCGCCAAGGAGGAGAAGACCTACGAGGGCTCGGTGCCGCTCGTCACGTTCGGCGCGATCACGGCGGCGATCATCGCCGTCTTCACACTGGCTTCAGGCGCGATCATCCTGATCCCGACCTTCCTCTGGTCGGTCGGTCTCGTCAGCAACATCGACCCGCTGATGTACAAGCTGGTCTGGTGGGCGATGGGCCATTCCTCGCAACAGATCAACGTCTCGGCGCACGTCGCGGTCTGGTACGCGATCGCGGCGATGACCCTCGGCGCGAAGCCAATCTCGGAAAAGGTGAGCCGGACCGCGTTCCTGCTCTACATCCTGTTCCTGCAGCTCGCGAGCGCCCATCACCTGCTGGTCGAGCCCGGCCTGAGCTCCGAGTGGAAGGTGTTCAACACGAGCTACGCGATGTACCTCGCCGTGCTCGGCAGCATGATCCACGGCATGACGGTGCCAGGCGCAGTCGAGACGGCGCAGCGGGAGCGCGGCTACACCAAAGGCCTGTTCGAGTGGCTGCGCAAGGCGCCGTGGGGCAACCCGGCGTTCGCCGGCTTCTTCCTGTCGCTCGTACTGTTCGGCTTCCTCGGCGGCATTTCCGGAGTCGTGATGGGCACCGAGCAGATCAACCTGCTGATGCACAACACCTTGTACGCGCCCGGCCATTTCCACGCGACCGTAGTCGCCGGGACGACCCTCGCCTTCATGGCTATCACCTATCTGGTGGTGCCGCTGATCTTCCAGAAGGAAATCATGTTCCCGCGCATGGCTCAGTGGCAGCCATATATCTTCGCGATCGGCATCGCCGGCATCTCGGTCTTCATGATGGGTGCCGGCACGCTCGGCGTGCCGCGCCGCCACTGGGACATCACGTTCTCGGATGCGCTGCTGCACTATGACTACCCGCCCGCGGCCTACCTGATGCTCGCGCTCAATGGCTTGAGCGCCATTGCGGCGGCGCTGGGCGGCGCCATGTACATCATCAACGTCGTTGCCTCGGTCTCTTTCGGCAAGAGCGTCAAGGGGGCAGTCCGGCAGGCGCAGCCCGCGACGCCGCTGCCGGCCGCGGTCGTGGGACAGTACGGCAGCGTCGCGCACGTCCGCATTCCGGGAACCGTCGTTCTGGTGACCGTGTTCCTGGTCTCCTTTGTGCTGTACTACTTCGTCAACTGGAAGTACCTGTCCGAAGTCTGGCCGATGCGATGAGCACGCTGCCGCTTGCGACCCCGGAGTTGCAGGTTGCGGCTGGATCCGGCCTGGTCGCCCGCGCGCGGCAGTTTGCCGAGGCCATCAAGCTGCGAATCGGCCTTGAGATCGCGCTCGCGGCGGTTGCCGGTGCCGCGGTCGTGCCGAGCGCGCCGGGTGGCCGCGCACGGGTGGCATTCGTCGCGCTCGCGGTTCTGCTGTCGGCCTGCGCGGCGGGCGCCTACAACCAGTACGCCGAGGTCGATATCGATGCACTGATGAAGCGCACCCGCCGTCGCCCGTTCGTGACTGGCGAGTTCCGGGCGGACTGGCGCTGGCCAGCGCTGATTGGCGTGACGCTGATTGTCGCCGTGGCGCTCGCCGCCTGGGCTGCCAATCTGATGGCGGCAACCTGGGTGCTGCTCGGCGCCCTGACCTACGGGGTCATCTACACCATCTGGCTCAAGCGCCGGACCTGGCTCAACATCGTGGTCGGTGGCTTTGCGGGCACGTTTGCCGTCCTGGCCGGCGCGGCCGCGGTCGATCCGCGACCGTCCCCGGAGGCGGCGCTGCTCGGGCTGGCGCTCTTCTTCTGGACCCCGCCTCACTTCTGGAGTCTGGCCCTGTACCACAAGGCGGACTACGCCGCGGCACAGGTGCCGATGCTGCCGCTACTGCTGCCTGACCGGGCGACCGCGCTGGTCATCGCCGCCCACGTACTGATCGTCGCGGCCGCCTCGATCGCCGCCGCGCTGGTCGGCCTGGGACCGGTGTTCCTCGGCGCCGCGCTCTTGGGCTCGGCGTGGTTCATCGCGACCGCGGTACACCTCGTCTCGCGCCCGGAACGCGGCCCGGCGCTCAGCTGCTTTCGCGCCTCGCTGGTGCAACTGAGCCTGCTGCTCGTCGGCGCGATCGTCGACGGCGTGGCGGCCGGTCGGCTGTAGCCGCATGCGCACCGCGCTATCGCTGGCGGTCAGGCCGGCCGTGCTGGCGCTCGTGCTGAGCGTTGCGGTGCCAGCGCATGCGGCGTTCGACGAGGCCGCGGCACTGCGTGCAAGCCAGCAGGCCCTGGGCCGCAAAGTCCGCGACCTCAGCTTCCTCACCGCGACCGGCGAGCGGACACGGCTCGACGAGCTGCGCGGCAAGCCGATCGTCATCAGCATGATCTACACGAGCTGCGCGGGCATCTGCCCGGCGACGACCCGCCAGCTCGCTTCCGCGGTACGGGTCGCGCGCGGCGTGCTCGGCCCTTCCGGCTTCACGGTGCTCACGGTGGGCTTTGACACGGCCCATGATACCCCGCAGGCGCTGCGGGCCTTCGCCGCCGCGCAGCGCGTCGCCGACCCGCGCTGGCTGTTCGTCACCGCAAGCCCCGACGAGATCGCGCGCCTCGCGGCGGACACCGGCTTCTGGTTCGCCCCCGGCGCCGGAATGTTCGATCACCTGATCCAGATCACGATTCTCGACGGCCGCGGCCACGTGGTGCGGCAGCTGTACGGCAACGAATTCAACGCGCTGGAGTTCACCGACCCGCTGCGCAAGGCGGCCCTCGGCGCGCCGCTCTCCGAGACTCCGTTCCGGGCGCTCTTCGACCGGGTACGGCTGCTGTGCACGGTCTACGACGTGCGCCTCGGCCGCTATCGGGTGGACTATTCGCTCGCACTCAGCATCCTGATTGCGCTGACGACGCTGGTCGCCGTGGTCGTCGTTGTCGCGCGCGCGTGGCGCGGCGGGCCGCCGCGAGGGCCTGCGTGAGCGCGTTCCGTGCCGGGCTCCGCGCCCTCTTTGACTACGCCGACTCGCTGCTGGAGCAGGCGTTCGGCGCGCGCTGGAACCCGTGCGCGCAACTCGGCGCACTCGGCTGGCTGTGCTTCTGGCTGGTCGCGGGCACCGGCATCTACCTTTACATCTTCGTCGACACCGGGGTCACGGCCGCCTACGAATCGGTGGAGTCCCTGACGCATCGCCAGTGGTGGGCGGGCGGGATCATGCGCAGCCTGCACCGCTACGCCTCGGACGCGATGATCCTGCTCGCCGGCGTCCACCTGCTGAGGGAGTTCGCGCACGACCGGATGCGCGGCGTGCGCTGGTTCGCGTGGGTGACGGGGCTGCTGTTGTTGCCGCTCATCTACGCCTGCGGCGTCACCGGCTACTGGATGGTCTGGGACCGGCTGGCGCAGTACGTGGCCCAGACCACGACCGAGTGGCTCGACGCGCTGCCACTGTTCGCCGAGCCCCTGGCGCGCAATTTCCTCGACGCCAGCCACCTGAGCGGCCGCTTCTTCACGCTGATGGCCTATATCCATATCTTCGCGCCGCTCGCGCTGCTGCTGTTCATGTGGGTGCACATCCAGCGCCACAGCGGCGCGCGCGTGAACCCGGAACGCGGCCTCGCCATCGGTACGCTCCTGATGCTGACGGCGCTTTCCCTCACCTGGCCGGCGATGAGCCAACCGGCCGCCGACCTCGGTACGGTGGCCGCGGTGCTGCCGCTCGACTGGTTCTACCTGGCCGTGTACCCGCTGATCGACCGACATGGCGGTGCCGCGGTCTGGCTTGGCGTGCTCGCGGCCGGCGCCGTGCTGTTCGCTCTGCCGTGGCTGCCGCCGCTGCGTCGGCCGCTACCGGCGGTCGTCGACCTCAACAACTGCAACGGCTGCGGTCGCTGCGCCACGGACTGCCCGTTCGGCGCCATCGAGATGGCGCCGCGCACCGACGCCGCGGCGTACACGCAGCAGGCGCTCGTGGACCCCGACCGCTGCGTGAGCTGCGGGCTCTGTGTCGGCGCGTGCCCGACGGCCACGCCGTTCCGGCGTGCCGCGGCGCTGCAGGCCGGCATCGAGCTGCCGGAGCTGCGGGCCGCGGAGCTGCGTGACCAGGTCGTGGCAATTGGTGGCGGGCTCACCGTGCGGCCCCGAATCCTCGTCTTCCACTGCGAGCACTCGGCGCCGCTGCCGCATGCGGATGCCTCGCTCGGCATCGTCCCGCTGCCGTGCATCGGCATGCTGCCGCCGTCGTTCCTCGACTTCGTGCTGTCCCGGGGCCACGCTGATGGCATCCTGCTGGCCGGCTGCCGGTCCGGCGAGTGCCACTTCAGGCTGGGCGACCGATTTACCGAGGAGCGGATCGCCGGCCTGCGTGACCCGGCGCTGCGTGAGCGGGTGCCGCGAGAGCGGGTCGGCCTCACGTGGTGCGGCACGACCGAGCGCCGGCGCCGGCTCGCCGACCTTGGCGCGTTTCGCTCGGCACTCCTGCAGGCACCCGCGGCGGTCTCCGCGCCGGTGCATGGACGGACGGCTTGGCGTCTCGCTGCACAAGCCGGCGTGTACACGGTCTCGGCCCTGCTGATCGGGACCGTGTCGTGCTGGCCAAACTACCGGCAGCTTGAGCCAGACGCCGCCGTCGTTAAACTGAGCTTCAGTCACGCCGCGCAGCGAGTGGAGGCCTGTGCGCAGCTCACGACTGCCGAGCTCGCCCGGTTGCCGATCAACATGCGCGTCCGCACCAACTGCCGCCGGGATCGCTGGCCGGTGACCGTCGACCTGGTGTTCGACGGCAAGCTCCTCTACCACGGCACCCACCTTGCTGCCGGTCTGCAGAATGACGGGCCGTCGACGATCTACCGACGCTTCGCCGTCCCGGCCGGCCCGCACGCGCTGACGGTACGGATCCGCGACACCGGCCGCACCTCGGGCTACGACTACGAGGCGAGTCGTGGCATCACGCTGCGCCCCGGGCGGAGCTTCGTCATCGACTTTGCGAGCGCCGGAACCGGCTTCACCTTTCGCGGCTCCGAAGGATAGGCAACCGTGGGCTTTCTCGAATGGCGCGACGACTTCCGCATCGGCATCCCGGAAGTGGACCACGAGCACCGGCAACTCATCGGCCTGATCAACTCGCTCCATGGGCGCCTGGTCGGACCCGGACAAGGCGCAGGAATCGGCGAATTCCTCGGCGAGCTGCACGCCCAGATATCGGCGCACTTCGCACTCGAAGAGACGGTCATGCGCAGCCGGCGTTACGCGGAGTTCGCTGACCACAAGCAGGACCACGAGCGCTTGCTTGACGAGATCCGCGAGATTATGGACGGCTACGAGCTGCACGGCCGATATGACGCCAGAACCCTGAGCGATGCGCTCGACACCTGGTTCGGCGAGCACTTCCGGACGCGCGACGCGCGTCTGCACGCGGCGCTGGCGACGGCCGGTGACTGAGGCATCGTCGCTTGAATCCCCTGTGATTGCTACCGCATCGCGCCAGATCTCGGAGTCAGGCTGGGGCCGCTGGTCGACGGGTACGGCATTTCGCGTTTCTGACGGACGTGCCAGCGGCCGGGCCCCCACGATCGCGAGCGACCCTGAGGTGCGAAGCGGTCCCCCGCTGCACACGCGCGGCCGCAGAGGACTCCCATGATCATGTCCCCGTACCGACCGCTTCACTCGAGCGTGCCGCGTGCTGGCACGGCGTCAGCCGGTGACGACCGCACTGTCGCCGCGTGGTTACTGGTTTGCTGCGCCCTGCTCTTTGCGATTGTCGTCGTCGGTGGCGTGACGCGGCTG
The DNA here is from genome assembly GCA_025355105.1 of Pseudomonadota bacterium. Lineage (GTDB taxonomy): Bacteria > Pseudomonadota > Gammaproteobacteria > Steroidobacterales > Steroidobacteraceae > CAIKZZ01. The sequence continues at coordinate 13,753 of JANYAE010000074.1, read as the reverse complement.
ACACACTCCGGCCTGTCGATCACCGAATGGCGGCCGGTCACCGGCACGCTTCCACCGCTCTCGGACGCCGCGTGGGCCGACGCGTTTCAGAGGTACCAGCTGACGCCGGAGTATCACTATGTGAATCGGGGGATGGGTCTCGCCGAGTTCAAGACGATCTTCTGGTGGGAGTACTTTCATCGTCTGCTCGGGCGCGTGATCGGACTCGTGTTTCTCCTGCCTCTCGTCTGGTTCATGAGCCGTCGCATGGTCTCCGCAAAGCAGCTGCCGAAGCTGCTCGGAATCCTCATCCTCGGTGGCTTGCAGGGTGCGATGGGTTGGTACATGGTGAAGAGCGGGCTGGTCAACGACCCGCGGGTGTCGCAGCTGCGGTTGACGGCGCACCTGGGTCTCGCGCTGCTGATCTTCGGCGTCACGTTCTGGGCCGCCCTGGCGTTGCGCTACCCGGACCGAGCTCAAGGGAACAAGCAATTGCGGGTCCTGCGGTGCTACGCATTTGGGTTGCTTGCGCTCGTGTTCACGATGGCGCTGAGCGGGGCCCTGGTTGCCGGTACCCGGGCAGGCCTGATCTACAACACGTTTCCGTTGATGAATGGCGACCTCGTGCCACCCGAACTGCTTGCGGCCCGCCCTTGGTATCTCAATTTCGTCAGCAATCTCGCGACGGTGCAATTTGATCACCGCCTCCTCGCGTGGCTACTGCTGGCCACCGCCCCGCTGTTCTGGTGGCGCACTCGGCGCTCGGCCGGGCTGTCCAGCCGCGCGCGCATCGCCTCAACGATTTTTCTCGTGATGCTCGGCGTGCAGGTCACGCTTGGAATCAGCACATTATTGTTGGTCGTGCCGGTTGGCTTGGCAGCCGCCCATCAAGCAGGAGCCGTGCTCCTCTTCGCGGCGATCGTGAACGGCGTGCATGCGCTGCGTTGAATGCCGTGCCTGCCGCATGTGACCGGCGATCGGCTGTCGACGCGGTGGGCGCTGGCGACGGACCGCAGCACGGGCATCACTCGATCAAATTCCGCAATACCGACCTGCCGCTCTCGACCGCTTGCGGAAGTGGCACCGCCTACCCTTCATCGGGCACCGGCCGCCAGATTCGCCGCCGGGCGAGTCGCGGTGGCGGCCGGCCGTTCCGCCCGCGGCTCTCGGCCAGGCCGTTCCCGTGCAGCCGGAGGTCGTCGCGCGGCCAGCGACGCACTTGCGCATCGGGCCGGCGGAGGCCCACGCGACTTTGGCACCGGAGGACCTGGCTGCGTCGCTCTTGACGGCCGAGCGCTGGGCTGTGAGGAGGCCGCCGGCGTGCCTTCGTGCGATGTGCCCTTGAGCGGCGCTCCTGCCCGCGCATCGGTGGCCATTTCGCCACGACAGGGTGCTGGAATGGAGCGGAACTCGGAGCCCCTGACGAGCACTGCCAAGGGCGAAAACGACCGTAACCGGGTGCTCGACGGCGTAGTCCGCCGGACCAGTTCACAGAATCCAGCCGGGGTATCTCGGTAAGGTAGGCCGGACCTCATGTAAGAGGCCGTACTCATCTCCGGACGGATCCGGCTATGACAGACACCGCTCATTCGGCGCCACCACAAGACGCCGTGCAGGGCCTTGGCGTGCGCCTGCGCCAGTCCTTTCCGTCCTGCCGTGTTCACCTCTGCTCCGTTCACGGGCCGAGCGGGGACGTCGTTTGGCTCAGCGAGGGATTCCTCGGGCCGGACGAGAGCGACGCCGTCCTGCGCGCCTACGAGGTGTTCGCGGGCCGCGATGCGCCACCTGCCGTCGTCCACGAGCTCGGCGATGGCCGTTCGGCCGTCGTGCTGGCGTGCCGAGCCGCGCGCAAGCACTTTGGCGGATCCGTCCTCGTCGTGGTCGACAGCAAGAGCCTGCGGTCCGATGCCGGAACCGATCCCTTCACAACCGGCCCCGTCGCACGGCTGCTCGAGGAACTCGCGCGCCTGCTCGGACCGCCGGTCGAGGATCACGCCGCCGGGATGCGCGCCGCTGCCGCCGGGCACGCCGCGATCGACAGCAGCGCGACGGCCATCGGCCGCCGCATCGACCTGCCGATCCGGGCAACACAGGTTGATGCCGGCGTGGATCGGCTCTTTGCGGCGCTGCGCCAAACGCCGCTGTCGCTCTACGCTCAACCGATCCGGTCGCTCAAGGATGGCGGCGTGGCCTGCCAGTTCGAGGTGCTGATTCGATCCGGCGACGCCGTGACGGCTGCCCCGCTGACGATGCTGGCGCGAGCGACCAAGGCTGGGCTCGCATCCATGATCGATCGTCGCGTCGTGACGATGCTGCTCGGCTGGGCGGTGAAGCACGGCGAGTCGCTGAAGGCGTCCTCAGCGGTGCTGTCCGTCAATCTGTCGGCAACCGCTCTGCGCGACGAGCACTTCGGGCGCTTTCTCGAACTGTGCATGGCCAAAGCGCGGCTTCCGAAGGGCTTGATCACATTTGAAATCAGCGAGCAGGCGTGCCTGCAGCAGCGCAGCGGCCTGACGGCGCTGACCGTCTTGCTCGAGCGCCTCGAATGCTCCTGGGCCATCGACGATTTCACCGGATCGCGCGCCAGCCTCGAGCTGCTTCGCCTGCGAGGACTCGCGATGGTCAAGTTGGCGCCCACCGTGACCGAGCGCCTGGCGGCTTCCGAGACGCAGCGTCGCGACTTGAAGGACCTGCTGCAGATCACGCAGATGCTGGGGCTCTCGACTACCGCCAAGGGAGTCAACGACGACCGTGATCGGGCGGTGCTCGGCGAGCTGCGTGTTGACTACCTGCAGTCGTTTGCCGCGGGGGCACCCTCCCCGATCGACGACATCCTGGCAATGATTGCAGCGCCGGGGCTGCAGGTCGTCTAGCCGGCCGCCGTGACCGGGCGTGGCCCTTGCCACGCGTGATGGCATGGACTCCATCCAACTGGCGGCCGCCGATGGGCTCGGCAACGACGAATCCGGACGCCTGTCGCATGGCAGTGTCGCGATCCCGGCCGTGCCGACAGGCGAGGCTAGGCCGAGGCCCGCGCATGCAACGCGCTCGCCAGCCAGTAGATTGACCCGCAGACGACGACGACGGTGAGCAACGACGTGGATGCCATCGCCGTCACCGACGGCGGCGCCGGCGCGGCCGTCATGCCGATGACCGTCCGTGCGAGCGCGAGCGCGCCGCAGCCGCCGATCGCGAATGCGCGCCACCGCGGTGCGCCGCCGCGCCTCACGAACGCGCACGTGCCCGCGGTCAGAATGCCGCCCTCCACCGCGAGCGCGACCGGCAGATTCCTCCACAGGCCGAGTCCCACGAGCGGGGAGCCGGGCCCGGCCAGCGGCAGCTCGGCGACGTGCACGAGCGCGTTCAGGAACCAGTGTGAGCACACCGCGGCGCCGGCACGAGCGTGAGCGCGCTGGGTCCTCCACGGCCAGGCTGATTGAACGCTGCCCTGCCCCTTGGATGCGCGCCCTCGTTTCCGGACTGGGCACGTGACGGGCACCTGCGGCCCCTGACGACAGCGAGTTCGGCGACCAGGCCAGTACACCGCGGGACGTCTGGCGGTCGAAGGCGCGCCTGGCGCCGCTCCCTGCGACGAGTTGCCAGGGGACGGCGACGAACCGCGGCTCGCGCGATGAACGGGTGTCACCCCGCTTGGTCCTAAATCCAGAGTCCGCCGCGGAGGCATCATGATCATCGCTTCACGTTCGCAGTTGCTGCTGCGCCGGGTCCGCGAGCACGGACCGCTGGCGCTCTTTCTTGGCTTGATGTTCGTGTTCCGGTCAGCCTGGGCTGACTGGGTCACCGTACCTTCAGGCTCGATGAATCCGACGATTCTCGAGGGCGATCGCGTGCTCGTCGACACACACGCCTTCGGGATGCGCATTCCATTCACGCAAGCGCACCTGACCACCGGCGTCGATCCGGTCCGCGGCGACATCGTCGTGTTCGACTCACCGGCCGATGGGCGCTCGCTGATCAAGCGCGTCGCCGCGGTGCCGGGCGACCGCGTAGCGCTTGCGGACGAACGATTGATCGTCAACGGCGAGCCAGCGAGCTATGCGCCGCTCGACGCGGATCTCACCGCGACCCTGCTCGAGACGACTCAGGCGGAAGGACCGCGAGCATTCGAGGAATCGCTTGCCGGCCGCCGCCACGCGATCTTGCTGCTACCGCGCCGGCCCGCGGCCGCAACCATGGCTCCGATCACCGTGCCTGACGGCATGTACTTCATGCTGGGGGACAACCGCGACAACAGCGCCGATTCGCGTTTCATCGGCCTCGTGGCCCGCGACCGCATCGTCGGCCGCGCGACCCGCGTCGTCATCTCTTTCGATCCGGAGCGCCACGGCCTGCCCCGCGGCGGCCGGTTCCTGCAGCCGCTGAATTGACCGACGCTCGGCGATTCGCCGAGACGGCCGCCAACACTTCATCCGCCACAGCGGTCGCTCGCCGGCGAGGTCACCCGATGCCGCCGTGGACCCCTGCGTGAGGCCCGACCGTCGTGCCGCCCGGGCGGCACGAGGACTGTTCTGCACGCGTCCACCACGCGGTCTCGCGCCTGACCTGACGCCGTCACAGGCCATCGGCGTCGGTGAACCGCTCAGCGAGCTCCGTCACTCGTCCGCCGTCCACCCGAACTCGTACGCGCCGTGCGCCGCACCGTGGCAGCCGAGCTGCTGCGGAGCGCGAGTTGGCGCCGGCGGGAACGATGACGGAGCACCTCGACACCGGCCCGAGCTCACCTGCTCCGGCGATCATTGACCTCCTGGCCCGGCCGGCCGACCGCGGCTGGGAAGCGAAGTCCGACAGCGCGATCATTTCCCGGCGAGCACTCCCCGCACTCGTCCGCCAGCGGGGAAGACGCGCCTAGCAAGCGGCGCAGGAATCGGCAATGATGGGTCGCTGCCACTCAGGGACGAGTGACGGCATGTCCGCTCATGGCGCCGCGTTTCTGGTCCCGATGCCCCATCGCCCGATTAAACACGACGTGCCGGCCGGCATCGCAACGGCCGAGGCCGACCAGTCGTCCGCGGTCAACGCTCGATCGAGGAACCGCGGGGTAACGCGCATCCTCGTGTCAGGGGTCGCGGGCTACGCTGCCGTCGCGTGGCTGTCGACGACGCTCGCGCCCGAAAACTCCGAAACGCTGGCTTTTCTCGTCGACTGGATGGCACTACCGGCGCAGGTCGTCGCGGCGCTGGCCTGTGCGTACGCCAGCCACCAGTGGCGCCGAGCGCCGTTGCCGGCGCGCGCCTGCTGGGCCTTTCTCTGCGCCGCCTCCACGCTCAGCACCCTGTCGCTGATCTACTGGAACGTCTGGGAGCCAAACCAGGAGGTCCCATGGCTCGCGCCGGGTGACGTCCTGTATCTGCTCGACTACGCGCTGATCGGCGCGGCACTTGCGTCGCTGCTGGCCTTCCTCGGCGGCACGCTTCGTTCGTCCCTCATCTGGCTCGATGGCCTGTCGATTTTCGCCGCCGTACTCGCGACCGTCTGGGCAATGATCTTTGGACCGCTTGCTCCGGCGCACCCGGCGGTCGCGCTGCCGTGGGCGTATGCGTCCGCCTATGGGGTCGCCGCGGCGCTGCTGCTGACGCTCGGCTCGCTCGTCTGGATGCGCATGCCGGTCGGCGTCGGCGGTCTTTGGATCGTCGCGCTGGTCGGTGCCGGTCTCGTGCAAGCCGCGTGGATCATCGGCTGGATCGGCTTCTGGCTGACGAAAGCCGAGTTCCTCAGCTATCTCGCCGACTACGGCGAGGTCATTTGTTACTCGCTCATCAGCGTTGCAGCACTCACGATACCGGAGCCGCCGCCGCGAATGGGCGTGGCCCGGGACATGCGCCGCCGCGCGTACGCGTTCCTGCCGACCCTCGCGGCGCTGGTGTCCATCGCCCTGATCAGCGGGCTGCTCGCGACACGCCCTGGCGCGGGTGCCTGGATCGTGGCCGGAATGATCATGCTCTGTCTGCTGCTGCTGCTGACGCGGCACAGCGTCGCCAACACCGAATTCGAGCGCCTTCGTGAAGCGCTCGCGCGACGCGAGAGCGACGAACGGGTCAGCGAGCTCGTGCGCCTGTCCGCGGATGCGTTCATGGTGGTGACGGCCGACGGCTTGGTCGGCTTCGCGAGCCCTGCCGTCGAGCCGATCCTGGGTGCATCGCCGGCACATCTCGTCGGCAGCGAGTTCTCCGCCGCTTTCGGCCCGGCCAACGCGACCAGCATCGGCCACTTCCTCGACTCGGTCCGCACCCGCACGCCGGCCGGCCCGTCGCTCGAGCTCACGATTCCGACCGAGACTGGCGCGCCCCGTGTCGTGCGGATCCTGGCGGCGAATCGGCTCGACAACCCGAGAATCCGCGGCCTCACGCTCGTCGTCACCGACATCAGCAAGGAACGCGCGCTCGAACGCGAGGTGCTTGACGTCGGCAGCGCCGAACGCCTGCGCCTGGCCGCCGATGTACACGATGGCGTCGGCCAGGAGCTCACCGGAATCGTCCTGATGCTGCAGCGCCTCGTCAATCGCGGCAAGGACGGGCCCCAGGACCAGCGGCCGGAACTCACCGAGCTGATTGGCTATCTCAACCATACGATCGGCGAGGTGCGCGAGCTGGCCCACGGTCTCTCGCCGCTGTACGTCGTGCACGGATCGCTGGCGAGCGCCCTGCGGGCGCTCGCCGCCCGGTCGACGACGCCACCGGTCGACGTCGACGTCGATCCGGAACTTGACGATCGGCAGTTTGGCGGCGCCGCCGGGGAGCACCTGTACCAGATCGCCGCCGAGGCCGTGCACAACGCACGCCGCCACTCGGCCTGTACGCGGATCAGCCTGTCGCTGACGAGCGAGCCGGACGGCGTCGTGCTGACGATTGCCGACGACGGCAAGGGATTTCACGCCGACGACGCGGACGTAGCCCGGCGCGGCGCCGGGCTGCGGCTGATGAGATACCGCGCGCGGGTCATTGGTGCCGTGCTGCAGATCAGAAGTCGGCCGTCGAGCGGCACGCGGGTCAAAGCGAGCTTGCGTAGTCGGGCCACGGAGAGCGCGCCAGGGGCATGATGCCCAAGTCCCGGCCGCGAGTTCCGCGCGCCGGTGCCATCTCGCCGATTGATTGCATCATGACGACGATCCGGCGCGGGTCACGCTGAACGACAATCGTCGCGATTCTCCGCCCCCCCGCGGCCTGAATTTCTGCAGACGGCCCAGCCGCTTGCCGCGACCTCGCGCATGTCGCGCCGCGGCCGGTCGGACGGCATCCGCACGATGAGGCCGTGCTAGCATCGCGGGCAACGATCGAGGGGGATTCCGATGGCATCACCAGTGCGGTTGGGCTCGATTCTCGGCTGTTTTCTGGGGCTCGCGCTCGTCTGGCTGCCGCACCCCGCCGGCGCTGCGCCGGCCACCATCACCGTCGGCCGACTGACGCTGTCATTATGTAATACGGACTACACCGGCTATTGCGGTGCGATCCAACGTCCGCTGGATCCTTCCGGCGCGGTGCCCGGAACGCTGACGGTGGGATTTGAGTACTACCCGCACAGCAAGCGCTCGCAGCCCTCGCTCGGGACGATCCTGCCGCAGGAAGGTGGCCCGGGCTACTCCTCGACCGGAACGCGCGATTTCTACCTGGGCCTTTTTGCCCCGCTGCGCGACCGCCGCGACGTCCTGATCATCGACAAGCGCGGCACGGGCCTTTCGACTCCGATCAACTGCCCAGCGCTGCAGACCGGATCGCTGGACCTGAGCGCGGTCGCGGCCTGCGCGCAGCAGCTGGGTTCGACGGCGTGGTACTTCGGAACCGCATTTGCAGTAGGCGACATCGCCGCCGTGCTCGACGCGCTCGAGATTGGCCAGGTGGACTTCTACGGCGACAGCTACGGCACCTTCGTCGGACAGGTGATGGCAGGCCTCGAGCCGACCCGACTGCGCAGCATCATCCTCGACAGCGCCTATCCGGTGCGACCGCCGGACGTCTGGTTTGCGACGGATTGGGCGACGGCCTGGTCCGGCATCGATCTCAGCTGCCGGCGCTCGCCCAGCTGCAGCTCGCTCGGTGGCGCCGCGACGGCCCGCATGGAGCGCCTGATCGCCGACCTGCGGCGTCAGCCGATCTCCGGAACGGCTCCTGACGGAAACGGAGTTGCGCAGGCCGTGACGCTGGATGTCGGGGCGCTCATCTTCCTGATCGACTCCGCCGGCGACGGCCTTTCCATCTATCGCGACCTCGATGCCGCGGCACGCGCCTGGCTCGACGCGCGCGACGCCCTGCCGCTGCTGCGGCTGGTGGCCGAGCTCAACACCAGCGGCTCCTATGATCCCGCCGATTTCAGCTACGGCCTGTACACAGCCGTGACCTGCGTCGACTACCCGCTGCTGTACGACCTGCGCGCGCCTGCCGCGAAACGCTCGCGTCAGTATCAGGCCGCCCTGCAGCAGGCGCGCCAGAACCGGCCGGACCTGTTCGCACCCTTCACGCTCGATGAGGGGCTGGACTCGCAGGTCTACATCACGCCGCTGGACTCGTGCCTGCCGTGGCCCGCGCCGCCGGCGTCGCTGACACCTGGCCAGCCCTTGCGCGCGTCCGTGACGTTCCCGGCGGTTCCGACGCTGGTCCTGTCAGGCGACCTGGACTCCGTCACGTCGCCAGAGGACGCCGCGCAGACGACGGCGCAGTTCCCGAACGCGGTTCACATCGTCGTGCCGAACCTGACGCACGTGGTTGCCGGCAGCGACTTCATCGGCTGTACCTCGTCCATCGCGCTGCGCTTCGTGCAGTCGCTTTCCGCAGGTGACTCAAGCTGCACGGCGAAGGTCCGTCCCGTGCGGACCGTCCCTGCCTTCGCGCGGCAGGCCCACGACCTCGCACCGCTGACGCCGGCGGCGGGCGACCAGACGACGGACGAACAGCGGCGCATCGCCGCGGCCGGCCTCGAGGCAGTCGGCGACGTCGTCGCGCGTTACTGGGCTTCGTCCGGCACGATCGGCAGCGGTCTGCGCGGCGGACAATTCAGCTACAGTGCCACCGCCAGCGGCTACGCCTTCGCGCTTGATGGCGCACGGTGGACGGAAGACGTCGCGGTGACAGGGACCGTGAGCTGGAACACGAACAGCGACGTCATCACGGCGGATGTCACATTGAGCCGGGCCGGTGCCACTATCGGCAACCTGAAGATTCGCTTTCAGGATGCCGATATCAACGCCGTCGCGTCGATCAGCGGGCGGATCCAGGGAGCAGCGCTCCGCGGGCTTCGCATCGCGCCCTGAGCCGTGGACCGGGCGGGAGCGGCGCTCGGCTCGCCGCTGCCGGAATGATGCCCGGCATGCGAAGGTGGCTGCCTGGTCGGCACACGACCACGGCACGTTTCGTTGCCCGCTGCCGCGTGTCGCCTGACTGCCTCATCCACACGAATGGGCGACGGCGCTGGCCGAGCAACCGCCAATCGCCACCGTGCTCGCTACGCGCACAGCGCCGGCGGGCGCCCGGAAGGCCGCAGACGCGAAATGGCGAAGCGGATAGTTCGGGTCGGCTCGCGGCTCGGCAAGGAAGGCGCCGCACCGAATTGAGCTCGTTTCCCCTCGCGAAGCCGACACGCGAACGGAAATCGAGAGGGTGGAGTGCTCGCGGCGACGGACGCGCCAGGGCGGTGACGTGATGCGCCACTACTCACCAGCCACCGTCTACGACCCGGAGTCTCCGATCACCAAGCTTTCGAACACTGAAGGCGTGAGGCCCATCGGCAACGCGCCCGTGGGAGGACGGATCGACTGGGACTACGCACGCCTGAGCGTTAGCAGTCCAGCGCCGACCGGGTGATTCCGCGCCTCGGCGGCGTCCGGGTGAGCCGCGAGCTCGAGCTGAACGCGCCAAGTGATCGCCTGCGGAAGGGTCTTCGCTGAGGTACGCACGATGCTCGATGGCTCAAGACGACTCCACCGGACGGTCGATGTATAGTCGTTTCAGGACATTGCGACAGGGCGGCAGACAACGTGAACAGGCTGAGAGCGACGCAACACCCGGCGCTCCCCGACTTCGCGGCGCATGGAGCTGGCCCCTGAACTCGTCCGGACGCAAGCCAGCAGTCGATCGGGGGCTGCTGATCGCGGCAGGAGTGGTCGGCGTCGCGCTCGTCGCCGGCTACCTCGAGGTGCTGTTCTCGGCAGGCAGCACCAGCGGACATCGATTCGGGTCGCTCGTCGATCAGCACGGACAGATCTTCGCGGGTCAGACGATGAGCCGGGACTACAAGCTCGTGGCGTTCGGCTTCACGCAGTGCCCGGAAGTGTGCCCAACGACGCTGGCGAAGCTGCACCGGGTACTTGAAGCGCTGGATCCAAAGACGAAGCATCTCACCGGGCTCTTCGTCACCGTCGACCCCATGCATGACACGCCTCAGGCGCTTGAGCTGTACACGTCCGCGTTCGATGCGAGGATCGTCGGCATCACTGGCAAAGCCGACGAAGTGCGTGCATTCGCGTTGACCTACGGCGTGTATCCGCCGGGCGAGCAGCCTGCCGGCATGGGCGAGGCGATCGGCCACTCCGCGATGCTCTATTTCCTTGGGCGTAACAACGAACTGCTGGCCGCGTACCGGCCCGTCGTGAGCCCCGAGATGATTGCGTCGGACATCTCGGCGCGCCAGCAGCGGGACACTCTTCTCGACTGACCTGCGACCAGCAAGTTGACCGCAGGCGCCTCGCGAGCAGGCGGACGGCGGCGAGCGCCGGTGCCGTTGGCAGTCGACGAAGCGCCGCGCCGGCAGCTCGCAAGTGTAGCGACGGCCGTGCAAGCGGCTGCGGCGCTGCACAAGCTGTCGGACCCGTCGCCGTTGCAATGGTGTCGAGCGTGGCCGCACGTGGCGGTCACGGCGTCGCCGGACGACCGCCAGATCCGCACGCTGCGCCCGTGCAGCAGGGCAACGGCGCCCATCGATGACTGACCGCGCGGCATCGAGACGAACATCCGACCCGAAGGTCTCTTCCGCCGCCGCGCTTGCCGCCCGTCGACCCCTGGATAATAATCACGCGGCTCGCTGAGGTCGTCACCTGGGCGCGACACGGCTCGAAACCGCCTTCGGTACCGTCGAGACGCCGTTTCTCCGTGCCAACGCATCGCCACGCATAAGGACATCACGCCATGATGCGCACTCCCGCCGTCGCCGCTCGTCTGCTCCGCTCAGGCATAGCCACCGTCCTCGTCGCCGCGCTCCCAGTTGCCGCGCTTGCGGCCGATGCCGCGAAGGAGGCAGCAACAGGTGGAATGCACGCCGGCCTCGCCGCCAAGGCGGCGACCATCGAGCAGGTCCATATGCATCTGCACCATGCGGTGAACTGCCTGGTCGGGCCCAAGGGGCAGGGCTTCGACGCCAAGGAAGCGAACCCCTGTCAGGCCCTCGGCGACGGGGCAATGTCCGATGCGAGCGACCCGGCGACGAAGGCGAAGCTGACGTCGGCGCTCGCGCGCGCGCAGGCAGGCCTCAAGTCCACCGATCTGGCTGCAGCACAGAAGGCGGCGGCTGAAGCGGAAGCGGCTCTGAAGTAACTCCGGTTCGGCCGGGAGAGGCGCGACGCCGGAGCCAAAGCACCCGTTGCTGCGAGGCCGCCGCAACGCTCTTCGGCTGACCGCGTGGCTGCTTGTCGGCGGTACCGGCTGGGCCCCAGCCGGCCTCGCAAAGAGGCAGCAGGGGCCCGTGTGTTGCGACCTCGAGACCCTAAATCCGGCCGAGCGGCGGCAACGTGAACTGGACAACTACACGGAGCGCTCGCCGGACCCGCTTGCGACCTGCGCCGGCTGCGGTCTCTTTTCAGCCGCGGCGGTAGCCGCCGACTGCGGGATGTGCCGCCTGTTTAACGGTCCAGCCAACCCGCAGGGAAGGTGCGATGACTGGACCTCTGCAGAAGAGAAATAGCGGTCGCACCCTCACCGTCCCGGGACGCCCGCAGGCTGATCAGGCCAGTGCGGCGCCGGCACGATCGTCGTCCGGGAATCCGCTGCGGTAGCCTTTGGCTCGGCTGCCTGCGGCGACGGCAACATCAAGGCGTCGGTCTGCCGATCGGCAGACGGCCATGCGCCCGCTTCGCGGCCCGCGACGGCCCGGGCTGCATAGAGAAGTCCCCGCCAGAGAAAGGTGCGGAGTCGGCTTCGCAGGTGGTGAGGGGTTTGCATCGAAGCTCCCGCGTCTATGTGCGTCTGGGAGCTGGAGCCTGCGCCGGCCCGCGGGCCTGGAGTTCAGGAGTTCGAAAGGGTCGTTCAGAATCCCTGAACGTTGCGGGCAGCGTACACGGCCCTCCGGCTGACGTCCGCGAGCGTATTCTGGGCGCCGGGATTGAATCGATCCGCCAGCCGCGAAGCCAATGGAGTTCCTAGCGATGCTCAGCGAATTCGCCGAGCGCGGCGCCTTGCCGCGCGCCTTGGCCGTCCGAGTGCGTCGGATCCTGATCGCCAGCGTTCTGACGAGCGTCGCGTGCGCGGCGAGCGCGGCCGCTCCTGGCGGCTCCGAGCTGGCGATCGGCGCCGATGTCACGACGGCCGTTGACGGCATCTTTGCGGACTACGCCCTCGACTCGCACCTGCCGGGCGTCGTCTACGGAATCGTTGCCGACGGCCGGCTCGTCTACGTGCGTGGCATCGGCGTTCAGGATCTGGAGTCCAGGCGCCCGGTGACTCCGGACACTCTGTTTCGCATCGCCTCGATGACCAAGGCGTTTACGGCGCTGACCGTTCTGAAGTTGCGCGATGACGGCAAGCTGCGGCTCGACGCGCTCGCCGAGTCCTATGTTCCGGAAATGCGCGGCTGGCGCTACCCGACCAGGGACTCGCCTAGAATTCGGGTGCGGGAGCTGCTGAACCATTCGGCCGGCTTCGTCACCGATGATCCCTGGGGCGACCGGCAGACGCCGCTACCCGAGGCAGAGTTCTCGCGGCTGCTGCGTGACGGCGTGCCTTTCGCGCGCGCTCCGGCGCTCGAGTTCGAGTACTCAAATCTCGGCTTCGCGCTGCTCGGCAGGATCATCACCAACGTGTCCGCTCAGCCCTACGCCGAGACGATCACACGAACGCTACTCCAGCCGCTCGGAATGGCATCTTCCGGTTTCGTCGCCGACGCAGCTCCCCGCGAACGCCGGGCGCTCGGCTACCGGTGGGAGGACGATGCGTGGCGCCTCGAGCCAACGCTCGGTCCCGGCGCATTCGGCGCGATGGGCGGCCTGCAGACGAGCGCTGTGGACTACGCCAAATGGGTTGCGTTTCTCCTGTCGGCGTGGCCGCCACGGGATGACGCCGACGCAGGACCGGTGAATCGCGCCACTGTGCGCGAACTCGCACAGGGATCCAACTTCCCGCGGACCCGCCAGCGCCCCGGCCTCAGCGGGCCGGCCGCGTGTCGGCAGGCGATCAACTACGCGATGGGACTGACGGTCGCCGCTGATTGCGAACTCGGCCTGACGCTGAGTCACGGCGGTGGCTACCCTGGCTACGGCTCGCACGTGCTGTTGCTGCCGGCATCCGGCGTCGGCATCTTCGCGCTGGCGAACCGCACTGGCCGGCGTCAATGATCTTGGCCGCTGGACGTCATCTATCCTGGCCGGTCTGGTCTGGGGCTCCATCTGATCTAGGGTTCTTTCGCCAGCTGGTCCGCGGCGCGCCGCGGTCCAGCCTTCTTCCTTCGGTAGCTGTCGACGTTCATTTCAAAGATTGTGGCGTGATGGACCAGACGATCGACTGCAGCCAAGGTCATGGCGGCGTCGGGGAACACGTGGTCCCAGCCAGAGAACGGTTGG
>JANYAE010000042.1 GCA_025355105.1 Pseudomonadota bacterium | reverse complement strand
TCGGCGGCGACTGGCAGCAGTTCCACTGGTTCCCATCCGGCCGCGAACGCGACGCGGCGCTCGCCGACATGAGCCGGCGACACGAGTACTCGCGCATCGGCGATGAGCCCGCGATGCTCTTCGAGAAGGTGGAGCGGCTGGCCGAGAGCCGGGGCCGGTAGCAGCCGCGCCTAGACGTTGGTAGTAGAACCTGCGGTCGATCTGCAACCGACGCCCACGTACCGGGTGGCCAGCGTCAACTATATCTTTCAGTGGCGACTCTCATTTCTTTCGGTCTTGAGCCTTCATCATTGGTCTACCTGATCCGCGGTCTGCCGCCAAAGGCGGCAGACGCTTCTTGCTATGTTTGAGTCGATGCGGTGGCGCTGGTTATGCCTCCGGACGCTCCGGTGGGCTGGTCTTGCCCCCCGTATTGCCTCACGTAATTTTGTTACCGCTTGCCTCACAAGCGATGTTACCGCCGAGGCTCGATCATTTGAGTCCTGAGAGTTTTATTGTCCCAAGACGAAGCGCAGTCTGACGCCGAAGGCGGCAGAAGTCCGGCTTGATTTTGTCATGATCATTACGCAGTGGGTCCGGAGCCGACGTCTTGGGTGTGGTCCTGCATCTTGAAGATCAACTGTTGAATGGTTTGGCGGCGCCAGACTTGCACTCGACGCCGCAGCGTTCGCAGATCGCTAGCCTTGAAGAATCCAGGATAACGTGCTTGTAATTCGGTGAGGAGCTCCATGGCTGTCTGATCCGGTCGTGCCTCCAGACATTGAAGCATCTCCGGCCATTGATCCACGAAACGCTGAGGACCCGGTCCGCGGCCGCGCGGCTTTTTGCTTACGCGGCGCTGTTTGAGCCGACCGATCACGACACCTCGAGCACGCGCATCCTGACGCCAGACTTTCACGCGCTTCATCAGGCGTCTTACCTGCCATGCATGAAAGCGTCCCGGGAACTGAATGCAGAGTTCCTCGAACAGTTGCGTGGAATTGATGTTCGGAAATCCTTCGAGGCGGCGACAAACCAGTGGCCAAACCATTGTCAGCGCGTGAAATGCACGCGTACCCGGTTCGGCATAGATCAACTTCGGTCGTTCTGGTGTCTTCTCGGCGGTTATAGCCGGCGAAGTCTGCGCGAGGGGCTGAAGTACGGCCGCAAGCGCCGCGACGTTCTTCGAACACGCGTGCGCGACGTCTTGACGACCTACAGCTTGCAGACTGCGCAAGTAACGCGGTTTGGCGTCGACGGAAAACGTTGGACGGATCTCGCCGGCCCGCCATGCGCTCGAAAGACCAGAGATAAAGGCCGAGAGATCCGGTGGCTCGGCCATGACGCTGGGAGGCGTTTCGCCATCGGTGAGCATTACCAGGTGCGCCTGAACGGCACGTATCTCCTCCAGAAGCTTCAGGGGATCCAAGGCGCCGGCCACCTCGCGCAGCTTGGCCTTGGCGGCGTCCGGAAGACTCTCAGCCTGCAGCAGCCGTTCGCAAGGAGTTTGTGGTGGATGGTAGCGCTTGGACACGTGAGCGCCCTCACGGTGCTTCTCCGCGAGCTTGAAGGAGGGTTGGAAGAAGTTCACGAACAGACGCGACGCGCCGTACAGTCGCGTGATGGCCTGGGCAGCAGCAATACCTTGGAAACGACGGTAACCCAGCAGCTTGCGCACGACCGCACCGTTTTTTTGCTCGATCCAGGCTTGATCGTTTTTGCGGTAGGGCCGGGAGCGCGTGAGTTCGATCCCATGGCTGAGACAGTAGTTGATCAAGGTCTCGTTCACAAACTCGCTGCCGTTATCGACATCCAACGCGCGAAGCGCGAAGGGCAATCCCAGGCGAACACGTTCGAGCGTCTCAACGAGCAGGCCGCTCTCTCGAACCACCAGGGGGGCCGCTTCCGTCTAACCGGTAGCTATGTCGGTCAGAACCAAGCTGTTCACGTAGCTACCGCGGCTCGCGTCCCCGCAATGCGCGACACAGTCCATCTCCATACTCCCAGGCGGTGGCTCGTTCCAGTCCGCGAAGGTGCGCACCGGCACACGGCGGCGCGCCTCAGGCATCGCGCGGCGACGCTTCTTCAAACCTGTCGCGCTACGTGGTACTCGCAGCAATCGGTCGATTGTCGAGGCGCTCATGGCCAGAATCTTTTGGCGCATCTCCTCAAGAAGATGCAAATGCCCGTTGCGCTCCAAGGCCGGCAACAGAATCGGCAACAACGCCCGCAGCCGCTTACCGCATACCCGATCAGATGCCTCCCAGAGCACAATCAGCGCAGCCCGTACCGCCTCGTCATACAGCGAAGGTCGGACGCGGGTCTGTCGCTTTTTGGTGATTGGCTGGGCGTTCAGCGTTCGGATCGCCGACTTATGGTGATAGCTGGTCACGGCAATGAACTCATCGAGGATCTTGCGCTTGTCAGCGCCGGTCGAAGCGCAGTATCGTCGCCGAACTACGTTGGTCAGTTCAGCCCGTGCCGTGAGCGTCATCTTGGTTCCCATAGTCCCTCCAAATTAGTGGAGGAACCATGGTGTCAGGCGCCGTCGCCGGTAACATCCCACCTGACGCAACTAGCCCCACGGGTAACATTTTTGCTGAGGCAATGCGGGGGGCCCGGGCAGGGGCCCGGTGGCGGCGTGCCCAATTCCGTGCCATTCAGCAACTGGAAGTCTTTCCAAAGGACGTCAACGCCGATGAGCGAGACATCGCTTCCCCGACAGCGGTCCCGCACCTGCGCGGAACGCCGCGTCGCGCGGGGGGGGGGGGACACGCAATTCAACAGAGAACGACCGAGACCGAGCGTCAGTACTGATGCCGATATTGAAGCACAAATGTCGCCGGCGGCAGCGTCGCGACCTGGGGAATGATGGCGCCACCGCTCGTGTACTGGGCGTAACCCACGTAGCCGATGTCGCCGAGGTTCGGCTTCGCGTTGGTCAGATTGCGAACGTTGAGCGAGACTTCCGAATCGCCCCGCCGGACGCCGATGCGTAGATTCGCGAGCGTATAGGACGACCGCGTTGCGAGCGCGCCGCCGCCGCCGTTCAGCAGCGATAGGCTATCACCCGTGTAGCTGACGTCAGCGGCAACGAACCCATCGACGCGGCCAGTCAGCGGCGTCGAATAAGCCCCTGCAAGCGATGCGTTCCACGCCGGCGTGCCGAGGACCCGGGACCCGCGCACGATGCCGACGATGCCGAGAGGGCCAGGATTGGAAATGTTCGTCTTCTCGTATCCCACGCTGAACCGAATCTGGAACGACGGTGTAACCGCGCCGGCCAATTCGACTTCAGCGCCATTAATCTGTGCCGCATCACCGTTGATCACGATGTAGGCACCGCAGGGCAAAGCCACCTGCTGCTGTAGGTTGTTCCAATTGATGTGAAAAGCGGCCGCCGAAATCAGCACTCCTGTCCCCGAAACCCGCAGCTTGGTACCAACTTCGTAGGTCCACAGCGTGTCCGACTTGACCTGCGTGATGTCGGTGATCGGAAGCGCTGGCAGCGCGCAAAATGGCAGATATGGCTGGGCGCTCCCGGCTCGGAACCCCTTCGATGCCGATGCGTACACCATTGCCGTGTCCGTCGCCTGATAGGCGAGGCCGATCTTCGGGCTAAGCCCGGACTGCCTGTTTTCCTCCGGGGCACTTAGGGTAGGTCCAAAGTTGTTGAAGCCGTCAGCCGTGAAATCCGTGGTCTGCTTCAGCCAATACTGGCGGGCACCGAAGGTTGCCGTAAATCTGCTCAGGAACTTCCAGTACATTTCACCGAACAGCGAGAAGTCATCCTGTGTCTGGGGGTTGTAGTCCGTCCACAGTAGATCGTTTGGCCACGGGCCGACCACCGTGTTGTTTGCCGTCGCCGCGACCAGGCCGCTCGCGTAGGTTGGTGGAATTGCGAGCTTCGAGCGCGTTCGCGAGTAGAGCGCGCCGATAGTTCCGCTGATGTCGCGCTTGGCATCAAAGTTCAGCCGCAATTCCCCGGTCAGCTGGTTCTGAAAGTGTTCTTGGTCCCAGAGAAACGGCTGGCTGGGCAGCGCGGCGACGCCATAGTAGCCGCTGAGGATCTGCTGGGTTCCGTAGGTTGAGTCCTCCACGTCCCGGTTCTGGCGGTGAAAGTAACTCGTCGACGAAACGACGCTGAATCCGTCGCCGCGATACGTCAGATCGAGAGAAGGCAGGCTCCAGATATCGTAGGCCTTGGGCTGGACGTCGTAGGCGCGGTCGAGTGAGTACTCCGGCTTGAACGCGGGGAGCGGCGCGAAGGTAGCGGCAAAGCCCTTGTCGCGCGTGTTCTGGAACATGAACCGGAGCCGGGCCTCGAGAGCATCCGTCATATTGAAGGCCGTCGTGATCGAACCCCCGAAGGAGGTCTGCGCGCCCTGGTCGCCGACGCTCGTCCGGGGAGCGCTCGCAAACGGATTGCTGGCGCCCGGGCCGGTGGGATCCGGATAGCTTCGAGTCAAATAGCCTGCGTCGTGGTCGGCGAAGAGGACGATGCGCACCGCCGCAACGTTCGGACTCAGGACGAGGTTGCCGATCAACCCGGCTCCTGCGTCGACGCTTCCACCACCGGAGGTTACGCCAGCCTGTCCCATGTAGCCCAGTCGGTCGTCGATCAGACTCGGTTTCCTCGTGACCATTCGAACGTTGCCGCCGAGGGAACTCTCACCGAACAGCGTTCCCTGCGGTCCTCGGAGCACCTCGATGTTCTCGACATCAAGCACCCGCGGGTCCACCGATGCAGGTACTGGCGTGTCGTCGATGTAGTAGCCGGTTGCGCTGGACGTGCCGAACAGGTTTTGTCCCGTAATGCCACGGATCGCAACCGTCCGTGCTGCGGAGATCCCGGTGGTCCCGGTGCCATATGCGAACGAGAGATTCGGCGTCTTGGTCGCGTAATCGGTGAATACTTGGATGTCATATGTCGCGAGCACGTCGGCGCTGAACACGCTGATGCTCATCGGCACCTCGGCCAAAGCCTCTTCGCGCTTGCGCGCGGTGACGATGACGGACTCGAGAGTTCCGGGATCCGCGGACGCGCTGGCGGTTTGGGCAGCGCCTGCGCCCGCCCACCCGAACGCCAAACCCAGCAGCACTGCGCCGACGGCGATGGAGCTGCGCCCCGCCGTCCGGACGACCCGAACGAGTGCACGCGGGCGGGTGCATGGTCCCCCGTCGCAGTCCGCGCACCGTCGACGAACGCTAAGCGGCACCCGCAGGAGGCGGTCCGGCGAAGTGGTCGGCCGCAACGTGGAGTATCGCTCGGCGGGGCTGGTCGGTCGCATTATCACACGTAAGTCGCTGGATTCTCGTCGGAAAGATCTTTCCCGCCTGCCGATCTCATCCGCATCCGACGGCGAAACACGGGACACACTGGAAATATCGTGTGGCACAGAGGACCCGTCGGCGACGTCAGTTATTACGGTGTCTGGGCATTACCACGGGTTGGCATGGTGTCCCAGCAGGCCGCGATGAGCCAGCGAGTCGATTCGACGCTCGCGGCTTGAGCGCCGAGCTTTCTTCGCAGAGATCCATCCATCATCCAGAGGCGATCGACGTCAGCCGTACGCGCCCCACATTGGCCGCATCTGGCGGGATTCGGCCACCGCGGCGACCTTGAATCGGCCGTCCCCTTTACCTGGCCCCGGATATCATTCCGTGACGGCGCAGTACCGTCAGGAACACGTCTGGCTCCGGCCGGACTCGATAGTTGTCGGTCTCGTGCGTCCACACGACGTGTCCTGCTCGATCGGTGATGACGACCGTCGGGAGCACGGTGTCGCTGTCGTAGCCGAGCACCTGCATCCCCGCGGGCAATCCACCCGGGTGGGCAATCCCCAAGGTCCGCGCAGCGGCGTTGTCTTCATCGGTCAGGAACTCGAAATCCACGCCGAATCGTCGAGCCAGTTCCACGGTCTTATCATGCGGCTGCGGCGATACGAGCGCCACACGAACGCCCATCCCAGCCAACTCGTTGTATCGTTGAGCGAGCTCCTTGATCTGAGCCATACACAGCGGGCACCAGTTGCCGCGGTAAAACATGAGCACTGTAGGACCCGTCAGGAGGTCCGCCGATGTGACACGCGCACCGCTCGCGGCGACAAGCACGAAATTCGGCAGCGGCTCGCCGATCGTGATCGACGCGCTCCGCGGCCGATTGAAGGTCGAATACCAATAAACGTAAGCAAGAAACCCCAACCAGCCGGCAACCGCGAACAGCGGCGCCAGGGCCACCGCCCCGCTCCGATCGGCCGCGACGAACGTCAGCGCTATGCCCACCAGGCCGAGCGCGTTCCATAGCGGCAAATGTGCGCTCGTTCGCGCGGTGTCTTTGAACGCCATGAACCACAAGATGAGAAGCGCCGTGGGCGCGACGGTCAGCAGCACGCCGCCCCAGGCCAGCGAGTCGGCGCCTCGGAGCAGGCGCCAGCCGCCGTAGCCGCTGACGACAATGATCATCGCCAGGTAGCTGCTGATGAAAAGTGATTTGAGAGACTTCATCGGAGCCTTCGAACGAGTTACGCGGGATCGTGCCGTCGGGCCGGGAGCGCTCCAACCTCCGCCGGCAGCGAGTCATAACGGGCGCAGCGTGTACGCTGCGCGCCCGGCAAGGCGAATCGCCACAGCACGCGAACCGGCGTCGCCATCTCGGCGCTCCTGTCAGCGAGCACCGGCGAGGGCTCGCCGTGTCTGGCGGGTCAAGAGCAAGGACCCCGGAACTCAGGGAAATATTGCGGGCCTGGTTCTACGTTCAGACATGAAACATTGGCCCCTGACGGGCGGTCTTCTGACTGTCCTCTCAACGTCGGGGGGGCGCCTGTGATTACGAGGTTCCGGAACCGAGGCCGTTGCGCGGCAACGCCCGCCGACCGAACGGGAAGTGAAGCGCCTCCATGCAACGCCATGCATCAATCGACGTCGAATAGCCGGGATCGGGAGCGGCCCGTCCTCAGGCCCATCCTCAGGCCCATCCTCAGGCCCGGCAGGCCGGACCAGCCGACCGTGAATCGGTTCGAGTGGGATACCACTCCGAACCTAGGGTTTTTCGGCGGCAGCTTGAAACTCACCGCCAACCTGATCGCACTGCTTCTTCGTCAACTCGACGAATCCCTTGCCCTTGCATGCATTTTGCCCCTTACAGGAGTTGGTCGCCGACCTGCAGGTGCTCTGCCCCTTGCACGCGTTCACCCCGGTGCAATGGCCGACTACGGTACTGGCATCATCGGCGTTGGCGACGCGGATCGAACCAAAGAGAGACGCTGCAGCGATGGCAATGGCGACACCTCGGCGGTTGGGAAAATGAGCCATAAACGGCCTCCACTACAAATTTTGGATCAGCGCAGACTGTCGAAACACACATGCCCCACGATCGGCAGGCTTGGCAGAGATCTTGACCAGTGGGATCAATAGCAGGGCGACGGATTCGCAGGCGGACAGCATGATCGCGTGCATGCCTTCTTCTCAGGCCTCGATGACGCCGTTCCGGCCGACCTGCAGACGATACCGCAAAAGGCCGCCCGAAGGCGTGGCGTACAGCGGATGCACAAGCCTCAGCGAAGCGATGCTCGTTGCGATTCGACGATACGTTCGCTCGTTCCTATTCCTGGCCATCGCGGTCACTTCGGCCGGTTGCGTAGGGATTGCCCATCCCGACCTTCGGCGGCTGTACGAACCGGGGCCCGGGAGTGCCAGCGTGCCGCCGGTTATCGTTATTCCAGGCATTCTCGGCTCCAAGCTCCGCGACCGCACAACTGGACAGGAACTTTGGCCTGGTTCTGCATATCGGGCACTATTTCATGTCCATTCGCTGGCCCTGCAGATTGACCCGAAGACGCTCGAGCCGCTTCCAGATGACGTCGAAGCCTACGATCTCTTCAGGACCGCATTCGGAGCGGATGTATACGGAGCCATCCTCAACACGCTTGAACGCGAGGGTGGATACGTGCGAGGTACACCCGGGCAGCCAGCCGCTGCAGGGCAGCGGCGCTACTACGTATTTCCGTACGATTGGCGCCAGGACAACGTTGTTACCGCCCGCAAGCTCGATGCTCTCATCGAGCAGATTCGTCGCGATTATGGTGATCCGGGGCTGCGAGTCGACCTCGTGGCGCACAGCATGGGCGGGCTGGTCGCTCGCTACTACCTCCAGTACGGAACCGTCGACGTCCTCGACGACAACGAATTTCCGTCGACTTTCTCCGGCGCAACCAAATTGCGCACTGTGTTTCTGCTGGGTACGCCAAACCTCGGTTCCGTGAGCGCCCTACAGAGTTTCGTCGTCGGTGAGCGAGTCGGGTTGCAGCAACTACCGACCGAAATGTTGGCGACGATGCCCAGCATCTACGAGCTCCTGCCGCACCCCATCAATGACTGGATCATCGACGCCAAGGGCCAGCCTCTGCAACGGGACCTGTATTTTGCCGGAACCTGGCTCGCCTACCGCTGGTCGGTGTTCGATCCCGGGGTCATCGCCCGCATCAAAGCGGGATTTCCGGACCCGGCTGCTGGTGACAAACGCGTTGAGGTGCTGCAACGATATTTCGCCAAACGCCTAGAACGGGCCCGGCGCTTCGTCTGGTCACTGAGCTACAACGAATCTCAGCAGGCCCCGGTGCGACTCGTGGCGTTTGGCGGCGACTGCAGGCTCACGCCCGCACGTGTGGTCGTCGAGCAGAGCGGCCAGGGCGACGCCGGAATGAAGGTTCGGTTCCTTCCGAGCGAGGTTCGGCACCCCGTTCCCGGGGTCGACTATTCCCGGTTGATGCTGGAGCCCGGGGACGGACAGGTCACAAAGGCGTCCCTGCTCGCACGCGAGTCGCTCAATCCGGTGGCGCAGCGATCCGAGGACGTCTTCTTCCCACTCGCCTACTCGTTCTTCTTGTGCGAGGACCATCGGACTCTCGCCGGCAACGTCAACTTCCGCGACAACCTGCTGAATGTACTTCTGTCGGGCGAACACCCTTGGGATTCCCCGGCCACTGTCGAGACCCCCCAGGCAATGCCCGTTCAGCGATAGCGTGTAGCCACGCAATCTCTGTCTGAACATGGCACCTGATCGAGGGATGCAGGATCCGCACGCTCATCGCTCAGGCCTACCGGCCCGCTGAATTGAAGAAGATCCTGTGATATCTGGCCCTTGCGGAGGGTCTTCTGGTCGTGCCTCGGGAATCCCGGGGCTGAAGCCGCGCCGGGGAGACTCCGGATGGGATGTCGGTCTTGGAATTCGGGACCAGAGCGTGCGCTGCACGTCGTCTGCCTTTGGCCAGCTTTCGATTGTGGGCAACCGGCGTGTCCAGCAGGGCTGATTGGCGCACCGGGATTGCCGACCATGGCTCTAGACGTCCGCCGGTCCACTTTTGCCGATATCCACCACCCAAGAGAAACCGATTCATGAAGTCGAATGTCTCCGGAGCTGCCATTGCGACCGCCGCTGCGCTCCTTTTCAGTACCATCGTCGTTCCGGCCGCCATCGCCGAACCGGCCAGAATGAAGTGCGAGGGAGTGAACTCGTGCAAAGGGACCTCAGCCTGTGCGACCGCGCACAACTCCTGCCAGGGTCAGAATAAGTGCAAGGGTCAGGGATACCTGATGCTCAGCAAGTCCGATTGCGACGCCGCCAAGGCAAAGTTGTCAAAATCCCCGTAACTCGTGGCCCCGCCGGCTGCAACGCGATGGTATTGCGGCTGGAAGCCTGACGACTTACGTCACCTTTTCTCGAAATCGGCTGTGCGCCCGCCAACGCGCGACGGTGACGCCTATCAGGCCATCCAACCGCAAACTTTCCGCCGGCACGCCGCGCACATGGGCGATTGCGCTGGCCGGGCGATGGCCTCGTAAAGCGGCGAGCGCGCCACACGACCTGCTCGGGCATCATCGCACCGTCTCGAATTCGCCACCTTGGACCTGCTCCTGATGAAATCAACGGCCCGCAAGCTCGTCCTGGTCCTCTGCATCGCAGTCCTGGCTGCGGGATTCTGGTGGCTCGATCTCGGACATTACCTGTCGCTGGACTACCTGCAGGATGAACGGCAGCGGCTGCTCGCATTGCGCGAGGCACAGCCGGCGATCGTCGCCGCCTCCTTCTTCCTGATCTATGTGCTGATTGCGGCGCTTTCCATCCCGGGCGCCGCGGTGCTGACCCTGGCCGCCGGCGCAATCTTCGGGCTCGTCTGGGGCACGGTCATCGTGTCGATTGCCTCGACCATTGGTGCCACCTGCGCGCTGCTGGTCGCCCGCTACGTGCTTCGCGATTCAGTTCGACGCCGCTTCGGCGACCGGCTGAAGGCGATCGACGCGGGCATCGCCAAGGACGGTGCGTTCTACCTGTTCGGACTCAGACTGGTTCCTGTGTTTCCGTTCTTCCTGGTGAATCTCCTGGTCGGCCTCACGGCCATGCGCGTCCGGACGTTCTTCTGGGTGAGTCAGCTGGGCATGTTCGCTGCGACCGTCGTCTATGTAAACGCCGGTACCGAGTTGGCTCATTTGACGTCACTGCGGGGCATCCTCTCGACACGCGTGCTGGGCGCCTTTGCGCTGCTCGCGCTGTTTCCGCAGATCACGCGAAAAGTCCTCGAGGGCTACCGGGCGCGCAAGGTGTACGCGCGCTTCCCGCGGCCGAGGAAGTTTGACCGCAACCTCATCGTGATCGGCGCAGGCGCAGGCGGGCTCGTCACCTCGTACATAGCGGCCGCGGTCCGTGCAAAGGTCACGCTGATCGAAAAGTCTAAGATGGGCGGAGACTGCCTCAACTACGGCTGCGTCCCGTCGAAGGCGATCATCCGCTCTGCCAAATTTGCGAGCCACTTGAAGCGTGCCGGCGAGTTTGGCTTTCAAAACGTAACCGGTGCGGCCAACTTCCGCAAGGTTATGGAGCGCGTCGCTAACGTCATCAAGGACATCGAGCCGCACGATTCCGTGGGGCGCTACACGGCGCTCGGCGTCGACGTGCTGCAGGGCACGGCCACCCTCATCGATCCGTGGACCGTCTCCGTCAGCCTTCCAGGCGGCGAGCTTCGGAGCCTGACCGCGCGAACCATCGTGGTCGCCGCCGGAGCCGAGCCGAGTGTCCCGGAGCTTCCAGGCCTTGTGGAGGCTGGCTACCTCACTTCCGACACGCTGTGGGAGATTCGCGAACTGCCGAAGCGGCTGCTGGTGCTAGGAGGCGGGCCGATCGGCTGCGAGCTTGCGCAGGCGTTTGCGCGACTCGGCGCATCCGTCACTCAGGTCCAGTCGCGCGATAGGCTGCTTCCGCGCGAGGACCCGGAGGTCTCCGAAGTCGTCATGCGGCGGTTTCGAGCGGAGGGCGTCGACCTGCGGCTCGGCGCGAGGGCCAAGGCGGTTCGAATCTATGCGGGCGAGAAACGGCTGGTGGTCGAGGAGCGCGGTACCGAGTCGGAGATCCCTTTCGACCAGATCCTGATTGCAATCGGCCGCAGGGCCCGCCTCACCGGCTACGGGCTTGAGACGCTCGGCGTCGATACCGACCGGACGATCCAGGTCAATGAGCACCTGCAGACGAACTATCCGAACATCTATGCGGTCGGAGACGTCGCGGGCCCGTTCCAGTTTACCCACACGGCGGCCCACATGGGGTGGTATGCGGCGGTCAACGCCCTCTTCAGTCCGCTGCTCTGGCTGCGCGGCGGCCGGTTCAAAGTGGACTACTCGGTCGTCCCCTGGGCGACGTTCACCGAGCCTGAAGTGGCGCACGTCGGCTTGAATGAAGGCGATGCGATTGCCCGGAAGGTCCCGTATGAAGTCGTCCGCTACGACCTTGCTGAGCTCGATCGCGCGATCGCCGACGGCGAGCCACATGGCTTCGTCAAGGTTCTGACCGTACCTGGGAAGGACCGCATACTCGGCGCCACGATCGTCGGCGAGCACGCGGCCGACCTGCTCGCGGAATTCGTGCTCGCCATGCGCCATGGCCTCGGACTCAAGAAGCTCCTCGGCACCGTCCACATCTACCCGACGCTCGCGGAGGCCAACAAGTACGCCGCCGGGGCATGGCGGCTGGCGCACCAGCCGAAACGCGTCCTCCGCTACGTGGAGTCGTTCCACGCCTGGCGGCGTGGCTGACTCCGGAGCCGTGACCGTCAGCGGAATGTGCGGATCGCGAGAACCGTCCGTTGGACGACGGTGAGGATGCAGAGAGCGACCATAGTCCATGCCAAGACCGGGAAGCCCGCAGGCCAGATCGTCATGGCCGACAGGAATGCGATCGTCTCCGTGCCTTCCATGACGCCGAACGAGTAGAAGAAGGACTTGCGACCCTGCGCCGTGGTCTCGAGGCCCCGCTTCGCGGCGAGCGTTGCGAACGCCAGAAACGACGTCCCGGTGAGCGTGAAACTCGCAAGCAACGCCGCGGCCGGCAGCGCGTCCCGGGTCGGCTCGGCGAACGCGAAGCCCAGCGGAATCGCGGCGTAGAACGCGAAGTCGCTGACGATATCAAGGTACGCGCCCCGATCGGTTGGCGATGACGCGCGCGCGATCGCCCCGTCGAGCCCATCGAGCACCCGCGAGGCGGCGAGGAACAACAATCCGAGGTCGTATCGGCGCGCGGAGATGAGCGCGGCGGCAGCCAGCCCGAATCCCGCTCCGGCGACCGTCACCGCGTCCGCTGCGATGCCAATGGCGGCCAGCCGCCGACCGAGCGCGTTCAAAGGCGGGTCAATGATGGGGCGCATGAGCGCGTCGAACATTTTATGCCTTCACGCCGGGTTGCAATTTGACGACCGGGCCGGCCGCGGCAGTCACGTCATCCTGATCGTGGGTCACCAGCACCGTCGGAAGGCATCGGCGCCGGACCTCGTCGAATACCCAACGGCGGGTATCTGCGCGCGTTTCGGTATCCAGTCGTCCGAACGGCTCGTCGAGCAGCAAGGCGCGGGGCTCGGAGAGGAGCACGCGAAGCAACGCCACGCGCGAGCGCTGGCCGCCCGAAAGCGTCGCCGGATCCCGTGCCTCGAATCCCGCCAGGCCGACCGATTCGAGCGCCTCCGCAATGGCGCGCCTTCGGTCGCTGCGACCCTCCGACCGCCGGTGCATGCCGAACGCCAGGTTGCCAGCGACCGACAGGTGCGGGAACAGCAGGTCATCCTGGAAGAGAATACCGAGCCGGCGCTCCTCGGGCGGCAGGTCGTCCAGCCGTTGCTCTCCCAGGCGCACTTCGCCGTGCGCACAGAGCTCCTCGGGCAGTGCCCCGGCGAGGTGCGCAAGTAAGCTGGACTTTCCCGCGCCGCTCGGGCCGATGACGGACGTGACGACGCCCGGCTCCGCCGAGAGCGTCAGCGGCGCAAACATCATCTGCCCGTTCAGAGATACGCTCACGTCCTTGAGGCGGAGTGCCGTCATCGCGGCACCCCCTGCCGGTTGCGGAACAGCGATTGTCCGGTCAGCATCGCCACACCCAGGGCGATGAGCGGAGCGATGGCCTGCGCCGCCCCGTGGACGGCGGCGACCCGCAGGTTGCCGGAGGATGCCGCGCTCGCCGCCTCCGTCGCCACCGTCGCAACGCGACCGGCGCCGGCGAACAGCGTGGGCAGATAAAGGGCCACGCTGACGGAGAACGCGATCGCGCCGGCGAGGAGCACGGACCGGGAGAGTAGCGGCACGACGACCGCCCACCATGCCCGCAGCAGACCGGCACCGAGAGTCCGCGCCGTCACGACAAGTCGGGAGTCCAGCGCACTGCGCGCTCCGGCGACGATGCCCCAGGCATAGGGCAATGCGAAAAGCGCGTGTTCCCAGCCAACCGCCCACCAGGTGCCGTCGATCCCCAGCCGGACGACGAGCCACTGGAAGCCAAACAGGAATGCCATCTGCGGGAGCAGCAACGGCGCAAACAAGACAACGCCGACGCGCCGACGCCAGAGGCTGTCACGGGACAGGCTCTCCGCGACCCACAGCGACAGCCCGACGGCGAGTACGACCGTGATTCCGCCGAGGGCCAATGTGGTGCCGAGTGCCGCGCCAAGCGACGGCGCGCTGCGCTCGATGAGGCTCGCGTCGATCGCTTCGGGGAGGACCGCGGGGAAGCGCCACATCGGGCTCAGCCCGCGACACACAAGTGCCGCCACCGCACCTGAGGCGAGAGCGAGCACCAGTCCCGGCAGTATCGCCAGCGTCCTCGCGATCGATGTCGACGATCTCCCTCGCCGACCCGAGGCTGCGTAATGGGAATGAACTCGACGGGCGAGCCGAAGCGCGCTCATCGCGACGGCGAGCGTGCCGATCGCGACGACGACCAGCAGTATCGACCCCGCGAACGCTGCGCCGCGGAGTTCCAGGCGGCTCGTGGTGAACCACTGCCACAGGACGACCGCGAACGGCGGCGGGCTCACCGGGCCGAGCGGGATGGCCATTTCGACGTTCGTCACCCCGAAGACGATCGCCGCGGCAAGCGGCAGGCGGATCTGGCGCTGGAGCAGCGGCGCCACGCTGACCCACCAGGCCTTTAGCCGACCGTACCCCAGCGAGCGACTCTGCAGCATCAGCCGTGTCACGGGAACCTGCGCTCGCGCACCAACCAGCATGAGGATCAGAAACGGCGCTTCCTTCACGGCGAGGCCCAGCACCAACGAGAGGCCGAGCGGATCCTGAACCAGTAGCCAGTCCGGCGGACGGTGCAGCCCCGTCGCCCACGGCGACAGCGCTCGAAGAAGGAGGCCGGACGGCGACAGCAGGAGCGCGAGTCCGATGCCGAGCGCAAGGTGCGGCAGTGCAATGACGGGCAGGGCCAGTGCCTCTACCCTCCTCGCCCAGGTGCTGGTTCCAGCCAGGGCGACCGTCAGGTGGGCGAGCACGAGCGCAAGGACCGTTCCCGCCGCTCCCGTCCAGACCGACAGTGCGACTGAACGACCGATTCCGGGGAAGTGGAGCAGCGTGGACCAGGCGGCCGGATCGGCCGCCTCGACGAGCGTGATGCCGACGCCCGCAAGGATCGGGATACCGCTGACGGCGAGGAGAATCGTGAGCGCGACGGCTTTCATTGGACGCCGTAACGTCCGAGCCAGGCCTGCACGAGCGCCGCGGACCAGGAAGCATCCGGTTCCGTCAGCAGGTGCTCCGATGGCAAGATCGGAATGCCCGCAGCAGGACTGAATCTCCGCCGATCGGCTGGCGCCAGCGCATCGAGATTGAGGACCGTCGGATCACCCCAGATGGCCCCGTCCGCCTTGTACGCCTGCGCCTCGGGCGAAAGCAGAAAGTTTGCAACGACGAGCGCCCCATCGCGGCTGCGCGCATTGAATGGAATGGCGAGAAAGTGGCTGTTGGCCAGTGCGCCGCCGGCAAAGGTCGTCGCGCGGACCGTCGCCGGCAGCTCATGGTTGGAAATCGCGCGCAGCGCCTCGAGCGGATTGAACGCGAGAGCCCAGTCCACCTCGCCGACCGCCAGCAATTCGCGCTGGGCAGGCCCGCTCGCCGGAAACAGCCGCCCACGACGCCACATACCGGGATGCGCCGCGTCCAGCCAGTCCCAGAGCGGACGGGTCACCGCCTCAAAGTCCGGCCCGACGGGGCTCGCCAGCCGACTCGGGTCCGGCATCAGAACGAGGAGCAGCTGCTTGATGAAGCTGGTACCGAGAAAATCCGGAGGGCGCGGGTAGGTGAAGCGGCCCTGGTGGCCGCGAATCCACCCCAGCAAAGTCGCTGGAGTCCGTGGCGGCTCCCCCACCGTGGCGCTGTCGTAGAACATCGTAAAGCGAGCAGATCCCCACGCGAGCTCATAGCCTTCCGTCGCGACCGTGAAATCGACGATGGTTGTCGGATTGCCCTTCGTGTCGATAAGTTGCGCGTTCGGGACCTGATCGGCCCATGGCCCGTACAGGAGTCCTGCACGTCGCAGCGCAGAGAAATTCTCGCCGTTGATCCATAGCAAGTCGATTGATCCCTGCGACGTCCGGCCGGCAGCGCGCTCGGCGAGGACCCTCGTGACTGCCTCGGCGATATCCGCGACCTTCACGTGAACCAGCGTCACGCCGTAGCGGCGGCTTACCTCACGCTCCGCCCACGCAATATAGCGGTTGATGGCCTCATCGCCGGCCCATGCATTGAAGTAGACGGTGGTGCCCCGTGCATTCCGCTCGACCTCCTGCCAGGCATCCTGCGACGGCGTCGCGGCCTGGGCATCCGAAATGCCGCACGCGCCGATCGACAGCAGGAGCAGAAGCCAGTGGCTGCGAAATGACTGCAATACCGGACTCCAACGGTCGCGAGACGGCTGGGATGCCGAATCCGATGGCGCGCAACTGCCGCGCGCGCCGGCCTACGTCAACGGGACTTCTGCACGGGCGGGTGGAGTCCTGTCAACGTGTCGTGGTCGGTACCTGAGTCGCGAATGGCATCCGGCCGGGCCATCAGCTCCATCCCGTCCAATTGGCGGCGACCGACGGGACGAACACCCGCGTCGCACCGTCGCCGCCGACCCCGAGAGGACCCGGGCACGCGACCCGATCTTTCACTCTATATTATGGTCACCGGGCCGGCTGAAGCGGAAACATCAGCATCTCGACGATCGATCCGGCGCGTCCGGACGGCACTCCCGAAAGCCCGATCCCGATTTCCGGATCCGGCTTGCGGCCGGCGCCACGATAGGTTCCGAACAGTCGATCCCACCAGGTCAGGCTGAAGCCGTAATTTTGCTCCCTCTCGTCCGGCGCCAGCGAATGGTGAACGCGGTGCAGGGTCGGCGTGACGAGCAGCCATCGCAGCCGCGATTCCACGGGCTCCGGCAGGCGCACGTTCCCGTGATTGAAGAGCGCCGTCGTACTCAACACGAACTCGAACAGTACCGCCGCGCCCGCGGGCACGCCGAGCACAACCACGATGGCTGACTTCCAGGCCAGCGATAGCAGAATCTCCACCGGATGGAAGCGGATGCCGGTCGTCACGTCGAAGCTTGCATCCGCATGATGGACCGCGTGCAGCCGCCACAGCACCGGGATCCGGTGAAACACCCGGTGCTGAACATACACCGCCAGGTCAAGCAGAAGCATCGACGTGATCCAGACCACGGGTGCCGGGACCGAAAGGACGTGAAACAGCCCGACACGCGATCGCCCGGCGAAGTACGCCGCTGTTGCGAGGCTGGCCGGCATCAACAGACGAACGAGCGTCGCGCCGATCAGCGCCATGCCGAGGTTCGTGAAGCGCCGGCGCCAGAGCGTTGTTTCCACGTCACGGACGGGCCGCGCGCGCTCCCAGAAGAGCATTGCAAGCAGCACGGCAACAAATGCCGATGACCGAATCTCGATCTCACTCAACTCGATGTCTCCTCGTCGGACTGCTTCCACGGCACCACCTCAGGACGCCGCGACGCCTGCCTTCGCGGGCGCCGTACCGGTCTCCACTGCGGACCTCCGACCTCTACCGAACCTTCGGCGCGCCATCTTACGCGCTCGTGCTACGGGATCACGGCGACCCGAAGCCTCGACCAGCCGGCGGCAACCGCCTCGGCGACCCGGACCCGCTGCGTCCGGGCCGCCGCCTCGCTCCATGCTACGGCAACGTCAGCGTCGGAAAGCCGTTGATTTCGTCGCTGTGGAACCAGATGAGCTCGTCCGCTGCATGCATGGCACCCGCGGTGTCAAACTCACTCCGGGCCGCGTGCCAGGTCTTGTCGTCGGCGTCCCATGTGATTGACGCCGCGAACACCGGCGCGACACCGTGTGGTCCGCCAGCCAGCTCAGGCAGCGGAACGGTCGGGTAGCGATAGTCCAGGGTGTTCTGGAAAGTCGTTCCGCGGCCCGGGGGATCCAGCAGCTCGTACGCACCCTTCATCTGGTTGACCGCCGGAGAGGAGATCTCGAGGCCGCTGAGATTGACCGTGCCCTCCCACCACAACCCGAAGACCGCGTTGGCACTCGCCTGGTCGATCCTAGTGCCGAGCCACAGCGCGGCCGAATTGAAGGCACCGGCGATCTCTGCGACGTCATCGATCGTCAGCGTCTCCGTGTCGCGAAGCACTCCATAGGCTGGGTCGAACTGGTCGATCATCCGGTTGAAGGCGCGAGCGGCCGCCGTGAGGTATCGCTCGGTGCTGGTGACGCGACCGGCCTCGATGAGGCCGCGGACCTTGTACGCGAGGTCTGCGGGCTCATGGCCGTGAGCCTGGCCGAGCGGCGATGCCCACGCCAAAATGGCCCTCTTCGCGCGCGAACGATCCTGCACATCATCGGTCGCACTCGCGTACCAGACGATGGACTGGATGCCGAGACTGAGGTCACGCGCGGACGCCGGGTGTGAAGCAAGAACGATCTCGAACTGCGTCTTCGCCATCTGCCGGAACATCGCGGCCGCCTCCGGATCGGCGTAGCGGTTCTCGGCCGGGTACGCCGGCGGCCCCGCATTCGGCCCCTGATTGTTGGCCTGATCCGCGGAGGCGTAGAACTCCGCGCCGTCGCTGAGCGCCGTCAGGAGCGCATAGTCTCCCGCGTTCGAGTTCTCGTACCGCGCCGCGTTGGCCATGTACGCCTGGAACTGCACCTTCACCATCGTCGCCAGCACCATGCCGACGAAGCGCTGCGTCGAGCCGAAGGTATCCACTCCGGCCTGACCGAAGTGCCGATCACGGTGAAAGAGCTTCGCCCATTCGAGTTCCTTCGTCATCGTCGTTGCGGTCGCCTCGGTCGTCAGGCGGGGAGAGCCGGCCTGCCATCGCAGCGTCCCGAAATCCTGCTGATTCGGGGTCGCCGCGTAGTGCGGATCGCCACTCGCGTAGATTACGGCCAGAAGTGCCGGACGAACGGGGGGCATGACGGGATCCGTCGCCGCCGGTCCTACCGCGACCATCATCTGCTGCATCATCATCATGAAGCGCTGATCCATTGCGATCGGCACGCCCAGGCCGCTCTGCATCGTCAGCGTCATCATGCTGTAGCGGGAGTACCAGTACCCCTCCTCGTTCGCGACCGACGCGGAGTACCCTGGCACCTGGCCGGTCAGCTGCGCCGCCCGTCCGTCGTCGTCGGCGTGCGAAGTCAGGCCGAAGAGCGCCAGCGCACCCGTCACGGCAACGGCGAGCCCGGTGCGTCGACGGGAATCCGACGTCGTGCCCCGCGCTGCCCGGGCGCAGTCGCCAGCGCCGGAATGATCGTCCTTCAGTCTCATGGTCCAACTCCTGTGGCTAGTCGTGATTTGCACTGGAAGGACCCATGCCGCGGTCAAATTATTACTTTGGCGCTCGCAAGGAGACGGCACGGCTCGGTAAGCCAAACGTAGACGAGTTACGCGAAATAATTAGCCCGCCGATCGGGTCCTCCATGGTGGCACTGACGATAGGTCTGTAACGTTCAGTCCGACGGCGATACGAGTAGCCTGAAATGAGCGGGCGGCAGTCCGGGACCTGGATCGCGCGCAGCGTGCTGGCGACGAACGGTTTCGGCGTCACCATCTGGATCCGTGAGGAGTTCTAGTTATGGCCAGATTCCCGTCGCTACCCGCTCGTCCGGTGCTCGGCGACGTCTTTAAACGGTTTCCCGATGGCGTCGGACCATTGCTCGAGTATCACGATGTGTTATTGCGCGGGCCGTCACCACTTTCGGTCGGCGAGCGGGAGATGCTCGCCGCCTACGTTTCCGCGCTCAATGCCTGCCGGTACTGCCACGGCGCACATCGCACGATCGCCGAAGTCCACGGCGTCGACGCCGGCGTGCTCGAGCGGGTCGTCCTCGATCCAGCGACGGCCGGCGTGGACGCGAAGCTGCTGCCGTTGCTCGCGTATGTACGCAAGCTTACCGAGACGCCAAGCCGGGTCGTCGATGCGGATGCCGCCGCCGTGTACGCGGCCGGATGGGACGAGCAGGCGCTTTTCCATGCCATCTCGGTGTGCGCCCTCTTCAATTTCATGAATCGGCTCGTCGAAGGATGTGGCGTCGTGACCGATGAGCAGGTCATCGAGAGCCAGCGGGCGCGGTACGAGGCGCTGCGCGATGATCCCGCCAGCTACCGCAAATTTGGTCGCCGGCTCGGCATCCCGCGGTAGCCGCTGTTCACTCGCACGTCGATACACTCATTGCCAGGACACGTCATGAACCTGATTCCGAGTCGCAGAACGCTGGGCCTTGTCCTCTGGATCATCGCCCTGCACTCGATACCGACCGCTGCGGTCGAGCCAGACTGGTCACCACCGGGTCCGGCGGTTGGCGCCCATTTCAAGAATTCGCTTGCGCTCGAGGACCAGACCGGTAGGAAGCGATCGTTCTCCGATCTCGCGGGCCCCCGCGGATTGACGCTTGTCTTTGTCCGGTCGGCCGACTGGTGCCCGTTCTGCCGCAAGCAACTGGGCGAGCTCGAGAAGCGCGCCGCGGCCTTCCGTGCGGCCGGATACCCGGTCGTGTCGGTGAGTGTCGATGATTTGCCGCTGATCCAGAAGTTTGCGACGGCCGCGAACATCAGCTACACGATGCTCGCCGATCCCACCGGGTCCGTGACTGAGGACCTGGGAATTCGCGATCCGCAGTACCCGGTTGGATCGTTCACACATGGCGTACCGCAACCCGGAATCTTCGTGATCGCAAAGGACGGCCGGATCCTTGCGAAATTCTTCGTCAAGGGCTACAAGGTACGGCCAGATCCGGACATCGTGTTACGCGCGGTCGAGGAGCTTGCGAAGTAGCGAGCGCGCCGCGCGGATCGGGACATAGCGGGATCAGTCCAGCCCGTCGTCCGGTGAGGGACCAAGGATTTCCCGAAGCTTTTCGCGCGCGCGAAAAAGCCGTGTGAGCACCGCCCCTTGGGTCGATTCCATGTAGTCCGCGATCTCCTGGCTCGAATACCCGAGGAGGACCTGCATGATCAGAGGCTCGCGGTATTCGGCCGGCAGCGACCAGATGGCCTTCCGGACCTCGTAGACCTCAGGAGTCGCCTGGACGGTGATCGCTGCCTCGTCGGCGGCCGAAAGATCGTCGATGTTCTCGGTGGGCAGACGCTTCCGCTGGAAGGTCCGTGCGAGCTCGCGACGCGCGATCGTCAGCAGCCACCCGCGCGCGGCGACATCATCCTGCAGCGCATCGAGATGGTTCCAGGCGCGCAGCATCGTTTCCTGCACGACGTCCTCGGCGAGCGCCTTATCGCGCGCGAGCCAGATGCAGAATCGCAGCAGATCCGGTCTGAACGACCCGCAAAGCCGATCGAATCGCTCTCGCCGCGTGGCGTTGCCCACGCCGGTCGAAGCGACGATGTCGTTCGGTGCGGTCACGAATTGGCCACTTCGCGCCCAACCGATGCACCGCGACGGTGTGCGCCCGGTCCAACGCCGCGGGTGCGCTTGAACGCACGCCGAAACGCGGCCTCGGTCTGATATCCGAGTGACTCCGCGACCTGGCCAACTGACCGCGTCCTGTCCTGCAACAGCGCCGCACCTCGCTCCATGCGCAGCCGCGTCAACCAGCTCATCGGTGGCTCGCCGACGAGCCGTGCGAACGTTTGAGCGAAGACGGTCCGCGACGTTCCGGCACGCGACGCCAGCGTCGCGAGGGTCCAAGGCGCCCCGGGCTCCCGCGTCATCGCGGCAAGCGCGCGCGAGATCGCGGGATCCCCGAGTCCGGCCAGCACACCGCGGGACACTCGTCCGGTTGCGACCACGTAGCGAAGTATCGCCACGAACAACACATCGGACAGGCGATCGAGGACGATCTGGCGACCGAGCGCATTGCTGTCCGCCTCGCTGGCCAGCAATCGGCCGAGGCCCGAGAGCCCCGGAATCGCCGCCTCTCCATCGATAACCAGCACGGCCGGCAGGGAATCAAGCAGCATCGAAGCTGCAGGCTCAATCAAGTCAAACTGACCGCAGATGAGATCTGTCGCCGGGCCGCGGTCGTCCTCTGTGCCAGCTGGCCCTATGGCGGGCATATCGACTGTCCCCGACAAGGCATGGTCGACGTCCCGTGGGAACACGACGAGGTCCCCGGCCCGGAGCGCGGTCGGCGGCCCGCGATCTCGAATGTGAAGCCACGCCGTGCCGCGCACGACGAAGTGGAATGTCGCCGCTCCGTGTACGGCGGAATCCATCCGCCAGTTCCCGCAGACCCGCGGATTCGCGTAGATCCACGAGCTCACCCGCATCAGGTGCAGCAGTTCGCTAAGCGGGTCGGATTCCGGACGATTGGGCATAAATTGTGGACGTTATGAGCTATATCGTACGGACATCCAGACGGATGATGCTCTTGTGCCACCCGATGCGCAAGCCCGCAGGGGCCGCGCCAGACCTCGAGCTAGGAGACCGTCGATGACTAAGTTCCACTTCCACAATACGGCCAGCGCCCCCGCCGCTGCCAAGCCCATCCTTGATTCCCTGCAGAAGAAATTCGGGTTCATACCGGGCCTTTACGCCGGCCTCGCCGAGTCTCCCGCGGCCCTGCAGCAATACCTCGACGGCTCCGACGCGTTCGCAAAGACGTCACTCTCACCGGCCGAACAGCAGGTCGTACTGCTGGCCGTCAGCGCCGAAAACGGCTGTGAGTTCTGCGTTGGCGCGCATTCCTTCATCGCGCGACAGATGGTCAAGGTGCCCTCACCCGTCGTCGATGCGCTGAGGGCTCGCCTGTCCCTTCCGAACCCACGCCTCGACGCACTCGCGACGTTCACCCGCAAGGTCGTCCGCGAACGCGGCTGGGTGTCAAATCTCGACGTCGAGGCGTTCCTTGCGGCGGGCTTTGCACGCGCGCAGGTGCTCGAGGTCATCATGGGCGTCTCGCTCAAGACGCTGTCGAATTACGCAAATCACATCCTCGCCACACCGCTCAACAGGGAATTCGCTGCCGAAGCCTGGCGCCGAACCGGCTGATCGGACCGAGGCTACTCACGGCGCGCCGCAGACGAAGGCGGCGTGCCGGGGCTCGTCGTCGCAACCTCCGGGCATTGACGGCTTGCGACGGCCAGCACCTCCGAACGGTCCATCGGTCTCGCGATCGCGCCGAGAAGCTCCGCGAGCCGCTTGCGCGCCAGACGCGAGTCGTGCTCGAGGCGCCAGCGACAATGCTGGAAGTCCGCATGCTTGGACACGGCCGGCAGCGGAACCAGCACCTCGACCCGATGGCCGGCGCGGCGACACGCCAGCGCGAGCCGCGTCCCAAGCGAATTGCGCTCCCACGGCAGGAAGTCTGCCGACGGCCACGGGCGGGTGCTGCCCATCAGCGCGACGCCTCCGTCCAGTGTGTGTGCAATAACCGTGGCCCCCTGAGCAAGCGCCGTTGCGGCGCCGAAAAGATATTGCTGATCCAGCATCGGGATGCCTGGCCTGAAGTAAATGATTGAAATTGCTCCCGCGGCACGGAGCGCCTTGTCGACGCGAATTAGTCGATCGCCGAAATCTGGCGAGTCGTCGGGAATGAGCTTCACGGGCTGAGGCGTCAGACCTGCGGCCCACTCGGCATCCGGCGATGCGGTCGACACGACCCGTGGCCCCTCCCAGGCGGCGAGATCCTCGAGTGCGCAGTCGAGAAGCCGCGACTCAACCATACAGGCGAGTGCGGGCCCGAGGCTCGCCACCATTGACCTCGGCGCAGTGTTCCTCGTCGGCTGGTGACACAAGAGCACCAGAGCGGTCGTTTTGGCGTCCACGGAGGCCTCGCCGAAGTTGCAGTTATACAGCGGACCCTCGGCACTGCGACATTCTTACGCGGCGGCGTCGGATACCCCCGTGACGACATCGCGACGCGTACGCGGCCGCGCGCCAAGTGAATTGCCGGGCTACTCGGCCGGAGGCCGTCGCTGGCCCTGGTCGCCGCGCCCAACGCTGTCTGCACCCCGAAGACTCCGACTCCGCGCGCTCACAGCGCCGATCGTTGAAACGACGTACGGTACGACGTACGTCAGCATCAACCGCGGCCAGTCCGCCGGCAGGCCGTGCCAGATCTGCGCCCCCTGATTGATCAGATTGAGGAGCGTGCCCGCGACGAGCGCGACCGTCAGCGATGTGCGGATGACTGCGGTCTCACTAGCAAACGCCCACCAGTCTCTCGCACGTCCCACTTGATCCTCCGCCTTGCCTACTCGACCGGGCCTGCCAAAAGCCGCGCTAGCTCAGCGCCAGTTGCCGCGCCAGTCGAGTGCGCGACAGAAGCCCACGCACGATCGTCCGCGCAGGCGGCAGCCCCTCGATGACGATCAGGTGAGTGGCCTCGGTCCTGGAAAACGCAGCGGCGAGTTCTGCGCAGGTGTGCGCTGCCACCCAACCATATTCGAGCATCTGCAAGTCGGCCCACGGCGTCATGATATCGGCGACGCTCACGTCCTCATGACGGCATGGGCTGCTGCGACAGAGCGGATTCTGCAGGAATTGAACCGCTCGCGGGCCCAGAACATCCGCCGCGGTGATGAGCCCGAGCACGGCGTTGTCCTCGACGACCAACAATGCCCTCACCCCCTCGATGATCATGTCCTTGAGGGCCGCGTCGATGTGACGCTCTGGCGAAGTGACAATCGGGCGCTCGCGCTGGAAGTCTGTCATGAGATCGGACGCCGGCGAGGTTGCCGCCAGTCGTCGGAACGGATTTGCCGGCGCATCGAGCAAGAGGGGTACGGGAAGTATCGACGGGCGTTTGACTGCGGGGACCAGCATCGCGGGATTCCTTCTCGGCATGACGCGCGGACGCGCATCAGGAGGACCTCCCGAACACGCGACATATTTCACGCAAGTCGATTTGCCGCAGCGCCGACATATTCCACCGAGGCCTCGGGTCCTCCGCCGGGAACCGGCTTGCACAGCGCCCCCTGCCAGCGCCGCTCTCCATGGAGTTCCTGATGCTCGGCTGGATGAAATCCCGGATCGGGAATGCGCTTGCCAGATACCTGTCTCAGCCGGCAGGCCACTCGGTGGATCGCGGGGCACAGGATGCGTCGGTTCAATATCTCGCCGCCGCCGTTCGTCCGGCCGACGTGGTGCTCGTGGACGGGAACAGCCGCTTCAGTACGGCAATCAAGTATCTGACGCAATCAACATGGTCACACGCAGCGCTCTACATCGGCCCAGATCCGTCGGCCTGCAACGTTGATCCCGAGGAGCCGACGCTGTTGGAGGCGGACATTGTTGAGGGCGTCATACTCGTCCCGCTCGCAAAGTATGCCGACGCCCGCACACGGATCTGCCGCCCGCTTGGCCTCACGCCTGCCGATCGCGAACGGGTGATCGCGTCGGCGCGGGCACGCCTCGGTCACTCCTATGACCTCAAGAATGTCATTGACCTGGTCCGCTACCTGATTCGTACCCCACCGGTGCCTACGCGCTGGCGGCGACGAATGCTGGCACTCGGCAGCGGCGATCCGACGCGGGCCATCTGCTCGTCACTGATCGCCGAGGCATTCCAGACGGTCCGGTACCCGATTCTTCCGCAGGTCTCACAGCTGCGAACCGGGGAATGCGATGAGTGTGTGGAGGAGATACTCCATATTCGTCACCACAGCCTCTTCACACCCCGCGACTTCGACTTGTCCCCCTACTTCGGAATCGTCAAGCCGACTCTTCGGGAGGACTTTGACTATCTCCGTCTTCGCTGGGGGTCCAGGGACCGCCGGCCGCTTGCTGGTGGTGCCAACGGCCGAGCCCATTCGGCCGCTTCACCGGCGTAATAGATCGGCCGAATTCGGGGTCCCATTCCCGAGCTTCCAGCGTGTCGAGCCAACGAATGCACCCGACTTCCACCTCCCGAGTTCTCCCGGCGCCGTCCCAGATCAGGCCAGCGGAAGCACCTCCCATCAGCTTGCTGCGCGCAGGCCGGCCGGGGTCCACGCCTCCCCGCTGGCTCACGTGGAGCGCACCGGTGCTCGATCGACTGATCGGCATCTCAACGCTGGACCGCGCCTACCGTCGAAGCGCTGTCCGAGGACTCCCCGCGCTCGAGTTCGCGGCCGGCGCACTCGAGGTGCTCGGCATCACGGCGGAGGTCACGCCACACGGCGCATCCGGCCAAATCCCCGCGACGGGACCGGTGGTCATCGTCAGCAATCATCCGTACGGAGGGGTAGAGGCGCTCGTTCTGGCGCAGCTCCTGCGCTCGGTTCGAACGGACGTTCGCTTCCTCGCCAATTCGGCGCTGGGCGTATTCACGGAGCTTCGATCGGCGCTCATTCCGACCGACCCGCTCAGCACGAATCAGCGCAACCTCCGATCGATCCGAAGCTGCCAGGCGCACTTGCAGGCCGGTGGCGTCCTCGTCGTGTTCCCGGCCGGCAAGGTGTCGGTCTATCACTCCGTTGGCCGCCGCTACGCCGATGCGACCTGGAACCGCCTCGTCGGCCACCTCGTCAAGTCCACGGGCGCGACCCTCGTGCCGGTCTTCTTCCACGGCGGAAACAGTCGCCTCTTCAAGCTCCTCGGCCGCCTCTGGGAGCGTGCCCGGATGGCGCTGCTCGTCCGTGAGCTCCTGGGGCTCCGGGGCCGGACCGTCGGGGCACGCATCGGCCGGCCCATTCCGGCGAGCGACTTGAAGGACCTCGACGTGGATGGCGTGACGCGGTTTGCACGCCTGATGACTTACGCCCTCGAGACGGAACCGGCTGCGGCTCACGTGCCGACGGGCCGGGTTCTGGCGCCGATCGCCCCGGCTTGCGATCGCGACATCCTGGCACGCGAGGTCGCATCCCTTCCCGACGCCCAGCAGCTCGTCTCGTTCAAGCACTTCTCGGTGTACTACGCTCTCGCGCCGCAGATCCCGAACCTCTTGCCCGAAGTCGCGCGCGAGCGGGAGCGCGTCTTTCGCGCGCACGCGGAAGGCAGCGGTGAAAGTCGCGATACCGACCACTTCGACAGCAGCTACGTGCAGCTCGTTGCGTGGGATCACAGCAGCCGGTCTATCGTCGGCGCCTACCGGCTCGGGCGCACGGATGAGCTGCTGAAGAAGTCCGGGCCAGCCGGCCTGTATCTCCACGGAATGTTCGACTTCGAAGCCGGGTTTCATTCCGGTCCACCCGCGCTCGAGCTCGGCCGCTCGTTCGTCGTCCCCGAGCACCAGCGATCGTTCCATGCGCTCTACCTGCTCTGGCGCGGAATCGGACGATTCCTCATCGCCCACCCCTGCTATACCCGTCTCTATGGCACGGTGTCGCTGTCCCGCCAGTACAGCGATCCGGCGATCGCCATGCTTTGCGATGCACTCATTGAGCCGTCGTCTCTGGTACGACCGCGTCACGCGCTCACGACGCGGGTGCACCCGGAGTGGCAGCGGTTCCGCCGGGACTCC
Source organism: Pseudomonadota bacterium (assembly GCA_025355105.1). Lineage (GTDB taxonomy): Bacteria > Pseudomonadota > Gammaproteobacteria > Steroidobacterales > Steroidobacteraceae > CAIKZZ01. The sequence continues at coordinate 6,465 of JANYAE010000042.1, read as the reverse complement.
GCGCGCACACCGCTGCCGGCTCTGTCGGCGCTCGTTCGTGCGCTTGATGCGGATGGGAAGGATCTTCCGGTGCTTCTGCGCCACTACCACGGACTCGGGGCTCGCTTTCACTGCGTCGGAGTGGACCCCAATTTCAGCGACACACCGGGGCTGCTGCTCTCGGTCGACATGGGCCGGGTTCCGACCAGGATCGCCGAGAGCTTTCTGGGCGAGGGCGCGTCTGGGTACTTGGCACGGTGCCAGACCGGCAACCCGCGAACGGCGGGGGCCACGCCCGCATGACCGACGTCGCAAAGCCCGCGCGGCCGTTCAACCAGCCGGTCTCCCGGGCGGGACGCGCCATATTTGCGCTCATCGGCGCGATGGAACGCGCGGTACGCCGATCCTCGACGGTCGGGCTGGGGCCGTTCTTCGCGGAGGAAAAGTTCCCGTGGGCCGGGGCGGTCAAGGCCCGCTGGCGGGAAGTCGAGTCCGAGGCGAAGCGCCTCCTCGCCGAGCGCGAGCGCCTGCCGGCGTTCCAGGAGATTTCGAGCGAGGTCGCCTACATCACCCAAGATAGGCAGTGGAAGACGTTCATGCTCGTGGGCTACGGCCTCCGCTCGCAGCGCGGTCTCGACTACTGTCCCGCGACGGCGGCGCTGCTAAGAGAGATTCCGGGCCTTCGGACGGCGTTCTTTTCGATCCTCGAGCCCGGTAAGCGGTTGCCGCTACACCGTGGCCCGTACAACGGGGTCCTGCGGCTCCATCTGGGACTCGTCGTGCCATCCGACGCCAGGAAATGCTGGATCCGCGTCGGCGGCGAGGAGCGATTCTGGCAGCCTGGGCAGGTGTTGATCTTCGACGACGCCCTTATGCACGAGGTGCACAACGACACGACCGAAGCCCGCGTGGTCCTCTTCGTCGACTTCCTGCGGCCGTGCCGCTGGCCGGTCAGCTGGCTCAACCGGCTCCTCGTCTACCTCGCGCGGTTCTCGCCACTCGTGCAGGGAGCGCGGCGCCGAACGCAGGCCTGGGAACAGAGCTTCTTCCCTCGGCGCGACGGGTCATCGCCGGCAAACCTGCCGCCTGGTCCGACCGGGACCCTGAAATAATGGGGAACCTTCGAGGGTCCTCTGCTAGCCCACGGTTTTTCTTGGTGGAGTCGCGGCGGTCGGTCATCGTAAGCTCATGATTCTTAACGCTGTCCGAACATTGGGATTAAGGCTGTGAAGATGCGTATCCCGTTCATGCTCAACTGCGACGAGTTCCGGCATCTCACTGGGGCGGAACCGAATCGTCTCGGGTGGCAGCAGCGCGTTCACCGCATGATGTGCAGCGCCTGCCGGCGGTTTGCGATCGACGTTCGTCGACTTGATCGACGGCTGGCAGCTGCGATCAAGCTGGACGTGGATGGCAAGGAGCCTGGCCCTTCGAACCCGATTCAATCGCACCCGCACCGCTGACTTCATCCGCACGGCCGTACGCCACTGCATTTGGCACTCGGCGCATCGTGCGGTCACCGTCTGAGAAGGATGCGATTCACTACTGCCGATGAACACGAGACCCGGCACGACCTTCGCTGCAGCCTGCGTGTTTGATGCGTACGGCACGCTATTCGATTTCTCCGGGCCCGTCGCGCGCTGCGCTGCATCGCTCGGCGGCAATGCCGGAGCGCTCGTTGCGCTCTGGCGCGACAAGCAGTTGCAGTACACGTGGTTGCGAAGTCTGCAGGGTCACTATGTCCCGTTCACGCGGGTCACTGCCGACGCTCTCGATTACGCGCTCGATGCACTCGGGATTGACGACCCCTCGTTGCGGGACGAATTGCTGACGCTCTATGCGGTCGTGCCTGCGTTTCCGGACGCCGCTCGCGCGTTGGCCCACCTCAAGGCCGCCGGCGTCAGGACATTTATCCTGTCAAATGGCACCAGCGCGATGCTGGAGAGTGCCGTCCGGGCCGCCGGGCTATCGCCTTTGATCGACGGCGTGCTGTCGGTGGAGGCCGTAGGCGTCTACAAGCCCGATCCCCGCGTGTATCGGCTTGCGGTGGACGCGGTCGGCGCGACGGCAGGTCGCATTGCGTTCGTTTCGGCGAACGGGTGGGACGCGTACGCCGCCGCTGCCTTCGGCCTGCAGACGTTCTGGTGCAACCGTGCAGGGCAGCCCAGCGAGCGACTTCCGGGAACGCCGGCAAGGCAGATTCTCTCGCTGGACGGATTGCCGGAATGCCTTGGCCTGACGAACGAAGTGCCGACGACGGCGATTCCCGAGATCTAGGACAGTGCTGATCCCGACGCGACGGGCTGGCGAGACCTTGATGATCGGTGAGGACATCACGATCACGGTCCGCGAAATCCAGGGAAGTTCGGCGAGGATCGGCATCAGCGCGCCGTCGGACATCAGCATCGATCGCGAGGACGTCTTCCGCCGGGAGCAGCTCGAGCGTCCGGGCTCGGGCGAAACCGCGGGTCGGACATGAGCGGTCGCCGATTTCCATCGAACAGTGCCCGCTAACGATCATTCCGCTCGGCGCGTTCCAATGCCGCGATCAGCGGACAACAGACCTTGCCGACGTTGCGGTGACAGCGATTCACGAGCATCGCGAGAGCCCTCTCCACTTTTCTGAGCTGCGCCATCCGATCCCGAACGGTGGCGAGCTTCGCCGAGCCGATGCGCTCCGCCTCGCCGCAGTGTCGGCCATCCTCGAGCGCCAGCAGTTCCGAAACCTCATCCAGACTGAAGCCGAGCGCCTGGGCCTTGCGAATGAAGCGGAGTCGTCGGACATGCGTCGGCGCGTATCGGCGGATTCCGCCGGGAGGCCTTTCGGGCTCTTCGAGCAGACCACGTCGCTGATAGAAGCGAATCGTCTCGATGTTGACGCCGGACTCCCTGCCGAGGACGCCGATCGTGAAGCGCTCTGCCATATTGACTCCGTACCTGACTACGGCAGTAAGGTTACCCCGATCCCAAAGCCAGCAACAGGAGCGTGAGCAGATGGAACCGACCGACACTGGGAAGGGTGCGTTGGCGGCCGGCGGACTCGCGGCGATTCTCGCTTCCGCTTGTTGTCTCGGCCCGCTGGTCCTGATGGCGCTCGGCTTCAGCGGCGCGTGGATCGGCAACCTGACGAGGCTCGAGCCCTACCGCCCTGCCTTCGTCGGCGCGGCGCTGGTGGCGCTTTACCTCGCCTATCGGCGCATCTATCGCCCGGCAGCGGCCTGCAAGCCGGGTGAGGTTTGTGCGATCCCACAGGTCAGGACGACCTACAAACTGCTCTTCTGGATCGTTGCAATGCTCGTCCTCGTAGCGCTCGTATTTCCGTACCTTGCACCCCTGTTCTACTGAAAGGATCTTCCATGGACCGTTCACTCCACGCTATTGCTGCCGCATTGGTCGCCCTGGCCGCCGTCTCAGCCCCCGCGCTGGCGGCCGAGCAGACGGTGACGCTCTCCGTGCCGACGATGACCTGTCCTGTGTGCCCGATTACCGTCAAGAAGGCTCTGACCAGCGTCGACGGCGTGACGCGCGCTGAAGTCCTGTTCGACAAGCGTGAGGCCGTCGTCAGCTTCGATGACGAGAAGACCAGCCTGCAAGCGCTGATGCGGGCGACCAAGGACGCAGGCTATCCCTCCACGCCAGCGAACCCCACGTCACGATGATCCGGAGCGCTTTCACCATCGCCGGCATGACGTGCACGGACTGCGCTGGTCACGTGAAGCAAGCGATCGCACGCCTGCCCGGCGTGCGTACGGTGGAAGTGGAATACGAGAGTGCCGTTCTGAGCATCGAAGCCGATACCGCGCTGGCCGTGGGTACGCTCAACGCCGCTCTGCCACGGAACTACCTCGTGGGGTCGCTCGCGACTGAGACCGCGCGCGGTGCCCCGCCGACCGACTGGCTGAACCCGGGTGTTCCGCGCTTGGCGGGTGTGCCGCACGAAGCGCATCCCGGCGCGGGACTACCTCTTTCCATCGCGATCATCGGCTCAGGCGGCGGTGCGATGGCGGCTGCCATCACGGCGGCCGATCGCGGGGCGATGGTCACTCTCATCGAGCGCAGCATCATCGGCGGCACCTGCGTGAACACGGGCTGCGTCCCCTCCAAGATCATGATCCGCGCGGCAAGCATTGTGCACACGCGCGAGCGGAGTTCGTTCGATGCGGGGATCAGCATCGGCTTTCCGAGGGTCGACCGCAAATTGCTGCTGGCGCAGCAGCAAGCCTGTGTCGATGAATTGAGGGCCGCCAAGTACGAGGCAATCATCACCGATCACCCGAACATCGCGCTGCTGCGCGGCGAAGCACGGTTTGTAGGACTCAAGAGGCTGCACGTGACGCTCGTGGGCGGCGATTCCCAAATTGTCGTATTTGACCGTGCCCTGATCGCCACCGGTGCGCGCGCGGCCGTTCCGCCAATTCTCGGCTTGAAAGATACACCGTACTGGACTTCGGCCGAGGCCCTCGTCAGCGAAGCCATTCCGCAGCGACTAATCGTGCTCGGCTCCTCGGTCATCGCCGCGGAACTGGCGCAGGCCTATTCAAGGCTGGGCAGCACAGTGACCGTGATCGCCCGTAATGGGCTATTCCGCCGTGAGGACCCGGCCATCGGAGAAGCCGTCGAGCGAGTGTTCCTGGAGGAGGGCATTCGTGTCTTGCGCCAAACGCGGACGGAGTCCATTTCGTACGCGGATGGAACCTTTGTCCTTCAGGCGTCCGCGGGTGAACTCCGCAGCGACGCACTGCTGGTCGCCACCGGTCGGACGCCAAATACCGAGGCTTTGAACCTCGACGGCATCGGCGTCAATACTGACCGAAACGGCTCGGTCGAAGTCGACGAGCATCTTCGGACCAACGTTCCGCACATCTACGCGACCGGGGACTGCACAGCCCTACCGCAGTTCGTCTATGTCGCCGCAGCCGGCGGTTCGCGGGCGGCGCAGAACATGACGGGCGGCGAGGCAACTCTCGATCTGCGCAGTATGCCGACGGTTGTGTTTACGGATCCGCAGGTCGCGACCGTGGGGTTGTCGGAGGCCGAAGCACTTCAGGAGGGCCTCGCAGTCGATAGTCGTCTGCTCACGCTCGATAATGTTCCGCGGGCGCTGGTTAATTTTGACACGCGCGGGTTCATCAAAATTGTTGCCGAAGCCGGAACGGGACGGATTCTCGGCGTACAGGCGGTGGCAGCCGAAGCCGGCGAATTGATTCAGACCGCGGCACTGGCGATTCACCACAACATGACGGTCGCTGACCTGGCGGGCCGCCTCTTCCCCTACCTGACGATGGTCGAGGGGCTGAAGCTCTGTGCACAGACGTTCAGCAAGGACGTGAAGCAATTGTCCTGCTGCGCGGCCTAGGTGCTGGTGTCACAAGATGACGTCGAACTTGGGAGGTCGGGTGGTGGATCAGACTGACGTGAATGATGTGTGCGCGCGACGCGACCTGGTGCGCAATTCGGGCTCGATGCTTCTGCTCTGGCTGTTGCCGGCCGCGATGATGTTGCTCGTAGCGTGCTGTGTAGCCAGCAGCTGGATTGTCACGGGCGTTTGGACGCTAGCGCTCTTCGTAATGGGTGGTGCGTGTCTCATTAACGCGCGTCGCTGCGGCCGCAGGCACTGCTACTTTACCGGACCCTTCTTCTTGCTCACGGGTTTGGCGAGCTTCGCCTACGGTTTAAGCTGGTTGCCGCTCGGTCCGCATGGTTGGCGGCATCTCGGGGAAGTTCTTTTCCTTGGCGGAGCCGTGCTCCTATTCGCGCCCGACCGGATTTGGGGCCGCTACCGTCAGGAGAAGGTTTGTGCGGGTGGCCGCTGATCGACTCCGCGCATTGGCGTCGATTCAGCGACATCTGCTTATTCACGCGGGATTGCGATGCCAGCGCGCAGCGCCGCCACCCGAGCCGCGACCCGCCCCGTGAAAGTGAGGACCATGATGAGAACTCGGCTTCGGGAGTGGGGGGGGTGATTTCAATCCTTTCACGCCGCCGTGGACGGCGTAATGGCGACCGCGACGCGCCGGCTGCGTATTCCGGCGAAGGTGCCCAGCCATTCCGGCTGAACGTGACCGGGTATTCCGGTCGAAGGTGCCCGATCAGAACGTCGGTGCAGCGCTCGGTGTGATTTTTACAGGGACTGGGCACGTTGCGTCAACGTGATCGTGCCCGGCGACGGTCATTTCCTCGTATCTCCTGTGCTGAACATCGTCCGACGGGAACCGCGGTCTGCCGCCGCAGGCGGCAGAAGTCTGATCTTTGATGTCATGCGGGTTCCGGCGTTCTGAGCGAGCGATCGACCTGCAGCTGCACGCGGTGGGCGCGCTGCAGGAGGCGGTCGAGGATCGCGTCGGCGAGGGTCGGATCGCCGATGTACTCGTGCCAGTGCTCGACGGGGAGCTGACTGGTGATGAGCGTGGCGCGCAGGCCGACGCGGTCGTCGAGCAGTTCGAGCAGGTCGTTGCGTTCACGCGGCCCGAGCGGCGCGATGGCGAA
>JANYAE010000029.1 GCA_025355105.1 Pseudomonadota bacterium | reverse complement strand
CCCCCCCCCCCCCCCGGCCGCTCAGCCGTGCGGCGCGCCCTTGCTCTTCGCGATCCACTCGTCGACGAACTTCTCGAGCATCGTCAGCGGCACGGCGCCGTCCTCGAGCACCACCGCGTGGAAGTCCTTGAGGTCGAACTTGTCACCGAGCGCGGCCTTGGCCCGGTCGCGCAGCTCGAGGATCTTGAGTTGGCCGACCTTGTAGGCGCAGGCCTGGCCGGGAAGCGCCATGTAGCGCTCGACCTCGGTGACCACCTCGCTCTCGGGCATGCCGGTCTGCGCCATTTCGTAGGCAACGGCCTGCTCGCGGGTCCAGCCCTTGGCGTGCAGGCCACTGTCGGCGACCAGGCGCACCGCGCGCAGCATCTCGTCGCGCAGCCGGCCGAGGTCGCCCCACGGGTCGTCCTTGTACATGCCGATCTCGGCGGCGAGCCGCTCGGCGTACAGCGCCCAGCCCTCGGCGTAGGCTGAGTACAGCGTCTGCTGACGGATCAGCGGCAGGTCCTTGAGGTTTTGCGCCACCGAGATCTGGAAGTGGTGACCGGGAATACCCTCGTGATAGGTCACGCTCTTCATGGTCCAGGTCGGCAGCTCGTTGAGGTCGCGCAGGTTCGCGAAGTAGGTGCCGGGCCGCGAACCGTCCATCGCCGCCGGCTGGTAGTAGGCGCCGGCTGATCCCTTCTCGGCCGACACCGGCACGCGCTCGACGGTGAGATGCGTCGGCGGCAGCGTGCGGAAGTACTGCGGCATCTTCGCATTCACCTCGTCGAGGATCTGCTGGTAGCGCGCCAGCGCCTGCTTGCGGCCCTCGTCGGTGTTCGGGAACAGGAAGCGCGGGTCCTTGGCCACCGCCTGCACCCGCTCGGCGATGCTGCCCTGGCTCATGCCCTGTGACTTCAGCAGTGCGTCCATCTCGGCGCTGATGCGCGCGACCTCGGCGAGGCCGAGCGCGTGGATCTTCTCGGCGGAGTAGTCGGTGGTCGTGAACTGCCGCAGCATCGCCGCGTAGTAGACCGCGCCATCCGGCAGCCGGTCGACGCCGGCGGTCTGCGTCGCGGCCTGCGGCCGCAGCGACTCGAGCGCGGCGATCATCCGCTGGTAGGCGGGGTAGACGCGGGTCGTGACCGCGGCAACCGCGGCCTTCTCGAGCTCGGACTGCAGCGCGGCATCCACGCCCTTGGCCTTCTTCATGCGCTCGACGAAGCTCGTCACCAGCGCATTCGCCTCCGGCGTGGGCTTGATCGTGTCGCCGATGACGATCTCCGACTTCTCGAGCAGCGACGTCGGCAACACCACGCCGAGCTTTGCCTGGCGCAGCATTTCGGCGGTCAACGCGTCGAGCTTGTCACCCGTCGCCTCGAGCCGCTTGACGTAGTTGCGCGCGGTCTTCTCGTTCTTCACGACGTGCGAGGACTGCAGAAAGCTCGGCAACTGCACCTGCGTGCCGAACATCGGGCTGATCGGGTAGAGCCCCTCGGACGACAGCCAGTCGAAACGCTTGAACGACAGCCCGGTCTCGTACTGGTCCGCCAGGATGTCGTAGGTGATCTGCTCCTGGCGGCTGAGCTTGGCGCGGTCGAAGGCGCGCAGCTCGGCGAGGAACTCGACCGCGATCGCGTAGTCCTCGTCTCGCTTGGCGACGCCGACCGCGGACAACTTGCCGGAGTGACGATCGAAGATCGTGCCGTCGGCGATGCCGACCTGCGTGAAGACCTCCGGGTTCTTGATCAGGAACTCGAGAGTCTGCCGGTTGGCGAGCTCGTTGATCGTGAACGGCTTGCCCCAGATGATCTTGTAGGCGCCGAACGCGAGCACCACGACCAGCGCGAGCGCAGTCCAGCCGGCGAAACGCCAGAATTTCTTCATCGATACTCCCCCTGTTGTCGTACGCGGGCGGCCAGCGGCGACCCGGACTCCGGGCGGCGATTATCCGCGCCACCTGGCTCCCCGGCCACCGGCGCGACGGCGCCCGCCCCGGGGCGCCGGCTTCGGCCGGCCGGCGCATTGTCGGCGCGCCGGCCGCGGCCGCCGCGCGGTTGGTCGCAGCCGGCCGGCAGCTGGTCGCAGGCTGGCTCGGGGCCGCCGCTGCAGTGCGCTGCGCCCGGAGCTCAGGCACGGGCTGTCGTGGTACCCGACGCGCGACGCGGCGCGGCCCTTGCTGACCGCCGACCCGCGCGCCGCCGCCAAGCCGCGGCTGCCGCGGCGATGCGGAAGGTGCAGCACAGCCGGCCCGGGCCGGCCCAGCGCGACGGCACGGCGGATGCCGCGAGCGCGATCTGCGGCGCGCGGTGTGGCACGCCGCGATTGCGGCGCGCGCCGATAGCGGCTTCGGGGTATTCCCTACACGTGGTAGCCCGCGGCTCAAGATCCGGCCGCGCGGCACGCTAACCGTTACAGGTGCCCCCCGGACTACCTGACAGCCCAATGCTCCCGCAAGCGCCCCGCCGCCGCCTTCACCGCCAGACCATCGCGGTCTTGCTCGCCACGTTCTGCGCGCTCGGCGCCGGCCAGTACGCCGCGGCGCGCTGGTGGTACGGCCGCACCGTGGCGGCCGCCGAGCACCGCGACGGCCGCTCGCGCGCGCGGCTGGCCGAGCGCACGCTGGCGTCGCAGCTGGAGAGTCTGCGACGCACGGCGCACGACGACGGCAAGTGGGACGAGACCTACGCGTACGTCCGCGGGCGCAATCCGCAATATTTCGTCGCCAACTGGGACCCGGACACCTTCGGCAACCTCTCCATCGACGCGGTCGCTTTCGTCGCCGCCGACGGCCGAGTGGTCAAGGTGCTGCACTACGATCCGTATGCGCGCCGCTATCTGGAGCCCGCACCAGCGCTGCTCGCGGCCGTCGGTCGCGGTGGGCCGCTGCTCGGGCATCTCACCCACGGCGTCACCGCGACCGGTCTGGTGCTGATCGGCGGCGAGATCTACGCCTGGGGCGGCGCGCCGATCCTGCCGAGCAAGGGCGACAGCGAGGCCGCCGGCTCGCTGATCGTGCTGCGTTCGATGGGCGCATCGTTTGAGGGGCTGCTGTCGGAACTCGCAGATGCGCGCGTCTCGCTCGAGGTGCTGGCGGACGCCGGCCGGCCTGGGGCCACGCCGCCGCCGGGTCCCGAGGAACCGCTGTTCGACGACAGCGACCCGGAGACGCTCGACATGCGCTTCCGCGCCGGCGAGACCGCCGACGGCCACGAGGTGGTGGTGCGGATCCTGTCCGCGCGCCCGGTGCACGCCGCGGCGGCCAACGCGGCGCGGGCGCTGTTGTGGTCGGCGATCACGACCGGGCTGCTGGTCGCGGCGCTCGCAGTGGTGTTCTTCGAAAACCGGCTGCTGCGGCCGCTGCGCCTGATGTCGGCGCGGCTGGTCGAGATCGGTCGCGCCGGCGATCCGGCGGCGCGCCTCAAGCCACACCGCCACGCGGACGAGATCGGCACCGTCGCGGCGGCCGCCAACGAGATGCTGGCCGAACTCGAGGACGCCAAGCGCGGCGCTGACGCGGCGCGCGACGCGGCGCTCGCCGCGAGTCGCGTGAAGTCGGAGTTCCTCGCGCGCATGAGCCACGAGATCCGCACGCCGATGAACGGCGTGCTCGGCATGACCGAGCTGCTGGAGCGCACCGAGCTGTCGGCCCGGCAGCGCAAGTACGCCGACACGATTCACCGCTCGGCGATCTCGCTGCTCGACATCATCAACGACATCCTCGACTTCTCGAAGATCGAGGCTAGGCGGCTCGAGCTGCAGGCGATCGAATTGGACGTCGCGGGTCTGGTCGAGGACACCGCCGAGCTGCTGTCGAGCCGCACCCACGGCCGCGACCTCGAGTTGATCGTCGCGGTGCGTCCCGCGGTGCCGGCCATCGTCCACGTCGACCCGGTGCGGCTACGGCAGGTGCTGACCAACCTGATCGGCAACTCGCTGAAGTTCACCGAGCACGGCGAGGTGGTAGTCACGGTCGACTCGGGGCCGGTCGAGAACGGCCGCGCGCTGCTGGAGTTCAGCGTCGCCGACACCGGCATCGGCATCGCTCCCGGCGCGCTCGGCCGGCTGTTCGAGCCGTTCGCGCAGGCCGACGCGTCGACCACGCGCCGTTACGGCGGCACCGGCCTCGGCCTCGCGATCGCGCGCCAGCTGGTCGAGCTCATGGGCGGCGCGATGCGCGTCACGAGCGAACTCGGCCGCGGCTCGATCTTCAGCTTCAGCCTGCCAACCGACGTACCGGCGTTGGTGCTCAAGGGCGCCGAGCGGCCGCCGCTGCTCGGTGGCCTGCTGGTGCTCATCGGCGACCAGAGCCCGACCAGCCGTGCCGTGCTCGCCGAGGCGCTGGACGCGGCAGGCGCCACGGTCGCGACCGCCGCCGACGCCTTCGAGGTCGACGCGTGGCTCGCGGCCGCAAACATGCGCCCCGATATCGTGCTGCTCGATCACCGCCTGGTCGGCGGCGTGGCGCGCCGCGCCACGCTCGGCATCCCGGTGATCACGATGGCGCCGACCGGCGATGCCGGCAACGACCCGGAGCCCGGTTCGGACGGCGGCATCGCCGGCTACCTGACCAAGCCCGTGCGGCGCAGCCTGCTGGTCGCGACGCTCGCGCGCATCACCGGTCGCGGCGCCGAGCTCGATACGGCGAGCTTCCTCGCCAGCGTCGGCCTGTCGGCGGCAGGCGAGCGTCTCGGCCTGCAGGTGCTGGTCGCCGAGGACAACCCGGTCAACCAGGCCGTGGCCTCCGGGATGCTCGAGGCGCTCGGCTGCCGCGTGGCACTGGCCGCGCACGGCGCCGAAGCGCTCGAGCGCGTCGCCCGCGGCGGCATCGACGTCGTGCTGATGGACTGCCAGATGCCGTTCATGGACGGCATCGCCGCGACCCAGCGGCTGCGCGAGCGCGAGGCCGCCGCGCACGCGGCACGGCTGCCGGTCATCGGCATCAGCGCCCACGCGATGCAGGGTGCGCGCGAGGAGTGTCTGCTGGCGGGCATGAACGACTTCGTCGCCAAGCCCTTCACGATGGCGGAGCTGGCGCGGGCGCTGCGTCGCCACGCACGCCGGCGGCCGGCCGAGGAGAGCGCCGCGGCGGCCGATCAGCCGCGCGCGGCCAGCGGCACGAACGGCCGGGGCTCAGGGCCGACGTAGTTCGCGCTCGGGCGGATGATCTTGCCGTCCTCGCGCTGCTCGACGATGTGCGCACACCAGCCGGTGGTGCGCGAGATCACGAACAGCGGCGTGAACATCGCGGTCGGCACCGCCATCATGTGGTAGCTGACGGCGCTGAACCAGTCGAGGTTCGGGAACATGTTCTTGGCCTCGCGCATCACCGTCTCGAGGCGCGCCGCGACGTCGTACATCTTGGTGTCGCCGGCGCGGTCGGCCAGCGTCTTGGCGACCCGCTTGATGACCTCGTTGCGAGGGTCGGCGATCGTGTAGACCGGGTGGCCGAAGCCGATGATCACTTCCTTGTTCGCCACCCGCCGCCGCACGTCGACCTCCGCCTCGTCCGGCGTCGCGTAGCGCTTCTGGACCTCGAAGGCGACCTCATTCGCGCCGCCGTGCTTGGGGCCACGCAGCGCGCCGATCGCCGCGGTCACCGCCGAGTGGACGTCGGCGCCGGTGCCGGCGACGACGCGCGCGGCGAAGGTGCTGGCGTTGAACTCGTGCTCGGCGTACAGGTTCAGCGAGGTATGCATCGCGCGCACCCACTCGCCGGGCGGCGTCGAGCCGTGCAGCAGGCGCAGGAAGTGGCCGCCGATCGAGTCGTCGTCGGTCGTGACTTCGATGCGCCGGCCGGCGTGGCTGTAGTGGTACCAGTAGCAGAGCATCGAGCCGAGGCTCGCGATCAGCCGGTCGGCGATGTCGCGCGCGCCGGCGGCGGCGTGCTCGTCCTTCTCGGGCAACGCGCAGCCGAGCGCCGAGACGGCGGTCCGCATCACGTCCATCGGGTGAGTCGCCGCCGGCAGCGCCTCGAGCACGTCGCGCACCACCCCCGGGATGCCGCGCAGCGCCTGCAGCTTCTGCTTGTAGGCCGCGAGCTCGGCCGCGTTCGGCAACCGCTCGTGGATCAAGAGGTAGGCGATCTCCTCGAACTCGGCATTCTCGGCGATCTCGAGGATGTCGTAGCCGCGGTAGTGGAGGTCGTTGCCGGTGCGGCCGACGGTGCAGAGCGCGGTATTGCCGGCGGCGACGCCTGACAGCGCGACCGACTTCTTCGGCTTGGGGGTCATCGGATTCGGCATGTTGACGGTGTCTGACACGGCGTTACCTCTGCTCCAGCGGCCGCTTGCGGCGGCGGCTACTTGGAGAACAGCTCGTCGAGCTTCTTCTCGTAGTCGTGATAGCCGAGCACTTCGTAGAGCTCGGCGCGCGTCTGCATCCGGTCGAGGATGCCCTGCTGCGTCCCGGCCTGGCGGAGCTCGGTGTAGACGCCGAGCGCGGCCTTCGACATCGCGCGAAACGCCGACAGCGGGTAGAGCACGAGGCCGACGCCGGCACCCTTCAGCTGCGCGACGCTGAACAGCGGCGTCTTGCCGAACTCGGTGATGTTGGCGAGCACCGGCACGTCGACCGCGGCGGTGAACTGCCGGTACTCGTCGAGCGTCGCCAGCGCCTCCGCGAAAATCATGTCGGCGCCGGCCGCGACGTAGGCCAGGGCGCGGTCGACGGCCGCCTGCTGGCCTTCCACCGCGTGCGCGTCGGTCCGCGCCATGATGACGAACTGGTCGTCGCTGCGACCGTCGACCGCCGCCTTGATGCGATCGGCCATCTCCTGCGTGGAGACCAGCGCCTTGCCCGGCCGGTGCCCGCAGCGCTTCGCGGCCACCTGGTCCTCGAGGTGCATGCCGGCCGCGCCCGAGCGGATCAGGTCGGCGCTGGTGCGCGCGATGTTGAAGGCGGCGCCCCAGCCGGTGTCGGCGTCGACCAGCAGCGGCACGTCGGTGGCCGCGGTGATGCGCCGCACGTCCTCGCAGACGTCGTTGAGCGAGGTGATCCCGAGGTCCGGTAGGCCAAAGGAGGCATTCGCGACGCCGGCGCCGGACAGATAGATGGCGCGAAAGCCGGCCTGCTCGGCGAGCAGCGCGCTGAACGCGTTGACCGCCCCGGCGACCTGCAGTGGGCGCTCCTGATCGAGCGCTGCCCAGAGGCGCGCACCGGCCGAGGTCGGGGATCGGTTCATGCGTCGGCCCTCGAATTGATGCACTGCATGATAGCTCAGCTGATGCGGACCAGCGTCCGGCCCTGCACGGTACCGGCCCGGTAGGCCGGAAACGCCGCCGGCCGCTCCTCGAAGGCGATGCTGCCGGCGCAGATCCGCTCGAGATGGCGCGGCCGCAGGTCGGTCGCGATGCGCTCCCACACCTTGAGCCTGAGCGCACGCGGATTGGCCAGCGAATTGATGCCGCGCAGGCTCATGCCGCGCAGAATAAAGGGCATCACCGTGGTGTGTAGCTCAGGGCTTGCCGCAAGTCCGATGCCGGCAATATTGCCGAAGAAGTCCACCGTGCGCGTCAGCGACGTCAGGACCTCGCCGCCGAGGTTATCGATGGCGCCGGCCCACAGCGGCGCCTCGAGCGGCCGCGTGCCGAGGTCGATCGCCGAGCGCCGCAGCACCCGCGCCGCGCCGATCGCCGCGAGGTAGTCGTCGGCGCCGAGTTTGCCGCTGACGGCGACGACCTCGTAGCCGCGTCCGGCGAGCATGTCGATCGCGCGCGAGCCGACACCGCCTGAAGCGCCGCTGACGAGCGGCGGGCCGTTACCCGGCGCCTGGCCGTTCTGCTCGAGGCGATGGATCGCGAGCGCCGCGGTATAGCCCGCGGTCCCGATCCGCATCACGTCGTCGAGCGCAGGCCGGCGGGCAGCGGCACGACCCAGTCGGCCCTGACGCGCGCGTACTCGGCGTAGCCGCCGTCGTGGCTCTCCGACAGGCCGCAGCCGGTGACCAGCACCGCGTCGCCGCGCTTGAAGCGCGTCGGCAAAGCTGACGACCTCGCCCGACAGGTCGATGCCGCCGACCAGGGGATAGCGCCGCAGGATGCGCCCGGCGCCGGTCGCGGCGAGCGCGTCCTTGTAGTTGATGGACGAAAAGCGCACGCGCTCGACGACCTCGCCGGCAGCGAGGTCGTCGAGACCGATCGACTCGAAGCGCGCCTCGATGCGGCCGTCGCCCTGGTGGATGCGCAGCGCCCGGAAGGAATCCATCATCGCGCTCCTGCGCCGCCGCCGGCGCTCAGCCGCGGCGGTCGAGCCAGCCGAGCAGTCCCCGCACGTTGAGGGCGATGTCGTCGTCGAGCAACGCGTGACGCGCCGCCGGCGTGCCGGCGTAGCGGTGCGCGTCGAGCGTCGTCGAGTGCCACTCGAAGATCGCCGCACACAGCCGCGACGTGCGCTGCGGGTCATCGCGGTGGCACCGCGCCAGCGCGACATACTGGTCGACCGCCGTATGCAGTTCGGCGCCGAGGCGTGCGATGTCGAGCACCCGGCTGTAGTGCGTCAGGAATACCGCGCGCGGCGCGAGCGCGACGACGCGATCGATCGAGCCGTGCAGCTGGTCCGGATCGAACTGCGTCGGCGTGGTCGCAGGCAGGATGAACTCACGGCCGTCGACGTCGAACTCGCGGTACGAGACGCCGAAGGTATCGCCGGCGAACACCGCGCCGGCCTCCGCGTCGACGATCGCCTGGTGGTGCAGCGCGTGGCCGGGCGTGTGCAAAAACTCGAACGTCCGGCCGGCCAGCGTCTGCCGGGCGCCGTCCTCGGTGACCACTAGGCGTTCGGCCGGCACCGCGCGCATCTCGCCGTACAGCCGCTCGTAGATCGCATCGCCGTAGACCGCGCGGGTCGCGGCGATCAGTCTCGCGGGATCGGCGATGTGCGCGGCGCCCCGCGGGTGCACCGCGACGCGCGCGTTCGGCAGTTCCGCGAGCAGCGCGCCGGCGCCGCCGGCGTGGTCAAGGTGGATGTGCGTCAGCAGCACCCAATCGACCGCGTCGCGCGCGATGCCCTTGGCGTCAAGCGCCGCCAGCAGGTGCGGCACCGACAACGCCGTGCCGGTGTCGACGAAGGCCGCGCGGCCGCGATGCACGATGAGGTGGCTCGCGTCGAGGCGCGAGCGGACGTAGTGCGTGTCGACGGCGGAGATGCCGTCGGCGTAGTCGATGACGTCCGAGACGACGAGGCCGGCTTGCGCCGGCCTCGGATCGCGCCCGGCGCCGGCGTTCACTTCGCCGTCGGGCCGTGCGGTGCCCGCGGCACCCACAGCGCCGGCGTCTGCTGCGAGAAGTACTCGGCGAGCGCGGCGATGTCCTCGTCCTTGAGCTGCGCCGCCATGCCGTTCATGACGGCGTTCTGGCGCGTGCCCTTGCGATAGGCCGCGAGCGCCTGTTCTATGTAGTCCGGTTGCTGGCCGGCGAGCGTCGGGTAGTCGGCGGTGATGCCGACGCCATCGGTGCCATGGCAGGCGATGCAGGTCATCGCCGCAGCCGGTGGCGTGCCGCTTGCCTTGCCACCTGACTTCACTGGGTTCGCGGTCGCGAAGTACGCTGCCAGGTCGCGCGCATCCTGCTCGCTCAGACTGGACGCCTGGCCCTTCATGGTCGGGTGCGGACGCGCGCCGGCGCGATACTCGCCGAGCGCGGCGCTCAGGTAGGCGGCGTGCTGGCCGCCGATCTTCGGCACGTGGTAGTTGGGGTAGGCGTTGCGATAATCGGCGATACCGTGGCAGCCGTAGCAGGTGTAGCCGATCTGGGCGCCGCGGGCGGCGTCACCGGCAGGAGCCTCTTCGGCCCGCACCGTGCCCGCGAAAGTGCCGAGCAACGCCAGCGCCAAGGCCGCAATCGGCGCCGAGAACATCCATCGAATCGATCGCATAACTCTCCGCCCGCCGCGTCCGGCTTCAAGGTCCCGTGTCGAAAGCCGCGAAATGGTACGGAGACGCCCTGGAAAATTCCACCTGCGGCGAAACACCGGCCTGGCGCCTGGCCGCGGGTATCCTGCCAGGACGACCCGGCCGGCGTCGTCCGAGAACCTGCCATGAGCTGCCTCACGCGTGCCAACGTCCTGCCGGCCTCTGCCCGGCAGCAGGCTGACGCCGGCCGCTGGCCGACCGGCGGCGGCGGATGAACGGCCGGCAGCTCACGCTGCTCGGTCTGGCGGCGGGAACTGCCGTCGCGGTCGCGCTCTGGTGGCGGTCCTCGCCGGCACCGGAACGCCCGGCCGACGCCCGCCCTGCCTCGGCAGCGGCCGACGCCCGCTACGATCGGCCCGCGCCGCTTCCGGCGGCCGCGACCGCGGCGACGGCGCCGCTGCCGGGCCGGCTGCTGCACGCTCAACTGCGCACGCGGCTGCGCGCTGCGGCGCTGCCGCGGGAGTGGCTCGAGCGGCTTGCGGCCGGCGAGGTCGGCGAGGTCGCGCGGCAGCTGAGCGAGGCGCGCGCGCCGGGCAGCGTCGCCCTGCTGGCCGAGCTCGCAGCACTCTGTCGCGCGCTCGGCGCGCCGGCCGCGGACGCCGACGTGAGCGCGGCCCGCGCCCGGCTTGCCGCGGCGCGCGAGCCGGCGGCCGACACCGCCCTTGATGCGCTGATCGGCGCGCGCCGCGAGGGCGCGGCGCGCCTCGCCGCCGGCTGCAGCGCGGCGCACCTTGACGAGGCGGCGATCGGCCGCCAGCTGGAGCTCACGGCGCGCAACGGCGACGCCGCCAGCCTTGAATATCTGGCGCTCGAAGGCAGCGGCGCCGCCGGGCGCCTGGAAAGCGCGGCGCTGCTCGGCGCACCGCGTGCCCAGCTGTCGCTCGGCCTCGACCACCTGCGCGGCCAGCCGGCGGTCGCACGCTCCTGGCTCGAGGCCGCATCCAAACATGATGCCGACGCCGCGGCCGTCTACGGCAGCTGCCTGCTAGTCGGCTGCGGCGCGGCCCCGGAGGTGGCCGCCGGCCGCGCGACGCTGGAGTCCGCCGCCCGCCGCGGCGCGCCGTTCGCGCTCGGGCTGCTGTCATCCGCGGACGGCGCCGACAACGTGCTGCGCTGGACGGCCGCCGACGCGCGGCTGTCGCCGCTGCCGCCACCGAACGTCGAGGTGCTCGGCCTGTCGAGCGCCGAGCACTACGCGTGGGCGGCGCTGGCCGGTCAGCTGGCCGCGGACGGTTGCTTCGGCTTCGATCTGGAGCTCGCGGCCGAGGCGCTCGCCGCACGGCCGCGGCTGTGGCGCTCGCTCAGCCCGGCGGAAGCGGCCGCCGGCGAGCAGGCAGCGGCCGCGCTCGCGA
>JANYAE010000026.1 GCA_025355105.1 Pseudomonadota bacterium | reverse complement strand
CGACGGCCGCGCCCCGACCGGCCGCCACGGCGGACGGCTTCGCCGTCCAGCTCGGCGCATTCTTTGACGGCAGCGCCGCGGCCGAGCGCGCCTGGCATGAGCTCGCGGTCCGGCACCCCGAACTTGCCGCGCGGACACCGCTGATCGCCGTGGCCCACGCCGCCAACGGCCGCGTGATCCACCGACTGCAGCTGACCGGGCTCGACCGAGCGTCCGCCGCGGCGCTGTGCACCGCGCTCGCGGCGCACCACGATCCGTGCGTGCTGGTCGCGCCGCCTCCTGCCCCGAGGCCGGCGACCCTCTAGGCTCGACGCGCCGGCGCCGACGCGTCAGAAGCTGACGTGACGCGTCAGACCGGTGACGTCACCGCGCCGTGCAATCTCCGTAAGGCATTGATTTAATAAGGTTCTGTGGACTGGCGTGGACCTTGCTTTATCTAGCCTGCAAGTCTCAACTCCCCCTGTGGTTGGAAATCTTGGCGCCGACGAGCTTCCCCCAGCTCCCGGCGCCTTTTTTTTTGCCGCGCGACCCGAACAGCGGCCGCGCTCGGTTCGTCGCTTCTGCCGCACGCTCTGCCGCGCGACGCGCGGACTTCGCGGATTGAACGCGTAGAATCGCGGCCCTTACCGTTTTCCCGGTGTGCCATCCGTGAACGATGAAGCCCTTGCGCAAGCGGAGTCGTCCGCACGGACCGTGTACGACACGGTGCACGACCACTCGACGCCGGTGCCGCCAGTGCCGCGTCCACTACCCGCTGAGCCGACGCTGCTGCGCCGCGGCTACGTTGCCGCCGCGGTGCTCGTGGCCGTGCTCGCCGTCGGGCTCATGTTCCTGATGCGCGGCGGCGCCAAACCTGCCGGGCCGACGGCCGCCGAGGCCGCACCGCTGGTCACCGCGCTGCCGGCCGGCCGGACCCCGTTCACGATGACGGTCAATTTCACCGGCGCGATCGTCGCCCGCTACGACATGCCGATCGGCGTCGACAGCGAGGGCGGGCGCATTTCGGCGGTGCTGGTCGAAGTCGGCGATCACGTCCGTGCCGGCCAGGTCCTCGCACGCCTCGACACGGCGGTCGTTGCGCCGCAGGTCGCGAGCCTGCGGGCGACGCTCGAACAGAATAGGGCCGAGGCCGCGCTCGCCGAGGCGGACTACCGCCGTGCGGCGGCGATCGCCAACTCGATCGCCGCGCTCTCGAAGGAAGAGGTCGACAAGCGTCATGCGCAGGTCGCGACCTCCGCCGCGCGCGTCAAGGCCGCCGAAGCGCAGCTGGCCGAGGCCGAGGCGCGCATGGGCCGCACCGACATCCGGGCGCCCGCCGACGGCACCGTGCTGACGCGCAGCGCCGAGATCGGCCAGGCCGTGACGCCGGGCGGCCCGGCGTTGTTCCGCCTCGCCCGCGGCGGCGAGGTCGAGATGCGCGCGGTGGCCGCCGAACAGGACCTGCCGCGGCTCAAGATCGGCCAGCCTGCCGAGGTGCGCGTGGCCGGTGTCACTGCAGCGGTCGCCGGCAAGGTGCGCTTGCTCGGTGCCGTCATCGATCCGGCGACGCGGCTCGGCGAAGTGCGCGTCACGCTGCCGAAGGATCCGAACCTGCGTCCGGGGGCGTTCGCCCGCGGTGCGGTCAAGGTCGGCAGCGACGACCGACCGATCGTGGCGCAGACGGCGCTGCTGTCGGATGGCCGCGGCAGCTACGTGCTGATCGTCGGCCCCGACAACCATGTCGTGCGCCGTGACGTGCGCGTCGGCGGCGCGCAACCGAGCGGCATCGTGATCGCGGACGGGCTGGACGGCAGCGAGCGCGTCGTGACCACCGCCGCGGCGTTCCTGCACGAGGGCGAGCTGGTGCGCGTGGCGGTCGCCAAGGACCCGTCGTGAGAAACATCTCCGCCTGGGCGATCAAGCACCCGATCTTCCCGATCGTGCTGTTCGTCGTGCTGAGCTTCGTCGGCACGGTCGCGTTCATCCGCCTGCCGATCAACCTCAATCCCGACATTTCCTTCCCGCAGGTGCTGGTGCAGGTGTCGCAGCCTGGCGCCGCGCCGACCGAGATGGAAACGCAGGTGATGCAGAAGATCGAGGGCGCGGTCGCCAGCGTCGGCAACGTCCACAACATCACCTCGCGCGCGGTCGAGGGCACGGCGCGGATCTGGATCGAGTTCCAGATCGGCACGCCGATCGACCGCGCGGTCAACGACGTGCGCGACGCGGTGGCGCGCGTCCGCTCCGACCTGCCGGAGGGCATCCAGGAGCCGTCGATCACGCGCCAGGACGGCGACGGCGGGCCGATCGCCTATTACGCGGTCAGCACGACCTCAATGATCGAAGAGCAGCTCAGCTGGTTCGTCGACAGCACCGTCACCAAGCGCCTGCTGGCGGTCTCGGGCGTCGCCCAGGTCGGTCGCAGCGGCGGCGTCGACCGCGAGATCCGCGTCGAGCTGGACCCCGCGCGCATGCAGGCGCTCGGCATCACCGCGGTGCAGGTCAACCAGCAGCTGCGCTCGCTGAACCTCGACGCGCCGGGCGGCCGGGCGCAGGTCGCCGGCGGCGAGCAATCGATCCGCGTGCTCGGCGGCGCGCGCACCGCAAGCGCGCTCGGCGCCACGCAGATCACCGTCGCCGGCGGGCGGGTCGCCCGGCTTGACGCCATCGCCGAGGTCCGCGACGGCGTGGCCGAGGTGCGTACGCTGTCGCGCCTCGATGGGCGGCCGTCGACGACCTTCTTCGTCACCAAGGCGCGCGGCTATTCGGACGTCTCGACCAAGAACAAGGTCGACGCCGAGATCCACAAGATCCTCGGCGAGAACCCCGGCGTGTCCATCACCGAGGTGTTCACGACGGTCGAACACACCAAGCGCGCCTACCGCTCCGCGATCGAGGCGCTGCTTGAGGGCTCGATTCTGGCGGTGGCGGTGGTGTTCATGTTCCTGCGCGAGTGGCGTGCGACGGCGATCTCGGCGCTCGCGATCCCGCTGTCGGCGATCCCGACCTTCGCGTTCATGTCGTGGATGGACTTCACGCTCAACGGCGTCAGCCTGCTGGCGCTGTCACTGGTGGCGGGCGTGCTGGTCGATGACGCGATCGTCGAGATCGAGAACATCGTGCGCCACATCCGCATGGGCAAGAAGCCCTACCAGGCGGCGCTCGACGCCGCCGACGAGATCGGCCTGGCGGTGGTCGCGACCTCGGCGACGATCATCGCCGTGTTCCTGCCGGTCAGCTTCATGGGCGGCATCAGCGGCCAGTACTTCAAGCAGTTCGGCCTGACGGTCGCCGCGGCGGTGTTCTTCTCGCTGCTGGTGGCGCGGCTCGTGACTCCCGTGCTGGCGGCGTTCACGCTCAAGCCGCAGGGCCACAAGCCGCACCTCGACGGGACCTTGATGCGCCGCTATCTCGGCTGGCTGCAGACCTGCGTCAAGCATCGCTGGAAGGCGCTGCTGTTCGCGGTGGTGTTCTTCATCGCCTCGCTCGCGCTGCTGATGGTCATTCCCAAGGCCTTCATTCCGCCGGAGGACCTCGGCGCGAGCCAGGTCGTGATCGAGCTGCCGCCGGGCGTGCGGCTCGAGGACACGGCGCGCGTCTCGGCGCGCGCCGCGGAGATCCTGCGGCACCACAAGGAGGTCGCGAGCATCGTCGAGTCGGTGGGCTCCGACGACGACGGCCAGGTGCGCAACGCGAACCTGTTCATCTCGCTGGTGCCGAAGAGCCAGCGGACGCTCAGCCAGAAGGACTGGGAGGACCAGGTCGCGCCCGAGCTGCGCACGATCGCCGACGCGCACGTGCAGTTCCAGTCGCAGCAGGGCTTCAACGGCCGCGACTTCACCTTGTTCATCACCGGCGACGACCCGCTCGCGGTCGATGCCGCGGCGCGCAACGTCATCGATGGGATGCGCGGCCTCAAGGAGCTGCGCGACCCGCGCATCGACGGCGACATGCCGCGACCCGAGATCGTCGTGCGGCCGCGGCTCGACCTCGCCGCGGAGCTCGGCGTCACCGTGCAGTCGATCAGCCAGACGGTGCGCATCGCGACGCTCGGCGACATCCCGCAGAACGTCGCCAAGTTCTCGCTCTCCGACCGGCAGGTGCCGATCCGCGTCAGCCTCAAGGAGTCGTCGCGCGAGGACCTCGCGACGCTAGAGAACCTGCCGGTGCCGACCGCGAATGGCGGCAGCGTGCCGCTCAAGGCGGTTGCCGAGCTCACCTTCGGACAGGGTCCGGCCACCGTGCGCCGCTACAACCAGTCGCGACGCCTGATGATCGGCGCCGACCTCGCGCCCGGCGTGCAGTTCGGCGATGCGCAGGCGAAGATCGACGCGCTGCCGGCCCTCAAGAACCTGCCGCCCGGCGTGCACAGCCCGCGGGTCGGCACGGCCGAGTTCATGCAGGAGCTGTTCACCAACTTCCTGCTGGCGGTCGGTGCCGGCGTGCTGATGGTGTTCGCGGTGCTGGTGCTGCTGTTTGCCCGCGTCTTCCAGCCGATCACGATCCTGTCGGCGCTGCCGCTGGCGCTCGGCGGCGCGGTGCTGGCACTGATGATCTTCAATATCCCGTTCTCGATGTCGGTGATCATCGGCATCCTGATGCTGATGGGCATCGTCGCCAAGAACTCGATCCTGCTGGTCGACTTCGCGATCGAGGAAATGCGGGCCGGCAAGGACCAGCTCGCGGCGCTGATCGAGGCCGGTCACAAGCGCGCCCAGCCGATCGTCATGACCAGCGTCGCGATGATTGCCGGCATGCTGCCGACGGCGCTCGGGATCGGCGATGCCTCGTCGTTCCGCCAACCGATGGCGGTGGCCGTGATCGGCGGCATCATCACCTCGACCTTCCTGACGCTGGTGATCGTGCCGGCGGCGTTCTCGGTCATCGATGACATCGAACGCTGGGTCGGGCCGCGCTTCGGACGCGTGCTGACGCACGAGCACCACATCGAGCCGCACCTCGGTCGACCGGTAGCGGCGCCATTGCCCGGCGGCGTCGCCGCCGGCCGCGTCCAGCAGTCGCAGGACTGATCCTGACCGCGCTGCAGCCTGCGCCCGCAGGCTGCAGCGCTGCTCCTGCCCCCTCGAATCGCGTCGCCGGCCAGGTGGCTGCAAGCCCCCTGCTGAACGCGTCGCCTCTGATGCTGCGTTGCACCACGACTGCTGCACTGCAGCATTGACCGAAGAACCAGACGTCTTCATAGTCGGACGCCACGTGGCGAGACGCCTGCGATACAGGCGCAAGGACCGGGGATGGACAACGAGATGAGCCCAGGCGCCCGCGGCCTGCCGACGAGCCTGGCGGCGCTGGCGAACGGCGGCCACGACGCGGCAGGGTTGTATCACCCGGCCTACGAGCGCGACAGCTGCGGCTTCGGCCTGATCGCGAACCTCGATGACCAGCCGAGCCACTGGCTGGTCAACACGGCGATCAATTCCCTGAACCGGCTCACGCACCGTGGCGCGGTGGCCGCCGACGGCAAGACCGGCGACGGCTGCGGGCTGCTGCTCAAGAAGCCGGAGCGCTTCCTGCGCGCGGTGGCCGCGGAGGCGGGCATCGAGCTCGGGCTGCGCTTCGGGACCGGCATCGCCTTCCTGTCAACCTACGAGGACGTCGCGGCGCGCGCCAAGACGGCGCTCGAGGCGCAGATCCGCCGCGAGGGGCTGGTGGTCGCCGGCTGGCGCGAGGTGCCGACCAATCCCGCAGCCTGCGGTGCCGAGGCGCTGCGGACGCTGCCGCGCATCGAGCAGGTGTTCGTCACCTGCCTCGACGACGTCGACGAGGCGAGCTTCAACCGCCGCCTGTTCCTGGCACGGCGGCGCACCGAGAAGGCCCTGGAGCACAAGGATCCGGCCTTCTACATGCCGTCGCTGTCGGCGAGCACGCTCGTCTACAAGGGCATGGTCATGCCCCAGCACCTCACCGAGTTCTACCCGGACCTCGCCGACGAGCGGCTCGAGAGCTCGGTGGCGGTGTTCCACCAGCGTTTCTCGACCAATACGCTGCCGCAGTGGCGGCTCGCGCACCCGTACCGCTTCCTCGCCCACAACGGCGAGATCAACACGATCTCCGGCAACCGCCACTGGGCGGTGGCGCGCGGCCCGCTGTTCCGCTCGCCGTTCCTGCCGGACCTGTCCGACATCCAGCCGCTCGTGTCGCTGACCGGTTCCGACTCGCAGACGCTAGACAACATGCTCGAAGTGCTGCTGATGGGCGGCCTCGACGTGTTGCACGCGATGCGCATCCTGATCCCGCCGGCCTGGCAGACGGTCGACACCATCGACCCGGACCTGCGGGCCTTCTACGAGTTCTACGCACCGCACATGGAACCGTGGGACGGCCCGGCCGGCATCGTCCTGACCGACGGCCGCTACGCGGCCTGCACGCTCGACCGCAACGGACTGAGGCCCGCGCGCTGGGTCATCACGCGCGACCGCCACCTGACGGTCGCGTCCGAGATCGGCGTCTGGGGCTACCGGCCCGAGGACGTGGTGCGCAAGGGCAAGCTCGGGCCGGGCGAGATCCTCGCGCTCGACCTGCAGACCGGCGAGCTGCTCGACTCCAAGCGCGTGGACCAGGTGCTGAAGGTCCGCCATCCGTACAAGGCCTGGCTGAAGAAGGGCGTGCGCTACCTCGAGAGCGACCTGATCGACGCGCGGCTCGCGGCCGAGCCGATGGACCGCGACACGCTCGACCTCTACCAGAAGATGTTCAACGTCACCGCCGAGGAGCGCGACGAGATCATCCGCGTGCTCGCCGAGGACGAGAGCGAGGCGGTGGGCTCGATGGGCGACGACACGCCGATGCCGGTGCTGTCGCGCAAGATCCGCTCGCTGTACGACTACTTCCGCCAGCAGTTCGCGCAGGTCACGAACCCGCCGATCGACCCGCTGCGCGAGACGATCGTCATGAGTCTGCAGACGCAGATCGGCCCGGAGTGCAACGTGTTCGCGCCGGCGCCGGAGCACGCCCGCCAGATCGTGCTGAACTCGCCGATCCTGTCGCAGCGCAAGCTCCGCCAGATCCTGGCGCACAAGGAATTCGGCCTGACGCACGAATTCATCGACCTGCAGCACCCGGCCGACGAGCCGCTCGGCCAGGCGATCGTGCGCATCTGCGACCAGGCCGAGGCGGCGGTGCGCGCCGGCCGCCTGGTGCTGCTGCTCTCGGATCGCTACCTGGTGCGCGGCAAGCTGCCGATCCACGCGCTGCTCGCGACCGGCGCCGTGCACCACCGCCTGGTGCAGACCGGCCTGCGCTGCAAGTGCAACCTGCTGGTCGAGACCGGCACGACCCGCGACGCGCACCACTTCGCCTGCCTGATCGGCTACGGCGCAACCGCCGTCTACCCGTACATGGCCTACCAGACGCTATTCGACATGATGCGCAGCGGCGCCGTCGGCATGAGCGCCGAAACCCGCGCCGAGCTCGGTCGCAGCTACCGGCGCGGCATCCGCAAGGGCCTGTTCAAGATCATGTCGAAGATGGGCATCTCGACCATCGGCAGCTACCGCAGCTCGCAGCTGTTCGAGATCGTCGGGCTCGGCGACGAGGTCGTCGCGCAGTGCTTTCCCGGCACCGTGAGCCGCATCCAGGGCGCCGACTTCGCCGACCTCGAGGCGGACCAGCACGCGCTCGCCGCTGCGGCCTGGGACCCGCTGACGCCGGTGGCGCAGGGCGGCCTGCTCAAGTACATGCACGACGGCGAGTACCACATGTACAACCCGGACGTGATCGCGACGCTGCAGGCCGCGGTGCTGACCGGCGACTACCAGCAGTACAAGCTGTACGCCAGCCTCGTCAACGAGCGGCCGGCCTCCTGCCTCAGGGACCTCTTTGCGCTCAAGCCGCGCGGCGCGACGCTGCCGCTCGAGGAGGTCGAGTCGGTCAACGAGATCCTGAAGCGCTTCGACTCGGCCGGCATGTCGCTCGGCGCGCTGTCGCCGGAGGCGCACGAGGCGCTGGCGATCGCCATGAACCGTCTCGGCGCGCGCTCCAACTCCGGCGAGGGCGGCGAGGACCCGCGCCGCTACGGTACCGAGAAGAACTCCAAGATCAAGCAGGTCGCCAGCGGTCGCTTCGGCGTGACCCCGGAATACCTGCTGTCGGCCGAGGTGCTGCAGATCAAGATCGCGCAGGGCGCCAAGCCCGGCGAGGGCGGCCAGCTGCCCGGCCACAAGGTCAACGAGATGATCGCGCGGCTGCGCTTCGCGCGCGCCGGCGTCGGGCTGATCTCGCCGCCACCGCATCACGACATCTACTCGATCGAGGACCTCGCGCAGCTGATCTTCGACTTGAAGCAGCTGAATCCGCGCGCGCTGGTATCGGTCAAGCTGGTCGCCGAGCCCGGTGTCGGCACGATCGCCGCCGGCGTCGCCAAGGCCTACGCCGATCTCATCACGATCTCCGGCTACGACGGCGGTACCGGCGCGAGCCCGCTGTCGTCGATCAAGTACGCCGGCACGCCGTGGGAACTCGGCCTGGCCGAGACGCACCAGACGCTGCGCATCAACGAGATGCGCCACCGCGTGCGGCTGCAGACCGACGGCGGCCTCAAGACCGGGCTCGACGTCATCAAGGCGGCCGTGATCGGCGCCGAGAGCTTCGGCTTCGGCACCGCGCCGATGGTCGCGCTCGGCTGCAAGTACCTCAGGATCTGCCACCTCAACAACTGCGCCACCGGCGTCGCGACCCAGCACGAGCTGCTGCGCAAGCGCTACTTCGTCGGCCTGCCGGAGATGGTGGTCAACTACTTCCGCTTCGTCGCCGAGGAATGCCGCGAGCTGATGGCGAGCCTCGGCGTGCGCCGGCTGTCGGAGCTGATCGGCCGCACCGAGTATCTCAGCATCCTGCCGGGCGCGACGCCGCGACAGCAGAAGCTCGACCTGTCGCCGATCCTGTCGACCGCCGGGCTCGCGGCCGACAGGCCGCAGTACTGCCTCGAGCCGCGCAACGAGCCCTTCGACAAGGGCGAGCTCGCCGAGCGCATGGTCAGCGACATGCTCGGTGCGATCGAGGCCAAGTCCGGCGGCCGCTACGCCTACGAGGTGTCGAACCGCAACCGCTCGATCGGCGCGCGCCTGTCGGGCGAGATCGCGCGTCGCCATGGCGACAACGGCATGAGCGAGCAGCCGATCACCGTGCAGCTGACCGGCTCCGCCGGCCAGAGCTTCGGCGTCTGGAACGCCGGTGGCCTGCACCTCTATCTCGAGGGTGATGCCAACGACTACGTCGGCAAGGGCATGGCCGGCGGGCGCATCGTGCTCAGGGCGCCGCGCGCCTCGACCTTCCTCGCGCACGAGTCACCGATCATGGGCAACACCTGCCTGTACGGCGCGACCGGTGGCGAGCTGTACGCCGCCGGCTCGGCCGGCGAGCGCTTCGCGGTGCGCAATTCCGGCGCGCTTGCGGTCATCGAGGGCGCCGGCGACCACTGCTGCGAATACATGACCGGCGGCGTGGTGTGCGTGCTCGGCCGCACCGGCCTCAACTTCGGCGCCGGCTTCACCGGCGGTTTCGCCTACGTGCTCGACCTCGATCGCGACTTCGTCGATCGCTACAACCACGAACTGGTCGACATCCACCGCATCTCGGTGGAGGGCATGGAGCAGAACCTGCACCACCTGCGCGGCCTGATCGAGACGCAGGTGCGTGAGACCGGCAGCCGCTGGGGCGCCGAGATCGTCAACGACTTCCGCACCTTCCTCGGCAAGTTCTGGCTGGTGAAGCCCAAGGCGGCGGCGATCGACACGCTGATCGAGAACCTGCGAAGGGCCGCCTGATGGCCGACAAGTACCTGCAGTTCCTCGACGTGCCGCGCACCGAACCCGCCAAGCTGCCGGCGGCAGTGCGCCTGACGCAGTTCCGCGAGATCTACGCGCCCTTCGACGCCAAGGCCGCGGCGCAGCAGTCCGGCCGCTGCCTCGCCTGCGGCAACCCCTTCTGCGAGTGGAAGTGCCCGGTGCACAACCACATCCCGAACTGGCTGAAGCTGATCGAGCAGGGCAAGCTGTTCGAGGCCGCGGAGCTGTCGCACAAGACCAACTCGTTGCCGGAGATGTGCGGGCGCATCTGCCCGCAGGACCGGCTCTGCGAGGGCGCGTGCACGCTCAACGACGGCCTCGGCGCGGTGACCATCGGCGCCATCGAGAAGTACATCACCGACGAGGCGCTGAAGGCCGGCTGGAAGCCGGACATGTCGCACGTGCGGCCGAGCGGGCGGCGCGTCGCGATCGTCGGCGCGGGCCCGGCGGGACTCGGCTGTGCCGACATTCTGGTGCGCCACGGCGTGCAGCCGGTGGTGTTCGACCGCTATCCGCGCATCGGTGGCCTGCTGACCTTCGGTATCCCGCCGTTCAAGCTCGAGAAGGAGGTCGTCGAGAAGCGTCGCGAGCTGATGGAGGAGATGGGCGTCGAGTTCCGGCTCGGCGTCGAGATCGGCCGCGACCTGCCCTTCGAGACGCTGCTCGCCGAGTACGACGCGGTGTTCCTCGGCATGGGCACCTACAGCTCGGTCAAGGGCAACCTTCCCGGCGAGCACCTGCCCGGCGTCGTCGAGGCACTGCCGTACCTGGTCGCCAACATCAAACGCGAGCTCGGCCTCAGCAGCGCCGCGGTGGACCTCGCCGGCCAGCGCGTCGTCGTGCTCGGCGGCGGCGACACGGCGATGGACTGCAACCGCACCGCGATCCGCCAGCGCGCGGCGAGCGTGACCTGCACCTACCGCCGCGACGAGGAGAACATGCCGGGCTCGCGCCGCGACTACAAGAACAGCAAGGAGGAGGGCGTGCGCTTCCTCTTCAACCGCCAACCGGTCGAGATCGTCGGCAGCGGCCGCGTCGAGGGCGTACGGGTCGTCGAGACGCGGCTCGGCGCGCCAGGGCCGCGCGGCCGCCGCGTGGCCGAGCCGATCGCCGGCAGTGAGGACGTGATCGAGGCCGACGCGGTGATCGTGGCCTTCGGCTTCAACCCGAGTCCGGCAGCGTGGTTCGATGCGCATGGCATCGCGCTGCATGGCGACGGCCGCGTGCGCGTCTCGGCCGACGCAGCACGGCCCTTCGCGACCACCCACCCCAAGGTGTTCGCCGGCGGTGATATGGTGCGCGGCAGCGACCTGGTCGTGACCGCCGTGTTCGAGGGCCGCGAGGCCGCGCGCGGCATCCTCCACGCCCTCGGCCTTGGCGCCGCCGCGCGCGCGGCGTGACAGGCCGCGCCGTTGCCGAAGCCGCCACCGCGACCTCCGACAATCGCACCAGGTAACCCATGACTTCGCTCAACCGACGAATCGTGCTGGCCTCGCGCCCGCGGGGCGCGGCCAGCCTCGAGAACTTCCGGCTGGAGACCGCGCCGCTGCCTGAGCCCGGCCCAGGCCAGCTGCGGGTGCGCCATCACTGGCTGTCGCTGGACCCGTACATGCGCGGCCGCATGAACGACGCGAAGTCCTATGCGGCGCCACAGGCACTCGGCGAGGTCATGATCGGCGGGACGGCCGGCGAGGTCGTCGCCAGTCGCCATCCGGGCTTCGCCGTCGGCGATCAGGTGGTCGGCATGGGCGGCTGGCAGGAGTACTCGCTGGTCGACGAGCCCGGCGCGGCGCTGCTGCGCCGCATCGATACGACGACGGTGCCACTCGCCGCCTACCTCGGTCCGGTCGGCATGCCCGGCGTCACGGCCTGGTACGGGCTATCGATGATCTGTGCGCCGAAGCCCGGCGAGACGGTTGTCGTCAGCGCAGCCGCTGGCGCCGTCGGCAGCGTAGTCGGCCAGCTGGCCAAGGCGCGCGGCTGCCGCGCGGTCGGCATCGCCGGCGGCCGCGCGAAATGCGACTACGTGGTGAACGAGCTCGGCTTCGATGCCTGCATCGACTACAAGGCGGCAGCCGACGCGGCGGCGCTTGACGCCGCGCTCGCGGCTGCCGCGCCCGCCGGGGTTGACGCCTGCTTCGAGAACGTCGGCGGCCGCTGCCTCGACGCAGTCATCATGCGCATGAACGCCTTCGGGCGGATCGCGCTCTGCGGCCTCATCGCAGGCTACGACGGCACACCGGTGCCGATCTCCAATCCCGGCCCG
>JANYAE010000010.1 GCA_025355105.1 Pseudomonadota bacterium | reverse complement strand
CGGTATTCGACAAGGCATGGACGCATGAGCTGGCTCAACAAATTATTGCCTCCCAAGATTAAGCGCACCGAGGGCGCCACCCGCAAGCAGATGCCGGAAGGCTTGTGGGTCAAGTGCGCGTCCTGCGAAACCGTGCTGTATGGCACCGATCTGGAAAAGAATTTCAGCGTCTGCCCCAAGTGCGGCCATCATCATCGCGTCGGCGCGCGGGTGCGGCTGGACATGCTGCTGGACCCGGAAGCCCGTTTTGAAATCGGCGCCGAAGTGTTGCCGCTGGACACGCTCAAGTTCAAGGACACGCAGCGCTATATCGACCGCGTGGAAAAGGCCACCATCGAAACCGGCGAGACCGACGCGCTGGTGGTGATGGCGGGCACGCTGACCGGACTCGAGATCGTCGCCGGCGCCTTCGAGTTCAAGTTCATGGGCGGCTCGATGGGCTCGGTGGTCGGCGAGAAGTTCTCGCGCGCGGTCGATCACTGCACCCGCTACCGCATGCCCTTCGTGTGCTTCTCGGCGAGCGGCGGGGCGCGCATGCAGGAGGGGCTGTACTCGCTGATGCAGATGGCCAAGACCGCCGGCGCGCTGGCGCGCCTCGCCAAGGAGCGCCTGCCGTTCGTCTCGGTGCTGACCGACCCGACCACCGGCGGCGTCTCGGCCAGCCTCGCGATGCTCGGCGACGTCAACATCGGCGAGCCGCGCGCGCTGATCGGCTTCGCCGGGCCGCGGGTCATCCAGCAGACGGTGCGCGAGACGCTGCCGGAGGGCTTCCAGCGCAGCGAGTTCCTGCTCGAGAAGGGCGCGATCGACATGATCCTCGACCGCCGCGACCAGCGCGAGCGGATCGCGAACCTCCTGCGCCTCCTGATGCAGCAGCCGCCGCAGGCGGCCTGAAGCCGTGACGCGCCGGACGCTGGCCGAGTGGCTGGAGTACCAGCAGCGCGTGCACCCGCGCGCGATGGATTTCACGCTGGAGCGGATCCGCACCGTGCTCGGCCGGCTCGGCGCGCTCACGCCGCGCGCGCCGGTGATCACGGTCGGCGGCACCAACGGCAAGGGCTCGGTCACCGCGCTGCTCGAGGCGGTGCTGCTCGCCGCCGGGCGGCGCGTCGGGCTCTACACCTCGCCGCACCTCGAGCGCTACACCGAGCGCATCCGCCTCGACGGCCGCGAGATCGGCGAGGCGGCGCTGGTTGCGCTCTTTGAGCGCATCGAGGCGGCGCGCGGCGACCTCACGCTCACCTATTTCGAGTACGCGACCGCGGCGGCGCTGTTGGCCTTCGCCGGTGAGCCGCTCGATTGCCTGCTGCTCGAGGTCGGCCTCGGCGGGCGCCTCGACGCGGTCAACGTCGTCGACGCCGACGTCGCGGTGGTGGTGTCGGTGAGTCTCGACCACACCGACTACCTCGGCGCGACGCTCGAGGACATCGGCCGCGAGAAGGCCGGCATCTTCCGCGCCGGGCGGCCGGCGATCTTCGGCAGCCTCAGCATGCCGGCCTCGATCGCCGCCGAGGCCGGCCGCGTCGGCGCGCGGCTCGAGCGCCTCGGCGCCGACTTCGACGCCGAGCGCGGCGCCGGCGGCTTCACCTTTCGGCGCGGGCGGACCTGCCGCGCGGGACTGCCGGCGCCGGCGCTGGCCGGCAGCGCCCAGTACGCCAACGCCGCCACCGCGCTCGCGGCGCTGGACGCCGGCGGCTGGCTGCCGGCGACGGCGGCGGTGGCAGCCGGGCTCGCCGCGGTGCGCCTGCCCGGGCGCTACCAGCGGGTCGCGGGGCCGGTGGAGTGGGTGTTCGACGTGGCCCACAACCCCGGCAGCGCCGCGGTGCTCGCCGACACGATGAACGAGCGGCGCGTGCCCGGGCGCACGATCGTCGTCGCCGGCCTGCTCGGCGACAAGGACGCGGCGGCGGTCGGGCAGGAGCTCAAGCGCGCGCTCGGCGCGCGTGACCTCGTCTGCACGGTGACGCTCGAGGGCGAGCGCGGCCGCCTGGCCGCGGATCTGGCGGCGATCTGGGAGCCGATCCTCGGCCGCCCGATCGCGACCGCCGCATCGGTCGGCGACGGCTGCGCGTTCGCCGCGCACAGCACCGAGCCCGGCGACCGCGTGGTGGTGTTCGGCTCGTTCCACAGCGTCGCGCCGGCGCTCGAGTGGCATCGTCTATACTCGGCGGCGCGCAGCCGCAGCTAAGGCCATGGACACCCGGATCAAAGAGCGCCTGGTCGGCGCGATCGCGCTGGTCGCGATCGTCGTCATCGTCGTCCCGGAACTGCTGACAGGTCCGCACGTGCCCGCACCTGCGCCGCCGCCGGCGCTCGCGCCGGCCGCGCAGCACAGCTACTCGATCGACCTCACCGCCGGCGAGCGCGGCGCGATCGCCCGCAGCCCGGCGCCCGCGGCGCCCGCGCCGGAGGCGGCGACAGCGGTGCCGGGCGCCGTGGACGGTCCGGCAACAGCGCCCGGCGCAAGCGGCAACCGGGCCGGCGCCGTGAGCGCGGCGGACGCGCCGCCCGCCGCGGCGCCGGCGCCGACCCCGGCGGCCGTGCCGCCGAAGCCGGCCGCCACGGCGACGGTCGCGACTGAGGTCCATCCGCTCGCCCAGGCGCCGTCGGCGGCCATCAACCATGTGCCCGCCGCGGCACCCGCGGCCGCTGCGCCTGCTGCCGCGCCGAGGCCGACGGTGCCGGTGGCCGGTGCGGAGGGCTGGGTGGTGCAGCTCGGCAGCTTCGCCAGCAAGGACAACGCCGAGAGCCTCGCCAAGGGGCTGCGCGCCAAGGGCTACCGGGCGTTCGTGTCCGAATTCCGTGGCAGCGGCCGCGTCCTGTACCGGGTGCGGGTCGGGCCGGAGCAGGACCGCGCGCGCGCCGAAACGATCGCCGCGCGCCTCGCCCACGAGGGTCACCACGGCTCGGTGGCACCGCAGCCCTGAGAAACGGACTACCGGGTCGCTGTTTCCCGGGCGCGAACGTGACGTGCTCGGCTTATGTGACCGGGGTAGGTTTCGGCTAAAATCACTGGCTCTGACTGCCTCGGCAGTCGTTCACGCCGGCGGGCTGGATGCAAGGCGCAGATTTCCTGATCGTCGCCGTCATCGGCATTTCCGTGATCATCGGCGCGGTGCGCGGCTTCGTGCGCGAGGCGGTCGCGCTGATCACCTGGCTGGTCGCGATCTGGGTCGCCTGGCGCTTCTCCGGCTTCCTGCATCCCTACCTCGGCGGCGTGCTCGAGACGCCGGAGCAGAAGGCCTGGCTGGCGCGCGGCATCGTGCTGGTCGGCGTGCTGCTGCTCGGCGCCATGGTCGGCGCGCTGCTGTCGTGGCTGACGCGCACCGCCGCCGGCCTCAGCATCCTCGACCGGCTGTTCGGCTTCCTGTTCGGCCT
Source organism: Pseudomonadota bacterium (assembly GCA_025355105.1). Lineage (GTDB taxonomy): Bacteria > Pseudomonadota > Gammaproteobacteria > Steroidobacterales > Steroidobacteraceae > CAIKZZ01. Next base: position 38,984 of record JANYAE010000010.1, on the reverse strand, counting down.
GACCCGCGGCGTCGTGCTGGTCGGCTTCGGCGCGCTGCTCGGCCAGACGCTGCAGCTCGAGCACGAGCCGTGGTGGAAGCACTCCAAGCTCGCGCCCTATGCCGCCAACATCGCCGGCTGGCTCGAGAGCTTCGCCGGCGAGTCGCGCCACCTCGCGCACCGCGCCTTCGACGCGCGCAACGCCGGCGCCGGCAAAGGGCAGGGCTAGCGCCATGTGCGGCATCGTCGGCATCGTCGGCCAGTCGCCGGTCAATCAGCGCATCTACGACGCGCTGACGGTGCTGCAGCATCGCGGCCAGGATGCCGCCGGCATCATGACCTGCGACGGCGACGAGATGTGCCTGCGCAAGGACTCGGGGCTGGTCCGCGACGTCTTCCAGCAGCGGCACATGCTGCAGCTGCGCGGCTCGATCGGCATCGGCCATGTCCGCTATCCGACCGCCGGCTGCGACGCGGCCGCCGAGGCGCAGCCGTTCTACGTCAACGCGCCCTACGGCATCGGCATCGCCCACAACGGCAACCTGACCAACGCGCCGGAACTGGCCGAGGCGCTGTGGCGCGACGAGCGCCGCCACCTCAACACGAGCTCCGACTCCGAGGCGCTGCTGAACATCCTGGCCAGCGAGCTGCAGCGCCGCGGCGCCGCGCACCTCGCGCCGGAGGACCTCTTCACGGCGCTGACCAACGTCTTTCGCCGCGTGCGCGGCGGCTACGCGGTGGTGGCGCTGATCATCGGCCACGGCGTGGTCGGCTTTCGCGACCCGCACGGCATCCGCCCGCTGGTGCTCGGCCGGCGGATCACCGCGCGCGGCACCGAGTGGATGCTGGCCTCGGAGTCGGTGGCGCTCGACCTCGTCGGCTTCGAGCTGGTGCGCGACGTCGAGCCCGGCGAGGCGGTCTACATCGACGTCGCCGGCGGCTTCCACAGCGCCAAGTGCGCGCCGACCGAGCGCCACACGCCGTGCGTGTTCGAGTACGTCTACTTCGCGCGGCCGGACTCGATCATCGACAACATCTCGGTGCACAAGGCGCGCATGCGCATGGGCGAGAAGCTCGCCGAGAAGATCAGGCGGCTGCGCCCGGACCACGACATCGACGTGGTGATCCCGATTCCCGACACCAGCCGCACCAGCGCCATGCAGCTCGCGCTGGACCTCGGCCTCGAGTACCGCGAGGGCTTCGTCAAGAACCGCTACATCGGCCGCACCTTCATCATGCCGGGCCAGGAAGAGCGGCAGAAGTCGGTGCGCTCGAAGCTGAACGCGATTCCGCTCGAGTTCCGCGGCCGCAACGTGCTGCTGGTCGACGACTCGATCGTGCGCGGCACGACCTCGGCGCAGATCATCGAGCTCGCCCGCGAGGCCGGCGCGCGCAAGGTGTACTTCGCCTCGGCGGCGCCACCGGTGCGCTACCCGAACGTCTACGGCATCGACATGCCGGCGGCCTACGAGCTGGTCGCGGCCGGACGCAGCGACGAAGAGGTCGCCAAGCTGATTGGCGCCGACTGGCTGATCTACCAGGACCTCGAGGACCTCGTCACCGCGGTGCGCCACGACAAGGCGCGGGTCGAGGCCTTCGACACCTCCTGCTTCTCCGGCGAGTACGTCACCGGCGACGTGACCCCTGAGTACCTCGGCCGCATCGAGCGCGAGCGCTCCGATGACGCCAAGGCCCGCCGCCGGGCGGTCGCCGAGCCGGCCACCGACGGCGACAGCGGCCCGCGCTCGAAGCCGCGGGCCGTGCGCGCCGTCTGAGCCGGACCCGAACCGCATGCACGACCGAGCAGCGGTGAGCGCGGACGCGCGCCGCGGCGTGCTGCTCGAGCTGTACGCAAGCGCCTGCCGCGCGGTCGACGGGCGCCGCGCGGTGCGCGCGGCGCTGGCCGGGCGCGCGGCGCCTGAGTCGCTGGCGCTGATCGCGGTCGGCAAGGCGGCAGGCTCCATGGCCCTCGGCGCACTCGATGTGCTCGGCAGCCGCATCACGCGCGGCCTCGTGATCTCGCGCGCCGGGCACCTCGAGGAGGAGCTTCGCGGCTGGCGCGCGCTCAGCTGCCTCGAGGGTGATCACCCGGTGCCGGGAGCGGCGAGCCTCGCGGCAGGTGCGGCGCTGCTTGAGTTCGCGGCGGCGACGCCGGCCGGGACGCCCGTGCTGGTGCTGGTCTCAGGCGGTGCCTCGAGCCTGGTCGAGGCGCTGCCGCCTGCGGTGTCGCCGGCCGACCTCAAGCGCGTCAACGAGTGGGGCCTCGGTGCCGGGATCGGCATCGGCGAGCTCAACGCCATCCGCCGCCGCCTGTCGCGACTCAAGGACGGCCGGCTGGCGAGCGCGCTCGCGCACACCGACGCCGAGGCGCTGCTGATCTCCGACGTGCCGGGCGATGACCCGGCCGTCATCGGCTCGGGGCTGGTGATGGCGCAGGCCTCGTCGCCGCTGCCGCCCTTGCCCGGCTGGCTCGCGGCGCTGCTCGCGACGGCTGAGGGGCTGCCGCCAGGCGGCACGCTGCCGCTGCGCGTCGTCGCGACGCTCGGCGACGCGCTCGCGGCCGCCGAGCGGGCCGCCGACCAGCAGGGGCTGTCGGCGCGGCGGCTGGCGCCGCCGGCCGCCGGCGATGCGCTCCAGGCCGCCAGCCGCTTCGCGCACGAGCTCGCGCTCAGCACCACCGACCTGCTGGTGTGGGGCGGCGAGACCAGCGTCAACCTGCCGCGCGCGCCCGGCCGCGGCGGGCGCAACCAGCACTTCGCGCTCGCGACCGCGCAGCTGATCGCCGGCCACGCCGATCTCGTGGTGCTCGCGGCTGGCACCGACGGCACCGACGGCAACAGCGCCGATGCCGGCGCGATCGTCGATGGCGACACCGTCGCGCGCGGCGCGGCCGAGGAGCTCGATGCCGACGCCGCGATCGCCGGCGCCGATTCCGGCGGCTTCCTCGAGGCCAGCGGCGACCTGCTGCACACCGGACCGACCGGCACCAACGTCGGCGACGTGGTGCTCGGCCTGCGCAGCGCGCCGCCGGCGGCGCGCGCGCCCGCCGACGTACCCGCGGGCGGAGCCTGAGCCGTGAAGGTGCTGCTGATCGACGACGACGTGACCTACCGCAAGCTGCTGCGGCAGCACCTGACGACGGCCTTCGAGGCGCCGTTCATTGTCGAGCACGTGCCGGCCACCGACGGCCGGCTGCAGGCCGAGTTCTCGGCCGCGGGCTTTGACGCGGTGCTGCTCGATCAGGCGCCGTCCGGCAGCTCCGGCCTCGACTGGCTCGCCGACGGCCGCGCCCGGCCGCTGTTCCCGCCGGTGATCTACCTGCTCGACAAGCCCGACGAGAGCGCCGCGCAGATCGCGATCGAGCACGGCGCGCTCGGTGCGATCGCCAAGAGCCGCATCGACCACCGCCAGCTGGTGCAGCTGCTGCGCGACGCCGAGAAGCTGCAGCGCCGCGCGCTCGGCGCGTTTCGCCTCAGCCCGGCGGCCGAGAAGGCCTACAAGTTCGGCCATACGGTGATCAAGGGCGTGCGCTGCATCCGCGCACTGGCCTCGAGCGCGATCTCGACCGTGTACCTCGCCGAGAGCGAGCGCGAGGCGCGCCTCGTGGTGCTCAAGCTGCTGCGCCAGGTGCCGGACTCGCACGACCGCGGCAGCACCTTCGACCGCTTCCTGCAGGAATACGAGATCATCCGCCAGATCCACCACCCGAACGTGGTGCAGATCTACGAGCTCGGCGTCGCCGACGACCACGCCTTCATCCTGATGGAGTTCTTCCCGAGCGGCGACCTCCGGGCGCGCATGCGCCGCGGCATCGTGCCGCTCGAGACGCTCAGGATCCTCAGGCAGATGGCCGCCGCGCTCGCGGCGATCCACGCCGCCGGCGTGCTGCACCGCGACCTGAAGCCCGGCAACGTCATGATGCGCGCCGACCACTCGATCGCGCTGATCGACTTCGGCCTCGCCAAGCAGCTGTCGCTGGAAGCCGAGATCACCGCCACCGGCGAGATCTTCGGCACGCCCTACTACATGAGCCCGGAGCAGGGCCACGGCCGCGACGTCGACTCGCGCAGCGACATCTACAGCCTCGGCATCATGTTCTACGAGATGCTGACCGGCAAGAAGCCGTTCCTCGCGCCGACGCCGATGGCGGTGATCTACAAGCACAGCCACGCGCCGATCCCGACGCTGCCCGAGGACCTCGCCGCCTGGCAGCCGCTGCTCGAGCGGCTGCTCGCCAAGGAGCCGCGCGACCGCTTCCAGACTGCCTTGGAGCTGTGCACGGCGATCGACCAGCTGGCCGCGGGCGCTGCGCCGGTCGTCGCACCGGCGCCGTGAGCGCGCTGGCGGCTGGCGCCGGCGGGCTCGCGGCCGTGACCCCGCCGGCCTGGTACGAGGCCGCGGCCGGGGCGCTTGAGCTGCTGCTCGTTGACCACGCCAACTGCGAGAAGAAGGCGGCCTCGAGTGCGCTTGGCCTCATGTTCGCCTACGCCGACGATACCGAGCTCGGGCTCGCGCTCGCGCGGCTCGCGCGCGAGGAGCTGCGCCACTACGAGCAGGTGCTGTCGCTGATGGGCCGGCTCGGGATCCGCTACGCGCGGCTCGCGCCGGGGCGCTACGCCGGCGAGCTAAGGCGCGCGCTCGTGACGCACGAGCCGGCGCGCAAGCTCGACCTGCTGGTCGTCGGTTCGCTGATCGAGGCGCGCTCGGCCGAGCGCTTCCACGGCCTCGCGTCGCGCCTGCCGGCCGAGGTCGGCGCCTTCTACCGCGGCCTCGAGGCCGCCGAGGCGCGCCACACGGATCTTTACCTGACCCTCGCCGCGCGCCACGCCGAGCGGCACGCGCTGGATCTCGCGGCGCGCTACGCGGTGCTGGCGGCGCTTGAGGGTGAGCTCGCGACGCGCCCGGATGACACCCTGCGCTTCCACTCCGGGCCGCCGGCGGCGCGCGCCGCCGCAGCCTCGCCAGGCTAGGCCGGCGCGCGCGGCGCCAGCGCGCGAAACGCCCGCCAGCCGAGCCAGGTGCACGGCCAGGCGCGCACCGCGAGCAGCAGCGGATACCAGGCCGGGCCGAGCTTGAGCGGCGCGGTCACGATCGCGCCGGCCGTGCCGAGCGCGAAGCCGATGCTGGCCAGCGCCCACAGATGGCGCGCCGGATGGCGCGGCGCGAGCCGCGCGGTGAGGTAGGCGCCAAGGACGTTGAAGACGCAGCGGTAGCCGAGCGCGAGCAGGTTGAGGCCCGGCTGCGGCATGGCCTCGGACCACGGCGGGTAGATGCCGGCAAGGTGCAAGAGCTCGTCGGTCAGCAACGAGAGCGCGATGATCGCGAGCATTCCGGCGGCCACCGCGCCGATGCTGCGCGGCAGGTGCCGGGGCGGCGTCGCGGCGGCAGCTTCAGTGGACATCCTGTTGCCTCATCAGGCCGGCTGAGCGATCGTCTGCCGCGCCGGGCGCGGCAGCGCCGCGAGCGTCAGCCCGGACGCATCCCAGCGCAGGCAGCTGCCCTGCGTGTACCAGTCGCCGGTGACGATCCGCGTGCAGGTCCGGCCGTCCACCTCGAGCGAGTGCACCGCCGGGCGGTGCGTGTGGCCATGCACCAGGGTATCGACGCCGGCGCTGCGAAACACCGCCGCCACCGCCTCGGAGTTGACGTCCATCAGCATCGGCGGCTGCGCCTGGGTGTGCGTCTGGCTGCCGGCGCGCGCCTCGCGCGCCAGCGCCTGGCGCTGGCCGATGCTGAGGGCCAGGAACTGCGCCTGCCAGCGCCGGTCACGCACCAGCGCACGCAGCCGCTGGTAGGGCGCGTCGTCGGTGCAGAGCGCATCGCCGTGGCTGACCAGCAGCCGGCGCCCGTAGCGCTCGATGACCGTCGGGTCGGTCAGCAGCGTGCCGCCGCTCTCCTCGCAGAAGCGCGCGCCGAGCAGGAAGTCGCGGTTGCCGTGCAGGAAGTAGAGCGCGACGCCGGAGTCGGCGAGCGCCCGCAGCGCGGCGATCACAACGCGCTTGTGCGGCTCCGGGTCGTCGTCGCCGATCCACAGCTCGAACAGGTCACCGAGCACGTACAGCGCCTCGGCGGCGCGGGCCTCGCCGGCGAGGAAGGCGTGAAACTGCGCCGCGATCTCGGGCCGCGCCGGGTCAAGGTGCAGGTCCGAGACGACGAGCGCGGTCACTGGCCTATTTCGGTGCCGGCGCGATCGCCGCGCCGGAGGCGGTCAGCGGCTCGATCGAGCGGATCACCACCGGCTCGAGCGGCGCGTCCTTCGGCCACGGGCCGAGCGAGCCGGTCGGCGTGCGGCCGATCTTCTCGACCACCTCGAGGCCGTCGACCACGTGGCCGAACACCGCGTAGCCCCAGCGCAGCGGCGTCGGGTCAAGGTCGTCGTTGTCGGTCAGGTTGACGTAGAACTGCGCGTTGCCGGAGTGCGGCGAATCGGAGCGCGCGAGGCCGACGCTGAAGCGCTTGTTGGACAGCCCGTTGCCGGACTCGTTGGCCACCGGCGCGAGCGACTCCTTGAGCTTGAACTTGTCGTCGTAGCCGCCGCCCTGGAGCACGAAGTTGGCGATCACCCGATGGAAGATCGTGCCGACGTAGAAGCCGTTCTGGACGTACTTCAAGAAGTTGGCGGTGGTCAGCGGCGCGCGCGTCGTCTCGAGCTTGATCACGAAGCTGCCGAGGTTGGTGGTCACCCGGACGCGCTCGATCGGCGCCGCCTCGGCAGGCGTCGCGGCGGCGGCCGGCATCTCGGCGTGCGCGCCTGCGGCGACCAGGGCGGCGAGGGCGAGCAGCGTCGGCAGGAGCCGCGGGCGGCGGCAGGCAGCAGGGCAGGCGTCGTGCATGTGAACTCCGGCAGGCTTTCGGGGGCAGGGCATTATACTTCGCGGCCATGCAGACCCCCGTGATTACACGATTTGCGCCGAGCCCGACCGGCGCCCTGCACCTCGGCAACGTGCGCACGGCCCTGTTCAACTGGCTGTACGCGCGCCGCCACGGCGGCCGGTTCCTGCTCCGGATCGAGGATACCGACCGCGAGCGCTCGCTCGAGGCGCAGGTCACGGCGCTGATGGCCGAGCTGCGCTGGCTCGGCCTCGAGTGGGATGCAGGTCCTGACCGCGAGGACGCGGCCGGGCCCTACCGCCAGTCGGCGCGGGCGTCGCGCTACGCGGCGGCCTTCGCGCGGCTTGAGGCGGCCGATCGCGCCTACCCCTGCTACTGCACGGCGCTCGAGCTGGAGCTGGCCCGTCGCACCCAGCTGGCCGCCGGCCGGCCGCCGCGCTACGCCGGCAGCTGCGCGACGCTGACGCCCGCGGTGCGCGCCGCGCGCGCCGCCGAGGGCCGCCCGGCGACGCTGCGCTTTCGGGTGACGCCCGGCGAGGTGCTCCTCTACGACGACCTGGTGCGCGGCCCGCAGCGCTTCGCGAGCGAGGATCTCGGCGACTTCGTCATCCGCCGCGCCGACGGCAGCGCCGCGTTCCTGTTCTCCAACGCCGTCGACGACACCGCGATGGCCGTCAGCCACGTGCTGCGCGGCGAGGACCACGTCGCCAACACGCCGCGCCAGCGGCTGATCGCGCTCGCGCTCGGCGCCGAGCCGCCGCGCTACGGTCACCTACCGCTGCTGGTCGGGCCGGGCGGGGCGCCACTGTCCAAGCGCGACGGCAGCGCGGCGGTGGCCGAGCTGCGCGAGGCCGGCTACCTGCCGGAGGCGGTGCTGAACCTGCTCGGGCGGCTCGGCCACAGTTACGCCGAGGAAGGCTGGCTCGGGCGCGAGGCGCTGATCGCGGGCTTCACGCTCGACGGCCTCGGCCGGGCGCCGGCGCATTTCGATCGCGCGCAGCTGCGGCACTGGCAGAAGGAGGCGGTGCACCGCGCGCCGGCGGCGCTGCTCGAGCCGTGGGCACGCCAGCACGTGCCGCCCGGCCGCGAGGCGGCGTTCGTCGCCGCGGTGCGCGCCAACCTCGAGCTGCCGGCGGACGCCGCGCTCTGGGCGCACATTGTCTACGGCGAGCTGCCGTGCGCCGTCGGGCCGATCGGGGCGCTGATCGCTGCCGCCGGCGCGGCGTTCTACGCGGCCGCGCTCGCGGCCGTCGGCGCCGGCGCCGGCTACGCGGCGCTGGTCACGGCGCTCAAGGCGGCCAGCGGCAAGGGTGGCGCGGCGCTCTTCAAGCCGCTGCGCGCGGCGCTGACCCAGCGCCTGGACGGCCCGGAGCTGGCCGCGCTGCTCGAGGTCATGCCACCATCGACGGTTGTCGCGCGCCTCGAGGCGGCGCGCGCGCTCGCCCTGCATCCCGACCGCAGTCCAGGAAGTTCCCCCTGATGATCGAATTCCACAACTCGCTGACCGGCCAGAAGCAGCCGCTCGCCGAGCTCGAGCCCGGCCACGTGCGCATGTACGTCTGCGGCATGACGGTCTATGACTTCTGCCACGTCGGCCACGCCCGCTCGCTGGTGGTGTTCGACGTCGTGCGCCGCTACCTGCGCTACCGCGGCTACCGCGTCACGCACGTGCGCAACATCACCGACATCGACGACAACATCATCGCCCGCGCCGCCAAGAACGGCGAGTCGGTGCAGTCGCTGACCAGCCGCTTCACCGACGCGATGCACGAGGACTGCGCGGCGCTCGGCGTCGAGCGCCCGGAACACGAGCCGCGCGCCACCGACTACGTGCCGCAGATCATCACGATGATCGAGGCACTGATCGCCAAGGGCTACGGCTACGTCGCGCCGGACGGCGACGTGCTGTACGCGGTCGGGCGCTTCGCGGGCTACGGCAAGCTGTCCGGCAAGAAGCTCGCGGACCTGCGCGCCGGGGCGCGCGTCGAGGTCAACGAGCACAAGCGCGATCCGCTCGACTTCGTGCTGTGGAAGATGGCCAAGCCCGGCGAGCCGGCCTGGCCCTCGCCGTGGGGTGCCGGGCGCCCCGGCTGGCACATCGAGTGCTCGGCGATGTCGGTGGCGCTGCTCGGCAGCCACTTCGACATCCACGGCGGCGGCATGGACCTCAAGTTCCCGCACCACGAGAACGAGATCGCCCAGACCTGCGCCGCCTGCGGCACGCCCTTCGTCAACCTGTGGATGCACAACGGCTTCGTCAACGTCAACGCCGAGAAGATGTCGAAGTCGCTCGGCAACTTCTTCACGGTGCGCGACGTGTTGCCGCGCCTGCGCCCTGAGGTGCTGCGCGCCTTCGTGCTGTCCTCGCACTACCGCGGGCCGGTCAACTACTCCGACGAGAACCTGCGCCAGGCGGACGCGGCGCTCGAGCGGCTGTACGTGGCGCTGCGCGGTGTGGTGCCCGGCGCGGCGGCGGCGGGCTCGGCGGCCTCGCGGCGCTTCGAGGCGGTGATGGACGACGACCTCAACACGCCTGAGGCGCTTGCGGTGCTGCAGGCGCTGGCGCGCGAGCTCAACGTCGCCAAGGGCGCCGGCGACTCGGCGACCGCGGCAGCCTGCGCCGCCGAGCTGCTGCGGCTCGCGGCCGTGCTCGGCATCCTCGGCGCGGATCCGGAGGTCTGGCTCAAGACCCGGCCGGCGCTCGGCCTCGGCGATGAGCCGTCCGGCGGCGAGCGCGCCGCGGAGCCGGCCGGCGCCGAGATCGACGCGCTGGTCGCCGCCCGCACCGCGGCGCGCCAGGCGCGTAACTTCAAGGAATCGGACCGGATCCGCGACGCGCTACTGGCGCGCGGCGTCGTGCTCGAGGACGGCCCGCAGGGCACCAGCTGGCGCTTTCGCTGAGCCCGCTCAGGCGGTGACCAGGCCCTGACGCGCGAGCGAGCTCTCGAGCGTGTTCTTCATCAGCGCGGCGATCGTCATCGGGCCGACGCCGCCGGGCACCGGCGTGATCCAGGCGGCGCGCGCCGCGGCCGGCTCGAACTCGACGTCGCCGACCAGCCGGCCGTCCGGCAGGCGGTTGATGCCGACGTCGACCACCACCGCGCCCTCGCGCACCCAGGCCCCCGGGATCATCTGCGGCTTGCCGGTCGCGACCACCAGGATCTCGGCGCGGCCGACCTGCGCCTCGAGCTGGCGGGTGGCGCTGTGGCAGACGGTGATGGTCGCGGCCGCGGCCAGCAGCTCGAGCGCCATCGGCCGGCCGACGATGTTCGACTGGCCGACGATGACCGCGTCCATGCCGCGCGGCGCGATCCCCGACCGCTCGAGCATGATCATGATCCCGTAGGGAGTGCAGGAGCGCAGCAGCGGCTTTCTGAGCGCCAGCCGGCCGACGTTATAGGGGTGAAAGCCGTCGACGTCCTTGGCCGGGTCGATGCGCTCGATGACCGCGTGCGGGTTGATGTGCTTCGGCAGCGGCGACTGCACCAGGATGCCGTCGATCGCGGGATCGGCGTTCAGCCGGTCGATCAGCGCAACCAGTGCCGCCTCGCTGGTGCTCGCCGGCAGGTCGTGCGCGACCGAGTGGATTCCGGTCTCCTCGCAGGACAGGCGCTTGTTGCGGACGTAGATCCCGGAGGCCGGATCCTCGCCGACCATCACCACCGCGAGCCCCGGCCGGCGCGCGCCGCGGGCCACGAGATCGTCGGTGGCCTTACGCACGTCCGCCTTGAGGGCCTTGGAAATCGCCTTGCCGTCGATCAGTTTCGCCGCCACGCGCCGTCTCCTGCTGCCGATGAGGTTGCCTAAAACCGCGCATTCTCGCACGGCCCGGGCCGGCTCGCGGTCATCCGGTTTGACGCGCGGGGAGGCGGTCTCTAAGATTGCCTGTCCCGTGCGGTGCGGACGCGGGCGGGGCATGGCGCAGTCTGGTAGCGCATCTGCTTTGGGAGCAGAGGGTCGGGGGTTCAAATCCCTCTGCCCCGACCACCGATCGCAGGCTTCCGCGCCGGTTGGTGTTGAGGCGAGCGGAGGATTCGGGCGTCGAGTTGGGGGGCATCGAGCGCCCGTAGCTCAACCGGATAGAGCACCGGCCTTCTAAGCCGGCGGTTGCAGGTTCGAATCCTGCCGGGCGCGCCATCCGACGACCGGCCGGACGGATTGACGACGAGGTAGACGGGTCAAGCGGATAGTAGGTTTTTCGACGATGGTGGACGTAGCTCAGCTGGTAGAGCCCCGGATTGTGATTCCGGCCGTCGTGGGTTCGAGTCCCATCGTCCACCCCACCCGATTTCCGGGCCATTAGCTCAATTGGTAGAGCAGCTGACTCTTAATCAGTTGGTTGCAGGTTCAAGTCCTGCATGGCCCACCATATCAATCCGTTGGCGCAGCTCCGAGCCGCGATCCCCGAAGGCGGAACCGACGACCGCGCGCCCGGAATCCCGGCACCGCCGCGGGTAATCAGGCGTGCGTCTGCGGCGCGGCGCACTGTTTGACGCATCCGCCACAAGGTAGTACTTTTGGACTACCTGGTGCCCACGAGGAGCGCCCACGTGGCGGCCACGAGCCTCAAGCTTCCCGATGATCTCAAGCGTCGCATCGAGCGACTCGCTGCGGGGGCGCGCAAGACGCCGCACGCCTTCATGATCGAGGCGCTCGAGCGCGAGGCGGAGCGAATGGAGTTGCGCGCGCGCTTTGCGGCGGATGCGGCCGATTCCGAGCGCCAAGCGATATCCACCGGCAAGGCGGTTGGTTTGGCCGCAGCATTCGACTATCTAGAGGCGCGCCTGTCCGGACGCAAGGTTCGTCGGCCTCGGTCACGTCAATGGCGCGGGTCGAAGTAACCGAACAAGCGCTCGCCGACCTCGAGCGGTTGTTCGAGTTCATCGCCCTTCACGACCCGCGCCGGGCGCGCGAACGACTGACGAGCGTCCGCCGGGCGCTCGAATTGCTTGCGGATCATCCATTGCTTGGCCGAGTCGCGGAGGACGGCCGTCGCGAACTCGTGCTCTCGCGGGGCCGTTACGGCTATGTGGCGAAGTACCGGTGGCTGCCGACCGACGACGTCGTCCTTGTGCTCGCGGTGCGCCATCAGCTCGAGGCAGGCTACTCCGACGAGTAAGGCGCTCTTCACCTTCGGCGTGTTGATACGGACGGCGCACTGAGGGCGCGTGGCCCGGGCTGGCGTCGTCGCTGTGTCTAACACGACGCAGCGCAAGCAGGCCGGATTCGCGCAGAGTTCCGGCCGTCTTCTAAGACCTTAAGAAGCTAACCCATTGATATAAATTGTCAAACGAGGCGCCTCTTAATCAGTTGGTTGCAGGTTCAAGTCCTGCATGGCCCACCAATTCAAACACTTGCACCGCCTCACCGGTGACAAGTGCCGTCGGGGCGCTCAATACGCGCCCAGAAAGGGCGACCAGCGTTGCTCCCCGATCCGCCGCGCAACGCCCTTCCGAGCGGCGCAAGCTGCGCCTCGGTTGGTCCCGCTTGTGCGGCGCGCGCCGGCTGTGGTCAGCATTTCTGTGCAACGTCGCCAGCTTCGCGGCTACCAAGGCGGCCGCGGGCGCGGGCCACGCTGCTGTATCGGGCCGACCTACAGAACGTCGTCCGGCCGCATCGGCATCGGCGGCCGGACAAGACTTCGGTTCGGCTCGTCGCACGTTCGACCGTGCGGCTTTCTGCTCATGGCGAGTACAAACTCGAGACGTAGTCGGTTAGCGGCACCGGCAGCAAGTCCTGGGGGTGATCGCCACCCAGCGTCATCCACTTGCTCTTGCCCGTGATGACCGTCGAGGCAATCGCATTCTGCGTCTGAGCGTCGAAGATCGTGACCTTGATCTCCATGCGATCCGGGATTCCTGACCACTCGGTATTTCGATCCTCCCAGTGGAGAATTTGAGGGACCGCGAAGTAGCCGTAGCGGTCGCCACCGTCGGTGATGAGGCAGGGCAGATCAACGCAACTCGACACGTCGACCCTATTCGCGAACCGAGCGAAAGCGGACCTGGTTGCAACGGCCACGTGGTCGCCCGACGCAGGGTATTCAGTCTTTCCGTAAGCACCCGGTTTCGGGGTCGCTATCAGTACGCCTTTCTCACGTTCGAGGCGCGCCGTCGGCGCGCTGACATCCGCGTGCTGGTAGGTCGCGGCGCAGCCAGTAGACAGCGCGAAGACGATGACGGCAAGTAGATGGCGCATGGGGTTACCTAGCGTGGATCCATAGCGCCGGCCAAATCAGCGCGGCGCGGCGGGATCATCCACTCGCTTCTAGTCGATGCGCATCGCGATTGGCCACAATGCGGCGGTTGGGTCATCGGGAACGTTACTGCACGTGTTACGCGCCACCCGGCACCACGCCATGTAGAGGTCGGCGGACTCACCTCTATCTCACCGGCCCGGCCGCATCGGCGGTGACGCCGCCTGAACCCCTGTAGCGGACGGCGGCCGTAGTCCTGAGCACGCGCCCGCCGATCGTCAAGAACAGCGCGATCGAGGTCTCAGGTGGCGGTGACGCGCCTGGCTCGCCGCACGCGCGAGCCGCGCGGCAGGGGACGGAGACGGCAGCCCGCCGTGCCGCCGTCCGCCGAGCAACGCGAGGCCGCTAGAAGCGTGGCAGCGCAGGAATGAGTCGTGGAAAGCGGCGCCGTGACGCGACATACTTGCTGCGATCCATGCGAACAGGCACCTTATCGACGCTGCTGCTGGCGAGCGCTGCGGCACCGGCGGCGGAGCAGTCTCCTGCGGCGGCGCCACACGTGACGCCGGCCCGCGTCGTGACACCCAATCTCGGCGAAGTGTGCGAGCGCTACTACCCGACGGCTTCGCGCCGGGAGCATGAAACGGGCAATACGACGCTGCTCGTGTTCGTCGGCGAAGATGGCCGCGTATCGCATAGCCGGGTGGAAACCTCGAGCGGCTTCGAGCGCCTCGACGATGCGGCACAGGACTGCGTCAAGCGGGAAGGCGACTTCACGCCGCAGAAGATCGACGGCCGCCCGGTCGGCTCTTGGCAGCGGATGAAGTGGACCTGGAAGCTCGACGAGGACCCGGCGACGCCGGCGTCTGGCGCTGCAGGGAATCCATTCACCCCGTCCGCTGCCGCAGTTCACGCCGGAACGCCGGATCCGACGCTGGAGGACGTGCCGCGGGCGCTGCAGCGACTGCTCGTCCTCATTCCAAAATTGGCATCGAGCCGCCACGACCTGTCCCTCAAGGCGGGGGCGCTCGAGGGGCGAGAATGCACCGCCACCAACAACGTGCTGCTACTCGCAGCCACGTTTTCCTCGCAACTCTTGCCGTCCGGCGCTGTGGCGAACATCTACGTCCGGATGCAGGACTCCGATGATCGGGCGTTCGCGCGCAAGTACTTCGTGATGAGCATGACGCAAATCGCCGACACGGCCGACGTCGTCATTGCGCAGATCGCAGCCGAGCGACGTGACATCGAAAAGCCTGAGGTGTCGGAGGATGTCGCGGAGATTCGGCGCCTGATCTACGAAATTCGTGACGTCGTGAAGCCGTACGCCAGCCATGGAGCGGACTAGATCAGCGCTTGCGGTCACTGCGGACCAATGCGCGGGCGCGTTCAAGTTCGGATCGGCGGCGCGACGCGGGGCCGCCCCCAGCCGGCCCTTGCGCTTCACCGTCGGCCGCGCCGGTCATGCCGCGCGATGCTGCGTGCAGCGGTGACGAGGACGCAGCTCACGAGTTTGTGGTCGGCCGGGGAGCAGGAGCCAGGCGCCGACGACGGGACGTGGGCTTCGATGGCGGCAGCCTGAGTCGCGAACTGAGCGGACCTGCGTGATCCCGATCGGCTGCGCCGAGGACCTGCGCTCGACGCGCCGTTGCGGCTGATGTGGGCGCGCATTTGCGAAACCGCTATTGACTGAGCCCGCGCCGGCGCTGAGACTCGCTCGACACCGCGAATCGCAGCGCCGCCCGCAAGAATCCGAAGACAGGGCGACGGCACCGGGGAGCTCAGAATGCGCGTTCGGGGAGCCAGGCGGAGCCTGGCGATGATCGTGATGGCGCTCGCCGTCCAGGGTGCGGTCCGGGCGCAGGCCGCGGGCGCCCTGCAGGCGCAGCAGGACTACGAGGCGACGGTGACCCAGGCCGATGCGCTGGTCGCCGCGGGCAACGCCTTCGAGGCGGTGCGCCTCTACGAGCGGGCCGGACGCCTCGCCTACAACAACAAGCTCGCCACCGACAGTGCCGCGCTCAACGCCAAGCTCGCCGCTGCGCGATCGGCACGCGACAGCGCGGCGAACGCCGCGAAGTCCGCGCCGCTAACGCCTGCATTGCCCGCATCGCCGGCAGCCGCCACCGGCGCGTCGGCCCCGGCAACGGGCGCCGTAGCGGATCCGGGCGCCGCGGATGCCGACGCCTGGATCCGCTACGGCGACGCGCTCGTCGCCGCCGGCGAGGCAGGCGATGCGGTGCGCGCCTACGAGCGCGCGCGCCGCGTCGCGACCGCGAGCGGAGCCGGCTACGACCGCGCCGCGCTCGACGCCAGGATCGCCGCCGCGGCGCAGGGGCGGGATGCGCGGCACGCGTCCGCCGACCTTATCCCCGCGCCGCTGCCGCCGCTGCCTGCCGAACCAGGCGCGGCAGCGGGACCCGTGTTCCTCAAGGATCGACCTGGCCAAGCGATCCCATGGTCGCTGCACGCCGAGAGCGCGCAGGGTGAGGTGCATGCGACCGACGCCGAGCTCAAGGCCTTCGATGCCAACCTGCACCGCGTCATGGAGGTCCTCGGCAGGGCACCGGTGCTGAGCCCGCCGCTCGGTTTCGAGCTCGACGTGCGGGCGACGCTCGGCAGCGTCGAGGATGTGAAGGAGCGGCAACGCTACCTGGCCGCTCACCTGCCGCTGCGCGCCGCCATCCGCTTCAGTGGCGCGGCGTATTTCGAGGTTCAGCAGCGTTCCAAGTCGAGCGGCGCGCGCAGCAGCGGTGTGGGCACGATCGAGGAGACCTTCTGCCGCAACGAGATCACGGTCAACGTGCTGCCACGCTTCGCCGGCTTGAATGCCACGGGCCTCTACGCCGACGGCGAGCTCGAGTACTTCCTCGAGCCGCAAAAGGACGGCGAGCTCGCGGGAGTACCGGTCTACGGCGACACGCTCGTGATCGCGCGTCCGGGCGTGGCGCTGTGGAAGCCGGTGAGCATGGGCCAGGCGCTGCAGGCGTTGCTGCCGGCGTACAAGAGTGCGGCGGATACCGCCACCGCCGGCATCGAGGGAACGCAGAAGGCCTATGCGGACTTCATGAGCCCGGCGGCCGCGGACAAGCGCCGGCAGGAGGTCGCCGCGCAGCGTGATGCCGGCGCCGAGGCCAATGCCCACAAGCTCGAGATCATGCAGCGGCGCTGGGAGGAGGATGCGCGCAAGGCCGCGGAGACGGCCGCGAACGGTCCCAAGCATCGCGAACCGGTCGATGCCTACAAGAATGCGCAGTCCCGGCTCGCCTCGCTCGATGCGGCAGGCCAAGCGGCGCCTGCCTGCATCATCGTCGGTCCCGGCCGCTCCCCTGACAGCGACTGGCGCGTCGTGCCGCTCGGCACGCCGAACTGCCGCGCGCTCGTGACGCGCAACCCCGAGCTACTCGACGGCAAGCGGCCGCGCAGCGAGCTGCAGGTCCTCTATCTTTCCGAGCTCACCAAGGTCAATCGCTGGCTTGATGACAAGAAGTTCCTGCGCAATCAGCCGGGGGATTGCGTCGCCATGGCGAAGATCCTGCGGCAGGCCGACTGGAAGCAACTGGGCAGCCTGCTCGCCCACTGACATGAGCAAGCGAGCGCACCAAACCCTGCTGAACGCCGTCGGCAGCTTGTGCACGGCGCTCGCGCTGCTGTTGTGGTCGGGCGCTGCCGTGCATGCTCAGGCCGCCGCGCCCGCTCCTGCCAAGGCCGGGCCGACCACGTCGCGGCCGGCCCTGCTCGATCCGGCGACGCCGGCCGTGGCGAAGGTGCTGCTCGTCGACGACGACGATTCGGATAACAACAGCAATCCCGCCAGCAGCGCGCTCTCGGCCTCCGACAGCTTCTACCGCGGGATGCTGAAGGCGCAGTCGCTAGCCTTCGACACGGTCGTGGTGCCGCGCTACGCGGATGGGCCGACGGCGGAGAAGCTCAAGGGCTACTCGCTGATCGTCTGGTATACGGGCGCCGCCTACGGCGGCAATCGCGACAATACCGCGGTGATCAGCCTCAAGGATGAGGTGACGCTCAGGAGCTACCTGGCAGACACCGGCGGCACGGTGCTCTTGTTCTCGCCGGGCTACCTCAACAACGCGCTCGGCGCGGGCGGGACCGCGCTGTGGGCCAAGAAGGAGTCGCCGTTCCTGCAGCAGGTGCTGGGCATCAAGGGCGGGCGCGGCCTGCTGCAGCGCTTCAAGGAAGGCACGGTCAACGCAGCGAACGGCACGAGCTACGTCGTCGCCAAGAGCCCGACGGTGGAGATCCAGTTCAGCGCGGCGAATCCGGACACGGCGACGACGCTCTATACCGCGACGCTTGACCCGGACGGCAAGGGGCCGCAGTCGGTCGCGGTCGCGACCCGCCAAGCGGTCGGGGCAGGTCACTTCGTCTATGTCGGCTTCACCTTCGAGAACATCGCGATCGGGGCAGGTGCCGCCTTCGCGCAAATCCTCAGCGCGGCCGGCGTGTCAGGTGGCGCAGCTCCGTCGGCGGTCGCCGCGGCCGGCGCGCCCTTCAGCCCGCGGCACGCGCGCACTCAGAAACTGACGGTGACCGGAAGCGGCTTGCTGACGGCCGGCCCCGCGTTCGTCCCACGGCGCGCGCGCACCGGGTCGCTGCTGGTGAGCGGAACGGGAAATCTCGCAGACGGTCCGCCCTTCGTGCCGCGGCGCGCGCGCACGGCGGGACTGACGGTCACCGGCACAGGCTCGCTCCAGTAGCCGTGCGCCGGCAGTTGCAAGGCATTCACTTGGGGAGTTTGCAGCCTATGACTCGCATCACTCGTGCCCTGTTGCTCTCGCTCGTCGCGCTCGCTCTCCTGGCCGGCGCCACGGGCCTCAGCACGGCGCCGCCGCCGAAGCCCACCGGCGAGACTGCGCAGCCGGTGTCGCCGCCTCCTGGGCCGCACCTCATCCTGGCTGTGCCGCTCGCCCTGCACAATCTGCCGCCGGAGGTGACTGAGTACCAGGTGACGTGCACGGTGTGGGCGACGAGCCATCAGCGGAGCGGCGGTACGAGCCAGAGCGCGACGTCACCCCCGGCGCCCCAGAAGCCGATCGCGGTCGGTACGCAGCCCGCTCTCGGCCGCGGCAGCGGCACGGCCCACGGTCAGCTGCCGAGCGCGTCGCTTGGTCGGGGCACGGACGTCGATGTCGAAGTGAGCGTCGGCGTCTTCGCCAACCCGGCAGACGCGCATTCGCTGTCGTTGATCGACTGGTACCACTGCGAGCTGACGCTGCAGGGAACCGCGTATCAGGCCACCGTCGACTATCTCAACGCGACCGCGACCATCCCGCTCGCAAGCGGTGCTCCCTACACGCGGGTGGTCGAGGGCCCGATTCCGTAGCGACCAACGGCGATCGCGTCGCCTCGCGCCGGCGGGCGTACGAGTGGCCCGGCACGGCGTGGCTGGTTGTGAGCTTCGTTTCCGCAGTGGCAGTAATCGGGAGATGTTCAATGGGCAGATTCGCTTGTTTTCTCGCCTGTGCATTGCTGGTGTCGTCTTTCGCCGCACGCGCGGAGGGCGGCGACGAGCTCTGGGAAATGACGACCACGGTCGCCATGGCAGGCATGAACATGCCGGCGTCGAAGTCGACGATCTGCATCGCCAAGGGCGACAACTACCAGCCGGAGACCAACCCCGGGGACAAGAACTGCCGGATCACGGACTCCAAGGTATCCGGCGATACGGTGAGCTGGAAAGTCGCGTGCACGGGCAAGGACGCCATGACCGGCAACGGCCAGATGACGAAGACCGCGACCACGATGAAGGGTGTGATCCAGATGACGATCGCGGACGGCGCGATGACCCAGACTCTCGACGGCAAACGCGTCGGTAACTGCACGGCAGCGAAGGACAAAGCCGCCGCCGCATCGGGCAAGCTGCCGAAGGGCCGCTGACGGCACGACACGAGTTGGCCGGGCCGCCGGCCCGGCCGCGAAGTGGTGGCCCGGCAAATTAGGCAGCACGCCGGGCGCACCCCGCAGCGCGTGAGGTCAAACGTCTGCTCGATCGGTATCGGTGACGCCGAAACGGGGGGTCACGCGCTAAGCATCGCCGAGTGCCACGGCGTGTGTGGGAAACGCCCGAAGCAATTCGCGGTCCATCGTGACCAGAAGCGTTCGCAGGTCGATGGCCAGCGCGACGAATTCGCAGTCATAGGCGGAGCAGCCGCTGTCGCGTGCGAGCTCGAGGACCGAAGTTGATGCGACGTCGGACTCGGCGCCGGCCATCAAGCGTTTGGCCTCGCTCTGGATCGCGAGAACCTGGTCGAAGCGCAGCGCCTTGCGCCGCAGATACCCAGCGAGGATGTTGCGGAGCTCGCTGTGCCACAGCACCGGTGCTGCCCACTCGGAATCACGTTCGAGCAGTGCCTCGGCCTGGGCCGAGTGTTCGCCCGGCAAGTTAGAGATGCGCGAGCACGTTGGAATCGACGACGATCACGCCCGGCCGCGCCGTTTGGCCGCGTCAATGTCCCGCGCCTTGAAGGCACGACGCTGCAGACCGCCGCGCAATTCTCGGGCGCGAGCGATCCGTTCTGCAGGTGTCACGGTCGATCGAATCAGCACCGACTCCAGGCAGACGATTGCTTCGCTGTTAAGGCTACGGCGGTGCGTCGCCGCCGAGGCTTTCAAGCGCTCGTAAACCTCGTCCGGAATATCCTTCAGCGTCAGTGTCGTGGGCATGGCCACCTCCAACCATGATGGAACCGTTATGGTGTCAATCGACTCTGTGCTCCAAGTGGCATTTCCGCAGCGTTTCGCCGGAGATCCAGCCACTTCCGACTTCCGTCCAGTCGATGAGCTTCGCAAGCCGATCAGTCGACCGTTGCCGACGGCAAGTCCAACATCCTATGATCGCAACACGTTGATATTACTTGCGAAAAACCCTCAGCCTGCCCACACACTGCAGGTGCAGCGGCTCGGCTCAGGGGGAGCCGGTGCCGGCCGGTGCGCGTCACGCACCGGCCGTCGTCTCTTGCCCAGCCGGCCGCCGAAGTGGTCGGCCTGCCGGCCTAGAGGTGGTGCATCTCATGCTTGCGCTCATCGCGCTTGCTGGCGGCGTTCTGCCGCTTCTTGACCGACAGGGTCGTACCGGCGATGTGGTCATCTGGCAGCGTCAAGGCGAAGGTCGGCAGGTTCTTGGCACGGGCCTGCGTGAACGCCTCGTAGCCGGAGGCCAGCCGGATCAGCTTCGGCTCGCTGAACGCGCTGCCGAAGAAGCTGATGCCGAAGGGCACGCCGAACACCTCGCCGGCCGGCACCTGCACGATCGGATAGCCGGCGCCGGCCGCGAGGCCGGAGGTGCCGAAGATGAAGTGGTCGCCAAAGAGCAGGTCGGTGGCCCACGCCGGGTTGTCGGTGGCCGACACCACCGCGTCGAGGTTGAACTGGCTGAGGGCGGCGTCGATGCCGTTGACCCCCGACAGCCGGTCGATCTCGAGCGCCTGGTTGTACGTCATGCCGCCGAAGTCCGGCTGCGGGTCGTCAGCTCCCGGGGCCATCGCGTTGACGAGATCCCAGATGTCCTGGTTGAAGAAGGGCATCTCGGCGTCGGCGTTGGCGATGTTGAAGGCGATCCCGTCGCTGAGCGTCTTGCCGGCGAGCGGCACGCCGCGGCGGGTCGCGAAGTAGGCGTTGACGTCGTTGCGAAAATCGAAGCACAGGATCAGGAACTCGCCGTCGGCGGTCGCGAAACTGAAGCCCGCGGCGTCGAGGTCGATCACGGTCGCGCCGGCCGCGGTCAGCGCGGCGAAGGCGGCCTCGATCGCGTCGGTGACGGGCTGCGGCGTCGTGACGTTGGTGAAGCCCGCGAGCCCGGCCCGCGTCAGGCCGAGCCGCGCGCCCGCGAGGCCGTGCGCGTCAAGGAACGGCGTGTAGTCCGCCGGGATCGACGGCCGCGCGCGGCCCTGCCAGCCGAGCGGCACGCCGCCGGTGGCCGGGTCACGGCCGTCCGCGGTCGCACTTTGGATCACGCCGAGCGCGATCGCCGCGTCGGCGACGGTGCGGGCGTGCGGGCCGACGGTGTCCTGCACGTGCGAGATCGGCACGACGCCGGCGCGACTCGTCAGGCCGACGGTGGGCTTGATGCCGACGACGCCGCTCGCGTTCGCGGGGCAGACGATGCTGCCGTCGGTCTCGGTGCCGAAGGACACCGTCGCGAAGTTCGCCGAGGCGGCGGCCGCTGATCCGGCGCTCGAGCCGCAGGGGTTGCGGTCGATGCCGTACGGGTTGTGGGTCTGGCCGCCGCGGCCGGACCAACCGCTGACCGATTCGAAGGAGCGGAAGTTGGCCCACTCCGAGAGGTTGGTCTTGCCGAGGATCACGGCGCCGCCGGCGCGCAGCTTGGCGGCGACGGTCGAGTCCGCAAGCGCCGGCGCGCCGGCAAGCGCCAGCGATCCGGCGGTGGTCTGCATGCGATCGCCGGTGTCGATGTTGTCCTTGAGCAGCACCGGGATGCCGTGAAGCGGCCCGAGCAGCTGGCCTTGGCGCCGCTTCGCGTCGGCCTTGCGCGCCATCGCGAGCGCATCCGGGTTGAGCTCGATCACGGCGTTGACGCCGGGCCCGCGCTGGTCGAGGGCGATGATCCTTTCGAGGTACTCGCGCGTCAGCTGCTCGGAGGTGAGCTGGCCGGAGGCCATCGCCGCCTGCAGCTGGAGCACGGTGGCTTCGTTGTGCCTCGTCGGCGCGCCGGCCGCGTTCTCGGCCGAACTCAGCAGGGGCAGGCAGAGTGCGCCGATCAGGACGGCGCGAGCAAGGGTCGTGGTCACGTGATCTCCTCCTTGTGGTGAACATCGTTGCGCGGCCGGGCCATTCTGGCCCGACCCGGAAAGGCTCGGTCGCGGTGGAATCACGGGCGCGACAGCAAGAGTTGCGGGCCGGATCAACCCAGGTGAGTGCCACGGCAGG
This sequence comes from Pseudomonadota bacterium, assembly GCA_025355105.1. Lineage (GTDB taxonomy): Bacteria > Pseudomonadota > Gammaproteobacteria > Steroidobacterales > Steroidobacteraceae > CAIKZZ01. Next base: position 17,071 of record JANYAE010000010.1, on the reverse strand, counting down.
GCGGTGCGGTTCACGGCGGACGCTGCCGAACGGATCGCGCCGCCCGCGGCGCGATCCGCACCGGCCGCGACCGCGACCACCGCCCGGAATATAGGCTGCCTTGAGGCCGGGCACATCGGGACCGCGATGACGACGCGCGCCGCATCAGTGCCGCATCAGCGCCGCGTCCGCCGCTCGATCGATGTTGCGGCGCACGCTGGCGGCGGAGTCATCCTCAACGGCCTGAGCGGATGCGCGCGGCGAGCGCAGCAGCAAGCGGTTTGCGGCATTTCGCCGCACTGCCGCACGATCACCGGCCGGTCCGGGGCGCCGGTGGTTGCCGGCATCCCGCAGAGGGTACGCCGCCGCGCCGCCGCTGGCCCGGCCGGAGTCAGCGGTTTATCCTCGCGCGTCCCGTCGCCGAACGGGCCGTTACCTGGCACCCAAGACCTGCGAGGATTCATGAGCCGTACCCTCAGCCTGCTGCTCGCCGTCCTGATCCTGACGCTCTCAGCGGGTCCCGCCGCGCAGGCAGGCGAAGCGGACGCGGCCAGCGCCGCCGTGGCGGCCGTCGCGCCGGCGAGCGCCGTTCCTTTCGACGCCGAGGTCGCCACCGAGCGCTATCTCGCGACGCTGTCTAGCGAGGCCCGTGCGCGCTCGAATGCCTACTTCGAGGGTGGCTACTGGCTGACGCTGTGGGGCATGCTCATCTCGCTCGGCGTGGCCTGGTTGCTGCTCGGCACGCGCCTCTCGGTGCGGATGCGCGACCTCGCCGAGCGGCTGACGCGCTTCAAGCTGCTGCAGAGCGCGCTCTACGCGCTGCTCTACATCGCGCTGACCTCGCTGCTGACGCTGCCCTTCGACGCCTACCAGGGCTACTTTCGCGAGCACCAGTACGGCATGTCGAACCAGGACCTCGCCGCCTGGTTCGGCGACGAGGCCAAGGGCCTCGCGCTCGGCCTGCTGTTCGGCAGCCTCGCGGCGATGGCGATCTACGCCGTCATCCGCCGCGCGGCGCGCAGCTGGTGGCTGTGGGGCGCGATGGTCGCGCTCTTGCTCGTGATCGTGCAGATCGTCATCGGCCCGACCTACCTTGAGCCGGTGTTCAACAAGTTTTACCCGCTGCCGGAGAGCCCGCTCAAAGCCGAGATCCTGTCGCTCGCGCGGGCCAACAGCATTCCGGTGACGCAGGTCTACGAGTTCGACGCCTCGAAGCAAACCAAGCGCATGAGCGCGCACGTCAGCGGCATTTTCGGCACCGCGCAGATCAGCATGAACGACAACCTGATGACGCGCGGCTCGCCGGAGGAGATCAAGGCAGTGCTCGGCCACGAGATGGGCCACTACGTCCTCAACCACGTCTACAAGGGCGTGGTGTTCGTCGGCCTCGTGGTCGTGCTCGGCTTCGCGTTCCTCTACTTCGGCTTCGGCCGGGTGGTCGCCGGCATCGGCCGCGGCTGGCGCATCCGCGACGTCAGCGACCTCGCCGGCATGCCGCTGCTGCTCGCGCTCTTCGGCCTCTATCTCTTCGTGCTGACACCGGTGCTCAACACCATCACCCGCAGCATGGAGGCGGAGGCCGATGCCTTCGGGCTCAACGCGTCGCCAGCCCGACGGCTTCGCGCAGGCGGCGCTGCATCTCGCCGAGTACCGCAAGATGCGCCCGGGGCCGATCGAGGAATACCTGTTCTTCGACCACCCGAGCGGCTGGAACCGCATCCACCGCGCGATGCAGTGGAAGGCCGAGAACCTGACGACGGCGGACATTGCGGCCTACGATGCCGCGCATCCGGCGCCGGGCGCCGCGCCCTAGACCGCCGCCGTCGCCGGGACCGGCCGCGGCGCCTGGGCCGCGGCCCTGTGTCGGCGGTGGCGCGCGCAACGCCTGCCGTCAGGGGAAGTCGGCGAGCGCCGCGAAGCTGCCGGGGGTCGTCGCGCTCTGCAGCAGCACGCCGGGGTGTGTGGTGATGACGCCGTTCACGACCGGCTGGGTCAGGCCGTTCGCGACCACGATGTCGAGCTTGCCGTCACCGTTGACGTCGGCGATCGCGATGCCGCCGGCCTCAGGCGCCGGGTAGACAGTCGCGGCCAGGTACTGGCCGACGTGCGCGGGGTCATGCAACAGCACCGTCACCGAGCTCTCCTCGCCGATCACGATGTCGAGCTGCCCTGAGCCCGTGAGGTCACGCAGGAAAATCGACTGCGGCCGGTCCTGGGTCGCGATCGGGTAGGCGACGGCGGCGAGGAAGCTGCCGTGATTGGCCGGGTCCTGCCGGAGCACGTTGACGGTCGCCGACAGGCCGCCGGTCGGACCTGGGTCGGTGATCACGAGGTCGTTGAGGCCGTCGCCGTCGACGTCGGCGATCGCGATCAGGTTGCCGCCGCTGATGTTGGCGTTCGGCGTCTGCGTGAAGACGCTGACCGGCGCCGCAAAGGTGGTCGCGGACGCGAGGCCCGTGTGCATCAGCAGCTTGACGCCGACCGCGTCGGTCAGCGCCACATCCGCGGCGCCGTCGCCGTTCAAGTCGCCGATCGCGACCCAGTTTGCGCCGCCGGCGTACAGTGGCACGGCCGCGGCGAAGCTGCCCGGTGCCGTCTGCACGAACAGCGAGACGGCGAAGTCGGCCGCGACGATGTCCTTGAGTCCGTCGCCGGTGAGGTCGCCGACCGCGAGCTGCGAGGCGCCGGCACTCGGCAGCACCAGCGGCAGGTTGAAGGTACCGGGGCCGGCGGCATTGTTGAGGAACACCGAGATCGTGCCGTCGTCGTAGCTGGCGGTGACGAGGTCAGGTAGGCCGTCGCCATTGACGTCGCTCGCGACTACGAACAGCGGGTCAGTGCCGGCGAGCGTCAGCGTCGGCGCCGCGAAGCTGGTCGCGCCGCTTGACAGGTAGCTCTTCAGGTTCGAGCTGTTGGCCGCCATGATCGGCTGCACGGTGCTCAGCTGGACGACGTCGGCGAAGCCGTCGTTGTTGAAGTCGGCGCTCGCGACCGCGTAGGAGACCTCCACCGGCTGGTAGCTGTAGGTGCTGTGGCCGTAGTCGTGGTTGCAGCCGGCGACCAGCGCCGGCAGCGCGAGCGCGAGCAGCAGCGTGCGCGGGCGGCAGCTTTCGGGGCGCCAGGCAGGACCGGCGGCTTTGGTCGGCTGGGTCATGGGGCGGGCAGAATGTGACATGAGAGGCTCCAAGAAAGTCAGCTGCCAGTCTGCGGCAGACAGTGCCGCGCGCCACGGCCGTCATCACGCTTTGGCGATCGGCGGCCGCCGGCCGTAGCCGTGCCGGCCATCCCGCTGTAACGATGCAGATGTATCAGGGTTGACCGGCGCTGGCGCGGGTCAGGACTGTCTCGGACTGGCGACAGGCGCGCGGCCGCCGGCCGCGCGCCGGCAGGACTACTTCCAGCAGCCGCTGGCGTCAGGCGGGGTACGCTGACCCTGGTCGTCGATCGTAAACACCCGGCAGGCCGCCTGGTCGGTGGCCTGGTTGCCGGCCGCGGTCGCGGTCGCGACGAACGAGGTCGCGATCGTGCCGGTGAGCCCCGGCACGACGGTGAGCGTGTAGTAGCCGTTGGTCGAGGCGTTGCCGACGCCGAGCCCGGCCGGCGACGGATCCAGGATGTCGACGGTGTAGCTGTTGTTCTGCAGGAAGAACTTCTCCTCACCGACCTGGATCCGCAGCAGCGCCGTCTGGCCCTCGGTGCGGTTGGTGCGCAGGCCGTAGTTGCGGTAGCTGCCCATCGCCAGCACGCCGAGCACTGCGACGATGCCGACCACCGTCATCAGCTCGATCAAGCTCACGCCGCGCGAGTACTTCATGGTGCGTCAGCCTCGTTCCAGTAGGTCTTGATCCGGCTCTGGAAGTTGCGGCAGCTGCCGAGCACCTCGACGCCGGACATGCAGACCACCGGGCTCTGCGTGCTGTTGACCTGCTGGCCGTTGACGCCGAGCGTCGTGGTCGGTGCCGGGAACAGGAAGGCGAGCGAGGGCGCGATGCCGGACTGCGCGAGCTGCGTCGAGCGGTCGTCGATCGCCTGGTTGTTGTGGTTGTTGAGGTTCGCCACCGGGCTGCCGTCGAAGACGCTGATCGCGTAGAACTTGTTGGTGCCGATCGACGGCACGCAGGAGATCGAGGTGCCGGCGGCGCCTGGCGTGTAGGTCGTGAACAGGATCTGGTCGTTGAAGGTCGAGGCCGAGGTCAGCACCTTCTCGCCGACCCAGCCGCCCGGCTGGTCGAGCAGCAGCTTCCAGCCGTTCGCCAGCGGCGGCATGACCGGCGCCACGAGCGCGGTGATGTCGATGAGGCCGTCGTCATGGATCACGCCTTGCGTCGCGTAGGTGGTCTGCGGCAGCGCGGTGAACGGGTTGTAGTCGCGCACCGCGTACATCCGGTCCTGCATCGCGAGGTTGAGCGGGTGGCCGCGGTAGCCGGAGCCGATGGCGATGTTCATGAAGCTCGGCGTGCCCTTCTTCTCGACCACGGCGACGTCCGGCACGTTGTAGAAGCGGCGCGTGTTGGCGAGCACCGGCGAGGCGTCGTCGTGCGTGCCGAGCGAGGCGATCACGCCGCCGGCCACGAGGCTGGCGCGGGCATTGCCGTTGGTGATGTCGAAGCGCCACAGCTGGCCGGCGAGGTCGCCGACGTACATGCGGTCGGCGAAGCCGTCGCCGTTGGTGTCGAGCACGGCGATGTCGCTCGCGATCGCGTGGTCCATGCGCGCCAGCGGCAGGTCGGCGCCGCTGCCGGTGAAGCCGGCGCGCCACAGCACGTTGCCGGTGACCGCGTCGAGCATGTAGATGCCCATGCCGACCGAGTCCTGCGGCGTGTAGGTCGGGTTCTCCTCGGCGGTGTCGTAGCCGCCGCCGATAATCAGCACGATCTTCTGCGCGCTCGTCTGCCCGCCGCCGGCGACGTTGACGCGCGCCAGCGCCGGCGTCGACCAGGCCTGGCCGATGCCCGGCAGCTGCGTCGGGCCGACCTGCCACATGAACAGCGGGTGGTTGCGGTCGGTGACGTCGATCGCGTAGTAGTTGCTGCCGCCGCGGCCCTGGCCGAAGTACAGGATCACGCGATCGCCGGCCGAGGCGTCGATGATGCCGTCGCCGTTGATGTCGTACTTGAGCGCGCGCACCGAGCCGTCGAGCAGGTAGTTCTTGGTCGCCGCCGGGTTGTTGGTATACGTGCTCTTGATGAACGGCAGCACGTCCTGCGGGATGAAGGCCCACAGCTCGACGCCGTCGGTCGCGCGGAAGGCGTGCAGGAAGCCGTCGTTGGTCGGCGCGTAGATCACCGCGTCGGTGACGTCCGGACTGCCGACCGTGCCGCCGTAGATCACCACCGCCGGCTGCGCGTGCAGCGGGTCACCCATCTGGTGGCGCGGCTCGTTGGTGACGCCGTTGCCGTTGAAGTCCTTGAGGTCCTCGCCGCGCGCGAAGTTGATGACGTTGTCGTGGGCCGCGACCGTCGTGACGTTGAGCGCCGCGAGCGTCAGCATCGGGTTACTGACGTTGACCGCGTAGTTCGCGCTCGCGGAGAGGTCCACCGCGGTGCCGGGGTTCGTGCCGATGAAGGTGTAGAGGTTGCGCGTCGGCGTCGCCGCCGGATCCCAGTTCGGGATCTGGTTGGCCGCGCCGCCGGCCGGGATCGAGGCGCCGTCCGGGGTCGCCGACCAGATGCTCTGCGCGCTCGACTTGAAGAAGCCGGTGGCCGGATCGACGGCCGGCAGGCCGTTCTGGTCGACGATCACGCCGTTCTGCACCAGGTAGTGCTTGACGTTGCCCGGCCAGTGGTAGTTCGAGCTCGGCTGGAACACCGACACGTAGAGGTCGTTCAAGGTCTGGGTGCGGTTGAAGGCGTTGACCGCGACGGTCGGCGCCGTGAACGTGGTCGACACCTGCAGGATGTTGCTGACGATGCTGGTGAGCGCGGTCTGCAGCGTGTTGAGGTCGCCGGCGCTGTAGGCCTGGCCGCCGCCCTTGGTGGCCGCGGCCTGCAGGTAGCCGAAGGCCTGCGCGAGGCCCGGGTCGTTGCCGAAGCCGATGAAGTAGGTCTGGATGTTCTGCTGGCCCGGCATCGTCGCGTTGATGTCGGTGTTGAACATGTACTTGGTCAGCGCCGAGAGGCACTTGCCGGCGTTGATTGACGGGCCCCAGCCGCCAACCAGGTTGCTGTACGGCGGCTGGGTCGTGTCGTCGCAGGGCCCGCCGAGCGTCCCCTCGTTCGGCAGCGCCTGGATCGCGGCATCGGCCTGGTTGTCCTGGGTCGGCAGGCCGTCGGTCAGGAAGACGACGAAGTTCTTCTGGCACGAGTACTGCTGCGGCGAGAGGTAGGTCTTCGAGGACAGCGAGTTGCCGGTGCGCGAGGCGGCGACGCTTGGCGTCAGCCGCCCGCCGACGTAGGAGTTGTCGCCGAACACGACGCTGCCGCCGCTGAAGTACTGGTAGGCCTCGAACATTGTCTCCGACAGCGGCGTCCAGCCGCCGGCCGAATAGCTGTTGAGCGCGGTGACGAGGTCGGCGCGGTTGGTGCCGGTGCCGATCGGCAGCATCGGCTTGATAATCATGCCGCCCTGCGCGTCGCAGTCGCCCGAGCCGGCGTAGCCCGGCGCGGGCGGGTTGCAGGGCGAGGTGTGGCCCTGGTTGTCGCTGTAGCGCATCAGGCCGATGTTGACGTTCGACATCGAGTTGATCAGGTTGCTCGCCGCCTGCTGCACCACCGAGATGCGCGTGCCGATGCTCATCGTCTGGTCGTAGTTGTACCAGTTGAGGTAGTTGCCGCTGTAGATCGTGTAGTTCTTGAGCGTCGGCGAGCCGTTGTCCCAGTAGACCAGCGACTTGGTGTTGGTCCACTCGTTGCCGCCGGAGTTCGACGGGCCGTTGTAGGTGCTCGGCCACGACGGGCTGCCGGGGTCGTCGCCCTGGCAGGCGACGTCGGTGTTGGTCGCGACCGCGGGCGACAGCGTCGCGTTCCAGGCGTAGCTGAACACGGTCTTGCCGCTGCGCTTCCACTGCACGAAGTTGTCGGTGTAGAAGCCCGGCGAGCTCGGCGAGTTGCCGAGCGCGTTGGCGCCGGCCCGGCACTGCAGGTAGCTGAGCGCCAGCAGGTTCTTCGAGTTGCAGGCAGGCGGTGAGCCGGCGCCGGCGACGAAGTAGAAGCTGTTGGGGTCGCAGGTGGAGCTGCCGCCGGCGTAGGTCACGGTCGGGTCGTAGTTGACGTGCGTCGTCACCGTCGTGCCCATGCTGCCGGAGGTGTCGATGATGAACATGATGTTGGGCGAGATGCCACCGCCGGTCGCGCCGGTGAAGATCTCGGTGTCGTCGGCGCGAGCGCCGGCGGCGGCGACTAGCAGCGAGGCACTCGCGATGGCGACTCGGATCAGCGTGTTGCGAAGTGACATGGCGTTGTCCTTGAGATCAGGTTCAGCGGGTCTTCGACGGCGCGGGCGGTGCGGCGAACAGCACGACCCGCAGCGCGACCGAGTCCTTGACGGACGCATAGACCATCATGAAGGTCGAGGGCGCGCCGGCGACGCGCGCGCGAAAGTCACTGAGCGGCAGCTTCGCCGTGCCGACCAGGAAGACGGTGTCGGTGGTCACCGCGAGCGCCTGGCTGCGACAGCCCGGGCAGCGGTTGACCGTCAGGCTGCCCGGCACCGAGGTCGGCAGCAGCACGGTGTCGGTGGAGGCCTCGATGCCGCGCTCGAGCGAGACCACGTCCGGGTAGTGCGGTCCCTGCGGGCCGGCGTCGGCCAGCGCGAGCGGCGCGAGCGCAGCGCCGAGCAGCACCAGGATCACAGAGCGGGTGAAGGCGTTCATGCAGGAGCTCCCATTTCGGTCACAGGCCGCCGGGCCCGTTGAAGGTCGACGAATACGGCGCGATCACCGCGACGCCCTGGTTGTGCAGCGCGGTCGCGTTGCGCACCGAGGTGCCGGTGCTGGCCAGCTGGAAGTGGAAGGTCGAGAAGCTGTTCCAGCTGCTGCCCCAGAGCGCGCCCTGCGGTACGCCGTTCAGCTGCCGCAGCAGGTTGGCGGTGTAGTTGTCGGTCGGCGCGTTCGGCACCGCGCCCGCGACCGTCACGGTCGGCGTGCTCGGGTTGAAGGTGCCGAAGGCCATGCCCTGCTCGATGCCGACCTCGGAGGCGACGAAGGCGCGCTCGCGGTACTGCTCGTTGCCGGCCATGATGAAGCCCATGCCGGCCGAGCGCATGCCGGCCACAGCCAGCATGGTCAGGATCGCGAGCAGGATCAGCGCGATCGGCAGCGCCGCGCCCTGGCTGCGGGCGCGCCTCAAAGGATGGTTGGTGGTCAGCATGGCGCTCACGTGCCCAGTGAATTTCGGATCATGACGGTGCGCGACACCAGCAGCCGGCGGAAGCCGTCGCGCGGCGCGTAGGCCTTGCGGGCGTTGCCGGCGGCGGTCAGCGAGGTGACGGTGCCGTTGGCGACCGCGCGGTTGGCGTAGACGTAGACGCGGTTGTCGACGAAACCCTGCTCGGCGGTCTCGGCGCGCAGCAGCACCCAGATGCGCACCGCGACGATCTGCGCCGCGGCCGGCAGCGCCGCGGCGGCCAGCGAATCGACGTACTGCGTCGCGCTGCCGGTGTTGCCGGTCGGGTCGATGCCGAACTGCACCTGCAGGTCCTCGACGCCCGGCAGGATCTCCTCGTCGACGAAGGTCGGCGCGATGCTGAGCGACTTGCGCCACAGCGTCGGCAGGTTGGCGGTCGCCGACGAGTCCTGGTCGACGTAGTAGGCGTGCACGATCAGGTCGTTGACGGCGCCGACCGGCGTCGCCGGGCAGATGGTGGCGACGTTGGCGACGTTGACCAGCGTCGCCGACAGGCGCGTCGAGCAGATGCGCAGCGGCCCGGCGGTGGCGGCCGCGATCGTGGTCGGCTGGAAGGAGGCGCGGCGCACCGTCAGCGTGTCGGCGGCCGGCATCGGCCGGGCGTGCCAGGCAGGGCAGGCCAGCGCATAGGCATCGTTGGAGGCCTCCAGCGTCATATTGAGGTCAACGCCGAAGTTGTTGCCGCACAGCGTCGCCGCGGCGCCGGCCAGCGCGCCGGCGGCCACCGCGGTCTGCGCCGAGGCGCCGACGATGCCGGCCGAGCCCTTCATGAGGCCCCAGTAGCTCGCCATGCGCACGTCCGGCTCGAGCACCGAGAATACGTAGCGCGCGTTCTCCTCGAGCCGTGAGGCCGTCTCGTGGACGTTGTAGGTCTTGCTGCTCTGCGAGAAGACCTCGACCGCGCCGGCGATCAGCAGCCCGGAGAGCGTCACCGACACCATGACCTCGACGAGGCTGAAGCCGAGGGCGCGGCGGCGGCGCGTGATGCAGTCGTCGTGCTTCATATCTGCACGTTCAGGACGTAGCTGAGCTGCTGCCCGGTGCCCGTCTCCTGCCAGTTGATGGTGATCGTGTAGGTGTTCGGCGTGTTCGGCAGGCCCGCCGCGAAGGCCACCGTCGCGAGCGCGTTGCCGCCGGGCCAGGTGGTCGCGACCTGCTGCTGCCACAGCAGCAGGTCGTTGGCGGCCATCTGCACCGGCGTGCAGGTGACCGCGCCGACCACGCCGCCGACGCAATTGTTGTTGGCGCCGGCACCGGCATAGGCGTTGCCGGCGGTGCGGTTGGCGCGGATGCGGTCGGCCAGGTCGGTGGCCAGGTTGACCGCATAGAGGCGCGAGGTCGCGCTCGCGTTGCCCTGCAAGGTGACGACGAAGAGCTTGGCGATGCCGAGCATGCCGACCGACAGCACGACCAGCGCCACCAGCAGCTCGATCAGCGTGAAACCGCGGCTCGTTGCCGGCCGCCGTTGCGGATCCAGGTTCACGGACAAGTCCCTCCGGTGGCGGCGAGCGCGAGCAGCACGTCGGCCTGCAGCGCGGCGACGCGGGCGCGCCCGGTCGCCGAGATCAGCACCGCGCGCGCGCTCGAGGTCGAGCCGCTCGCGATCACGCCGCGCGAGTCGCAGAGCACGATGTTGCGCATCGGTACCTGAAGTCCTGCCGGCAGCGCGAAGCCGGTCGAGGCGAAGGCGACCACCGCCTGGCCGTCGGCGCGCACCATGATGAGCGGGTCGATCGCCGGGTGGCGCTCGATGATCGGTTCGTTGGCATCGGCCTGCCAGTTGCCGTTGGTGTCCTGGAACACGATCCAGCCGGTGGCGGCGCCGTTGGTGCAGATCGGGTTTGCGACCGTCGAGTCGGCCACCGCGCACAGCACCACGTTGCTCTGGCGCTTGATCGCCTCGGTGCGCGCGTGCTGCAGCGAGGCCAGCATGTCGTTGCCGAGCGAGGTCAGGCGGTTGTTGAGCACCATCGTGCGCATGCTCGGCACGCCGATGCCGACCAGGATGCCGACCACCGTCAGCGTCATCATGAGCTCGAGCAGCGTGAAGCCGCGCCCACGCGCCCGCGACGCGCGACGGCCGTCGGCCGGCAGCCGCTCGGCGGCGATCGCAGTCAGGGATCCGGGCATCAGGCGCATGGTTCGCTGACCTCAGTGCGCCGGAGCGGCCGGCACTTCATCTGAGGCTCGAGGCGAACCATACGCCGCGTTGCTGACGCCTGACTTGCACGGCGCGGGCGCCGCTCGTGACTGCGACGCGGCTCACAGTTTGCGCCGCAAGCGGCCCTCCGGCAGGCCTGCCGCAGGGCGCCCGGCAGGCGCCGCCCGGCTCAGAGCACGAGTGCGGAGAGCGCGATCGCGAGCCCGATCAGCGCGGAACTGCCGCCGATCAGCGGGAACACGCGCTGCCGGCCGAGGAAGAAGAGCGAGGACAGCACCAGCCCGAGCTCGAGGAAGCCCTCGCCGAGGTCAAAGCGCAGCGCGCGGTGCTCGGCGCGCTCGGTGGCCTCGTGCTCCTCGCGCGCCTTGTGCTGGATCTCCTCGGCATCGGCCCTGTACTTGGCCGCCATCGCGGCGAGCTTCTCCGCGGCCGGCGTGACGCGGGCCGGGTCGGCGCCGAGCGCGAGCGCGAGCTCGTGGCCGACCTCGCTCGTGTGCTCGCGGATCTTCTTGGCCTGGTAGTAGGCCCACTGGTCGTTCTCCGCAGTGCGATTGATGACCGCCGCCGTGTGCTCGCGGTGCGCCGCGATCGTGACGACGGCGAGCACGACGCCGATGATGCCGACCATCAGCCCGACGCGCTTGGTGCTCGGGTCATCCTCGTGCCCGTGCTCGTGGTGGATCTCGATCTCGGCCATGTCGCGATGCTCCTCGGGGCTAGTGGGCGGCAGCGAGCGGCGCGGTCGTGCGCCGCGGACCTGCCGCCATGGGTGATAATAAGGCCGCGCCTGCCGTCTTTCGATCAGCAATGCGCCCGGCACGTGCCCTGAGCGGTGCGCCGAGGTCGCGAGGTTCCTTCGCATGCCGCGCCCGTCGCTTCGCCTGCTCCTGCCGCTCACCCTGCTGCTGGCGGCGCCGGCCGCTGCCGGCGTCGAGACGCGCGATCACGTCACCGTGGTCGGCTCCTCGACCGTCTACCCGTTCGCGACCGCGGTCGCCGAGAGCCTCGGCCGCGGCGGGCGCTGGAAGACGCCGGTGGTCGAGTCCACCGGCACGGGCGGAGGCTTCAAGTTGTTCTGCGCCGGGGTGGGCATCGAGACGCCGGACGTCAACACCGCCTCGCGGCCGATCACCGCCGGCGAGACCGCGAGCTGCGCCAAGAACGGCGTCAGCGCCGTGGTCGGGCTCAAGATCGGCGCCGACGGCATCGTGCTCGCCAGCAGCCGCAAGGCGGCGCCCTTCGACGTGACGCGCGAGCAGCTGTTTCGGGCGGTCGCGAAGACCGTACCGGTCGGCGGCCAGTGGGTGGCGAACCCCTACCGGCGCTGGAAGGACGTGGACCCGAAGCTCCCTGACCGGCCGATCGCGGTCTTCGGGCCGGCGCCGAACCACGGCACCCGCGACGCCTTCGTCGAGCTCATTCTGCAGCCGGCCTGCGAGAACTTCCCGGAGATCAAGGCCTTGGCCGAGGATGCCCGCAAGCGCAACTGCCAGCCGGTGCGCGAGGACGGCGCCTGGACGGACGTCTCTGGCGACTACGCGGTGCTGATGGGCAAGCTGGTCAACGACCCAGGCGCGGTCGGCATCTTTACCTTCGGCTACCTCGACCAGAACCGCGACCGGATCCAGGCGGCCAAGGTGGACGGGGTGGCGCCGTCGCTCGAGTCGATCTCGGCGGCCAAGTACCCGGTGTCGCGGCCGCTCTTCATCTATGTCAAGACGGCGCACATCGCCGCGGTCCCCGGGCTTGCCGAGTTCGTGCAGGAGTTCGTCAGCGACAAGGCGGCCGGCGCCGAGGGCTACCTGGCCGACAAGGGCCTGACGCCGCTGCCGAAGGCGGTGCTCGAGCCTGAGCGCGCCAAGGCGCGGGCACTGCTGGCGATTCGGCATTGAGGCCGAGCGCCGGCTGCGCTTTCGGAGCGAGGGGGACGACCGGTATACTAGGCGGCTTGAATCCAGCGGCGCCAAAGGGCGCCGCGCGTGTGTTTTCGCGAAAGTGGCGGAACTGGTAGACGCGCTGGATTTAGGTTCCAGTGGGGCAACCCGTGAGGGTTCGAGTCCCTCCTTTCGCACCAGAGGACAGTGAGTGATGAGGGTTTCGCTAGAGTCGATCGGGGCGCTCGAGCGCCGTCTCGAGGTGTCGGTGCCGGACGCGGAGGTCGAGCAGGCCTTCGACGCGCGCCTGAAGGTCTTCAGCCGCACCGCGCGCCTGAAGGGCTTTCGGCCGGGCAAGGCGCCGCTCGCGGTGGTCAAGCGCCAGTTCGGCGCGCAGCTGCGCGATGAGGTCATGTCGGAGATCGTCCGCCAGAGCCTCGGCAGCGCGCTCAACGAGCATCGCCTCGAGCCCGTCGGCGGACCGCGCATCGAGCCGCTGCCTGCGGTCAGCGGCGAGGGCCTGCGCTATGCGGCGATCTTCGAGGTCTACCCGCAGGTCGAGATCCGCGCGCTCGAGACGATCGAGATCAGCCGCCCGAGCGCCGAGGTCGCGAGCGCCGACGTCGACGCGATGATCGAGACGCTGAGGAAGCAGCGCCCGAACTTCATCGCCGCGACGCGCCCGGCCGAGGAAGGCGACCGGCTGACGGTCAACTTCGAGGGCCGCGTCGACGGCACGCCCTTCGAGGGCGGCAAGGGCGAGGCGATCGCGGTGGTGCTCGGCGCCGGGCAGATGCTCAAGGACTTCGAGGCCGGCTTGAAGGGCCTCAGCGCCGGCGAGACCAAGACCTATCCGGTCAGCTTCCCGGCCGAGTACGGCAAGGCCGAGCTTGCCGGCAAGACCGCCGAGTTCACGGTCAGCGTCGCCCAGCACGAGCAGGTGGAGCTGCCGCCGCTCGATGACGAGTTCTGCCGCGCCTTCGGCGTCACCGAGGGTGGCGTCGAGCAGCTTCGCCGCGAGGTCGAGGACAATATGCGCCGCGAGCTGGCCGAGAGCGTGCGCGGGCGCGTCAAGACGCAGCTCCTCGACCAGCTGCTGGCCGCGAACCCGGTGGAGCTGCCGAAGTCCTCGGTCGACAACCAGGTGCGCGCGCTGCAGGTCGATTGGCTGCGGCGCATCGGCGCCAACCCGCAGGATCTGAAGCAGGCCCCGCCGCGTGAGCCCTTCGAGGCGGCGGCCAAGCGCCGCGTCGCCATCGGGCTGCTGATCGCCGAGATCCTGCGCCGCGAGGGCATCCAGACGGACCAGTTCCGGCTCGAGCAGCGCATCGAGGCAGCGGCGGTCGGCTACTCGGACCCCGAGGATGCGGCGCGCCAGATCCGCGGCAACGACAAGCTGCGCACCCAGATCGAGAGCGCCGTCCTCGAGGACCAGGCGGTTGACTGGCTGCTCGGCAAGGTCAAGATGGTGGACGCGCCGACGACCTTCAAGGATTTGATGAACTTCGGCGCCTGAGCCGCCTAGGAGCACTTGATGACGGATACCGCCATGCAGCTCGTGCCGATGGTCGTCGAACAGACGGCCCGCGGCGAGCGCGCCTACGACATCTACTCGCGCCTGCTCAAGGAGCGGCTGATCTTCATCGTCGGTCCGATCGAGGACCACATGGCGAACCTGGTGGTCGCGCAGCTCCTGTTCCTCGAGTCGGAGAACCCGGAGAAGGATGTCGCGATCTACATCAACTCGCCGGGCGGCATCGTGAGCTCGGGGCTCGCGATCTACGACACCATGCAGTTCATCAAGCCCGACGTGACCACCATCTGCATCGGCCAGGCGGCCAGCATGGGCGCGGTGCTGCTCGCCGGCGGCGCCAAGGGCAAGCGCTACTGCCTGCCGCACTCGCGGGTCATGATCCACCAGCCGCTCGGCGGCTTTCAGGGCCAGGCCACCGACATCGAGATCCACACCCGCGAGATCCTGGAGACTCGCGAGCGCCTGAACCGGATCCTGTCGAACCACACCGGCCACCCGATCGACAAGATCAAGCTGGACACCGATCGCGACAATTTCATGAGCGCGGATGCCGCAAAGGCCTACGGAATTGTCGACCAGATCCTTGAGAAACGCGGCGAGCTGCCGACAGATCCTAAGGCAGAGCCTGCCAAAACCTGAGGGTGGTCAGCCACTTAACCTTTGCCTGTCTCCCTTGCTATTAGAGAGACCTGGGTTTTTGCAGGGCGCTGACGCGCGTGCTATATACCCGCTGTCAGGTGGCATCCGGCACGGCCGGCGCCCCTTAAGCGACCGAGGACCCGAATGAGCGACGAATCCAGGGGCAAGCACGACGACGGCAAGCTGCTGTACTGCTCCTTCTGCGGCAAGAGCCAGCACGAGGTCAGGAAGCTGATCGCCGGTCCCTCGGTATTCGTCTGCGACGAGTGCGTGGAGCTTTGCAACGACATCATCCGCGAGGAGCTCGAGGAGAAGGCCGAGCGCACCCGCGAGAAGCTGCCGAAGCCGCACGAGATCAAGAAGGTCCTCGACGAGTACGTGATCGGCCAGGAGCGCGCCAAGCGCGTGCTGGCGGTCGCGGTCTACAACCACTACAAGCGCCTGCAGACCCGCACCCAGCCGGCCGCCGAGCGCCGCGCGCACCCGGGCCGCGAGGACGTCGAGCTCGCGAAGAGCAACATCCTGCTGATCGGGCCGACGGGCTCGGGCAAGACCCTGCTCGCCGAGACCCTGGCGCGGCTGCTCAACGTGCCGTTCACGATTGCGGACGCGACCACCCTCACCGAGGCCGGCTACGTCGGCGAGGACGTCGAGAACATCATCCAGAAGCTGCTGCAGAAGTGCGACTACGACGTCGAGAAGGCGCAGACCGGCATCGTCTACATCGACGAGATCGACAAGATCTCGCGAAAGAGCGACAACCCCTCGATCACCCGCGACGTCTCCGGCGAGGGCGTGCAGCAGGCGCTGCTGAAGCTCATCGAGGGCACGATCGCCTCGGTGCCGCCGCAGGGCGGGCGCAAGCACCCGCAGCAGGAATTCCTGCAGGTCGACACCTCGAACATCCTGTTCGTCTGCGGCGGCGCCTTCGCCGGCCTCGAGAAGATCATCCAGATGCGCACCTCCAAGGCCGGCATCGGCTTCACCAGCGAGGTGCGCGCGCCCGGCGAGCGCAAGCACGGCAACGACGTCTACCGCGAGGTCGAGCCGGAGGACCTGATCAAGTACGGCCTGATCCCCGAGTTCGTCGGCCGCCTGCCGGTGGTCGCGACCCTCGAGGAGCTCGACGAGGACGCGCTGATCTCGATCCTGATGGAGCCCCGCAACGCGCTCACCAAGCAGTATCGCAAGCTGTTCGACATGGAAGGCGTCGAGCTCGAGTTCCTGGAGCCCGCGCTTCGCGCCGTGGCCAAGAAGGCCATGCAGCGCAAGACCGGCGCGCGCGGACTCAGGACCATCCTCGAGAACGTGCTGCTCGACACCATGTACGACCTGCCGGGCCTCAAGAACGTCGGCAAGGTGGTCATCGACGAGGCGGTCATCGGCGGCGAGTCGCGCCCCTACATCGTCTACCGGGCCGAGGAGCCCAAGCTCGCGCCGGTCGAAGAGCGCCGCACCGGCTCGACCTGAAGGCCCGCGCCTGAGCCCGACAGAGCCCGGCGCCGGCCTCGGTCGCCGGGCTCGGTCTTTTGCGGAGTGCCGATTCGGGGAAGCCCGCAGCCGGCGATCGCAGCGCTCGCCCCCTTGTTCACGGGCCGGTCGCCTCCATTACGTTATGCTTGAGCCGCGTCCGTTGCCCGAGGCGAATCCCCTCGCCGGGAACGACCCTAACCGAAGGACACGCCGCCGTGAGCACTGAAGCCGCCACCCCTGCGCCCGAAGCCATCCAGCCTGTCCCGGTGCTGCCGCTCCGCGACGTGGTTGTCTACCCGCACATGGTGATCCCGCTGTTCGTCGGCCGCGAGAAGAGCATCCTCGCGCTGGACCAGGCGATGCGCACCGACAAGCAGATCCTGCTGGTCGCGCAGAAGGCCGCCGACGTCGACGACCCGAAGGCCGACGACCTGTACCGGGTCGGCACCGTGGCGACGATCCTGCAGCTCTTGAAGCTCCCCGACGGCACCGTCAAGGTGCTGGTCGAGGGCGCGAGCCGCGCCAAGGTCGAGCAGCTCGTGACCGCCGACTTCTTCGCCGCCTTCATCCAGCCGCTGGCCGACATCGACACCTACGACGAGCGCGAGATCGACGTGCTGACGCGCTCGGTGGTCTCGCAGTTCGAGCAGTACGTGAAGATGAACAAGAAGGTGCCGCCGGAGGTGCTGACCTCCCTCGCCGGCATCGAGCAGGCCGGTCGCCTGGCCGACACGGTCGCCGCGCACATGGCGCTGAAGCTCGCCGAGAAGCAGAAGGTGCTCGAGATCGCGGACGTGCGCCGCCGGCTCGAGCTCGTGCTCGCGCAGATCGAGG
The DNA here is from genome assembly GCA_025355105.1 of Pseudomonadota bacterium. GTDB lineage: Bacteria > Pseudomonadota > Gammaproteobacteria > Steroidobacterales > Steroidobacteraceae > CAIKZZ01. The sequence goes on along the minus strand of JANYAE010000010.1, from coordinate 235 downwards.
GCGAGATGGAGGTGCTGCAGATCGAGAAGCGCATCCGCGGCCGCGTCAAGCAGCAGATGGAGAAGAGCCAGCGCGAGTACTACCTCAACGAGCAGATGAAGGCGATCCAGCGCGAGCTCGGCGACCTCGAGGACGCGCCGAACGAGCTCGGCGAGATCGAGAAGCGCATCAAGAAGGCCGGCATGCCGAAGGAGGTGCGCGACAAGGCGACCGCCGAGCTCAACAAGCTGAAGCT
>JANYAE010000130.1 GCA_025355105.1 Pseudomonadota bacterium | reverse complement strand
GCCGCGGCCGCGGCACCGCCGGCGGCCGCCGCCGTTGCCGGGTGAGCCTCAAGCGCCACCAGGCGGCGGTCGGCATCGGCGTACAGGTCGCGCTGCTGCTCCTTCGCCGACTTCGCCTCGTGCTGCGCTTCCTCGAGGTCGCCGCGCAGCCGTCGGACCTCCGCCTGCAGCGACTCCACCTGCCGTTGCAGGTCGAGCAGCGCCGCATTCTGGTGCTCGATCCGGTCGACGCGATTCTCGACCGCCGTCGCCTTGATGTAGGCCGGCTGCTCCTCCGGCCGCGTCAGCGAGCAGGCGCCCGCGGCCAGCGCGAGCAGCGGCAGTAGCAACCTGAGGCGCACGATGCTCAGCGACCGCTCGGGTAGACAATTTCGACGCGGCGGTTCTGCGCCCAGGCAGCCTCGTCGTGACCCTCGGCGACCGGTCGTTCCTCGCCGTAGCTGACGGTCGTCAGCTGGCCGTCGGTCGCGCCCTGCAGCAGCAGCGCCCGCTTGACCGCCTGGGCGCGGCGCTCGCCGAGCGCGACGTTGTACTCGGCCGAGCCGCGCTCGTCGGTGTTGCCCTCGAGGCGAATCCTGAGGCCACGCTCCGCGGCCAGGCGCTTGCCGTGCGCGGCGATGACCGGCGCGTACTCGGCCTTCACCTCGGAGCTGTCGAAGTCGAAGTAGATCGTGGTCTTCGCGAGCAGCGCCGCTTCCGCGCCCTGCGCCCCCTGGCCCGGCAGTGCGCGGCCCTGGCCGCTGTCGACGGCGCCGGCGGCGCCGGTGCTCCCTGAGCTCGGCGCGACGCTGTCGCTGCTGGTCGCGGCGGCCGGCGCGGCCGGCTTGTCGGCGCACGCGCCGAGGGTGAGGGCAAGGCACAGAGCAAGAGTGAGACTATAGATGCGATTCATTCGCCAACTCCATGAAACAGTTTGAAATAACTTGACTTATTTGCCGGGCACGCTGCGGCCTATTCTGCCACAGCGACCGGTCCTGGCGCCGCTTCACGGCGCGCTTTCCCGCGGTGACCACGCCGGCTCCCGGACGTCGCCGGTGGCCGAGCTGATGCGGCTGGTGACGCTGCCGTCGACGGCCACCGTCGCAAGCACACCGCGCCCGCCCTCGCGGGCGGCGAAGATGATGGTCTGGCCATTCGGTGCGAAGGACGGGCCCTCGTCGAGGCGCCCGGACGAGAGCACGCGCGAGCGCCCGGAGGCGAGGTCGACGGCGCCGATCCGGTACACGCCCTGGTCGAGGGTCACGATCGCGAGCTGCGTGCCGTCCGGCGAGACCCGCGGGCGCGCATTGTAGGCCCCCTCGAAGGTGACCCGCTTCGGGCGCTCGCCCGGCGCGATCGTGATCCGATAGATCTGCGGCCGGCCGGCGCGGTCGGACGTGAAATAGATGCTCTTGCCGTCAGGCGCCCAGCACGGCTCGGTATCGATCGCCGGGTCGTCGGTGATGCGGGTCAGCGCGTGGCTCGCGAGCTCGAGCACGAAGACGTCGACGTTGCCGTCCGGCTGCGACAGCGCGAGCGCGAGCCGCCGGCCGTCCGGCGACCAGGCCGGGGCACCGTTGATGCCGGCCCGCGCCGAGACCCGCTCGCGAGTGCCGGCGGCAAGCGACTGGACGTAGACCGCCGACAGCCGTCCCTCGAACGACACGTAGGCGAGCCGGCTGCCGTCCGGCGACCAGGCCGGCGACATGATCGGCTCCGGCGACTCGACGATCGTCTTCGGGTTCTCGCCGTCGGCGTCGGCGACGATCAGCCGCCAGTGGCGCCCTGCCCCGCTGCCCTCGAGCGAGACGTAGGCGATGCGCGTCGCGAACGCGCCCGGCACGCCGAGGATCTTCTCGTAGATCATGTCGGCGGCGCGGTGCGCGACCAGGCGCAGCGTCGTCGCCTGCGCCGGCAGGCTGTAGCCGAGCAGGCGTTCGCCGGTGACCGCGTTGTAGAGCTCGAACTCGACCGCCAGGTGGTCGGCCTCCGCCAGCACGCGGCCGATGACGACGAAGTCGGTCTTGAGCAGGCGCCATTGCGCGAGGTCGAGGTCGCCGGCGCGCGTCGGCTTCTGCAGCATCGAGGCGCGCGGCAGCGCCTGGAAGCGGCCGCTGCGCTCGAGGTCGGCGCCGATCACCTGCGGCACGTCGACCGGCTGCGGTCCGGCGCCGCCGAAGGGCACGACGGCCACCGGGATCGGCGTGGTCACGCCGCGCGTGATCTGCACGGTCAGCTGTGCGTGCGCTGTGGCGGACACGGCCGCGAGGCCGGCGGCGAGCGCGAGGACGGACAGCAGGCGGCGAAGGTCAGTCATTGGGTGCGAACTCGAGCTGGAGGTTGCGTTCGAAGAGACTCGGATCCGGCGGCGCCGGCAGCGGCGAGGCACGGTAGACGGCCAGCGTGATCGACTGTTGCACGGCAGCATCGCCATTGCACGCGCCGATCTTGACGTTGGTGACCGTGCCACCGGGCACCTGCGTGACATACACCCGGCAGTTGAGCCCCGTCCGTGCGGTAGGCGGGCGATTCCAGGCGCGCTCGATCCGGGCACGGATCTCGGCGGCGTAGCGTGCCTCGAGGCCGGCGTTCACCGCGCCGGTCCGCTGCTCCTCGGCGGCCAGCTCGCGCGCAAGGTCAGATTCACGCGCCGCGCGCAGTCGCGCGTCGGCGTCGGACTTGCGCTTCTCGGCGGCGCTCGCCGCCGCCGCGCTGGCGGCAGCGCGCTTCGCCTCCTCCAGCTGCGCGTGGCGTCGCGCCGCCTCGGCCTCGGCGAGGCGGTGTGCCTCCGCCTCGGCTTTGCGGCGCGCGTCCGTGGCGCGGACCTTGTCGCGCGCCGCGGCGGCGCGCAGTTCGGCGTCGTGCTCAACGCGCAGCGCCTCGTCGCGTTTGGCGGCGACCGCCGCCTCCTGCTGTGCCTGGGCCCGCGCCGCGACCGCCGGATCCGGCTGCGGCTTGGGCGCCGCAGCTTCCGGCTCCGGCGTCGGCTCGGGGGTCGGCGCCACCGCCGCGGCGATCGCCGGCGCCGGCGGGGCGCGCGCGGCCGGCGGCGCGGCGATGTAGGCCTCGATGGCGGCCGGCAGCGTGATCTTGGGGGCCACCGCATACCAGGTCGCGACCAGCGCCGCGGCGGCTAGCAGCACGTGCAGCAGCGTCGAGCCGACCAGCGGTGCGGCGTGCTCGCGCAGGAACGGGTTCATCGTGCGCTCAGCGCCCGGCAGCGCGCGGCACCGGCGCGAGCGGATCGGTGACGAAGCCGACGCGCGCGGCGCCGGCCTGCTGCAGCAGCACCATGGCGTGAATCACGCGGCCGTAGGCCAGGCCCTCGTCGGCCTTGAGCAGCACCGGCGTTTCGCGGTCGCGGCTCAGCACCGTGCGCACCCGCTCACCGAGCGTCGCCTCGTCAACCGGGCGGCTCTTTTCGTCGCCCAGATTGACGTACATCCGGCCGGCACGGTCGAGGCTGACGACGATCGGCTCGTGCTTCGGATCCGGCAGCGGTGTCGCGCCGGCCTTCGGCAGGTTCACCTGCACGCCCTGGGTCAGCAGCGGCGCGGTCACCATGAAGATGATCAGCAGCACGAGCATCACGTCGATGTACGGCACGACGTTGATCTCGCCGATCAGCCGCCGCCCGCGCTTGCCCGGAGCCGGCATCGCTCAGCCTGCCTTCGGCGCCGTCGCGTGGCGCTGCAGGATGGTCGAGAATTCCTCCATGAAGGTGTCGAAGCGAAGTTCCAGGCGGTTGACCTGGTCGGAGAAGCGGTTATAAGCCACCACCGCGGGGATCGCGGCGAACAGACCGATCGCGGTCGCGACCAGCGCCTCGGAGATGCCGGGTGCGACCATCTGCAGGGTTGCCTGCTGCACGTTCGCGAGCCCGCGAAAGGCGTGCATGATGCCCCACACGGTGCCGAACAAGCCGACGTAGGGACTGATCGAGCCGATCGTGGCCAGCATCTCTAGGTTGCTCTCGAGGCGGTCGATCTCCCTGAGCTGCGCCACCTTCATCGCCCGGCGCGCACCCTCCATCAGCTGCGCGGCGTCGATGCCGGCCTGCTTGCGCAGCCGCGTGAACTCGCGAAAGCCGAACTCGAAGATGCTCTCCATCCCCGACGCCTTGTCCTTCTTGCCCTCGATCGCCCGGTACAGCGCGCCGAGATCGCCGCCGGACCAGAACGAGGTCTCGAAGGACTCGGCCGCCGAACGGGTCGCGCCGAGCGCGCGGCGCTTCTTGAGGATGATCGCCCACGACACGATCGAGGCGCACAGCAGGATCAGCATCACGAACTGCACGACCGCGCTCGCGTCGAGCACCATCTTGAGGAACGACTGGTCGATCGGGATCGAGTTGAGAGGGTTCATTGAAAGAGTTGCGTCACGTGCTGCGGCAGGCGCCGGGGTTTGAGCGTATCGGCATCGAGGGCCGCGGCGCGAACGGTCGCCGCGACCACCAGTTCCACGCCGCGCACGATCCGCTGCGCGAACTGGAACGAGGCGCCGCCCGAGCCGGTCAGCGCGGTCACGACGACCAGCTGGTCGTCGAAGCGCGCCGCCCGCTTCCACTCGATCTGCATATCGACCACGGCGAACTGCAGTCGTTCCCGCTGCCGGAGTGCCGCCTGGTCGACGCGGCAGGCGCGGAGCCATTCGCTGCGGCCGCGCTCGAGGAAGCGCAGGTACGAGGCGTGGTAGACGATGCCGCCCGCATCGGTGTCCTCCCAGTAGACGCGCACCGGCCAGTGGAAGTCTAAGGGCACTCTTATGAATCCTCCCTGAACAGCCCGAGCGAGCCGCCGGCCGCGGCCGGCGCAGGCGGCGCCAGGCCGAAGTGCGTGTAGGCCGAGACGGTCGCCATCCGGCCGCGCGCGGTGCGCATCAGGTAGCCCTGCTGGATCAGGAACGGCTCGAGCACGTCCTCGATCGTGCCGCGCTCCTCGCCGATCGCGGCCGCGAGGCTGTCGACGCCGACCGGGCCGCCGGCAAACTTCTCGATGATCGTCAGCAGCAGCCGCCGGTCCATGACGTCGAAGCCGAGGTGGTCGACGTCGAGCAGGTCGAGGGCGCCCTGCGCGACCGCTTCGGTGATGCGACCGTCGGCGCGCACCTCGGCGTAGTCGCGCACGCGCCGCAGCAGCCGGTTGGCGATCCGCGGCGTGCCGCGCGATCGCTCGGCGATGCGTCGCGCGCCGGACGGCTCGACCGCGAGGCCGAGGATCTGCCCGGAGCGCGCCACGATTCGCGTCAGGTCGTCGACCGAGTAGAACTCGAGCCGCTGCACGATGCCGAAGCGGTCGCGAAGCGGCGAGGTCAGCAGCCCCGCACGGGTGGTCGCGCCGACCAGCGTGAATGGCGGCAGGTCGATCTTGATCGAGCGCGCCGCGGGGCCCTCGCCGATCATGAGGTCGAGCTGGAAGTCCTCCATCGCCGGATAGAGGATCTCCTCGACGATCGGCGACAGCCGGTGGATCTCGTCGACGAACAGCACGTCGCGCGGCTGCAGGTTGGTGAGCAGCGCCGCGAGGTCGCCCGGTCGCTCGAGCACCGGTCCCGAGGTCTGCTTGAGGCCGACGCCGAGCTCGTTGGCGACGATGTGCGCGAGCGTGGTCTTGCCGAGGCCGGGCGGCCCGAAGATCAGCAGGTGATCCAGCGCCTCGCCGCGGCGCCGCGCCGCCTCGATGAACACCGCCATCTGGTCCTTGACCGCCGGCTGGCCGATGTAGTCGGCGAGCAGCCTCGGACGCACGGCGCGGTCGAGCGACTCGTCCTCGCGGCTGCCCTGAGTCGAGACGATGCGGTCAGGCTCGATCATTGCGTGCTCCTGCCGGCTCAGCCGGCGGCGGCCTTGAGGGCCCGGCGGATCAGTTCCTCGACGCTGCCGGGCTGCTCGCCGACGCTTTTCAGGAGCCGCGTGACCTCGACCGGCTTGTAGCCGAGCGCCACCAGCGCGCCGTAGGCCTCTGCCTGGGCGCTGCCGGCGCGGCCGAGCAGCGTCGACGGCTGCGCCGCGGCGGCGTTGAGGTCCTTGACGCGGTCGCGCAGGTCGATGAGCACGCGCTCGGCGGTCTTGCGACCGACGCCGGGCACGCGCACCAGCGGCTCCGGGTCCTGGGCCTCGACCGCCAGCAGGAAGTCGTCGATCGCGATTCCCGAGAGGATGCCGAGCGCGATCTTGGGTCCGACGCCGGACACCTTCAGCAGGCTGCGGAACAGGCGCCGCTCCGCCTCGGTGCCGAAGGCGTAGAGGATGTGCGCGTCCTCGCGCACGACGAGGTGCGTGCGCAGCGTCACCTCGGCACCGGTCTCCGGCAGGCCGTAGAAGGTGGACATCGGCGCCTCGCACTCGTAGCCGACGCCGTTGACGTCGACCACCAGCGCCGGCGGATGCTTGGCGGCCAGCCGGCCGCGCAGCCAGCCGATCACGTCGCGCCGCCGGCCGCCGCGAGCGCGAGGCGGATCGCGCGGCCGTGCGCATGGCAGAGCGCGATCGCGAGCGCGTCGGCTGCGTCGCTGCCGAGGCGCCCGTCGAGGCCGAGGATCACGGTCACCATCTTCTGCACCTGCACCTTTTCGGCGGCGCCGGTGCCGACCACGCCGAGCTTGACGGCGCGCGGCGTGTACTCGTGGATCGACGCGGCGCAGCCGAAGGTGGCTGAGAGCGCCGCGCCGCGGGCCTGGCCGAGCTTCAGGGCGCTGTCGGGATTGCGGTTGACGAACACCCGCTCGATCGCGATCTCGCCCGGCGCGTACTCGGCGACCAGCGCGGCGACGCCGGCGTAGATCTCCTGCAGCCGCTTCGGGAAGTCGTTGCCCGAGGCGCGGATCGCCCCGCTCGCGACGTAGCGCGGCCCGTCCACGCCGACGTCGACGACGCCGAAGCCGGTGGCGCGAGAGCCGGGATCGAGGCCCAGGATGCGCACCGGCCGGACCTCTGCCGCCGGACGCACCGCGACCGCGACCAGCGCCCGCGGCCGGCCGGGCTTATACGCGCGCCAGGCGGAGGATCGTCGCATCGGGCTTCGGCACGTCGCGGTTCATGGGACGCGTATGATAGCGGTTAACGACCTCGCCTGACACGCTCGCGACGGCCGTTTCCACCGTGGAAACAACCACTTTCGACAACGACCAGGGTGCCCTTGCGGCGGCCCGGGGCGCCGCCGCCGAACTCGCCGAGCTGCTCGAGTCCGTCCCGGCGCCGGCGCTCGAGCGCGCGACCGAGATCGCCCGCATCGTCGCGCATTTCGATCCGGATCCGGTCGCGGTGGCGGGAACGTTGCTGCAGTCGCTGCACGCCGCCGGCGCCGTCGCCGCGGAGGCCGCCGAACGCGTCGCGCCGGCGGCGGTGCTCAGCTTTGCGCGCGCCCTCGGCCGGCTCGGCCGGCTGGAGCTCGCCGCGCCGCTCAAGGCGGCAACGGGCGCCGCGCCGCTGCCGGCGGCGCAGGCCGAGGCGCTGCGGCGCATGCTGCTCGCCGTCGTGTCCGATCCGCGCCTGGTGCTGGCGCGGGTTGCCGAGCAGCTCTGGCTGCTGCGCGCGGCGCGCCAGGCCGACGGCGCCGAGCGGCAGCGCATCGCGCTGCAGACCCGCGAGGTGTACGCGCCGCTGGCCAACCGCCTCGGCCTCTCGATCCTGAAGTGGGAGCTCGAGGACTACGCCTTTCGCTACCTCGAGCCGGACGAGTACCGCCGCATCGCCACCGCGCTCGCCGAGAAGCGCGCCGACCGCGAGCGCCACATCGAGGAGCTCAAGGGGCTGCTGGAGCGCGAGCTGGCGCGGGCCGGCGTGCGCGCCGAGGTTCACGGCCGCCCGAAGCACATCTTCAGCATCTGGCGGAAGATGCAGCAGAAGGGCCTCGCCTTCGAACAGCTGTACGACGTGCGCGCCGTGCGCGTGCTGGTCGACAGCGTCGCCGAGTGCTATGCGGCGCTCGGCGTCGTCCACGGCCTGTGGCGCTACCTGCCGGGCGAGTTCGACGACTACGTCGCGACCCCCAAGGTCAACGGCTACCGTTCGATCCACACGGCGGTGGTCGGACCCGCCGGCAAGGTGGTCGAGGTGCAGATCCGAACGCGCGAGATGCACGACAAGGCCGAGCTCGGCGTGGCCGCTCACTGGCAGTACAAGGAAGGTGGCGTGCGCGACGCCGGCCTCGAGCGCAAGGTCGAGCAGCTGCGGGCGCTGCTCGCGCCGCGCGACGCGCACGACGCCGACCCGCTCGATCGCGTCGGTGCGTCGTTGTTTCGCGAGCACCTGTACGTCTTCAGCCCGAAGGGCGACGTGGTCGAGCTGCCGGCGGGTGCCACGCCGCTCGATTTCGCCTACCACGTGCATACCGGCATCGGCCATCGTTGTCGCGGCGCGCGCGTCGACGGGCGCATGGTGCCGCTCGACCAGCGGCTCGAGAGCGGCGTGCGCGTCGAGATCAACACCGCCAAGGAGCCGCAGCCGAGCCGCGACTGGCTGGTCGAGAGCCGCGGCTTCCTCGCCAGCAAGTCGGCTCGCGCCAAGGTCCGCGCCTGGTTCCGCCAGGTGGACCACGACGACCACCTCAAGGCCGGCCGCGCCATCCTCGAGCGCGAGCTGGCGCGGCGCGCCGGCAGCCTGACGCCCGCGATCGGCGAGCTCGCGCTGGAGCTCGACTTTGCGGGCGCCGACGGGCTCTACGTCGCGCTCGGCGCCGGCGACCTGTCGGCCGCGCAGCTCGGCGCGGCGCTGGCGCGGCGCGAGCGGGCCGCCGCCCCGGCGGTCGCGCCGGGCGTGACGGGTGGCGCGCCGCCGAAGCGTGAGTCCGCCGAGGGCGTGCAGGTGATGGGCGTCGGCGATCTGCTGTCGCAGTACGCGCGCTGTTGCCGGCCGGTGCCGCCGGAGCCGATCGAGGGCTACGTGACGCTCGGCCGCGGCATGACGATCCACCGCGCCGGTTGCGGCAATCTGACACGGCTGCGGGCCCGCCAGCCGGATCGCGTGCTGCCGGTGGCGTGGGGCACCGACCGCGGGCAGCTCTACCCGGTCGAGTTCCGGGTGCTGGCCTTCGACCGCCGCGGTCTGGTGCGCGACGTCAGCGGCGTGCTCGCCGACGCCCGCCTCAGCATCGAGCGCATGACGACCGCGACCGATGCCGCCGACCGGACCGCGGACATGTCGATCGCGGTTCGGGTCCACGAGCTCGGCGAGCTCGACGCGGTGCTCGCGCGGATCGCCGGGCTCTGCGACGTGATCCGCGTGCAGCGGCGCTAGCCGCGCGCGCTTGGGCGCTCAGCGGTTCGGGAAGTCGATCGCCCGCTTGTCGGCGGCGAGCGCCGCCTCGTGCAGCGCTTCCGACAGCGTCGGGTGCGCGTGGATCGTGCGCTGCAGGTCCTCGGTGCTCGCCGAGTACTCCATCGCGAGCACCGCCTCGGCGATCAGCTCGCCGGCCATTGGGCCGATCACGTGCACGCCGAGGATCTCGTCGTCATCGGCGCCGGCGACCACCTTGGTGAAGCCGGCGGTCGCCTCCATGGCGCGTGCCCGGCCGCTGGCGAGGAACGGGAACACGCCGGTCTTGTACGGCCGGCCGGAGGCCTTGACCTGTTCCTCGGTCTGGCCGACCCAGGCGATCTCGGGCGCGGTGTAGATCACCGACGGGATCGTTCGGTAGTTGACCTCGCCGTAGCGCCCGGCGATGAGGTCGGCGACCATGACGCCCTCCTCCTTGCCCTTGTGCGCGAGCATCGGCCCGCGGACGCAGTCGCCGACCGCGTACACGCCCTTGGCGCCGGTACGGCACTCGTCGTCGACGCGGATGAAGCCGCGCTCGTCGAGCGCGACGCCGGTGCCTTCGGCCAGCAGCCCGGCGCTGTTCGGCCGACGGCCGATCGCGACCACGACCTGGTCCACCTCGAGCGTGTGCGCGCCCGCGGCGTCGGCGTAGCTGAGGCTGACGCCGCCGGCGGCCACGGTCGCGCCGGTGACCTTGGCGCCGAGGCGGATGTCGAGGCCCTGCTTCTTGAAGTGCTTCAGCGCCTCCTTGGCGACGGCGCCGTCAGCCATCGGCAGGAACGCGTCGAGCGCCTCGAGCACCACCACCTCGCTGCCGAGCCGGCGCCAGACGCTGCCGAGCTCGAGGCCGATGACGCCGGCGCCGATGACGCCGAGCCGCTTCGGCACGGCCGCCAGATCGAGCGCGCCCCAGCTGTCGAGTACCGTCGTGCCGTCGAAGGGCACCGACTTGAGCGGCATCGGCGTCGAGCCTGAGGCCAGCACCACCGACTTGGCCTCGAGCACCGTCACGGTGCCGTCGGCGGCGGTGTATTCGACCTTGCGGCCGGGCAGCAGCTTGCCGTGGCCGGCGAGCCCGGTGACCTTGGCGGACTTGAACAGCGCGAGGATGCCCTGCGTCGAGGCCTTGACGATGCCGGCCTTGCGCTTTTGCATCTGCGTGACGTCCATCGTCGCCGCGCCGATGCGGATGCCGTGGGTCGGGAATTCCTCGCGGGCGCGGTGCAGGAGCTCCGAGGACTCGAGCAGCGCCTTCGAGGGAATGCAGCCGGCGTTCAGGCAGGTGCCGCCGAAGGCGTAGCTGCCGTCACGGTTCTGCCACTCGTCGATGCACGCGACCGTCAGGCCGTTCTGGCCGGCGCGGATCGCCGCCGGGTAGCCGGCCGGGCCGCCGCCGATGACGATGACGTCGTAGCTGTCGCTCATAGTCGCTTCTTCCCGGCCCGTCAGACCTGCAGCAAGAGCCGCGTCGGGTCCTCGAGGCAGTCCTTGATCGTGACGAGGAACTGCACGGCCTCGCGGCCGTCGATGATGCGGTGATCGTAGGTGAGCGCGAGGTACATCATCGGCCGGATGACGATTTGGCCGTCGACGACCACCGGCCGCTCCTGCACCTTGTGCATGCCGAGGATCGCGCTCTGCGGTGAATTGACGATCGGCGTCGACATCAGCGAGCCGAACACGCCGCCGTTGGTGATCGAGAAGGTGCCGCCGGTGAGCTCCTCGATGGTGATCGAGCCGTCGCGCGCCTTCTGCGCGTAGCCGCCGATGGCGCGCTCGACGTCGGCAGCGCTCATCAGGTCCGCGTCGCGCAGCACCGGCACGATCAGGCCGCGGTCGGTCGAAACCGCGACGCCGATGTCGTAGTAGTCGTGGTAGACGATGTCGCTGCCGTCGACGTAGGCATTGACGCTCGGGAACTTGCGCAGCGCCTCGACCGCGGCCTTGACGAAGAACGACATGAAGCCGAGCCGCACGCCGTGCATCTTCTCGAAGCGCTCCTTGTAGCGCGCGCGGGCCTCGTTCAGCGCCTTCATGTCCACCTCGTTGAAGGTGGTGAGCAGCGCCTGGGTCGCCTGGGCCTCGATCAGGCGCGAGGCGATCCGCGCCCGCAGCCGGGTCATCGCGACACGCTGCTCGCTGCGTCCGCTGCGTCCGCTGCGCGGCGTCGCGGCCGGCGCGGCGCGTGGCGCGGCAACCGGCGCCGGTGCCGCCGGCACGGCCGGCTTGCCGTCCAGCGCGCGCACCACGTCCTGCTTGGTTACCCGGCCCTCGCGCCCGGAACCCGCGATGCTGGCGGGGTCGACGTGCTTTTCCTCGACGATGCGCCGCGCCGCAGGGCCGAGCTTGGCGGCCTCGGCCTTCGGTGCGGCGGCCGACGGCGCCGGCGCCTCGGTGGCCTTGGCGGTCGCCGCCGCGCCGGCCTCGATGATCGCGAGCAGCGTGCCGGAGGTCACGGTCGCGCCGGCAGCGACCTTGAGCTCGCGCAGCACGCCGGCAACCGGTGCCGGCACCTCGAGCACGACCTTATCGGTCTCGAGGTCGGCGAGGTTCTCATCGCGTCCGACGGCGTCGCCCGGCTGCTTGTGCCAGGCCACCAGCGTCGCATCGGCGACCGACTCGGGCAGCTGCGGGACTCGCACTTCGATCGTCATGAGGTCTTCCTGATCGTCTTGAGGCGTTCGGCGGGGGGCACCCGCGGCATCATCAGCCGCGTCGTCTCGCGGCCGGGGTCCTCGGCGGCGCTGGCGTGCAGCGCCGCGCGCACCAGCCGGTCCTGCTGCTGGTCGTGCAGCTGGTGAATTCCGGCGGCCGGCGCCGCAGCGCCGGCGCGGCCGGCGTACAGCAGCAGGTCAACCGTCGACAGCGGTTCCTGCAGCCGGTGCCGGATCTGGTACCAGGCGCCCTGGTTCTGCGGCTCCTCCTGACACCAGACGATCTCGTGCGCGTTCGGATAACGGGCGAGCGTCGCCTCGTACTCGTAGGCCGGGAACGGGTAGAGCTGCTCGAGCCGGACGATGGCGACGTCCTTGGCGCCGTCGTCGCGCCGCTGCCTGAGCAGCTCGTAGTACACCTTGCCGCTGCAGAAGACCACGCGCCGCACCGCCGCCGGCTCGAGCGGGTCGACCTCGTCGATCAGCGTGCGAAAGCCGCCGTGCGCCAGTTCCTCGAGCTCGGAGACCGCGAGCTTGTGCCGCAGCAGGCTCTTCGGCGTCATCACGATCAGCGGCTTGCGCAGCGGCCGCACCATCTGCCGGCGCAGCATGTGGAAGATCTGCGCCGGCGTCGACGGCACGCACACCTGCATGTTCCACTCGGCGCACAGTTGCAGGAAGCGCTCGAGACGTGCCGAGGAGTGCTCCGGGCCCTGGCCCTCGTAGCCGTGCGGCAACAGCAGCGTGATGCCCGACAGCCGGCCCCACTTGGCCTCGCCGGAGCTGATGAACTGGTCGATGACCACCTGCGCGCCGTTGACGAAGTCGCCGAACTGGCCTTCCCAGATCACCAGCACCTCCGGCGAGGTGGTCGCGAAGCCGTACTCGAAGCCGAGCACCGCTTCCTCCGACAGCACCGAGTCGGTGGCGCGAAAGCGCGTGCCACGCGCGAGGTGTTCGAGCGGCGTGAAGATGCGCTCGCTGCCCTGGTCGTGCAGCACCGCGTGGCGGTGGAAGAAGGTGCCGCGGCCGCAGTCCTGGCCGGTCAGGCGCACGCCGTAGCCCTGGTCCACCAGCGTCGCGTAGGCCAGCGTCTCGGCGGCGCCCCAATCGAGCGGCGCCTCGCCGGCCAGCATCCGGGCGCGGTCCTCGTAGATCTTGGCGACGCGCGGATGCAGCGTGAAATCGGCCGGAAACTGCACCAGTCGCTGGCCGAGTTCCTTGAGCCGACCGAGTTCGACGCCGGTGACGGTCTCCTCGGCCGGGTCGGCGGCGAGGTGCGACGTCCAGTCGACGGTGAACTTGTTGCCGATCAGGCCGAGCGCGGCGCGCGCCTGCGGCTTGCCCTCGTCGAGCCCGCTGCGGTACGACTCGACCATGCGCTCGGCGTCGCCGGCGCTGAGCGCGCCCTCGGTGGCGAGGTGCGCGGCGTAGAGCTGACGCGTGGTGAGGTGCTTGCGGATGGTCTGGTACATGATCGGCTGCGTCGCCGCCGGCTCGTCGGCCTCGTTGTGGCCGTGGCGGCGGTAGCAGACGAGGTCGATGACCACGTCCTTGTGGAACTTCATGCGGTAGCCAAGCGCGAGCCGCATGACGAACACGCAGGCCTCAGGGTCGTCGCCATTGACGTGGAAGATCGGCGCCTCGACCATTTTCGCGACGTCCGAGCAGTACAGCGTCGAGCGCGCGTCGGCCGGATCGGAGGTGGTGAAGCCGACCTGGTTGTTGATCACCAGGTGGACGGTGCCACCGGTGTAGAAGCCGCGCGCCTGCGACAGCTGCAGGGTCTCCATGACCACGCCCTGGCCGGCGAAGGCGGCGTCGCCGTGGATCAGCACCGGCAGCACCTGATCGCCGCGCAGGTCGCCGCGGCGCTCCTGGCGCGCGCGCACCGAGCCCTCGACGACCGGGTTGACGATCTCGAGGTGCGATGGGTTGAAGGCGAGCGCGACGTGCACGTTGCCGTTCGGCGTGCGCAGGTCGGCCGAGAATCCCTTGTGGTACTTGACGTCGCCGGAGCCCTTCAGGCCCTTGAGGTCGTAGTGGCCCTCGAACTCCGAAAAGAGGTCCGACGGCGACTTGCCGAGCAGGTTGACGAGCACGTTCAGCCGGCCACGGTGCGCCATGCCGATGATGCATTCCTCGATGCCGTGGCCGCCGCCGTGCTGGATGACGTCGTCGAGCATCGCAATCATCACGTCGCCGCCCTCGAGCGAGAAGCGCTTCTGGCCGACGTACTTGGTGTGCAGGTAGCGCTCGAGGCCCTCGGCGGCGGTCAGCTGCCAGAGAATGTTGTGGCGTTCCTCGGCGGTGAAGCGGTGTCGCAGCCGGCTCACTTGGAACGAGTCCTGCAGCCAGAGCCGCTCCTCGCTCGAGGAGACGTGCGCGAACTCGGCGCCGATCGTGTCGCAGTAGATGAACTTGAGCTGCGTGATCATGTCGCGCAGCTTCATCCGCGATGGAATCGCGTCGGAGCGCGAGCCGGTGAAGAACTCCTCGTCGAGGTCGGCCGGCGACAGCCCGAAGTAGTCGAGTCCGAGCACCGTCGGCATGTCGCGCTTCATCAGGCCGAGCGGGTCGATGCGCGCCACCAGGTGGCCGCGGTTCGCGTACACCTGCGCCATGCGTGACACGACGCCCTGCTTGGCGGCGTTGGCGTTGCCCGCGGCGGCGGGCCCGGTGCCGAGGCGCGGCCCGCTGGCCCGCGCCAGCAGGGCCTCGCGGATCGGACCGTGCGGCACGTCGCGATCGCCGGCGGCGCCGCTCGGCAGGCCACGGAAGAAATCGCGCCACTCCGCCGGCACGCCCTCAGGCTCGGCCAGGAAGCGTTCGTACAGCTCCTCGACGAAGGCGGCGTTCGCGCCCGACAACGACGAGGACGCGAACCAGTCGCTTAGGGTGGGACTCATGCCGGGATCTGCTGGGGCGCGGGGCCAGTCGACAGTGAATATGTCGAAAGTCTAGCGGATGCCGCCGCCACAAACAAAAGGGCGATCAGTCGCTTACGCGAACTGTGACGCGGGTCGCGCCCGCGTTCAGGCGCTGTGCGCGACGAGCGCGAGCTCGTAGGAGACGAGCACCAGGTAGGCCACCAGCACCGTGTGCACGAGCGATCCCACCCGGAACAGGCGAAAGACCCGGAAATTCGCCATCGCCACCAGCGTCACGACGCCCCCGCCAGTCAGCGCGAGCTTGGTGATCGCAAAGCCCTGGCCATCGCCGGCGACCAGTGGCGCCATCAGCGGATTGGCCTCGATCGCGCCGGCGGTCATCAGCCAGAGGGTCAGGAAGGCGTCGGCAACGCACAGGATCAGTACCAGGATCGAGCTTGCCAGCAGCCCCGGCCCGTGCCAGTCGATGATCGGCTGGTGGTGGTCGGCAATGCGGCGACCGGTGCGACGACGCGGGCGCAGGCCGCCGTAGACCAGCGAAAACGCCAGCCGGTCACGGCGGTCGCGCATCGCGACCCGCCGCTCCGCGGGCGGCGCCATCGTCGTGGCTCCGTTCGACTCGAGCGTCTGTGCCATGCGCGTCCGCCTTCGGTGCATGTGTCCTGTCCCCTGCTGGGGCCTTGCAAGAAGCGCTCCAGCGCTCTAGAGCGCTGATTCGACAGGAGTCCCGGGCGGCGCCGGCTGCTCAGGTGTAACGTCGGCCGACAGCGTCGCGGCGGCCGCGCCCGGCGCCGCGCCGCGCACGGATGCTCAACTGGCCGGCAGGCGCCGCAGGCCGTCGGGCAGCCCGAGGAACTCGTCGGCGTTGATCGGCTTGCTCGCGATGCGCGTGTGTTGGTCGCACTCGATCTCGCGTACCGCTGAGGACGTGTCGCCGGTGACCAGCACCGCTCCCAGGCGGGGCCTCAGGATCGCGCGCGCCGCGGCGATCGCCTGCAATCCGGTCTCGTCCGCGCCGAGGTGGTAGTCGCTGACCAGGAGCTCGACATCGTCGTGCACGCGCAGCAGCGCGACCGCCTCCGCCAGCGAGGCCGCGACGCTCACCCGGTAACCGGCGACCTGCAGTAGCAGCCGCGTCGCGCCACGAACCGCTTCGTCGTCCTCGACAAGCAGCACGTGCGGCAGCGTCGCCGTCGCCCGCGGCGAGTCGCCGGCGCGCCCGGCGCCGCGTGCCGTGGGCGCCGGGCGCTGCTGGCCGACCGGCACCGTCAGCGTGAAGCGTGAGCCGCGCCCGAGCTCAGATTCGACGTCCAGGCTGATGTCCAGCAGACGCGTGATGCGCTGGACAATGCTCAGGCCGAGGCCATAGCCGTCGCGCGCAACGTTCGACGGCACGTCAACCTGGAAGAACTCATCGCAGATGTAGGGCAGCTGGCTCGCCGCAATGCCGACGCCGGTGTCGAGTACCTCGAGGTGCACGAACGCCTGCTCGTGCAGGCAGCGCAGCCGCACGCAGCCCTGGGCGGTGTACTTGATCGCGTTCGAGACGAGATTGCGCAGCACCTGGCCAACGAGCGCCTGGTCGCTGTGGATCGCGTCGGCGCACGGCTCCACCGCGAGCTCCAGGCCCTTCGCCGCGGCGAGCGAGGCGAACTCGCTGCGCAGTTCCTCGAACAGGGCCTGCACGGTGAAGTCGCTGAGCTCCGGCTTGACGGCGCCGGACTCCAGCTTGCTGATGTCGAGCAGCGCATTCAGGAGCCGCGTCATCGCCTGGATCGCCTGGTCCTGACGCGCCAGCACGGCGGTGAGATCCGCGTCCGTGACCAGCCGCCGCAGGCTGCCCGTCAGCAGCGACAGCGTCTGCAGCGGCTGGCGCAGGTCGTGGCTGGCGGTCGCGAGGAAGCGGCTCTTGGCGAGGTTGGCGCGCTCCGCGGACTGGCGCGCGGAGTCGAGCTCTTGCTGCGCGCGCCGCCGGTCGGTGACGTCGCGGAGCGCCGCGGCGACCAGCGCCCGGGGCCCGTCGCTGATCGGGCTCAAGCTCACCTCGACCGGCACCTCGCTGCCGTCCTTGCGGCGCGCGCACAGATCGAGGCCGCTGCCCATCGGCCGTCGCTGGCCGCTTGCCGCGTAGCGCTCGCGGTGCGCCGCATGACGCGGCCGGAAGCGATCCGGCACCAGCGCCTCGATACCGAGGCCGAGCAGCTCCTCGCGCGCATAGCCGAGCAGCGCCGTGACCTGCTGGTTGGCGAACACGATCCGGCCATCGTCGTCGATCACGAGCACCGCGTCAGGCGCGGCGTCCAGGACCGTGGCAACCAGAGCTGCCGAGAACGTCGCCGAGTGATCCAACCGTGCCTCCCGCCGCTCGCCGGAACTGATGACCCCGCGGCCGGAACTCGGCCGGCGGATCGACACCGGGGATCCAGCGGGAACGCTCGCGCCCCGCGCCTCCCGTGCAGATCCCGGCGAGTGCTGTGATCCCGGCCGCTTGAGACTGGATCCCGAGCCTACACCGCTCAGCCGATCGTCGGCCGCCGCGAATGGGGCATCCTTGAATGCAAAGTTCCGGGGGAGTCTCGCGACGGCGCCCGGTGCAGACGGGCGCGCCGCGGATCCCGGCCACAGCCGCCGGTCAGCGGATCCCGGCGCACGTTCTGCCGAGGCCCCTTCGCATAGTCACGATTCGGCCGCGGCGATAGGGGGTGTACAAGAGCCTGACGGTCGCGGCGCCCGGCACCCCGCGGGACGCCAGGCTTCGCGGCCACCGGACGCGACCACCCTGGCACGCAGACCCGTCGCGAACCGAATTGGCATGCCGCCGCCGGCACTGCTGGGAACGACAAGATGGCCCATCAACCGCAAGACTGGAGTCCCGAGGACGACCTCGATTCAACCGCTGAGATCGAGGTGCTGGACGTCGCGGCGTACGAGTCCCGCCTGGCAGCCGGGCGCGGCACGGCGGAATTGCCGCGGTCGCCAGCGACGCGCTCGACGAACGACAGCCGATCGATGCGGGCCGCCGCGGCGCGTACGACCGACGCCTTGCGCGCCTGCGACCGGGCGGAGCCAATGCGCAACAGCACGCCCGTCTCCCGCCCGGAGGGCGTCGGGCCGAACCACGGCGCCGTCCAAAGCCACAGGGCCGCGACGGAAATCGATCCGGCCGTCGGCGCGCTGCTCGAGTCCCTGGAGCGCGATGCCGACCCGGTGCGGGCGTCGCGCGGCGTCGCCGCATCGACCGCCCACCGCGGAGTCCCCGGCGCGGGACGCCAGTTTCCGGCGCATGACGGCGTGCTCGTCGCGAGCGGCGCGGACTTCCAAAGCATGCGCCGATTGCTGCTGAAGCTTGTGCGCACGCGGGTCGTCCGCGACCAGGAGCGCAGCGAATTCGACCGGGAACGCGACGCACTCAAGCGGCGATTGGCGAGTCTCGACGCGGTACTCGCGAGCTTGGAACGCCGCGTTCAGTCTTTGGAGTCGCACGGGATGCTGCGGCGCCTGTCGCGCTGGTTAGTCCGCTCGAAGGCGCTGCTCGCAAGGCGGAAGACCGCGGCCACAAGCACGGTCTCTGGAAAGGTAGATTGTTTTCGAGATAAGTAGCGTAAACGATTGTTATAGATCGTTATTTATTATCTCTGAAGGCGTCATACCGCGAGGCGCCATACCGCGCCTTCGCCAGTGCGCGCGGCCGACGGCGATTGTCGCGTAGCGAACCCGAAGTTGGCGCCCCGAACAGGAGTTGAACCTGTGACCTCGCCCTTAGGAGGGGCGCGCTCTATCCAGCTGAGCTACCGGGGCGTAGTGGAGCCGGCGCTGACTCCCCCAGAGGGGAACTGTTGCACTTCTTTAAGGAATGGTGGAGCGGAAGGGAATCGAACCCTCGACCTTCGCATTGCGAACGCGACGCTCTCCCAACTGAGCTACCGCCCCACGCGGGGGCGCGAATGATATCACCCGCCCGGCGTGGCGCAACCGCAACGCGCCAGGCATCGTCGTATGATCAGGCCGCCTCGCCGGAGTCCTGCCGCATGAGCATTTCGATCCGCAGCGCCCGTGCAACCGACCTCGAGTTCCTGGTCGAGGGCAACGCCCTCATGGCGGCGGAGACCGAGGGTCGCGAGCTGGACCGGGAACTGCTCGCCGAGGGCGTCGCGGCGGTATTCGGCGACCAGGCCAAGGGGCGCTACTTCGTCGCCGACGACGGCGAGGAGCCGGTCGGCCAACTGCTGATTACGCTCGAGTGGAGCGACTGGCGCGCCGGCTGGTTCTGGTGGATCCAGTCGGTGTTCGTGCTGCCGGAGCGGCGCGGCCAGGGCGTGTTCGCCTGCCTCTACGCGCACGTGCTCGCCGAGGCGCGGCGCGATCCGGAGGTCTGCGGCATCCGCCTGCACGTCGAGAACGACAACGTCGCCGCCGCCGCGGTCTACGAACGGCTCGGGATGGACGACGCCGGCTATCGCGTGTTCGAGGTCGACTTCCGGCCGGACAGCCGGGGCGGCGCCTAGGGCAGCGCGACGCCGAGCACGGTTGGGCGGCTCCAGCGCGGAATCGCGATCACGTAGGCCGCCCCGTAGCTGGCCTCGCCGATCGCCGCCAACTCGGCGCCACCGGCGAGCGCATGCACGATCGGCCCGACGGTGTCGCTGTGCGCGACCACCAGCACGCGCCGGCCCCGATACTCGCCGAGAATCCGCGCCTTCAGCCCGGAGATGTCGTCGTCGTTGAGCACGATCACCGGCACGCCGAGCTTCGCGGCGAGCGGTTGCGCGGTCGCGCCGCTGCGCTGCCACTGCGTGACGAAAATCGCGTCGATCGCGAGGCCCTGCGGGCTCGAGCCGAAGATCGCGGCGAGCCGTGCGGCCCGCTCGAGGCCGGCCGGTGCCAGTGGCGGATCGGCGCTATTGTCGCCCACCTTCTCGGCGTGACGCGTGACGACCACGAGCGTCGTCGAGGCCTCGAGCACGCCGCGCGCGGCGAGCCCGAGGGCGAGCGCCGCCAGCAGCGCGAGGATCCAGACCGGCGTCAGAAACGGCCGGCGACGCAGGCTCGCGTATTCTTTGCGCATGACGCGGATCATAGCCCATCAACCGGCGCACGCCCGTGACACGGCGGTGCTGGTGCTCGCCGCCGGCGCGAGCCGCCGCCTCGGGCGCCCCAAGCAACTGGTTCGCCTGGGACCGGAGCCGCTGGTGCGTCGGGCGGTTCGCCTCGCGGCCACGCTGCAGCCGCTCTGGATCGGCGTGGTGGTTGGCGCGCGCGCGTCGCGCGTCGCGGCGGCGCTCGCCAGCTCCGGCGCCGAACTGATCCTGGCCCGACGCTGGCGCGAGGGCCTCGCCGCCTCGCTCGCTGCAGGCGTCCGGCGTGCGCCGCCGCAGGCGCGGCGCTTGCTGGTGCTGACGGTGGACCAGTGGCAGGTGAGCGCGGCGGACCTTCGCCGCCTGGTGGCCGCGGCCGGCCCGAATCCGGCGGCGGCGGCGTATGGCGGCCACCTCGGCGTGCCGGCGGTCTTCCCGCGCCGGCTCTGGCCGGCGCTGCGGCGACTGCGCGGTGACCGCGGCGCGCGCGCGCTGCTCGAGCGTGCGGCAGCGACGGCGGTCGCGATGAGCGCCGCCGCCGTCGACCTCGATACGCCGGACGAGCTTGTGCGCCTGCGGCCCCAACGCCACCGCCGCTGAGGACCGCGCGCCGGCGCGTGTAAGGATTCGCGCAGCGCGGGGACTAATGTCGGTGTGGCCAACATCCGGGAACCGTCGATGCCGATGACCGAACTCGTGCCGACCGATGCGCAGGCCGCGACGCGGCCGGGGCGCGACCACGGCGCGGCGGCGCTCGAGGCGGTGCTGCGCGACTACGGTGCCTCGCTCGCGCGCATCGCGCGGATCTATGCGCCACGGCCTGCCGATCGCGAGGACCTGCTGCAGGAGATCGCGGTGGCGCTGCTGCGCGCGCTGCCGCGCTTTCGCGGCGAGAGCGGTCTTGGCACCTTCGTCTACCGGGTCGCGCTCAATCGGGCGATCACCCGCCGCGCGCGCCGGGCGCCGGAGGCGCTCGACCTCGACGCCGTTGCCGAGCCCTCGGACCCGGCGCCCGGGCCCGAGCAGCGGCAGATCGAGGCCGAGCGGCGCGAGCGGCTGCTCGTGGCCGTGCGACGCCTGCCTGCAGCGCTCGGCGAGGTGGTCGCGCTGTCGCTGGAGGGACTCGCGCACGGCGAGATCGCCGAGGTGCTCGGCATCTCCGAAAACAATGTGGCGGTACGCGCGCTGCGGGCGCGGGCCCTGCTTCGCGAATGGCTGGAGGATGTCAATGAACACGGACGCTGAACTGGACGCCTGGCGGGCGGACTGGCACGGTGCGGCGCCCGAGCGCGTCGCCTCGATCGGAGCGGTGCGGCGGGCGCACTTTCGCTATCGCGCGCTCGCGCTCGCCGAGTACCTGGCCGGCGCACTGCTGCTCGCCGGCTCCGCGGGCTACGCCGCAGGCGCCGACGACCGCACGATGTGGGCCTGGGCGGCCACGGTGTGGCTCATCACGATCCCGACGCTGATCGGTGCCGCGCGACTGCGCCGCGGGCTGTGGCGCGCCGCCGACGCCTCGGTGCGCGGCTTTCTCGACCTCGAGATCCGCCGCCACCGCCACATGCTGAGTTCGATGCGCTACGGTTATCAGGTGCTGGCGGTCACGGTGACCGCGAACGCGCTCTGGGCGCTCTACACCGCCGGCACCGCGGTTGCCGCCGCGGTCACGATCGCGCTCGCGACGCTCGCGCTCGCCGCGCTGGTCGCGCTCGGCCTCGCGCTCTACGGACGCCGGGCGCGGCGCGGCCTTGCCGCCCTCGAGACGCTCGCGCGCGGCCTCGACGAGCCGCCGTGAACGCCGCAGCGGCAAGCCGCTCGCGACCGCACAACCGCGTCACCAGCCATCGACAGGAGCCCGCCGACATGCCCGTCCCGTCCCGCGCCAGCAGATGTTGCCTGGCCCTCGTCTGGGTGCTGCTGCAGAGCGTGCCGGTGGCGTGCGCCGCCGACGCCGCCGCCGCCGAGCGCTGGTTCGAAATGCGCATCGGCAGCGTCCCGGCCGGCTACATCCACGAGGCGCTGGAGGCGCGCGAGCCAGACGCGCTGCAGACCACCACCGAGTCGCTGATCGTCATCAACCGGCTGGGCACACGCGTCGAGATCGCCGAGCGCGCGGTGACGGTCGAGGACCGCGACGGCCACCTGCTGCGCGCGCACGCCGAGCTGCGCGCCTCCAAGGATCCGACCGTGCTCGACCTCAGCGTCGCCGGCGAGCTGCTGACGATCGCCACCGAGGCCGGCGGCCGTCGCTACCAGCGCGTCGCGCACGAGGCGCGCCTGCTGCTCGGCCCGGAAGGCATCCGCGCGCTCACCGCCGCGCGGCTGGCGGCCGGCGCTGACCGCGTTGAGTACACGACCTTCGTGCCGGAGCTCGGCAGCGTCTGCGGCGTGACCCGGCAGGTGACGGCCCGCGAGCCCGCGAGCGAAGGCCGGCCGGCGCGCTACCGCGTCGAGGAAAGCCTCGAGGCGATGCCGACCCCGGCGCGGCTGCTGCTCGATGCGGACGGCCGGATCGTCGAGGAGGCGATCGACGGGCCGTTCGGCGAGATGCGCACGGTGCTGGCCACGGCGGCGGCGCGCGACCGCACGCTGGCGGCAGGGCCGCTGCCGGAGGAGCTCTACGCCCGCGCACTCGTGCACTCGAACATCCGCCTGCCTGAGCCGCGCTCGATCGACCGGCTGCGCGTGCGCATCGACCTCAAGCGCGTCGGCAGCAGCTTCCCCGAGCTCGAGGGTCCGTACCAGCACGTCGTCGAGCGCGGCGCGGAGCACGTCGTGCTCGAGATCCGCCGGGCGCCGGCCGGCGCGGACGGCGCCGTGGCCGACGCCGCCGGCGAGTACACGCGGCCGAACTTCATCCTGCAGTCCGACGACCCGGCGGTGCTGGCGCTCGCCCGGTCGTTGCGCCAACCCGGCGCCGGAGCCTACGCGCAGGCGCGCGTGCTGCAGGACTGGGTGGCCGAGCACATGCGCTTCGACGCGGGACTGACGATGCTGCCGGCCTCGGAAGTGGTGCGCGATCGCGGCGGCACCTGCGTCGCCTACTCGGTGCTGCTCACGTCGCTGGCCCGCGCGCTCGACATTCCGGCGCGCATCGTCATGGGCTACGTCTACGTCGGCAACATCTGGGGCGGCCACGCCTGGACCGAGATCCGGGTCGGCGGGCGCTGGATCCCGCTCGACGCCGCGGTCTACCGGCCCGGGCCTGCCGACGCCGCGCACATCGCGGTGGTGCGCCATTCCGGCGAGCTCGGAGCGGCCTCCGGCGCCGCCGAGCTCGGCCAGCTGTTCGGCAATGAATCGATCCGCATCCTCGGCTACCGCCGCGGCGGCGTCTGGGTGACGGTGCCGGCCGATGCCCTGCCCTACCAGATCGACGGCGACCGCTACCAGAACGCCTGGCTCGGCCTGCGCCTCGACAAGCCTGCCGGCTATCGCTTCACCAAGGCCGACGCGAGCTACCCGGACGCCACCGTGATCGCGCTGGCGGCGCCGGACGGCGGCGAGCTGCGCCTGCGGCAATCCGGCCCGCAAGCCTCGCGCGTGGATCCGGCCGCCTGGCTCCGCGCCGAAGGCTACGCCGTCGACCTCCGCCGCGCCGAGGTGGCCGGGCGCCCGGCGCTGCACGCGGGCCGGGCCGCGCGCCGCGCGATCGCGTTCCGCGACGGGCTCGACCTGTGGATGCTGGACGCTGCAGGCGCCGACGCGGTCCGCGACCTCGACTCGGTCGCGACGCAGCTCGTGCTGCGCCGCGCCGCGCACTAGCCGGTCGCGCAAGGCCGTGGCGGCGATCGTCAACGCGGCCACGATTGCCTATGCTCGGCGCAGCACCGAAGGGTTCACCATGCGCCGCGCCGTCATCCTGTCGCTCGTCTCGCTGCTCGCCGCCACGCCGGCGGCCGCTGCCGCCGGTGCCTGGTTGGCGCGTGCGCCGGGCGCGGCGCACTGCGCTCTCGCGCCGGACGGCGCGACGCTCGCCAACGCGGTGCTGCGCTACGCGGTCGGCAGCGCAGCCGGCGCGCTCAGCCGCGCGAGCCTCGACAGCGGCGAGGAGCGCGCGCCGACGGCGCTCGCCGGCGAGCTGTTCACGCTCGAGCTACACGATGGCAGCCAGCTGGTGGCGAGCGACTTTCGGATCGACGGCGCGCTCGAGTGCACGCCACTGCTCGCGATGCCGGATGCCGCGCGCCTCGCCGAGCGGCACGCCGGGGTTGCGCTCGGCGCGCGGCTCGCACAGGTCGGTGGCACGCTCACGGTGCGCTGGTCGGCCGAGCTGCGCGACGGCGGCAACTACGTCCGCGAGCGCTTTCGCGTCGAGACACGGCGGGAGCTCGACGTCGCGAGCGTCATGCTGCTCGATCTGGCGCTGGCCGGCGCGGTGGTCGCCGGGCAGGTGGACGGCTCGCCGCTGGTCGCCGGCGACGTGTTTCTCGGCATCGAGCACCCGATGGCACAGGCGAGCGTGGTCGGCGGCCGCGCCAGCGCCCGGCTGCAGCGCGCGCTGCCCTTGCGCGCCGGCGTGCCGGTCGAGTATTCGGCGGTAATCGGGGTCGCACCGGCCGGTCAGCTGCGACGCGGCTTTGCCGCCTACCTCGAGGCCGAGCGCGCGCACCCGTTCCGCACCTTCCTGCACTACAACTCGTGGTACGACATCGGCTACTTCACGCCCTACTCCGAGGCCGACGCGCTCGGCGCGATCCGCGCCTACGGCGAGCAGCTGGTGCGGGCCCGCGGCGTGCAGCTCGATTCGTTCCTGTTCGATGACGGCTGGGATGACACGGCGCACCTGTGGCAATTCCACGCCGGCTTCCCGCGCGGCTTCGCCGCGCTCGCCGAGGCCGCCGCCGGCTACGGCGCCGCACCAGGCATCTGGCTGTCGCCGTGGGGCGGCTACGGAGCGCCGCGGCGGGCGCGACTCGCGACCGCCGCGGCGGCCGGCTACGAAGTCGACGCGCAGGGGCTCGCGCTCTCAGGACCGCGCTACTACCCGCTGTTCCACGCGGCGGCGCTTGGCCTGCTTGCCGACTCCGGCATCAACCAGTTCAAGCTCGACGGCGTCGGCAGCGCCGACAAGGTGACCCCCGGCAGCGCCTTCGACAGCGACTTCGCGGCCGCCATCGCGCTGATCGGCGACCTGCGCGAGCGCTCGCCGGCGCTCTTCATCAACCTCACGACCGGCACCTGGCCGTCACCGTTCTGGCTGCGCACCGCCGACTCGATCTGGCGCGGCGGCGAGGACCACTCCTTCCTCGGCACGGGCTCGGACCGGCAGCGCTGGATCACCTACCGCGACGCCGATACCTACGGCGGGATCGTCCGCCAGGGCCCGTTGTACCCACTCAATTCGCTGATGCTGCACGGGATCATCTACGCGCGGCACGCCCGCGGGCTCAGCACGGATCCGGGCGGCGATCTCGCGGCGGAGGTCTGGTCCTATTTCGCGAGCGGCACGGGACTGCAGGAGCTGTACGTGTCGCCGCAGCTGCTGTCGGCGCGCGACTGGGACACGATCGCGGCCGGCGCGCGCTGGGCGCGGCAACGTGCCGAGGTGCTGCGCGACAGCCACTGGGTCGGCGGCGACCCGGCCCGCGACGCGGTCTACGGCTGGGCCTCGTGGGCACCTGGGCAGGCGGTCATTGCGCTGCGCAACCCCGCCGCGACCGCGCAGTCCTTCGTGCTGCGCCTCGGCCACGTGCTGGAGCTGCCGGCCGGCGAGCCGCGGCGCTTTCGCGCCCGGGCGGTCTTCGGCGCCGCGCCGCCAGCGCTGCTCGCCGCCGATCGGCCGCACACGCTGCGGCTCGCGCCGCACGAGCTCGTGGTCTGGGATCTCACCGCGGCGCGCTGAGCGCCTGAACGTTCGTCGCTACTTGCGCCGCCGGGCAATCGCAGCACTGGCGACGCCGAGCGCGAGCAGGCTCAGTGTCGCCGGCTCCGGCGGCGGCGTTGTCGGGCAGAAGCTCGCGCCGGGATCACATCCCTGCAGCGAGGCATGCGCCGGCACCGCGACGAGCAGGGTCAGTCCGCTGATCGCGGCCGCGAGGCCGCGCGGTGTCCGGATCATTTGCTGCACGCTCCCTCTCCCGGCGGGGCCGGGGCTCAGGCGGATCGATGCAGGTTGCGGGCCAGCGACGGACCCCGCGTGAAATCATCGGCTTGCGCGGCTGGCACGTCGCCGCATGGCAGCGTGCTGTAAGAAAATCCGACGCGGCCTCGCCGGCAAGCTGCCGGCCCGTTGCGCCGGCTCGCGCTCAGCTGCGCAGGCGCCGCAGCGCATTGGCGAGCACGATCGTCACGGCCATGCCGGCCATCGTCGTGGCGCCGTTGGCGATGAAGCCGCCGAGGTAACTGCCGATGCCTGGAATGCCGTCGAAGACGTGCGCGAAGGTCGCGAGCGCCAGCGCCGAGACGATGATCCGCACGTGCATCTCGCGATCGGCGCTGAAGCTGATGTAGGCGCCGAGCAGCGCGAGGATCGCGCTCTGGTACGGCACGCTGGTGAATGCGCCGACAAGCGCCAGCAGCAAGGCGATCAGTCCCGCGATCTTGTAGTAGAGATTCATGGACCTTTCCCCCCGAGCTGCTCGCCCGTCGTCGCCGTGGCCCCGCGACGCCGGTGCCGGGCCCGCTGACACCGGCCGATCCGGCGCCACGCACCACGCCGCTGCGAGCCTACGCCGATCGATGCCCGGCGCGCGAGCGCCCGGACTCAGCGCAGCGGCAGGCTCATGCGGCGGTGGTCGACGAGCGTGTGGCAGCGGCTCCGCAGGCCTGACCGGCGCAGCGCATCGACCGCGAAGCCGAGCCGTGCGTAGAGCGCCTCGGCGCGCGGGTTCGTGACCGCGACGTCAAGCGCCGCGAGCCGGTGGCGGCGCGGGTCCGCGCCCGCCAGCAGTTCGCGCGTCAGTCGCGTGCCGAGGCCGCGGCCGCGCAGCTCGTCGCGCACGCCGAGGTGCGCGAGGTAGAACTCGTCGGCCCGCGGCGGGCGGATCACGGTCTCGGTGCGCAGGCCGCGCAGGATGACACCCCAGGCGCGCCACGGTCCGTAGAAGCGCAGGATCTGCGCCGCTGCGGCCAGCGTGAAGCGCAGCGTCGAGCGCCCGTCCCAACCGGCGCCGGCGCCGATCACCGACTCGTCCTCGACGGCGACGCGGTGGTTGCGATAGCCGAACTCGCCGGCACCGTCGGCGAACGCGAAGTGCAGGAAGCGCAGCGCCTGTCCCGGGCGATCGTGCGAGAACACGTAGTCGAAGGCCGCGGGCCCGGAGCTGTAGATGAGCGGCACCGCCTGCGCGGCATCCGCGGTCGCGGCAGCACGGAAGGTCACGGTCAGTTCGTTGCGGGAGGACATCAGGCACGCACGGTGGCTTCGACCGGCGGCACGCTAAAGGATCGGGCGCGGCGACGCACTGCTGAATAGCCTGATTCGCACTCGCTTGCCGCCGCGGACGCCGGGTCGTAACCTCGCGGCGCCATGTCCCGGGCCGCTCGGCCCGCCACCGCAGGGGCCGGTCCCATGCTGAGCGCACTCCTTCTCCCGCTGGCCGTCGCCGGCGGCTTCGTCCACCCGCAGCCAACACCGCCGGCGGAGCTGCCGGCGTCGGTCTACCAGGCGCGCCGCGCCCGCGTGCTCGCCGAGCTCGGCGGCTGCATTGGCGTTCTCTCGTCGCAGGGCGAGCTGAGCGGCATCACCGAGGACTACCGCCAGGATGGCGACTTCCTCTGGCTGACCGGCGTCAACGAGCCGGACGCGCACCTCGTGCTGCAGCCGAAGTCGCCGTACCGCAAGGTGACGCTGCTGCTGAAGTCCCGCGACCCGGAGAAGGAGCGCTGGACCGGACCGCGCGAGCCGGTCTCGCCGGAGCTCGAGCAGAGGTACGGCGTCGACGCCGTGCTGCGCGGCGCGCCGGACGGCGTGCTGGTCGCCGCCGGCCTGCACCACGACTGCGTCGCGGTGATCGCCCCGGCCACGATGCGCAAGGAGGATCGCGGCGACGCGGAGCTCGCGCTGCGCCTCGCCGGCCGCTTCGGCCTCAAGGTGGTCTACAAGCGCGGCCTGCTTGGCGATCTGCGCGCCGCGCACGACGCGCCGGAGCTCGAGCGCCTCGAGCGGGCGATCGCGATCACGCTGCAGGGTCACAACGTGGTCGCGCGCGCGACGGTCCCCGGCGTCGCCGAGCGCGACGTGCAGACGCAGCTCGAGTACGCGTTCTTTTCGGCCGGCGCAACCGGCCTCGCCTACCCCTCGATCGTCGGCAGCGGTCCGAACGGCGCGGTGCTGCACTGGGACCAGAACACGCGGATCCTCAAGGACGGCGACCTGGTGGTGGTCGACGCCGCGGCCGAGTACGGCCGCTATGCGGCGGACATCACCCGCACCTACCCGGTGTCCGGGCACTTCAGCGCCGAGCAGGCCAAGGTGTATCGCGCGGTCTACCAGGCGCAGGAGGAGGTGTTCGCGGCGATCCGGCCGGGCGTGTCGATGGCGGAGCTGCAGC
Organism: Pseudomonadota bacterium; assembly: GCA_025355105.1. Classification (GTDB taxonomy): domain Bacteria; phylum Pseudomonadota; class Gammaproteobacteria; order Steroidobacterales; family Steroidobacteraceae; genus CAIKZZ01. The sequence continues at coordinate 4,655 of JANYAE010000130.1, read as the reverse complement.
ACGTGGCCGAGGAGTCGCTGCGCCGCGCCGGCCACCTCGCCGACTTCATCCACAGCTTCGGCCATTACGTCGGCCTCGACGTGCATGACGCCGGCGACCGCGAGCGGCCGATCCCGGTTGGCGCAGTGATCACGGTCGAGCCCGGCGTCTACCTGCCGGTGCAGGGCTTTGGCGTTCGCATCGAGGACGAGGTGCTGGTCACCGACAAGGGTTACCGGCTGCTGACCGCGGCGCTGCCGCGCAAGCTCGAGGACGTCGAGGCCTGGGTCGCCCGCGAGCGCAAGCGCGCACCGTGATCGCGGCGCGCGCGCCGGCCCTCAGGGCGTAGCCGCCGGCGGCACCTTGCGGGCGATGCTGGTTGCCATGGTCACGACCGAGGCGAGGTCGCTGAGGTTCGCCGGCACGACCAGCGTCGTGCTCTCCTTGGCCAGCTTGCCAAACTGGCGCACGTATTCCTCGCCGATGCGCAGCTGCATCGCCTCGATGCCGCCGCGGTCGCTGAGCGCGATGCCGACCTGGCGCAGGCCCGCGGCGTTCGCGGCCGCGACCGCGAGGATCGCCGCCGCCTGGCCGTCGGCCTCGTTGATCTGCTGCTGCTTGTTGGCCTCCGAGGCCTTGATCACGCGCTGCTTGTCGCCTTCCGCGGCGTTGATCTTGGCATCGCGTTCGCCCTCCGAGGTCAGGATCACCGCGCGCTTCTCGCGCTCGGCGCGCATCTGCTTCTCCATCGCCGACAGCACGTCCTTGGGCGGCGTGATGTTCTTGATCTCGTAGCGCATGACCTTGACGCCCCACACGACCGAGGCCTTGTCGAGCTCGGCGACGACGTTGGCGTTGATGATGCCGCGGGCCTCGAAGGTCTTGTCGAGCTCGATCTTGCCGATCTCGCTGCGCAGCGTCGTCTGCGCGAGCTGCGAGATCGCGAAGTTGTAGTTGGTGATGCCGTAGGACGCGAGGTGCGGGTCGAGCACCTGCATGTAGAGCACGGCGTCGACGCCGACCTGGACGTTGTCGCGCGTGATGCAGATCTGCTCGGCGACGTCGAGCGCCTGTTCCTTGAGGCTGTGGCGATAGGCGACGCGTTCGACGAACGGCACCAGGATGTGAAAGCCTGCCTGTAGCGTGCGGCTGTACTTGCCGAGGTTCTCGATGACGAAGGCGCTCTGCTGCGGCACGACGATCGCGGTGCGCGCGATCACGCTCACGACCAGCAGCGCGATCACGATCAGGACGAGGGAACCGTACATCCAGAACTCCTTGCAGTCAGCTCAGGTCTCAGACCGGACCGACAGGGTGAGGCCGTGCACGCGCGTCACGCGCGCGTGTCCGCCGGCCGGAATGGCGGCATCGCCGTCGTTGCGTACCGTCCAGAAGCTGCCGCGGTATTCCACCTGGCAGGAGTCGCCGGGCGCGAGCGCCGCCGGCAGGGTCAGCTGGCCGCCGGCCGGGCCGGTGGCCACCTCCGGGGGGTGGCCGCGCAGATAGCCGTAGATGCGCGCCCGAAAGCCCACCATCAGCACGATGCTGAGCACGCCGAAGGCGGCCCACTGCGCCGCTTCGCCCAGCACCGGGAAGGCCAGCGCCAGCAGCCCGGCCGCGATCGCGGCGGTACCGACCAGCACCAGGTAGAACTGGGCGTCGACGAGCGCGAGTTCGGCGCCGAGCAGGATGGCGCCGGCGATGATCCAAGCCCACCAGTTCACCTCTGCACCTCCGGCGATCGCGCGGCGGCGGCGGCCCCGCGGTGCCGGGAGTATAGACCCCCGCTCGCGCCGGCCCGCGGGCCGTCGCGGCCCTCCCTGAGGCTGCGAACGAGGCCGCTTTTTGGAGCTAACGGGCCATTCAGGGCCCGATTTGACGTCTGAGCTTTGCGATGGTACCTTTTCTAAACAAGGTAGCTTCTGAAATCATGAATCTTGACCAAAAACTGAGTCCGTTGCGCAAGGGGCTGCTCGAGTTCCTGGTGCTGAAGATCGTCAGCGGCACGACCGTCTATGTCGCCGACATCCTGAAGCGCCTCGCCGGCACGGAGTTCGCGACCCAGGAAGGCACGCTCTACCCGCTGCTCAGCAAGCTGCGCCGCGAGGGTCTCGTCGACTACGAATGGCAGGAATCGGAGGCCGGCCCGCCGCGCAAGTACTACCGCCTCACGTCCGCGGGACAAGCCCAGCTCGCGGAACTCGACGACTACTGGGCGCGCATCAACAAAACCATTTCCGAGCTGGGGAACTGAGCCATGCGACAGGTCATCACCGCGAGCCTCAACGGCCGCGCCTACCAACTGGAGGACGACGCCTACGAGGTACTCAAGGCCTATCTCGGCGAGGCGGCCACCGCCCTCAGCGGCAATCCTGACAAGGACGAGATCGTGGCCGACCTGGAGCAGGCGATCGCCGACAAGTGCGACCGCTACCTCAACCCGCACAAGACCGTCGTGGTGCGTTCCGAGCTCGCCAGGATCATCGAGGACATGGGACCAGTGGATGGCGCGACGCCGACCGCCGCCGCGGGTCCCGCGCCGACGCCCGGCGCCAGCGCGGGTGCCGAAGCGCGTCCTGCTGCCGACGGCGGCGCGCCGAAGCGTCTCTACCAGATCAGCGAGGGCGCGATGCTGAGCGGCGTCTGCACCGGCATCGCGGCCTACCTCGCGGTCGACGTGGTGCTGGTGCGGGTCGCGTTCGTCGCGCTCGCATTCCTGACCGGCGGCGCCGCGGTGCTCGCCTACCTGGTGCTGATGTTCATCGTGCCCTATGCCAGCACCTCAGAGGAGCACGCCGCCGCCCGCGGCCTGCCGTTCAACGCCCGCGCGCTGGTCGAGCGGGCCAAGCAGAAGGCCGCAGAGTTCGCCAACAGCGCCGACTGGCACGGCTCCGGGCGGCAGTGGAAGAAGGAATGGCGCCGCGCCCGCGCCGAGTGGCGCCACGAGTGGCGCCGCGCGCGCGCCGAGTGGCGCGGCCGGCACTGGGCACCGACCCCGCCGCCGCCGCCGCCCCCGCCGGCCCCGGCGCCCTATGCCGCGCACGTGGTCACCGGCCTGCTGCTCGCGGTGCTCGGCGTGGTACTCGCGGTGATCACGATCGGCTGGGTGCTGGCGATCATCTCGCTGCTCACGACCGGCGCGATTTTCGGCTGGTGGCTGCCGCCGGGGGTGCCCTGGTGGGTCGGCCTGATCGTGCTGGTCGTGCTCTTCAACGTGATTGCCTGGCCGCTCAAGGCGGCGCGCCGCGCCGCCTACCATCCGCGCGGCGGCTACCACGGCCCGTGGGTCGCGGCGTGGGATGGGCTGTTAGGGCTCGCGATCCTGTTCGCGCTCGCCTGGTACGGCTACCACCACGTGCCGCAGCTCAGGGAGCTCTTCGACCACGTCACGGACGCGATCGAACGCACCGGGCTCATGGTCTGAAGCGATGCGCGACCTGGGACCTCGTCTAGCCGCCTGGACCCTTTTTCAGGTCCTTGCCGCAGTCGCGGGTTTCGCGGACGGAGACTACCGCATAGGGCGTGAAGGCCGGCAACTCAGCGGCGAGCGCGTCCTGCACGCTGCGCAGCTCGCCGAGGCTGTCGCAGATCTTGAGCGCCTCGCGCTTCACCTCGTCGGCCTGCGCCTCGATCTTCGCGTTGAGGTCGGACAGGTCACCCTTGGCGATGCCGGTCGCAACGCCGGTCGCAACGCCGGTCGCCGCGGTCACGCCGAGCAGCGCGCCGGCCATGCCGGTGCTCGCGGCGTGCCGGTAGACCGCGCGCGCGGCGCCGTAGTAGGCCACGAATTGTGCCCGCTGGCCGTCGCTGAGCGAGACCTCGGCAGCGCCGATCCTGAGCCGGCCGTCTGCGGCGACGCGCGCTGCGGTGCCGTCGCGGCCCGAAATCACCACCTCGCCGTCGGCCATCCCGAGCGAACCGTCGTGCAGGTATAGCGGCGCGTTTGAGGACGAGTGCCCGCAGGCGGCAAGGGCCGCCGCCAGGGGGCCGCCAGGGGGCCGCCGCCAGGGCGACGGCGACGAGCCGCGCCGTTGTGAGTGTGAGCCTCATGCCTGCCTCCGACCGCCCGAGCGACCGTTACCGGGCCGCGGCCGGTGCGCCGCCTCAGTCGACGCCGAAGTCGAAGAAGCTGTTGGCGCCGGCGCCGAAGAAACCGACGGTCCGCACCTCGGCGGTATAGAGCACGAGCGCGTACTCGCCGCCTGGCAGATCCTTCTCGGGCGTCACGCGGTGCAGGATGAAGCCGTCATGCGCGAGTGACTGGTCGGCCAGCGGCTCGGTCTTGATCTCGATCACGTGATGGCGGTTGATGCCGGTGGAGTAGCTCATGTAGCCGCCGCCGGTGGACACCTCGCGCGTGCCGTTGCGCTGCACGACGAAGCTCGCGAGCGTCACGTAGCCCGCCACCTGGGCGTTCTTCGGCACGCTGACGATGAACTCGACAGCCTTGCCCGGCAGCCGGCGCGCCGCCTTGGTGCCGGACAGCGTCGCGTAGCTCGCGACGCCGCCGAAGCCGAGCGCGCGGGCGGCGGTGCGCATCGTCGGCACGAGGTACTGCATCGCCGACTGCTGGCCGTCGACCACCACCATGACCTGTTCGGGGTTAAGCGCCGCCGCGGCGGCGGTCGCCGGTGGCGCCGCCGCGCCCTTCATCGCCGGCGCCGCGCCGGCCGCGC
>JANYAE010000120.1 GCA_025355105.1 Pseudomonadota bacterium | reverse complement strand
GCTTTCAATTACCCACATGTTGAGCACCGAGGAGGTAACCGATTTCGATGTCGGTCAGGCGCGAGAGCCCGCGCCAGATAACGGTATTGCCTGGCGGCGCGTCGCTGGCGCGATTGAGGTAGCCGCCGAGGCGAGCGAGTTGGGTCAGGCAGGAGCTTAGCGCAGGCGGTCGACGCGAGCCGCTCTGCCGACGTTCAGGAGTGAGTCGTTCCAGTAGATCTATTTCCAATGGCGTGAACGCGAGTGAGGGTTTCGCGTGACGGGTGGAGCGATTCAACATCGTCAGCCAAAAGATGCGCCAGCTTAGGATGCAGAAGATCGCGAGCAGGTTGACGAGCCGCTCGGCGGTGCGCAGTTTGGACTGTTCTGCACGGCACCCAGACTTCAGGATTTTGTGCAGGGTCTCGATCTTCCAGCGCTGTGCGTACCAGCGGAGTTTCTCGATCGCCTCGACTCGCGAATTGATGGGAAGGTCCGTAATGAGCTTCCAGTCAATGCGGTTACGTCCGCGGGGTTTGCCGCGTTCCTTGGCGTGCAGCACGGTAAGGTTGAGCGCTGGGTACCGGCTCTGCTTGCCAATCGGCGGCAGGACCCGAACTCGCCGGAACTTGAGTTCGAGAACGGCGTGCGAGACTGCTCCGTGCCGGTCGAGTACGTCGACCCGGTGCAGTCCTCGGCAATGCGTCTCCGCCATTTCGGCGGCAATGGTGTGCGAGCCGTCGCCGGCGAGACGGTCGACACAAGTGCGCAGCAAGAAGTGCGTCCCCGCGTCTTTCGCCGTGCAGAACAGTTCGTAGATGTCGCTCTCGCGATCGCCGACGTGGACACATCGATCGGTGGCACCGAGCAGAGCGGTCGATTGCCGTAGGTTGACTAGCCAGCGAATGCTCTCTTTCTCTTCGATCGGAACGCGGGTTGGGTTGATATGCCGCTTGAGTTCGTTCGCGCCGTGGAACTTGTCCCGGGACCAGAACTTGATCGCCGTAATCCCGAGTGGCAATCCTTCCGCCGTGACCGCCAGACTCGAGTGCATCAGTATGCCGCATGCCGTGTAACGCCGCAGCCGACCAAGGCGATCGACGCCGGCAATGCCGATGTGCGTCTTCCCCACCGCCGCAATGTCTTCGCGCTTGAAGGAGAACTCCGTCGTGTCGTGCAGCACCAAGATCGGACCGGTCGTTTTCGCCGCGCGATCACGCGTCGCTTCGAAGTGGCCGGCGAGAATCTCGGCCTCACTGACTCGATCGTTGTCGAGGAATCGGTACGCCGCTTTGGTGTTCGCCCAATCTTGGCAGACCAGTGGAATGCTCTCGCCGGGACTGGCAGCGAATTGCTCGAGCAGCGATCGAAAACGCTTGCCGAGTCGCTCATCCTTGAACTCGCAGTCGGCGAGCTCGCGATCAATCCACGTGCTCGGCGGCGTTGCATTGGCAACAGCAGACCGCCGGCGCCCTCGAACATTTTCGTTCGACATGCAGCACCGTGTGGAAGCAACACACGGACTATCTGTATCTCAACTTCTATAATCACTTGCAAGAACTTTCTGCAAGTTATTTAGTTGATTGAGGAAGTTGTGGGTAATTGAAAGGATGCCCGGACGCTTACACTTGTTCGATGCCGGACGCCTGCTCGAGGCTTGCCTCGGCGATCTCGGCGACCACATTGGTCACGCGTTTGACCGCGGTGCTGATGTCACCCAGCGCGTGGCCTGACTGATCGACGAGCTTGCTGCCCTGCTCGACCTTGGCGACGCTGTCGCTGATCAGCGCCTTGATTTCCTTGGCGGCCGACGCGCTGCGGCCGGCGAGCGTGCGCACTTCGGCCGCGACCACCGCGAAGCCGCGTCCCTGGTCGCCGGCACGCGCGGCTTCGACCGCGGCGTTGAGCGCCAACAGGTTGGTCTGGAAGGCGATCTCGTCGATGACACCGATGATGTCGGCGATCTTGCGGCTCGCGGCGTTGATGCCGCTCATGGCCGCGACCGCCGCCTGCACGACTTGGCCGCCCTTCTCGGCCTGCTCGCGGGCCACGACGGCGAGCTGGCGCGCCTGGCCGGCGTTGTCCGCGGTCGCCTTCACGGTACTCGTCATCTCCTCCATGCTGGAGGCCGTTTCCTCGAGGCTCGAGGCCTGCTCCTCGGTGCGCTGGTTCAGGTTCATGTTGCCTTGCGAGATGTCCTGCGCGCCGGCCTGCACCTCGACGGCGGCCCGCTTGATCTCGGCGACCACCCGCATCATGTTGTCGATGAGCGAGTTGACGCTGGCGGTCAGCGCGCCGACCGGCCCGGTCTTGCCGTCCGTCGCAATTCGCGCCGTCAGCTCGCCGTCGATCGCAGCCTGGACGATCGCCTGGGTCTCCTTGACCGCGGCGTCGAGCGCCTCCTCCATCCGGACCTGCGCGGTGATGTCGCTCGCGTACTCGACGACCTTGTAGGGCTTGCCGTCCTGCCCGAGGATCGGGTTGTAGCTGGTCTGCAGCCAGACGGCGTGGCCGTCCTGCGCGACGCGCTTGTAGCGCCCAGCCTCGTGTTCGCCGCGCCCGAGCTTGCTCCAGAGCGCCCGATACTCCGGGCTCGCGTGCTGCGACGGCTCCACGAATAGCGTGTACGGCTGGCCCTGCAGCGCTTCAGCCTGGTAGCCGAGCGCGTGCAGGAAATTCTCGTTGGCGGACCGGATCGTGCCGTCCATGTCCATCTCGACGACGGCCTGCGCCTTGTTGATCGCCGTGATCTGGCCGCGCGCGTTCAGCGCCTCCGCCTCGTTCTCCCGCAGCACGCCCTGCATCGTCTTCAACGCGCCGAGCAGCTGGCCGGTCTCGTCCGTGCTGTCGACCTCCACCGGCATCGTGAAGTCGCCGGCGGCGACCGAAGTCGCGACGCGGACGGCCTTGCCGATGGGGCGGGTGATCGAGCGGGTGATCGCCCACGTGAGCACGCCCCACAGGACCAGGATCACCGAGATCGTGATGGTGCTGGCGATCAGCGTCGCGCGATAGACCTCGCGGCTGTGAGTGCCGGCCGCCTTGCCCTGGGCGAAGGCGTGGTCGGTCAGGTGCTCGAGGGCCGTCAGGGCGTCATCGTTCGCGGACTTGCTCGCGCCATCGCTGATATCCTGCGCGTCCTCCTGCTTGCCCGTTCGACTGAGTGTGATGACCTTGGCGTTCACGGTTAGGTATTCGGCCCAGTGCCGCTGCAGGCCGGCGACCAGCTGGGCGTCGGTGGCATCGCTGCCGAGAGCCTTGAACGCGTCGACGTGGCGATTGACGCTCGCCAGCGCCGCGTTCATCTTCTCTTCGTATTCCGACCGGTAGCCGTCGTCGGCGGCGTGCGTGTGCTTGACCTCGAATTCGCGCACGAGGAGCATGTCGGCGCGTGCCGCCGTCAACGCGCCGACCCCCGGCAGCCAGACGTCGGCCAGGGTATTCGCGGCCCGGTTGACGCGTGTCAGCGCGACGTACGACATCGTGCCGGTCACGGCCGTCAGCATCAGGAGCAGTCCGAACGCCACCAGCAACTTCGTGACGATCCGGGCGTTGCCGACGATTCTCGAGAGCGCATCGCGCAGGAACCGCATGCTGTGAATCCCCTGCTGTGGAGGTCGAATCGCGCCGGCGGCGGCCCGGGCGGCGGCCCGGGCGGCGGTCCGCCCGACGCGCGCAACGCGGCGTTGCAGATCTACTTCTTGAAGCCGACGTAGGTCACGGCGATCACCTTGCCGCCGGCGTCCTTTAGCGGGCTGTAGCAGGCGTTGAACGGCGTGCCGAGCACGTCGACATCGCCGCAGAATTGTTCGCCCTTGCTGACCGACTCGTAGGCCTTGGCGCGCGCGAGGCTGGTGCCGACACCACGCTTGCCTTCCGGAGTGAGCACGTTGGTGCTGACGCGCACGAATTCGTCGCCGTCGCGCACGAAGACCGTCGCCGTCGCGCCGTAGGTCTTCTTGATGTCGTCGACGACATCGTAGTTGTTGTTGATCTTGCGCGGTCCGAAGTACAGGCCAGGGGCGGTCTTGTCGGCGCCCGCCTTGTCGGTTCCCTCGATCCGAGGTGCGCCGAGTTTGACGAGGCGGTCCGTCAGGACCGCGATCACGCTCGTGGCGTCATCGGCGTACGCGACGTTCGCGGCGAGCATCGACAGTCCGATCAGCAGGGCACCCATCGGTTTCATTGCGGCGTCTCCCAGACTAAAGTTGACAGCGTGGATGATTCCGGACGGCCGATGCCGATCGCCCCCCACGCCGGCGGTCGGCGCAACCTGGCGGTCAGGAGCATGTTCGGCATCGCGTATCGATCCGGCAGAAAATCGTGTGCACAGCCCGGAATGCCAGAAACATTCCCGGGTACCAACGGATTCGTCGGCGCGCGACCGGAAATCTGAAGTCGAACCCTGTTCGGCCGGCGGGGTGGGCGACGTAGTTCCCAGTTTCCGGGGCGCAGCGCGACCGAAACTCGATCCCGGTCGTCTGGGACAGCCAACGCCGGTCCGGCCGCTGCCTGCCCGGCGAATTGAGTCCCGCTGGGACCCGCGCGGTGTCCGGCATGATCCCGTCCCGGACGGCCGGCGCTTGCGCCGAAGGCGGCCGGTTAGCGGAGCTCGGGGGGAGCAGCGCCGCAGGCAGACTGCCGGAGCCGTTGACGCTGGCCGACGCGTCTGAGCGTGCGGCGATCGAGCCGGCAGACTGCAGGCGGGAGGATCAGTTGCGCCGCGACAGGCTGCCGGCTATCGCTGCCATCGACAGACCATCAGCGCCTGGCGCCGAGCGGCGTCTATCCGCTGGACTGGAAGCCCTGCCTAACGCCCAGGTGCGCAGACGCCCGAACCGTTCGGCTGGGCGATGCACGCCGTCCCGGTCGGGCACGCTGCGGCGCGCGTCACGCCGCTCGCGTCGGTCAGGGTCACGTCCTTGCCGCGGCAGGTCTGAACGGACGCTGCAGCCGGTGGCAGGGCGGCCTCCGCGACCGAGGGCGCCGCTGCGGGCGTGGCTTTCGGCGCAGCGGCGCCGGGCGTCGTCGTGGCGTCGCGCGAGTCCATCCCGCGGCAGCCCAGCCGCTCCATACACACCTGATTCGTTGGGCAGGCCAGCGGTACGCCGGCCACACAGCCGCGCGCGTTGGCACTGCGATTGCCAGGGTCGCAGCGCTCACGTCCGTTACAGATGTGCCCGTCGTCGCAGTCCTGGTCCGTCACGCACGACAAGCTCGAGACCGCGCGCTCGGCGCTCGCGATCTCGCCTTCGCGCCGGATGAGCCCCTGGATGGGCGCGCCGAGCGGCTGCTCGTGTCCGTCGGCCGAGAGCGCGTATACCGACGCGCTCGCGATGTCCCAGGATGACAGCACGGCGTTGGCGGGACTCTTGTAATAGATGCTGTAACGCGCCACCGCTTCCGGATCGAGCGGCTCGCTGAGCGTGACAGGCACCGTTCGCGTCGAGCCTGCCGGCCACGGCGCGCCGGCGGCGAGCGCGATGCGCCGCTCCGCACGCCCGAGCTCGACCAAACGCAATTCGACGGTGGCGCCGGCGGCGACGCCGGTACCGCCCGTCGCGACCCGGACAAGCAGGCGGTGCACGGCCGGAGCGCCGAACGCGGGCCCGAGGATGACGAAACCGCAGATCAGTGCCAATGCGTGCAGCGTGCGCACGTTCAAACCCCCTCGAATGAGTTGCCCGCTCGTGACCGCAACCCGGCCTTCAGCGGCCGGCTAAACGACCCGGGCACGCCGTCGTCGCGTGAGCCGATCCGCGGCCGGCGTGGTCCGGAGCTGCTACGCCGCCGCGGTCGAGCCGAGTTGTGAATCGACCGCGGATTCCGCCGCGACCCAGTCCTCGAGTTCGTGACCTGGTTCGAATCCCCGCCGCTCGGCCCGAAAATAGGCTTCGGCCGCGATCAGCTGCCGGCGCAGATCCGAAGGCAGTGCCGGGGCACGGTTCGCCGACGGCTCCGCGGCCTCGAGGATTACGAGCACGGCGCTTTCGGTGAGGGCAGTCGAGGGCGCCTTAGGCTTTGCCTTCGTCTTCGGACGTGTCGGGCTCCTTCCGACGCGGGATTCGCGTTTCGCAGTCATTGTGAGGCCTCCGCGGTGGCGCAAAGTGACAGCAGTTCCCGGACCCACCCCCTCCCTGATCCTGACGCGACTATACGATGGTGAGGAACGGATTTCAGCGTCGCTGGCTGAGAATTCGCGTGCCCGGCGGACGAGGTGGCCTGCCGTGTCAGATCCGACCGCGCTCGAAACGCATGAGAAGGCCGGTGGCGGTCGTCGTCACGATGCCGACGCCGACGAGCAACAGGAAGACCGCGTTGAGTCCGGAGCTCTGCTTGATCCAGGCGATCAGCGGCTCCTGAACGATCGGGCCTACGGACCCGCAGCCGTTGATCACGCCGGCGGCAAGCGCGGCTTGGCGCCGGTTGCCGAGGTCCATCGCGCAGGCGCCGGACAGGAGTGCGTCCGGGCCAAGTTGCAGGAAGCCGATCAGGCCGAGCAGCACGACGAAGATCGTCGCCGACGAAAGGCCGACGAGCCACATCATCACGGTGAAGAACAGGCACCCGCAGGTCATATAGAAGATAACAGGCGTCCGGCGGGAACCGGGCATGCGATCCGACCAGTAGCCGGCGACGATGACGCCCAGCAGGCCGATCCAGTCGAAGACCGACGACAGGTAGGCGGCAATGTCGGGCGACAGCCGGAAATGTTCCCCGAGGATCAGCGCCGACCAGCTGTCGAGCGCGTAGCGCAGGAACTTGAATCCGAAGTAGATCGAGCCCATCGCGATGATCGAGGCGACGAACCCGGGTGGCAGGACATCCGCGGCAGGCCGCCAGGCGTGGCCGGCACCTGCAGCGGGTGCGTCAGGCTCCGCACCGTCCTCAAGCGACAAGCCGACCGACTGCGGGCGCTCGTGGGCAAGGACCACGAACACGGCGGTGATTGCGAACAGCACGAGGCTCGAGCCGAAGAACGACCACGCCACGCCGAGCCAGCCGAGCAGGAAGCCGGCCAGGGCCTTGCCGGCGACGCCGCCCAGCTGGTAACAGGTTCCCCAGATGCCGAACAGCGTTCCGCGCTCGGAGCGTCGCGTCCAGTTCGCGAACAGCGCGACGTTATGCGGCCAACCGGTGGCCTGCGACACGCCGTGGATCGCCATCGTCACGCACATCCACACGAACGCGCTCGCTTGATGCGAGTCGACGAGGAAGCCGAGCGCCAGGTTGCTGCCCGCCGCGAGGCACATCCCGTAGGCGAGCACGCGCCGGCTCTCCATGCGACGTCCGAGCCAGGCCGCAACGAACTGGCCGAGCATGTAGCAGACGAGGTAGATGGTCCACGGTGCGGCCACCTGCTGGTCGCTGAAGCCGAACTGCAGCTTCAGCGGGTGCTTGACGACTGCGTAAACCTTTCGGCATATGTAGAACCCGGCGTACGAGAGCCAGGTGGCCGTGAACAGCGCCGCCCGATACTCGCGCAGGCGGGCGTCAAGCGGGGCGGTCACGCGAACTTGCCTGCCGCGAGATCGGCGGTTCCGGCCGCGAGGTCTGCCCAGAATCCGGCGGGCAGGACCTCATAGTTGGTGAACGCGGCGGTCGCGAGCTTGCTGTTCTGCGGAATCTCCGCGGCGCAGCAGGTGATGAACATCGAGCGCATGCCCGCCGCACGCGCCGCCAGCAGCCCCGCCTGACTGTCCTCGAAGACCAGCGACGCGGCAGGTTCGGTGCCGAGCGTTCGCGCCGCGAGCAGGAATCCCTCTGGGTCCGGCTTGCCGCGACGCACGGAGTCGGCGCCGATCCGGGCCGCGTCGCCGACGCAGTCGCCGACGCCGAGCTTTTCGACGAAGTAGCGAATGACCGAACGTGGGCTTGACGAGACGACCGCGACCTGAAGCCCGGCCTCCGTGGCCGCGCGAACGGCTTGCGCCGCGCCGGGGATGCCCGGTGCCTGCTGGACCGCCTCGCTCCAGTACTCGAGCATGGCCGCGGCGAGCTCGGCGGCGCTCGCGCCGATGCCGGTCCGCGCACGCATGGTCTCGGCGACGTGGGTCCAGGTCCGGCCGCGCGTCTCGGCGTGCGGCAGGCGCAGGCCCTCCACTCCGTAGCGTGCGGCGACGACCGCGACCGCGTCGTCCGTCTGGGTCTCGGTGTCGATCAGCGTTCCGTCCATATCGAACAGGAGCGCCCGTACCGGCAGCCTCCCGTCCACGCTTCGGCTCGCCGACCGGTCACCCTGTGCCATGCCCGTCCTTCGTCGCCCGCTCGCCGGGAGTGTTGCGGAAGCGGCGCCCTGCGTCCAGCTGCACGGCTCCCGTCGCTGGGCCCGCTCGTCGCCCTTTGCGGAGTGCCGCTGTCCGGTGTGCCGAGAACCTGTTCGCGCCAGCCCCGGCGGCGTCGGACGGTGCCGGCCGCACCGAGACGTGCCGAGCGCCGGCCCTGCTCGCAAAGCCACGGCGACGTCGAGCGTCCGGTCGGTCACCCGCAGTGACCTGCAATGCAGCATGGAACGCCCGACCGGCCCATGATCGAGCAGCGAGTGTGTACGACTAAGGCCCAACGCGACGCCATCACATCCGGGACCCGGGACGCGCGCGATGCGTTGCGGCACAACCCGAGCTCCGTCTGTAAAAACACGCCAGGCTGCGCCGTCAAGTAGGGCCAGGCCCCGACGCGAACTCGGATACCGCCGCCGCCGTGCGCTATTTGAGGCGCACCGCGGCCAGTCGGCTATAGGTTCGGCCGGCGTCATCCTCGCTAAACGTCGCCGCGTCGCCCAAGGACTTCCGCAGCAACTGCTCGAAGTCGGCCGGCGGCAACGCGGCGCTGAAATGATAGCCCTGGTAGTGGTCGCAGCCGAGTGACCGCAGTATCTCCAGTTGCTCGGGCGTCTCGACCCCTTCAGCGACGACCTTGAGGCGCAGGCTGTGGGCGAGCGAGATAATGGCCCGGACAATGGAGACGTCATCAGGTCGGGTCAGGATTTCGCTGATGAAGGCGCGGTCGATCTTCAGCTTGTCGATCGGAAACCGGCGCAGGTAGCTCATGCTCGAGTAGCCGGTCCCGAAGTCGTCCACCGAGACGACGACGCCCATCTGGCTCAATTGCTCGAGGATGGTCACCGACTCCTCGGGGTCGCTCATCACGGCGCTTTCCGTAAGTTCCACCTCGAGCGATTGCGGCGAGAGGTCGGCGGCGGAGAGCGCATCGCGGATGGTGTCGACCAACCCGCCGAGGCGGAACTGCGACGCGGAGAGGTTCACCGCGACACGCACCGGCGGCAGTCCCGCGCGCTGCCAGGCCTTGGCCTGGCGGCATGCCTCATGCACGACCCAGTCGCCGATCGGGCCGATGAGCCCGGTCTCCTCAGCGAGCGGAATGAACTCCACCGGTGGGATCAGACCGCGCTCCGGGTGGCGCCAGCGGATCAGGGCCTCGACGCCCTGGATCTTGCCCGTCGTCGTGACGACCTTCGGCTGGTAGTGGAGTTCGAACTGGCCACCAGCGAGGGCGCTATGCAGGTCGCTCTCGAGCCGGACCCGTTCCTGAGCCACGGCGTTCATGCCCGCGGAAAACGTCTGAACGTTGTTGCGGCCGCGCTGCTTTGCGCAGTACATCGCCGAGTCGGCGTGCGCGAACAGGATCTCGCCCGTCAGTCCGTCGCCGGGATAGACCGCGATGCCGATGCTGGGCGACGTGTGGACGTCGACGTCCGCGATCCGGACCGGTGCCGCGAGCGCCGCCAGCGCGCGCTGCGCGATCCGCTCGGCATCGGTGATCGAGGCGATCGGGCTGACGACGAATACGAATTCGTCGCCGCCCAGTCGCGCCACCGTGTCGGCGCCGCGCGCCACGCTGGTCAGTCGCCCGGCAACCTCCCTCAGCAGCTCGTCCCCGGCGCGATGCCCGAGCGAGTCGTTCACGAGCTTGAAGCGATCGAGATCGAGGACGATGAGCGCGAACTGCGTGTCATCGCGGTCGGCGTGCGCGACGGCCTGCGCCACGCGGTCCTCGAGCAGGACGCGATTTGGCAGCCCGGTGAGTGCGTCATGCGTCGCGAGATGGCGAAGCTGGCGGTTGGCCGACTCGAGGCCCTGGGTGCGGGCGGTCACGACCTGTTCCAGTGTCTCGACCTGACGGCGCAGCGCGCGCTCGTTCTGCCATTTGCGCGTCAGCGCGCTGGCGCATTGCAGCACCTCGATGGGCTCGAACGGCTTCTTGACGACCAGCAGCTTGTCCGCATGGTCCAGCCGCACCACGACGTCGGTCCAGTCGTAGTCGGAATGCGCCGAGCAGATGACGACCTGAATGTCCGGGTCGACCGCCCACAAGCGCTCGATGGTCTCAAGCCCGTCCCAACCCGGCGGCATCCTCATGTCGACGAACGCCATCGCGAACGGGCGACCGGCGCCTAGCGCGCGCGAGGCGAGCTCGACGCCTTCCTGGCCCTGCAACGCCGTATCGACCTCGAAGCGCGGGCGGCTCGCGGCCGGCGGCACCTCTCCGAGCAAGATCGCCTCGGCCGCCACCAGCTCGGCGCTCTCGTCACCGCCGCCGCCGAGAATCTTGAGGAAGTCCTCGTGAATGGCCGGATTGTCGTCGATGATCAGCACGCGCTGATTCGCGACCGAAGCTGGTCTAGTCATGGATGCTCTCCGGCGTCTGAAGCGGTAGGTCCAGCGTGAACGTGGCGCCCTTATCGGGGCCGTCGCTGGCGGCGTGTAGCTGGCCGCCCAGCTCGCGTGCGGCCAGCGCGCCGCCGTGCAGCCCGAAGCCGTGGCCGTCCTTCTTGGTCGTGAAGCCGTGGCTGAAGATCTTGGTCATGTGTTCCGCCGGGATGCCGATGCCGTTGTCGGTAATTGCGATCCGGACGCCGCCGCTGCGGTTGGTGACCCGGACGGTCACGTGCTTCGGCGCCTGAGCGGACGCCTCGCACGCATGGCGGGCATTGCGGAGCAGGTTGACGAGTATCTGCAGCACCTTGTGCTTGTCGACGACGATCGGTGGCACGGTCTCGAATTCGCGCTGCACCGCTACGCTGCAGGCGGTGTCGGCGGCGGTGCTGATGCGCAGGCAATCGTCTACCAGGCTCCTGACGTCGATGGTGTCGGTGACGCCGGCGAGCTTGGCGTAGCTCTGTTGCATCGCAACGATCTGCTTGATGTGCTGGATGTTCCTCGCCAGGGAGTCGAGCTCCTGGAGCGTCCCGCTCTGCTCGGTCAGCAGGGCCTTTGAAAGCTGTTCGAGATAGGTCGGCAGCTGTCGGCCGCGTTTGTCGGTCGATACGAAGGCCCCGATGTCGCCGGCGCGCTCCCTCAGCAGCGCCACGACGCGCGTCAGTCCCGCCGCTCGTGACCGTTTCACGATGTCGGTGACCAGACTCGCGGACACGTTCACGCTGTTGAGCACGTTGCCCACGTTGTGCAGCACATTGGTCGCGACCTCGGCCATGCCGGCGTCGCGCGACGCGTCGCGCAGCTGCTGCTGCAGCTGGCGCTCGCGCTGTTCCGCGTTGACTCGCTCGGTGACGTCGAAATCGATGCCGATCAACCGCCGTCCGGAGCGGATCGAGTCGCAGACGACGGTGCCCAGCGACTCCACGTGCCGAAGGCTGCCATCGCGCCGCAGGATCCGATACTGGCTGCGAAGCTGGCCGCCCTCGCGCATGGCCGTCGTCAGGGCGGTGCTTGCGGGCTCTCGGTCGTCAGGGTGAATCAGCTCGAGCCACTGTCTCAGGGAGGGCTTGAAAGCGCCTAGCGCCTGCCCGTACAACTCGCTCATCGTCTCGCTCCACCAGACCTCCTCGCTGTGCTCGCGCCACTCGTACACGCCGGCGCGCGCCGCCTGTGTCGCGATGCCGAACCGCACCGACACGGTCTCGAGTTCCGCGCGGCGATTGCGCTCGACTGCCGCGTCGGCCTCGAGCTGGCGCTTGAGCCGGCGCCGCGTCGCGAGCACGAACAGCACGGTCAGAGCCGTTGACGCGAGCAGGGCGCCGACGACCTGGCGCTTCTGGCGAATCGAGGAGTCGATCGCGTCCTTGACGACCGCCTCGTCCTGGCGCTCGAATTCGGCATCGATGGCGCGCGTGAGCTCGTCAGCGCGCATGATGTCGGCGCGCCGCGCGAGCAGGAAGCCCAGCGATGCGCCGCGCGCGACGGTGCCCGCGAGCCGGTTCACCACCTCAGGCGCATCGCCGACGACCGCCGACTCACCGCGGTGCGCGAGCTCGGTCAGGCGCAAGGCTGCGGTTCGCAGCGCATCCGCCGAATTGCTGCCGAGCGTGCCGCTATCGATGACGTCCGCCACGCCGTTGGTGAATGTCTTGTAGTTGGCACGGGCGTCGGCGGCGAGCGCGCGCAACGGTCGAGAGTGGGCCAGTGCCGCGGCGCGCCGAGCGTCGGCAACCATCTGCAGCATCAGCACGAGCGCGATCGGCAGCACCACGGCGAGGAACTGGAGCGCGATCAGCTTGTCGGTCGACCGGCTGATGACCGCGAGACGGCCCGGCGATGCCGTATCGCGCGATGGCCCGCGCGCACGGGCGCCGCCGCGCACGTCGGCGCGCGGCGAGGCCGATCCGAACGGCGCCGCTTCTAGTTCCGCAGACACGGCACGCTACCTGGACCTGATGACGGATATAGGGCCCATTCTGTCGGCCGGCGCGGCACTTCAGATTGATACTCGGGCACAGATGAGAACGAAAATCGTCACCGGCATTATGTTTTGTGACAGACGTCGCACCCGCACGCCTGCAGCCGCCGCCGGACGCCATGCTGCGCGGCAGCAGTCGGCTCACGCGCCGTGACCGCACCGGCGTCTCTGATGGTGGCTGAGGCGCTCGCCGCTGCCGTTGGCGCGACGGCCGCCGCGACGCCGCCGGTCGGTGTGCGCCAGCTGGTGCGGTTGCGAGCACGGGCAACCTTCGGGCGAAGAACGCCGGCGCCACACGCTCGCCACTTCCCGCCGGCGCCAAAACCGGGTCACGGCCCGGTCCGGCTTCGCGGAACGACGAGGCACCGGGTGGGCCGCCGTGCGCGGCCGCAGCGAGTTGGGCCGGGTTGCCGGCAGCGCCGCCCGCATCGCACGCAGCCGCTTCGAACTGCCATCGGCGGACCGATGCGCGCTTGGGTCGCTCAGTCCGTGGCGATCGACGTCGCGGCGGACCCGGCCGCGACCGCGCGGCGACAGCCCTCGCCCGCGCCGGTCTGCGCGAGCGGCCTGGCGCAGTGAACGCGATCTAGCCGCGAGGGTCCCGCTGGATGGCGTAACACGTCGCACCGGTGCTGGCGAGCAGCAAGAAGCCGCCGGCCATCGCGAGATTCTTCAGAAACATGATCATCTGCATCTGATCGCCGAAGTTGCGATGAAACAGCAAGCCCGAGACCACGCAGAAGCCCGCGAACGCGAACGCGACCAGCCGCGTCTGGTAGCCGATGACGATCGCGACCCCGCCCAGGACTTCAAAGGCGATCGTCGGCCACAGCAGCGCGCCCGGCAGGCCCATGGCCTCCATGTACTGCATGGTGGCGGCGGGGTTGGAGATCTTTCCGACGCCCGACAATACGAAGATCAGTGCGAGCAGGATGCGGCCAGAGAGATTCAGGTATTGGTTCATAGCGCGGCTCCGATGTTGTTGACGAATTCTTGTAGAGCAATCGCGTCATCGATACGCGTCCCGCGCGATTGTCGGCTGCATTCGTCCGCTCGCATACGTCCAGGCGACGCTGGCACAAGTGTCGATCAAGCACGCCTTCGAGTTGCGGCGACGGTCCGCGCGATGAACGGTCAATAAATCAACGGGTTGCAGAATCCGTCGGCCGGCTGCCTGGTCGTCGGTCGCGCCGACATTACCGGCCCTGAGCAACAGGTGGCGAACCGACGCTTGCCTTCTCGCGAGGTCGAGCGTCGGCTGTCAATTCGGCGGTGGTGTGCCGTTGCGCGCCGCGCGACGGACCCCGAGGTCCACATGGTCGAAGCCGATGTTCGTCGGTGCGGACACGGCCATCATCGTGATGCCAACGATGCGGAGGGTCGAGCGCGCGCATCGCCCGCGGCGAGTTGCAGCCGCGTCAGCGCCCCTGCGGCCGTCGGAACTCGACCAGCGTCGAATCAATCGAGTCTGCCGCATCAGGCTGACGTTGCGGTGACTGCCGAAGGAGCGACTGCAGGTGCATGCCTGTCTCGGCGACGAACCGGTCGATGTCCGCGAGCGGCGCCGGCCGCGCGATCAGGTACCCCTGCACGTGAACGTCCCGCCAATCCGCGACGAACGCCAGCTGGGCGGCCCGCTCAATGCCCTCGGCGGTCACCGTCAGCCCGAGCGTGTGGCACAGCCGCATGACCGAGTGCGCGATCGCGGCCGTTCGCTCGTTCGAGTCCACGTCCTTCATCAGGCTGCGATCGAGCTTGACCCGATTGAGCGGCAGCTCATCAATCGACTTCAACGACGAATAGCCGGCGCCGAAGTCATCAAGCGCCACGGTCACACCCAGCTGCCGCAGCTCGCGCAGAGCGCTGGAGGCGAGTCTGCCGGTTTGCAGGGCGGTCTCGGTCAGCTCAATCTCGAGGCAGTCCGCCGGCATATCGGCGGCACGCAGCGCCCGTTCGACGCTGTCAACGAAGCGGCCGGTGACGAATTGCTGGGCTGACACATTGACCGCAACTCGCGCCTGCGGCCACGAGCCACTACGCAGGTGGCGCGCCGCGTCGATGGCCTCGCGCAGCACCCAGTCGCTGAGCTCGAGGATGAGACCAGACTGCTCGGCAATGGCTATGAACTCGTGTGCGGCGGCGATTCTCCCATCTGGGCGACGCCAGCGCAGCAGCGCCTCCACGACGCTGGTGTTCATCTCGGCGAGCGACACCTCCGGTTGGAAGTGCAGCAGCAGTTCGCCAGCCTCCAGCGCACGCCGCAGGCCCTGTTCGGTCTGGAACCGGTAGGAGGCCGCCGCGAGAAGCTCCGGGCGATAGAGACTGGACCCGTTTCGGCCACGATCCTTCGCCTGGAACAACGCCGAATCGGCGGCGCGAAGCAGCAGCTCCGCCGTGCGGCCGTGCTCCGGCGAGATGGCGATGCCGACGCTCAAGCTGGCCTGGACGTTACGTCCGTCGACGCACAGCGGCCGTTGGAACGCGCGAAGGATTCGCGCGACGTATTGATTCGCTGCGTCGCCGTCGGCAAGCTCTTCGACAACGAGGGTGAATTCGTCGCCGCCGAGGCGCGCGAGGAAATCGGTCGTGTCGGCGATGTCGCGCAGGCGCGCGCCGATCGCGCGCAGGACGCCGTCTCCGAACTGGTGGCCGAGGCTATCGTTGATTGTCTTGAAGTTGTCGATGTCCATGTACAGGACGGCGAAGCAGCGTCCATTGGCCCGGGTCCGCTTGATCGCCGCGCCGAGATGGCTCTCGAGTGCGCGGCGATTCGGCAGGCCGGTCAGCGGGTCGTGGTGGGCGAGATGATGAAGTTGCTCGGTGCGCTCCACGACGCGATGCTCGAGCTCCGCCTGCTGGTCGCGCAACGCAGCCTGGGCCCGGTGCAGAGCGTCGGTCATGTCGTTGAATGCGACCGCAAGCTCATCAAACTCACGTACTCCGCCGCGTGGCACCGGGGTGTCGAACGCCCCGAGTGCCAGACGCCGGGTGCCTGCGAGCAGCCGTCGTGCGGGCACCATGATGCCGAACGCGATGAACCCGGAGATGGCGATCACCACGCCCAATACACTGACGGCCACTCGCGCGAGATTCTGCTGCGTGTGCTCGGCCGTGGCCCGGGCACGGCCGGCGTCGAGCGTGAGCGCAAGCCACGCCGGACGCTGGACCGCGCTTTCCATGAACGCCGCAAGCTCTCGCTCCAGAGCGCCAAACGCGGCGCGTGCCGCGTCGATCTGCTGCTCGATCTCGAGGAATCGCGTTTGGGCGCGAGAGGCCTCCGCAAAGTCCTCCCGCTCGAGCTCGAGCCAGGCGCGGCCCGGAGATCGCGCGAGTTCCGCAGCGTCGGCGCGCAGCAGTGCGGCGAACGCGGCGCTGTCGCGCGTGCCGGCGACCGTGACGGCAGGCGACGGGCTGGCGAACAGTGCCATGCTGTTCGCCCGCAGCTCCGCGGCGGCCTGCGACAGCGCGGCGAACGACTTGCGAGAATAGACCTGGTCGCCGGACACGACGCCGGCGGCCGCGCGTGCCGCCCGCGCCGCGAGTGCGTCCAGGGCCGCGACGGCGGTCGCGACCTCCTGTTCGCGCAGATGGTGGAGCTCGCCGATCAGCTGGCCCTGATCCCGCAGCGCCTCGAGGCGCGCGCGAAGGCTGGCGGTGGTCCGGCGCTGGTCCTCGGGCGCGAGGCGCGCGTATGCATCGAAGACGTCGAGCACGCGGGACCCGGAGGACCTGAGCGCGCCAAGATCCGCCGCCGAGGGCATGCTCGCTAGGCCCGTGACCTGCCGTTCGAAATCGGTGACGGATTCCTCGAGGTCACGGGACGCGCGCAGCGCGGGCTCGTAGCGGGTCTCGAGGCTGCCGGCTAGCCGCGCGGTCTCAGCGGTGCTCTGCAACACGAAGTCCATGCCCGTCGCCAACACCGCGAGGACAGCGACGAGCGCGATTCCCAGACAGGCGCGCAGCGGCAGCCGCGCCAACAAAGGCGCGCCCGAAGCGGTCACTGGACGGGCGGCACGGCTCGGCCGAGATTGTGTCGCGTCCACTGGCTTGCCTGACTCCTTGGCTCTCGCGGAAGACCGTGGCTCAGCCGGGCGGAGGTTGCGCGGACCCCGCGCCATTTGCCTGCCGCGTTGGCGTGCGACCGCCAGGGAATGTGTCAAGTCGTACCGTCTACGCTGCCCTAACTGCCGGAATAGGTGAACTGAAAGCGACTCAGTCTGAGACGGCGGTCACTGACCAGTTGCGTTATGACCGCCGCGGCGGCCGGGCCGGGTGGAGGGCCGGGGCGTCTGGCGCGCGCTTTGAGGCGGGCCGGACCCGGACCGCCCGCGCACTGGCCGTTGCCCGAGCGGCGCGCCGCACTCGCGCGCGATCGGCGCGGATCCAGGTCGCGTCACAGATACGGCAGCCAAAGTCGCGCCGCGCTGTCGCGCAATCGGACGGGGAGCGAACGATTGCGGAGCGCGCTGCGCTGCAACGGCGCATTGCGACTGTCGAGAATCTTCTCGTCAATCCGTTTCGTCGTTTCGGAACAATACACCTCGACGTTGATTTCGAAATTCAGCGTGAAGCTGCGGGTGTCGAAGTTCGCACTTCCGACGAAACACCAGCTCTCGTCCACCGCGAGCAGCTTCGAGTGATTGAAGGGCGGCGCCTGCAGCCAGATGCGGCAGCCGGCGCTGAGCAGCGGCTCGACGTGTGCGCGCATAGCCCAATCCACGGCCGGGTGGTTTGAGTGTTCGGGGACGACGATGTCAACTTCGACGCCGCGCATGGCGGCGAGTGCGAGCGCCGTGATGACCCGGTCGTCCGGCAGGAAATATGGTGTCATGATGCGAATGGAGCGGCGCGCCGCGTTGATCGCCGCGAGCACCAGCAGCTCGATCTTTTCCAGGTCCTGGTCCGGGCCGGACGTGACGACACGTGCCGTGCTGGTTCCCGTGCGCGCCAGGGACGGAGCCCAGGCCTCACCGTCCAGGCCTTCGCCAGTCGTGAACGACCACTGCTCGGCGAAGGCGCCCGAGAACTGCGCGACGACCGGACCCGAGAATCTGAAATGGGTATCGCGAACCGGAAACGGCGGCTTCGATCCGATGACGTTCTCCACGCCGATATTCAGCCCACCGGCGAACGCAAGCATTCCGTCCACGGCGAGCAGCTTGCGATGGGTCCGCAAATTGAGGAACGGCATCCGCCAGGGCAGCGCGGAGTGCAGGAACCTGTCGACCGGGACGCCGGCCCGGCGCAGCGCTCGGTAGGCATCCGACCGGACATAGCCCCCGCCGTAGCCGTCGATCAACACCCGCACGGCGACGCCTCGGCCACGCGCGCGTGCCAATGCCGAGATGAATTCGCGGCCGGACTCATCGGCGCGAAAGATGTAGGTCGAGAGCGCGACGCTCCTGGCAGCGGCGTCGATTGCGGCGAGCATCTGTGGATAGGCGTCGTCGCCGTTGCTTAGAATGGCGACCGCGTTGCCGTCGGTGGCGTCGCGCCCGCTGATTCGGTACGCCGCCAATTCGAGTTCGGCGAGGCTGCCGCTTCGGGACGAGGTCGCTCGCCCAGCCGGGGCCAGCGGCGGCGAGGAGGTCGCCCGGAGCCCCCGGGCGCGACGCTGCACCCGATTGATGCCGAGGAGGGCATAGAGCACGCTCCCGATGACTGGGGAGAGCCAGGCGAGGCCGATCCACGCGACTGCTGATCCCGGATCCCGTTTGTGGGCAAGGGCGTGCGCCGTGACCGCGGCCGCGAGTGCGACGTGGAACATGGAGATCGCGACGGTGGTTGTCGAGCTGATGGATGGAAGCATTGACCCTCGGCTGTCGCGCTGCTCAGGAGGACAGGCACTGCTCCCCAGAGCGTTGGTCGGACGTCCGGAGGATGCCGGATCCGCGCCCGTTCTGCCGCCGTGGGGGGCGCCACCGGGG
>JANYAE010000116.1 GCA_025355105.1 Pseudomonadota bacterium | reverse complement strand
GCCGCCGCCGTGGCCGCCGCGCCGGCGGCCGGGCCAGCCGCCGCGGCGGGCTGGACGAGTCGGCTGAGGTTGATCGTCCCGGCCCGCTCGCGCCAGGCGGTCACCACCGGACGCTCGACCAGCACGTGCTCCACCGTGACGCGCGCCTTGCCGAGCTCGACCGTCGTGCCGGTGACCGCGAGCCGCGGAATCCGCACCCAGCTGTCCTGCTCGCCGGGCGCCCGCAGTCCGACGTCGGTGCAGACGAGCTCGGCAACACGGGCCGTGAAGTCGTGCCGACCGCCGCGCTCCGCCATCTCGTAGCTGCCGGTCAGGTCCACAGTGCCCGCCGAGAGTTCGAACGGCAGCGCGCCGGCACCGACCTGCGCGATCGTCTGCGCCGTCAGGTGCAGGATCTTGAAGGTGCCCTTCGATTCGACCGGCTGGAGGCCGAAAGTGCCCTGCCACTCGAAGCCCTCACCGAGCGCCGACCGCGCCGACAGCCGGTAGGCGTTGTCCTCGCTGGCGGTGCTGAAGTCGTGCAGGGTGAACGTGATGGGCGACAGCTTGACGTTGGCGCTCGTGCGACCGCTGCGGTCGACGAAGCTGGTCTCGCCGCCGCGCACCGCGAGCTCGTGGATCCAGACCCGCGGCGGCTTCGACGCCGGGCTCGGCTTCGGCTGCGGCGGCGGCGCGAGGTCCATGACGTTGAAGCCGCCGTCCTCGCGGCGCACGAGGTGCGCGCGCGGCCGATCGAGGGCCACCGCCTTGATTTCGGCCCCGCCGCGCAGCAGCGACAACAGCTGCAGGTTGACGTAGAGGCGATCGAAGCCGGCCAGCGGGGTGCCGTCGGCATCCGGCACCGCGAAGTGGTCGACCGTCAGTTCGAGCGTGAACGGATTGAACGCGACCGCGCCCAGCTCGACCTTGCGGTGGTAGTGAGCGTCGAAGTAGTCGCGGACGCCGTTGCTGAGGAGCCGCGGCACGAGCAGGAATCCGGCGGCCGCGTACAACGCGACCACCACCAAGGTGGTCGCCCAGGTCCATGGGCTTCTGAGGAAACGCGGCAAACTCGGCATCGGATCACCCCGGCGGCGCGGTCATGATCCGCGAGCCGGTGCGGCGGCGCAAGGCGTGGAAATCGCAAGCCAGCGGCGCCGGTCGATGACGTACAGGTGGCAGTCCCAGGTTCGTCCGCGCACCCGCAGGTGGCGGCGCATCAGTCCCTCCCAGACGAGGCCGGCGTTCTCGAGCACACGCCGCGAGCGGTCGTTCTCGATCGCGACCACCGCCGACAGGCGCTCGAGCGCCAGCGCCCCGAACGCGAATGCGACCAGCGCCTGGGCGACCTCGGTGCCGTAGCCATGACCCCAGTGCCGGGGCGCGAGCATGTAGCCGATGTCCGCGGCGCGCGGCCCGGACAGGGCGAGGTCGCAGGCGCCGATCAGCTTGCCGCCGCGTTGGAGCACCACGGCGAGTTCGTACGAGCGGCGCCGCGCCGGGCGACGCCGGACGGCCGGCGGCGCGCGGGCGCGACGCACGGCCTCGAGCGCGCGGCTCTCGGCCGGTGCGTATTCGAGCACGCGCGCGTCGCCGGCGAGCGCCTGCAGCGCCTCGAGGTCGGACGGCAGAAACTCGCGCAGCGTCAGGCGCGCGGTACGCAGCGGCGGCGCGGGGCGCTGGCTGTGCGCCGCGCCCTCAGTCACGTCGCACCGCGGGCCGGCGCGCCAGGATCTTGCCGGGGTTCATGATGCCGGCCGGGTCAAGCGCCGCCTTGACCGCGCGCATGACCGACAGCGCCACCGGATCCTCGTAGCGCTCGAGCTCGCCGGTCTTGAGGCGGCCGATGCCGTGCTCGGCGCTGAAGCTGCCGCCAAAGGTGGCGACGAGGTCGTGGATCACGCGGTTGACGCGCGCTGCGAGCTCGAGGAAGGCGCGCTCCTCGGCCGAGCCGCGCACCACGCCCGGCGCCGGGCTCAGGTTGTAGTGCAGGTTGCCGTCGCCGACGTGGCCGTAGCCGACCACCCGTGCTCCGGGCGCGAGCGTCGCGAGCGTCGCGGTCGCGGTGTCGACGAACTCCGCCAGCCGGGCGACCGGCAGCGAGACGTCGTGCTTGATCGAGGCGCCGGCGCGTGTCTGCGCATCCGGGATGTGCTCGCGCAGGAACCACAGGGCGTCGCGCTGCGCCGCGGACTGGGCCACCACCGCGTCGCGCGCCGTGCGCGCCTCGACCTCGGCGCCGAGGAAGGCCTCGAAACGGGCCTGCAGTTCGGGCCACGGCTTCGGCGCCGCGAGCTCGATCAGCGCGAAGGCCGGGTGCGGATGATCGAAGGGCGCGATCACGCCGGGGACGTGCGCGAGGGCGAGCTCGTGGGCAAGCCGCGGGATGTACTCGAAGCCCTCGACCGCGTCGCCGAACTCGTCGCGCACCCGCCCGAGCAGCGCCACGGCATCGGCCATGCCGCCGATCGCCACCAGCGCCGTCACGTAGTCCGCCGGCTGCGGGAACAGCTTGAGGCACGCGCCGGTGATCACGCCGAGCGTGCCCTCGGCGCCGAGGAACAGTTGCTTGACGTCGTAGCCGGTGTTGTCCTTGCGCAGGCTGCGCAACTGGTCGAGCACGCGCCCGTCCGGCATCACGACCTCGAGCCCGAGCACCAGCTCGCGCATCATCCCGTAGCGCAGTACCGCCGTGCCGCCGGCGTTGGTCGACAGGTTGCCGCCGATCTGGCAGCTGCCTTCCGAACCCAGCGACAGCGGGAACAGGCGCCCGGCGGCGACCGCCGCGACCTGCGCCGCGGCCAGCGTGCAGCCGGCGTCGACGGTCAGCGCGTAGCCGGCGGCGTCGACCTCGCGCACCCGGTTGAGGCGGCCGAGGCTGAGCACCAGCTCGGCGCCGCTCGCATCGGGCGTCGCGCCGCCACAGTAGCTCGTGTTGCCGCCGTGCGGCACCACCGCGATGCCGGCGCGCGCGCAGAGTCCGACCACGGCGCTGACCTGCGCGACCGAGTTCGGTCGCGCCACGAGCGCGGTGGCGCCGCGATACAGCCGGCGGAAGTCGCTGAGGTAGGGGGCGGTGTCGGCCGCCGACTCGAGCCAGCCGTCGGGGCCGAGCGCGACCTTCAGCGCGGCGATCGCGGCCGGGTCAGGCGCGGCCGTCAAGGCGCCAGGCTCGCGATCGGCGCGCGCCGGCACTGCGGTTTGGTCAGCAGCACCTGCACGTCGCCGAGCTGGCGCTCGGCGAAGCCGCCCTCGCAATAGCAGAGGTAGTAGTCCCAGAGCCGCAGGAACTGCTCCGGATAGCCGAGTGCGCGCACCTCGGCGACCCGCGCCAGCACGTTGCGTCGCCAGTCGCGCAGCGTGGTCGCGTAGTGCGGACCGATGTCCTCGAGGTGGAACAGCTTGAGGTCGGTGGAGCGGCTGACGGCCTGGGTGATCGCGGTCACGGACGGTAGGAAGCTTCCCGGGAAGACGAAACGCTGGATGAAGTCGACCGAGCGCAGCGCCGCCTCATAGTACTGGTCCTGCAGCGTGATCGCCTGCAGCAGCATCGCCCCGGACGGCTTCAGCAAGCGGCTGCAGGCGGCGAAGTAGGTGTCGAGGAAGCGTGCCCCGACCGCCTCGATCATCTCGACCGAAACCAGCTTGTCGTAGCGCCCGCGGAGATCGCGGTAGTCCTCGAGCAGCAGCGTGACGCGCGCGCCGAGGCCGGCCGCGTCGATCGCTGCCCGGGCGTGCGCGTGCTGCTCGCGCGAGATCGTGGTGGTAGTGACGCGGCAGCCGTAGTGGCGCGCAGCGTGGATCGCGAGGCCGCCCCAGCCGGTACCGATCTCGATCAGCTCGTCGGAGGCTCGCAGGTCCAGCTTGCGGCAGATCGCGTCGAACTTCGCGAGCTGCGCCTCGTGCAGCGTGCTGGTCGCGGTCGGGTAGATCCCGCACGAGTAGGCCAGCGTCGGGTCGAGCATGAGCCGGAAGAAGCCGTTGCCGAGGTCGTAGTGCGCGGCGATGTTGCGCTGGCTGCCGCGGCGCGTATTGCGATTGATGAAGTGCAGCAGTCGCCGCAGCGGCGCGCTCGCGAACGCGAGGCCGCCCTCGAGGCCGTTCATCAGCTCGCGGTTGCGCACCATCAGCCGCACCAGCGCGGTGAGATCGGTCGCGCGCCAGTGGCCGCGGATGTAGCTCTCGCCGGCGCCGACCGTGCCGCCGAAGGCGGCGTCGGCCCAGAAGTGCGGGTCGTGTACCTCGATCGTGGTGACCAGGTCGTCGCCGCCCTGCGCACGGCCGAACACATGGCTCTCGCCGCCGTCGCGGATCGTCAGTTGGCCGCGCGCGAGGCCCGCCAGCCGGCTGAGCAGCGCCCGCCGGCCGAGACGGGCGAGGCTGCGCGCCGCGGCGGCGCGGCCGCCGGCAGGGCGGTCGGCGGTCGGTACGATGCTCTCCTTGGCGCTCATGACATCTCCGGATGCGGGTGGACGGGCGTGCGCTTCAGCCACAGCCGCAGCGCCTGCCAGTAGATCTTGACGACGACGCCGGCCGTCATCAACGGGAACCGCGCCAGCGCCGCGGCGAGCGTTGCCGCGCCGAGCGGCCGGCGCGTCAGCGCCAGGGTTGCGTCGAACACCGGCTGGCCGTGCCGAAAGTTGCGCATCTGCACCTGCAGGCGCTCGGCGGGGTCATCCAGCCGCCACTCGTAGTCCATGTCCATGGGCATGAACGGCGAGACGTGGAATTCCTTGCCGAAGCGCCACAGCCGCGCCGCGCCGTCGCGCTCGGCGGCGGCCAGCGGTAGCACGTAGGCGTGGCGCTCGTTCCACGGCGTGCTGGTGACCTCGGCCACGATCGTCTCGAGCCGCTCGTCCGCGCCGTAGCAGTAGTAGAACGCCACCGGGTTGAAGCAGACGCCGAAATAGCGCAGGTGGGCGAGCAGCCGCACCGGGCCGGCAGGCCGCCGACCGGTGCGGCTCTGCACCAGGTCGCGGACCGCGACGTCGAGCGGCCGGTCGTGCGGGCCGAGATAGTCCTCACGCCGGAATCGCGCCGGCGCCGGCCGATGTGCCGACCACAGCCAGCGGCCGGCAAACACCGCCGGCAGCTCCGCGAGGTCGAGCCAGACGAGATACACCCGGTAACGGAACGCGTGCGCCGTCGGCGTCAGGCGCCGGTGGCTAACCCAGCCGTGGTAGAGCGCGCTCTGCATGCCCTTCCCTCCAGCGCGCGAAGTGCCCGAGCGCCGCGAGTCCGCTCACGACGCCATCCTCGTGGAAGCCGTGGCGCCAGTATGCACCGCAGTAGAAGCTGCGGCGCACGCCGCTGATCTCGGCGTGCCGCCGCTGTGCGGCGATTGCGGCCGGCGTATAGAGCGGGTGCTCGTAGTCGAAGCGGGCGAGCGCGAGCGCCGGGTCGATGCGGTCGCCGAGGTTGAGCGAGACGAGGTAGCGGCGGCGGGACTTGAGCGCCTGCAGGACGTTCATGTCGTAGGTGATCGCGCAGCCGCCGTGCGCCGCGCCGCGGACGTGGTAGTTCCAGGCGGCGCGCGCGCGCGGCGCGCGCGGCAGCAGGCGCGCGTCGGTGTGCAGCACGACCTCGTTGCGTTGGTACCGGAAGCTGGCGAGGATCTCTTGCTCGGCGGCGCTCGGCTCGTCGAGCAGCGCGAGCGCGGTGTCGGCGTGGCAGGCGAACACCACCGCGTCGTGGCGTTCGAGCGCGCCACGGCGGGTGCGCACCACCACCTCGCCCGGCAGGCGCCGAACCGATTCGACCGGCGTCGAGAGGCGGATTCGGCTGCCGAACGGCGCCGTCAGCGCGCGCACGTACTCGCGCGAGCCGCCGCGCACCGCGCGCCACTGCGGCCGGTCGTTGACGCTCAGGAAGCCGTGGCGCTTGAAGAAGTCGACGAAGAAGCGTGCCGGGAAGCCGAGCATCTCCCGCTCGCCGGCCGACCAGATCGAACGGCCCATGGGCACGACATAGCGCTCGACGAACGGCTCGCCGTAGCGCTCGGCGGCGAGCCAGTCGCCGAGCGTCGTGCGCTGGTCGTCGCCGGCCAGCAGCCGCGGCGCGTCGCGGTTGAAGCGCAGGATGTCGGCGATCATGCGCAGGAACGACGGCGACAGCAGGTTGCGCCGCTGCGCGAACAGCGTGTTGAGGCTCGTGCCGTTGTACTCGAGGCCGGTGAGCTCGTGCTGCAGGCTGAAGCTCATGTTCGACGGCTGGGTGGCGACGCCGAGGCGCTCGAGCAGCGCCAGGAAGTTGGGGTAGGTCCAGTCGTTGCAGACGATGAAGCCGGTGTCGACCGCGAGCGGCGTGCCGCCGTCGTCGACGTCCACGGTATGGGCGTGCCCGCCGACCCAGTCGGCCGACTCGTAGACGGTGATGCGTTGCGCGGGGTGCAGTGTCGCCGCGACCGTGAGGCCGGCGATGCCGCTGCCGATCACCGCCACCGACAGCGGCTTGCCGGCGGGGCCGGCGTGCGCCGCGACGAGCGGGCGCTGGCCGCCGTCGCCGGCGAGGCTGCTCCATGCGGTCGGCGACTGGGCGTTCGTCATCGCAGCAGTTCCTGCCTGTACAGCTATAATCCAGTACAGAACATATACTACACGGATGTGCCTGCCAGCAGTAGCAGTAGCCGCTGCCCGGCAGGTGTCAGGTGATGCGGACCGGCGCCCGGTGGCCCGCCGCCCGCTGACCGCCGCTCCCGGACGTGGTCCCCGAGGCCGTTAGCGGCACGCTGGACGGCGCCGACGCGCGGCCGACGTCACAGCAGCACCGGCCGGGCGCGGCCCGCGCAGGCGCTGCCAGGCCGCGAGCGCCTCGGCACGGCTCGCGGCCAGGTCGACCACGGGCGCCGGATAGTCGCGCCCGAGCGTGACGCCGGCCGCGGCGAGCACGGCCGCCGGTGCGGCGAAAGGCCGGTGCAACCACTCGTCCGGCAGCCGCGCGAGTTCAGGCAGCCAGGCGCGCAGATACGCGCGGCCCGGATCGAAACGTTGTGCCTGCAGCACCGGATTGAAGATCCGGTAGTACGGTGCGGCGTCGGCGCCGCAGCCCGCGGTCCACTGCCAGCCGAGCGTATTGCTCGCGAGGTCCGCGTCCAGCAGCGTGTCGTGGAACCAGCGCGCGCCGTCGAGCCAAGGCAGGCCGAGGTTCTTGGTCAGGAACGAGGCCGCGATCATCCGGGCGCGGTTGTGCATCCAGCCGCTGTGCCACAACTCGCGCAGGCCCGCATCGACCAGCGGCAGGCCGGTCCGGCCACGCTGCCACGCCGCCAGCAGCGCCGGATCGCGCCGCCACTCGAAGCCGGCGAAGCGGGCGTCCAGCGGCGCGAGCGCGGTGTGCGGGAAGGCGTACAGCAGATGCTGCGCGAACTCGCGCCAGCCAAGCTGGCGCAGGAAGCTCGCCGCGCCGCGGCCGGCGGCGGCGTCGTGCGCCGCGGGCATCGAAGCGGCGAGGGCCTGTCGAGGCGACAGCTCGCCGAAATGCAGGTGCGCCGACAGCCGCGAGCTTGCCGACAGGTCCGGCCGGTCGCGTTGCTCGGCATAGCCGGCGACGTCGGTGGCCAGGAACGCGTCGAGCCGGGCGAGCGCGCCGGCCTCGCCGGGCGTCCAGCGGGATGCGAAGCCGACGTCCCAGCGGACCGTCGGCAGCAGTTGCAGGGCCGCGAGTGGCAGGCCCGGCGGCGCGCGCGCGGCGACCGGCACGCGAGCCGGCGCCGGCG
>JANYAE010000080.1 GCA_025355105.1 Pseudomonadota bacterium | reverse complement strand
GGCCGGCGGCGCCGCGCGGCGCCGGTTGGCGTTCTTGCGGCGCGGGTTGCCGGCGTCGTCGAGCTCGACGAACTCGTCCTCGCCGGTCGGGATCGACGGCGTCGCGGACTTGCCGTCGAGCACGGCGTCGGCGATCGCGGTCGCGTACAGGTTGATCGCCCGCATCGCGTCGTCGTTGCCCGGGATCACGTAGTCGACGTCGTCCGGCGAGCAGTTGGTGTCGACGATCGCCACCACCGGGATGCCGAGCTTCTTGGCCTCGTGGATCGCGATCTGCTCGTGGCCGACGTCGACGACGAACAGCGCATCCGGCAGGGCTGACATGTCTTTGATGCCGCCGAGGCTGCGCAGCAGCTTGTCCATCTCGCGGCGCAGCACCTGCGCTTCCTTCTTGCCACGGCGCTCGAGCGCGCCGGTCGAGGTCAGCTCCTCAAGCTCGGCGAGCCGCTTGATCGACTGGCGGATGGTCTTGAAATTGGTGAGCATGCCGCCGAGCCAACGCTGGTTGACGTAGGGCATGCTGGCGCGCGCCGCCTCGCGCTGCACGGCCTCGCGGGCCGAGCGCTTGGTGCCGACGAACAGCACCTTGCCGCCGTCGCCGACGACCGACTTGATGAAGCCGGCAGCCTCCGCGAACATCGGCTGCGTCTTCTCGAGATTGATGATGTGGATCTTGTTGCGTTCACCGAAGATGAAGGGGGCCATCTTCGGGTTCCAGAAGCGGGTTTGGTGACCGAAGTGCACGCCCGCTTCCAGCATCTGTCGCATGGACACGCTGGTCATAGTCATAGACTCCCGGGTTAGGCCCTCCGCGTATGCTGTGCGGAAACCGTTCGGGGGCCCTGCGACGCTCGCAAGGCGGGCCGACCGGCACCCGTCCGCACAGTGACCCTGCGGCCGAGGCCGTGGGGCGATACGCGTGTGGATTTCGTTGCCAAAAAACGCCGCGCTTTATACCATGCTTGCCCCGTACAAACAACGGTTTAGCCCGTTCCCCCGGATTCCATGCTGCGCCGCACCGAATATCCCACCGTGACCCCGAAGACCGCAGCCGAGCAGGACGCGATGCGCCTGGCAGGCCGGCTGACCGCCGACGTCCTCGACATGCTCGGGCCGCACGTGGTCGCCGGCATCACGACCGACGAGCTGGACCGGATCTGCCACGACTACATCGTCAAGGTCCAGCAGGCCATTCCGGCGCCGCTCAATTACAAGGGCTTTCCGAAGTCGATCTGCACCTCGGTCAACCACGTGGTTTGCCACGGAATTCCGGGTGACAAGCGCTTGAAGACGGGCGACATCATCAACGTGGACGTCACGGTCATCAAGGATGGCTGGCACGGCGACTCGTCGCGGATGTTCGCGGTCGGCGCGCCCTCGGTGCAGGCCAAGCGACTGCTGGACATCTGCCGCGAGGCCCTCTGGATCGGCATCCGCACGGTCCGACCGGGTGTCCGGCTGGGCGACATCGGCTACCGCATCCAGAGCTTCGTCGAGGGACAGGGCTTCTCGGTGGTCCGCGAGTACTGCGGCCACGGCATCGGCCGGGTCTTCCACGAGGATCCGCAGGTGCTCCACTACGGCGATCCCGGCACCGGCGCGGAGCTGGTCAGCGGCATGACCTTCACCATCGAGCCGATGGTCAACGCCGGCAAGCGGCACGTGCGGCTTCTGCCCGACGCCTGGACCGTCGTCACCAAGGACCATTCGCTTTCGGCCCAGTGGGAGCACACAGTGCTGGTCACGCCGACCGGTTTCGAGGTCCTGACGCTCGGCGCCGGCGAGCGGGACCCTGCCGCCGGCAGCACCTGAGGTGCGGTGAACATCGAGCGGATCCCGATCGACGCCGACGACGTTGCGCCGCAGAGCCCGCCGCCGCCACCTTGGCCGGCGCTCGAGGGCTTCGCCGAGCGGCTCGCGGCGATCACGCTGACCGTCCCGGCCGCGGCCATCGGCGCCTTCAAGGCGGTGCTTGAGGAGGCCCACGAGGGGCTCAAGGCGCGCTTCGCCGCCGATGAACCGGTCGAATACCTGGTCCGCGACCGGGCGCAGCTCGTCGACCTGGTCCTGACCCGCGCGTGGAAGTTGCACACCGGCTCGCACCGCGGCGAGCTCGCGCTGATCGCGGTCGGCGGCTACGGCCGCGGCGAGCTGCACCCGTGCTCCGACATCGACGTCATGGTGCTGCTGCCGAAGAGCGAGGGCGCGCCGTGGCAGGCGGACCTCGAGCGCTTCCTGACCTTTCTCTGGGACATCGGCCTCGAGGTCGGCCACAGCGTTCGCACCATCGACGACTGCCAGCAGGAAAGCCTCGCCGACATCTCGGTGGCGACGACGCTGCTCGAGGCGCGCCTGCTGGACGGCCCGGAGCCGCTGTTCGCGGCCATGAAGAAGGCACTCGCGCCTGATCACATCTGGAGCGCCGCCGATTTCTACGAGGGCAAGGTCAAGGAGCAGCAGCAGCGCCACCAGCGCTTCCACGACACCGCCTACAACCTCGAGCCGAACGTCAAGGCGAGCCCCGGCGGCCTCAGGGACATCCAGACGATCGCCTGGGTGGCGAAGCGCCACTTCGGCGC
Organism: Pseudomonadota bacterium; assembly: GCA_025355105.1. GTDB lineage: Bacteria > Pseudomonadota > Gammaproteobacteria > Steroidobacterales > Steroidobacteraceae > CAIKZZ01. The sequence goes on along the minus strand of JANYAE010000080.1, from coordinate 36,518 downwards.
CGAGACCCTCGACCAGCTGCTCGAGCACGGCTTCCTGACGCGCAACGAGCTCAGGAAGCTCAAGAACTCGCTCGCCTTCCTGTGGAAGATCCGCTTCGCGCTGCACGTGCTCACCGGGCGGCGCGAGGACCGGCTGCTGTTCGACCACCAGATCCGGCTCGCGCACCAGTTCGGCTACGAGGATGCGACCTACACGCTCGCGGTCGAGCAGTTCATGCAGCGCTACTACCGCACCGTCATGGACATCCAGCTGCTGAACGAGATGCTGCTGCAGCTGTTCAGCGAGGCGATCCTGAACCCGAGCCCGACGCTGCCGCTGCCGCTGACGCCGCGCTTCCAGGTGCGCAACGAGTACCTCGAGGTCGTCAACGACGACGTTTTCCTGCGCGCGCCGTCGGCGGTGCTCGAGTTGTTCCAGGTGCTGTGCCAGAACCCGGAGCTGAAGGGCGTGCGCGCCGCGACGATCCGCAGCCTGCAGCGGCACCTGTGGCTGATCGACGAGGAGTTCCGCCAGAACCCGCGCCACCACCGGCTGTTCCTCGAGATCCTGCGCGAGCCCGAGGGCGTGACCCGCGCGCTGCGGCGCATGAACCTCTACGGCGTGCTCGGTCGCTACATCCCGGCCTTCGGCCGCATCGTCGGGCGGATGCAGTACGACCTGTTCCACGCCTACACGGTCGACGCGCACACGCTGTTCGTGCTCCGCAACCTGCGGCGCTTCGCGCTCGAGCGCTTCGACCACGAGTTTCCGAAGCTGTCGGCGCTGTTTCGCACGCTGCCGCGGCCGGAGATCGCCTATCTCGCGGGACTCTTTCACGACATCGCCAAAGGCCGCGGCGGCGATCACTCCGAGCTTGGCGCGGTCGATGCCGAGGCCTTCTGCCTCGAGCAGGGTCTGTCGCGCTACGACGCGCGCCTGGTGGCGTGGCTGGTGCGCCACCACCTGCTGCTGTCGGTCACCGCGCAGAAGCAGGACATCACCGACCCCGAGGTGGTCAACGAGTTCGCGCGCAGCGTCGGCGACCCGACCCACCTCGACTACCTGTACGTGCTGACCGTGGCCGACGTGCGCGGCACCAACCCCAAGCTCTGGAACACCTGGAAGGCGTCGCTGTTCGAGGAATTCTACGAGCGCACGCGGCGGGCGCTGCGGCGCGGACTCGAGAGCCCGCTCGGCGAGGCCGAGCTGATCGCCGAGACGCAGACCGAGGCCAGCGAGATCCTGGCGCGCGACGGCGTGCCGACCTCCGAGGTCGAACGCGTCTGGAAGACGCTGACCGGCGCCTACTTCCTGCGTCACACCGCCGAGGAGATCGCCTGGCACACCTCGCTGCTGGCCGGCCGCGATCCCTTCGACGAGGAGCCGCTGGTCGCGGTGCGCCAGGAGACCGCGCGCGGCGGCACCGCGATCTTCAGCTACACGCAGCGCCGCCAGCACAGCTTCGGGCGCGCCACCGCGGTGCTCGACCAGATGGGCCTGACGATTCTGGACGCCCGCATCACGCCGACCGCCAACGGCTTCAGCGTCGAGACCTACCTGGTGCTCGAGGACACCGGCGGCGCGATCGCCGATCGCACCCGCGTCCACGAGATCGAGCAGGGCCTGTTCCGCAGCCTGCGCGACGACGCCGCGACCAGCTACAAGGTGACCCGCCGCGCGCCGCGCCAGGTCAGGATGTTCACGACGCCGACGCAGATCAGCTGGACCGACGACGAGCGCAACGGCCGCGCCGTGCTCGAGCTCGTGGCCGCCGACCGGCCGGGACTGCTGTCGGAGGTCGGCAAGGTGTTCATCCGCGAGCGCGTGCAGCTGCTCGGCGCGCGGATCGTCACTGTCGGCGAGCGCGCCGAGGACGTGTTCTACGTGGCGGACGTCGAGGGCAAGCCGCTCGACGGCGCCGCGCGCAGCCGGGTCGAGGCCGCGCTCAAGGGCGCACTTGACCTGCGCGCCTGAGGACGCGGATGCATCCCGGCCTCGCGCGACTGCAGCCGTACCCGTTCGAGCGCCTCGCCGGACTGCTCGCCGGCGTCAGCCCGCCGCCCGGGCGCTCGCCGATCGCGCTCTCGATCGGCGAGCCGCGCCACCGGCCGCCGCCGTTCCTGGTTGAGGCGCTGGTCGGCGCGCTCGATGCCCTCGGCACCTACCCCGCGACCGCGGGGCTGCCGGAGTTTCGCCGCGCGGCCGCCGGCTGGCTGGAACGACGCTACCGCCTCGCTGGCGGCGTCGATGCCGACACGATGCTGCTGCCGGTCAGCGGCACGCGCGAGGCGCTGTTCGCGTTCGCGCAGACCGTGCTCACCCCGGGCGCCGGCGCGTTGGTCGCGCTGCCGAATCCCGGCTACCAGATCTACGAAGGCGCGGCGCTGCTCGCCGGCGCGACGCCCTACTACCTCGACGTGACCGCGGCCAGCGGCTTGGTCGCGGACCTCGAGGCCGTGCCGGCGGCGGTCTGGGAGCGCTGTGCGCTCCTCTACTTGTGCTCGCCCGGCAACCCGACCGGCGCGGTGCTCGACGCCGCCTACATGGCGCGCGCGCTCGCGCTCGCCGACCGCTACGACTTCGTGATCGCCGCCGACGAGTGCTACGCCGACATCTACCTGGACGAGTCGGCGCCGCCGCCGGGCTTCCTCGGCGCCTGCCACGCGCTCGGCCGCAAGGCCTTCGAGCGCGTGGTCGTGTTCCACAGCCTGTCGAAACGCTCGAGCGTGCCGGGACTGCGATCCGGCTTCGTTGCCGGCGACCCGGCGCTGCTCGAGCACTTCCGGCTGTACCGCACCTACCACGGCTGCGCGCTGCCGGTCCACGTGCAGCAGGCGAGCATCGCCGCCTGGCAGGACGACGCGCACGCGACCGCCAACCGCGCGCTCTATCGCGCCAAGTTCGACGCCGTGCTGCCGATCCTCGCCCCGGCGCTCGCGCTCGAGCGCCCGCCGGCCGGCTTCTACCTGTGGCCGGCGGTCGGCGCCGACGACGAGCGCTTCGTGCGCGAGCTCTATGGCGCCGAGAACGTGCTGCTGCTGCCCGGCAGCTACATGGGCCGCGACGCCGGCCACGGCAACCCCGGCCGCGGCCGCGTGCGCATCTCGCTGGTTGCGCCGCTCGCCGACTGCGTCGACGCCGCCCACCGCATCCGCCGCTACATCGAGAGCCTTGCTCATGCCTGATTCTGCACGCCAATTGATCGAGGCCGCCTGGGAGCGGCGCAGCGAACTCGGCCCCGGCAAGGCACCGCACGAGCTCGTGGTCGCGGTCGAGGAGATCCTGGAGCGGCTCGACGCCGGAGTCCTGCGCGTCGCCACACCCGAGGCCGGCGGCTGGCAGGTCCACGAGTGGCTGAAGAAAGCCGTGCTGCTCTACTTCCGCACCCACGACAACGTGCTGATGCCGGCCGGCTACACCCATTTCTACGACAAGCTGCCACTCAAGTACTCCGGCGCGAGCGACGCGCAGCTGCGCGCCGCCGGCGCGCGCGTCGTGCCGCCGGCGGTGGTCCGCAAGGGCGCCTACATCGCTCCCGGTGTGGTGCTGATGCCGAGCTACGTCAACGTCGGCGCCTACGTCGACGCCGGCACGATGGTCGACACCTGGGCGACCGTCGGCTCGTGCGCCCAGATCGGCAAGAACGTGCACCTATCAGGCGGTGTCGGCATCGGCGGCGTGCTCGAGCCCCTGCAGGCGAGCCCGACGATCATCGAGGACGGTTGCTTCATCGGCGCGCGCTCGGAGATCGTCGAGGGCGTGGTCGTCGAGCGCGGCGCGGTCGTGTCGATGGGCGTCTACATCGGCGCCAGCACCAAGATCTACGACCGCGACAGCGGCACGGTCAGCTACGGGCGGGTGCCGGCAGGCGCGGTGGTCGTCCCTGGCAATCTGCCATCCGCCGATGGCCGCTACTCGCTGTACTGCGCGGTGATCGTCAAGCGCGTCGACGCGCAGACCCGCGCCAAAACCTCGATCAACGACCTGCTGCGAGACTGAGGCGCCGCGCCGCGGCGGCCGCGCAGCTAGCCCTGACCGAGGGCGCGCGGGTCGCGCTCGGCGTCGCGGCCGACGCCGGCAGCGGGCGGTAGCGGTCCGGCAACGAGGTCCTCGCGCGGCGCGAAACGCGGCACGCTGGCGGCTACGTTGCGCGCGTGATCGCCAACGCGCTCGATCGCCTTCAGCACGAACACCGTCTGGATCGTGCTACCGAGGTGACGCTGGTCCTCCATCACGTAGCTCACGAGTCCGCGCAGCGCCAGCTGGAACTCGTTGTCGACCTCCGCGTCGCGGTGCACGACCGCGAGCGCACCTTCGAGGTCGACCCGGTCGAAGCAGTCGAGCGCGTCGCGCAGCATCGCGAGCGCGGTCCGCGACATCTTGCGCACGTCGTTGTAGAAGCGCTGCAACGGCACGCCGTCGCGCGCGCCGTCCAGCTCGAGCGCGAGCCGCGCGATCTTGCGCGCCGCGTTGCCGACGCGCTCGAGGTCGGTCGCGACGCGCCCGACCGCGAGCACGGTCCTCAGGTCCGAGGCCACCGGCTGGCGCCGCGCGATCACGCCGACGATGTCGTCCTCGATCGCGCGCGCGTAGCCGACCACCTGCGCGTTGCGGGCGACGACATCGCGGGCCGCGTCGTCGTCCTCGCGGGTCAGTGCCTGCACCGCGCACTGCACCTGGTCGATCGCCAGGCCGCCCATGCGCAGCACCTGCATCCTGAGATTGAGGATCTCGCCATCGAACGTGCGGACGATGTGGCCTTCCACGGGCAGCCTCCCCCGACTCAGCCGAAGCGGCCGGTGATGTAGTCCTCGGTCAGCTTGTGCATCGGGTTGGTGAAGATCTGGTCGGTCGCGCCGACCTCGATCAGGTCGCCGAGGTGGAAGTAGGCGGTGCGCTGCGAGACGCGCGCCGCCTGCTGCATGTTGTGAGTGACGATCACGATCGTGTAGTTCTGCCTGAGCTCGTCGATCAGGTCCTCGATGCGCGCCGTGGCGATCGGGTCGAGCGCCGAGCACGGCTCGTCCATCAGGATGACCTCGGGGTCCACCGCGATGGCGCGTGCGATGCACAGCCGTTGCTGCTGGCCGCCGGAGAGGCTGGTGCCCGAGTGCTCGAGCCGGTCCTTGACCTCATCCCAGAGCCCGGCCTTCTGCAGCGAGGTCTGCACCACCTCGTCGAGGTCGGTCCGGTTCGCGACCAGGCCGTGAATGCGCGGCCCGTAGGCGATGTTCTCGTAGATCGACTTCGGGAACGGGTTCGGCTTCTGGAACACCATGCCGACCCGCGCCCGCAGCTGCACGACGTCCTGGCGCTTGTCGTAGATGTCCTGGCCGTCGAGCGTGATGTGGCCAGTGAAGCGCGCCGCGTCGATCGTGTCGTTCATGCGGTTGATGCAGCGCAGGAAGGTCGACTTGCCGCAGCCTGACGGACCGATCAGCGCGATCACGGCGTTGCGGCCGATGTCGAGGCTGACGTCGTGGATCGCGTGCTTCTCGCCGTAGTAGACGTTGACCTTGCGGGCGCTCACCACCGCGTTCGCGACGGTCACCTGGCCGACGGTCTTGGTGTCGAGCGCGGCACCCGGCTGCGACTGGTCGTGGGCGGCGGTCACGGCCGCACGCGGCGCGCTGGTTGGGATGTTGTCACCGGTGGTGGCCATCTGGGTCGACACGATAGTTTACCTCGCCGCTACCAGCGCCGCTCGAAGCGGCTGCGCAGCAGCACAGCCGCGGCGTTCATGATCAGCAGAAATGCCAGCAGCACCATGATCGCAGCGGAAGTGCGCTCGACGAAGGCCCGCTCCGGGCTGCTCGCCCACAGGTAGACCTGCACCGGCAGCACCGTCGCGGCGCTGGTAAAGCCCTTCGGGATGTCGACGATGAAGGCGACCATGCCGATCATCAGCAGCGGCGCGCTCTCGCCGAGCGCGCGGGCCATGCCGATGATCGCGCCGGTCAGCATGCCGGGGATCGCCATCGGCAGCACGTGGTGCATGACCGTCTGCACGGCCGACGCACCCATGCCGAGCGCCGCCTCGCGGATCGATGGCGGCACCGCCTTGAGCGCCGCGCGGCTCGTGATGATGATCGTCGGCAACGTCATCAGCGTCAGCACCAGACCGCCGACCAGCGGCGCCGAGCGCGGCAGACCGAAAAATTGGATGAACATCGCGAGGCCGAGCAGGCCGAAGACGATCGACGGCACCGCCGCGAGGTTGTTGATGTTGACCTCGATCAGGTCGGTGAGCCGGTTCTGCGGCGCGAACTCCTCGAGGTAGATCGCCGCGGCGACGCCGATCGGGAACGACAGCAGCAGCGTGATCACGAGCGTCAGGAACGAGCCCGCGATCGCGCCGCCGACGCCTGCCTGCTCCGGCTCGCGCGAGTCGCCGGCGGTGAAGAAGCGCGCGTTGAAGCGCTTCTCGACCTGGTGCGCGGCGATCAGCCGGTCGATCCAGCCGATGGTCTGGTCGTCGATGTTGCGCTGCGCCTCCGGCAGGCTGCGGTCCACCTGACCCTTCACCAGCATGTCGACCTGGTCCTTGGCCAGCAGCCAGATGCGTTCGTGCTGTCCGATCCGCTGCGGATCGGACAGCACGCGCTCGCGCAGCGTCAGCTCGGCGGCGCTGCTGGCGAGGGCGTAGAGCTTGCGCAGCTCGGCACGCTCGGTGACCTCCGGAAACTCCTCGCGCAGCGCGGCCTTGATCAGCGCCTGGTAGTTGGCGCCCTCGAGGTCCTCGCGGGCACGGTTCCCGGACGGGTCGAGCTCCTCGGCGCTGTAGCTGACGTCGAGCTGGATGTAGGTCTGCGCGAAGGCCGTGTAGCCGCGCGCGATGATCGTCCAGAACAGGAACACGACGAACAGGATGCCGACCGCCACCGCAGCCACGCCGAGCGCGCGGAAACGCCGCTCGGCGCGGTAGCGCCGCCGCAGCGTCGCCGCCACCTTCTGCTGGGTGGTGCGCGCGCGCACCGCGCTGGCGTCACTCATACTGTTCCCGGTAGCGGCGCACGATCTGCAGCGCCACGATGTTGAGCAGCAGGGTCGCCACGAACAGCACCAGGCCGAGCGCGAAGGCGGCGAGCGTCTTGGGGCTGTTGAATTCCTGGTCGCCGACCAGCAGCGTCACGACCTGCACCGTCACGGTGGTCACCGCCTGCAACGGGTTCGCCGTAAGGTTGGCCGACAGGCCGGCGGCCATCACCACGATCATCGTCTCGCCGATCGCGCGCGATACGGCGAGCAGCACGCCGCCGGCGATGCCCGGCAGCGCCGCCGGCAGCACCACCTGGCGGATGGTCTCGGAGCGCGTCGCGCCAAGCGCGTAGGCGCCGTCGCGCAGCGACTGCGGCACCGCGGTGATCATGTCGTCGGCGAGCGAGGACACGAACGGAATGATCATGATGCCCATCACCAGGCCGGCGGCGAGCGCGCTCTCGGAGGCGACCGTCAGGCCGAGCGACTGACCGAGCGCCCGCAGCATCGGTCCGATCGTCAGCGCCGCGAAGAAGCCGTAGACGACGGTCGGCACGCCGGCCAGCACCTCGATCAGTGGCTTGGCCACCGTGCGCACGCGCCGATGCGCGTACTCGGCCAGGTAAATCGCCGAGAACAGGCCGACCGGCACGGCGATCACCATCGCGATCAGCGAAATCAGCAGTGTGCCGGTGAACAGCGGCACCGCGCCGAAAGCGCCGCTCGAGCCGACCTGGTCGGCGCGAATCGCCATCTGCGGGCTCCACTTGGTGCCGAACAGGAACTCGGTGACCGGCACCATGCGGAAGAACTGCAGCGCCTCGTACAGCACCGAGACGACGATACCGATCGTCGTCAGGATCGCGATCATCGAGCACAACAGCAGGTTGAGCTCGACGATCCACTCCACTTTGTTGCGCGCCCGCAGCTGCGGCGTGATGCGCCGCCAGACGAGCGTCCCGCCGAACAGCCCGACGCAGATCGCGAGCACGGCGGCCGCGATCCGGCTGAGCGTGTCGAGCCGCTGCCACTCGCGGGCCGCGGCGACGACCGCCGGCGCGACGTCGCCGGCCGCGACGTTGCCCTGCACCACGTTCTTGATGTCGTTGAGCAACAGCCCCTGCTGGTCGGCGGGCAGCGCCTGCACGCCGCCCGGCATGTGCGCCAGCACCGCCTCGACTATCACGCGCTGATCCAGCAGATGCCAGGCGCCGAGCACGCCGAGCGCCGGCAGCGCGCACCAGACGGCGGTCAGCAGTCCGTAGTAGCCGGGCAGCGAATGCAACTGGCTGATGCCGCGCGGACCGCCGACGACGGCCAGCGAGCGGCGGCGCCCGAGGCGGTAGGCGATCGTGCCGAGCACGAGGATGGCGATGACGATCGTCGAGGTCTGCATGCCTGCCCGCTGTTGCGCGCTTCGACCGTTGACGCGGCCGTCGTCCCCCGTTGGCGACGGTCCGCCCCGTCCACCCGTGTTGCCGGTCGTGCGGGAGGTCCGAAAGCGCGCGGATTATCGCCGACAATTGTGACGGATTTGTTTCACCGGCCGTTCCTGTCGCGTGAGCTTTGCGCTGCAAGCCTCTGTTAATAGGCCGCTTGTCATCGCCCGAGGGTGCCGCAGGGATTCCCCGGATAGCGCTTGCCGGCTCCCGGACCGCGCCGTATAAAGGCCGACCCTTCCCGCCCGCGGGTCCTTCGATGTCCGACGCCCTCGAACTGACGCAGGAACTGATCCGCCGGCGCTCGGTGAGCCCGGATGACGGCGCCTGCCAGGCGCTGCTGATCGCGCGCCTCGAGCGCTGCGGATTCGCTGTCGAGCGGCTGCCGTACGGACCGGTCGAGAACTTCTGGGCGACGCGTGGCGCGAGCGACGGACCGACCTTTTGCTTTGCGGGCCACACCGACGTCGTGCCAACCGGGCCGCTCGAAGCGTGGGCAACCGATCCCTTCGAGCCCGTGGTCCGCGACGGCGTGCTCTACGGACGCGGCGCCGCCGATATGAAGAGCGGCCTCGCGGCGATGGTCACCGCGACTGAGACCTTCATCGCCGCGACGCCCGGCCACCGCGGGCGCATCGCGTTCCTGATCACCAGCGACGAGGAAGGCCGCTCGATCGACGGCACCAAGCGGGTCGTCGAGGAGCTTAGGGCCCGCCGCGAGCGCATCGACTGGTGCCTCGTCGGCGAGCCCTCCAGCGAGGCGGCGTTCGGCGACACCGTCAAGATCGGCCGACGTGGCTCGCTGAGCGGCCGCCTGACCGTGCACGGCGTGCAGGGCCACGTCGCCTACCCGCAGCGCGCGGAGAACCCGGTGCATCGCTTCGCGCCGGCGCTCGCCGAGCTCTGCGCTCGCACCTGGGATGCCGGCAACGAGCACTTCGAGCCGACCACCTTCCAGGTCTCGAACTTCAACGCCGGCACCGGCGCGCCGAACGTGATCCCGGGGGAACTGCTGGCGCGCTTCAACCTGCGCTTCTCGCCGGTGCAGACGGTCGACAGCCTGCAGCAGACCGTGACCGAGATCCTCGACCGCCACCGGCTGCGCTACACGCTCGAGTGGAACGTGTCGGGGCTGCCGTTCTACACGCCGCCCGGACCTCTGTCCGATGCCGTCAGCGCCGCGGTGGCCGCGGTGGTCGGCAAGACGCCGCTGTTGTCGACCGGTGGCGGCACCTCCGACGGGCGCTTCATCGCCACGATGGGCGCGCAGGTGATCGAGCTCGGTGTCGTCAACCGCACCATCCATCAGGTCGACGAGTGCGTGCGGATCGAGGAGATCCGGCTGCTCGAGCGCGCCTACGCCGGCGTCCTCGGGCGCCTGCTCGGCTGAGCGGGCGCCCCGCTACGACGCGGCCGGCTCAGCCGCGCGTCGGCGCCGAGCGCTCGAGCGCGAGATTGCCGGCGACGCCGAGCAGGCCCAGGCCGCCGGCACCGATCAGCACCCAGCTCTGCATCGACAGGCCGAGCAGGCGCCACTGCACGATCTGGCACTCGCCGCCGCCGTTCCAGATCTTCGACACCACCGTCGTGACCGGCAGCATGTCGATCATCGTGTAGAAATCCGCGCCGCACGACGGCAGGCTGCCGAGCGGTTGCATCGACATCCAGATGTGGCGCATCGCCACCGCCACGCCCGCGGCGGCGGCGACCGCAATCAGCAGCGCGTAGACGCGTGCACCGCTCGCCGCCGGGTTCTGCGCCGCTGCGGCCAGGAACACCAGCCCGAGCGCGATCACGGCAATGCGCTGCAGGATGCACATGTTGCACGGCTGCAGATGCAGGCCGAACTGCGCAAACAGCGCGAATCCCATCATGGCGGCACAGGCGGCCGCGCCGAGTACGTTGACGAATCGCCGGCTGACGGCGACGCCGGCGACCACCGGGAGCATCAGGTCCGCCCGCTGGCGCGCAGCGCGCGCTCGACATCGTCGAGTGAGGTATGTCGGATGTCCTTGCCGTGGACCATGTAGACCACGTACTCGCAGATGTTCTTGGCGTGGTCGCCGATGCGTTCCAGCGCGCGCGCCACCCACAGCACGTCCAGCGCGCGGCGGATGGTGCGTGGGTCCTCCATCATGAACGTGATGCACTGGCGCTGAATGGACTCGAATTCATCGTCGAGCACACGGTCCTCACGGCAGTTCCGGAGCGCCGCCTCGGCGTCCAGCCGGGCGAAGGCGTCGAGCGCGTCGTGCACCATCTGCTGGGCGAGGCGCCCGAGGTGCTTGATCTCGCGGTAGCGGTCGGCGGGGCGCTCCATGGTGGCGAGTCGCGACGCGATGTAGCCGATCTTCTCGGCCTCGTCGCCGATGCGCTCGAGGTCGGTGATCGTCTTGATGATCGCGACGATCATGCGCAGGTCGAAGGCCGCGGGCGCGCGGGTCGCGAGGATGCGGCTGCATTCCTCGTCGATCGACACCTCCATGTCGTTGACCTTGTGGTCGCCACGGGCGACCTCCTCGCCGAGCTGGCTGTTGGCCTCGATCAGCGCGGCCACCCCCTTGGAGAGCTGCTGCTCGACGAAGCCGCCCATCTGCAGCACCCGGCTGCGCACGCCCTCAAGGTCTTCGTTGAAACGGCGCGAGATGTGCGGGCCGAGGTTGGTGACGTCCATGGCAGCGGGGTCCTCAGGTCTTAGACCAAGGCACTATATACACGGTATATGACCACTGTCAGGGTTAGGGACGCCGGCAGCCAACGGGTTCAAAGCGTGGGAGGGGATGTCACGCGCTCGTCATCTCGGCGCTGCAGACTGCGCGCCGTGTGTAGCAACACTGTTGCGAAATAGCTACACTTTTTGATCATCGCCACGCCGCCGTCGCAGTATTACTATTACGGGCCGATCAAGCGGCCGCAACGATCAAACCGCTGTTCATATCGGACCACACACACTCGGGAGCATAAGACGATGCTGAATTCCAACACCCTGGCGACGACCACCGGCAAGCACCGCCGGCACTCGGCGGCCCTGGCCGCGGCGATCGTCGCGGCGCTCGCGATGGTCGCGTCCAGCACCGCGCTCGCCGACCCGGAACTCGATGCCCTGAAGAAGCAGGTCCAGGAGCTGCAGCTGAAGATCGATGCGCTGGCCAAGCAGCAGGCGCAGGCACCTGCCCCGGCCGCGGCGGTTGCCGCCGCCCCTGCCGCCAAGGCCCCGACCGACGGCGCGATCAGCCTGTACGGCGTGACGCTCTCGGGTGCGCTCGACGTCGGCATCTCGTATATCAATCACGGCGCGCCGATCAGCGACTACTTCGGCGCCGGTACCTACTCGTACATCCAGAAGTTCAACACCCGCTCGTACTTCGGCGGCACCGAGAACGGCCTCAGCCAGTCGAACATCACGCTCTCCGGCGAAAAGGAGATCATGAACGGCTGGTCCGGCGTATTCCGCTTGCAGACTGCGATCAACCCGCTGTCCGGCAACATCAGCGACGCGCTCAAGTCGTTGACCAACAATAACGGCAAGCCGTGCGGCTACACCGGCGCCGCAGTGCCGGCCAACTGGAACTGCACCTACACCACCGGCGCCGATTCGAGCGTCGACGGCGAGCTCTTCAACAGCGCCGCCTACGTCGGCCTCTCGAACAAGCAGTTCGGCACGATCACGCTCGGCCGCCAGAACGGCCTGCTCGCCGACGGCGTCGCCAAGTACGACCCGATGGCGGCCGCGCAGGCGTTCTCGGTGATCGGCATCTCGGGCACCGCCGGCGGCGGCGGCGACACCGAGAATCGCCGCCTCGACAACTCGCTCAAGTACAACGCGCAGTTCGGCACGATGCACGTCGGCGCGCAGTACCAGTTCAACGGCAGCAGCGGCAGCGCCGGCACGGCCGTGCAGGTGGTGGTCGGCGGCGTGTTCCCGAGCATGTCCTTCGACGCCTTCTACGCCAAGAAGGAGCAGGCGATCGCCGCGGGCTCGCTGAGCGCGGCGCAGGTGACGACGCTCAACTGCCCGTTCACGGTGGCCGCGGGCGCCGCGGCGCCGTGCACCGTCGCCGGCGGCGGCGGCACCGCGAACGACAAGGCGCTCTCAGGCACCATCACCGACAACACCACCTTCGCGTTCATGACGCAGTGGAACGTCGGCAAGTGGAAGCTGTTCGGCTCCTACGAGCACATCCAGTTCCATAACCCCGATACGACGCTGCCGGCAGGCTCGGCGACGATCGGCGGCTACGTGCTGGCGTACGTCAACAACGCCTCGATCCCGGCCGGCCAGAGCAAGGTGTTCCAGTTCACCTGGGTCGGCGCGAAGTACCCGCTGACGCCGCAGCTCGACTGGACCCTCGCCTGGTACCGCCAGGAGCAGACCGCGTTCGCCGCCGGCGCCAATGCCGGCTGCAACGACAACCGCTCCGCACAGTGCAGCGGCCTGCTGAACGCCTACTCCACGGACCTCGTCTACAAGGCCAGCAAGCGCTTCGACGTCTACGGCGGCGCGATGTGGTCCGGCGTCAAGGGCGGCCTGTCGAACGGCTTCCTGAACACGAGCGAGCTCAACCCGACGGTCGGCGTGCGCTTCACCTTCTGAGGTCCGCCACATCCTCCCGTCGCAGGCGACGGGTTCAAGCAAGCTCCCGCCGTCCCGCCAGGGCCGGCGGGATTTTTTTGCCCGCGATCGGCTCGTGACGTGGCGGTCGCGGCAGTCCCCGTCGTCAGCACATCGGCCAGCGCCAGGCGTGCCGGCTAGCGGCCGTCCGGCGCGGCCGCCGCGCCAGGGCCCGGCAGGTCGGCGCCGCGCGTCCAGCCGCCGCCGAGTCCGCGCACGAGGCCGATGCTGGCATTGAGGCGCCGGACGTCGAGGCTGAGCACGAGGCCCTGCGCCTGCAGTGCCGCGGTCTGCGCCGTCACGACCTCAAGGTAGCTCACCGCACCTTCGGTGTAACGCGTGCTCGCGAGTGCGAGCGCGCGCTCCGCGGCGCGCGCTGCCTCGGACTGCTGGCCGGCCTCAAGCTCGAGGCGCCCGAGCAGCGACAGATTGTCGGCTACTTCCTGGAACGCCGACAGCACCGTGCCGCGGTAACGCGCCGCAACCTCATCGAAGGCGCCGCGCGCGCGCGCCGTCTCCGCGCGCCTGAGTCCGGCGTCGAACAGCGTCACCAGCGCCTGCGGACCGACCGCCCAGAAGCGGTTCGGTGCGGCCAGCCAGCCGGACGACTGGGCGCTCTCGTAGCCGCCGGTCGCGTTGAGCGACAGTCGCGGGAAATAGGCCGCGCGGGCGACGCCGATGGCGGCATTGGCGGCCGCCACCCGCCGCTCGGCGGCGGCGATGTCCGGGCGGCGTTCGAGCAGCGTCGAGGGCACGCCGGCTGGGATGACCGGCACCGCTGGCAGGGTCGCGTCGCGCGCGAGCTCGAGTGCGTCCGGCGTCTGCCCGACCAGACGCGCGATCGCGTGCGCGAGCAGCGCGCGCCGCGCGCCTAGATCGGTGCTCTGCGCCTCGGTGGCGGCGAGCTGGCTCTCGGCGCGGGCGAGGTCGAGGCCGGAGGCGATGCCGCCCTCGTGCCGGTCGCGCACCAGCGTCAGCGCGCGCCGGTAGGCGGTGGTGGTGTCGGCGTACAGCTTGAGCTGCGCGTCGATGCCGCGCAGCGTCAGGTAATCCGCGGCAAGCTCGGCCTCGAGCCCGAGCCGCAGCGAGGCGAGATCCGCCGCGGCGGCCTGCGCCGCGGCGCGCCCGGCGAGCGCCGTGTTGCGGGCCCGGCCCCATAGGTCCAGTTCGTAGGCGGCGGCGCCGGCAAGCACGTCGTCGCGGTAGGTGGCCGGCTGCGTCGGCGGGCGCAGCGGCCGGTTGTCGCTCTGGCGCACGCTGTTGGCGTAGCCGCCGACCACTGCGGCCGGAAACAGACCGGCGCCGGCCTCGGCGGCGAGCGCCCGCGCCTGGCTGTAGCGGGCTACCGCCGCGGCGAGGTCAGGACTTCCGGCCACCAGTTGTTCCTCGAGAGCGCTGAGCACCGGATCCTCGTAGCGCTGCCACCAGGCGCCGCGCGGCAGCTGGTCCTGCGGCGCGGCGGCCTGCCAGGCGTCCGCGCCGCCGAGCTGCGCGGGGACGGCAACCTCCGGGACCGCGTAGCGCGGCGCGAGCGAACAGCCGGCCGCGGCGGCGGCGCCGAGGGCGACGAACAGCGCGACGCGAAGCCGCACGCTCAGCCTCCCGGCCCGCGCGCCGCCGCGGTGACGACGCGCACCGCATCGCCATCGCTCAGGCTGTCCGGGGGGTTGTCGATGACCTGGTCGCCGGCCGCGAGCCCGGCGACGACCTCGATTTCGGTTCCGAAGTCGCGGCCGAGCTGCACGGCGCGAAACGAGGCCTTGCCGCCGGCGCCGAGCACCGCGACGCGCAGCCCCTCGCGGCGGAAAATCAGCGCGCTCACCGGCAGGCGCAGCACCGCCGCGCCGCGCTCGGCCGGCGCGAAGTGCACGTCCACGTAGGAGCCCGGCAGCAGCACCCCGTTCGGGTTGTCGGCCTCGAGCTGCACGAGCATCGTGCGCGAGCTCTCACTGATGGCCTGCGAGGAGTCCGTGACCCGCGCCGGGAAGGCCCGCTCAGGCCGCTCCGGGACGCGCAGCTCCGCCACCGCGCCCTTGCGGATAAGTGCCGCATAGGACTGCGGCACGTCGACGTAGACGCGCACGCGCCGCGAGTCGGTCACTCGAAAGAGTTCCTGGCCGTTGGCCGAGCCCGCATTGATCAGCGCGCCGATGTCGGTGCGCCGCGCCGTGACGACTCCGGCGAAGGGCGCGACCAGCGTCTTGAACTGGGTCGTCGCCTTGAGCCGCGCGACGTTGGCCTGTGCCGCCGCGACGATCGCCTGCTTGGCGGCGAAGTCGCCGCTCTTCTCGTCGGCTTCCTGCTGCGAGACCGCGTCGCTCGCGCGCATCCGCGTCCAGCGGCCGGCGGTGACGCCGGCGAGCTGCATGTTGGCGCGCGCGGTCGCGAGGTCCGCCTCCGCCTGCAGCAGCTGCTGGTCGAGCTCCGGGCTCTCGATCTCGGCGAGCACCTGACCGGTCTTCACCGGCGCGCCGATGTCGACCCACCAGCGCTTCAGGTAGCCATTGACGCGGGCGTTGATCGGCGCGTCGATGAAGGCGCGGATGGTGCCGGGCAGCACGATCTCGAGCGCCGCGCCGCCGGCCTTGATTGTGGCGAGGCTGACGGCCGGCACCGACTGCTGCTCGGTCCAGCGCGTGACCTCACGCCCCTGGTAGAGCCGCAGGCCGACGCCGAGCGCCGCGATCAGCAGCGCGGCGCCGAGCGCGATGGCGCCGATACGCCGCACGCGCTGGCCGAGGGCGGGATCGATCGTGGAGTCATCCATGCGGAGTAACCATCAGGTTGCTGGAGGCGCGAACGCGTCGCCTGCCGGCGCCGCCGCCGGCTGGTGGCGCGCGGCGTGCGCGATCGAGAACACGACCGGAACGAAGAACAAGGTCGCGAGCGTCGCGAACGCGAGACCGCCAATGACCGCACGGCCGAGCGGCGCGTTCTGCTCGCCTCCCTCGCCAAGGCCGAGCGCCATCGGCGACATGCCGATCATCATCGCCAGCGCCGTCATCAGCACCGGCCGAAAGCGCACGAAGCCGGCCTCGATCGCCGCGGTCACCGAGTCGAGGCCGCTGGCGAGCCGCTCGCGCGCGAAGCTGATGACCAGGATGCTATTGGCGGTGCCGACGCCCATGCACATGATCGCGCCGGTGAGCGCCGGCACCGACAGCGCGGTGTGGGTGCCGAACAGCATCCAGATGATTCCGGCAAGCGCCGCCGGCAGTGCGCCGACCACGATCGCGGGGTCCAGCCACGACTGGAAGTTGACGACGATCAAGAGGTAGATGAGCAGCATCGCCGCGAGGATGCCCCACAGGAGTCCGGAGTAGGAGCGGTACATCGTTTCCACCTGGCCGCGCATCACGACCGTCGAGCCCTTCGGCACGTCCTTGGCAGTGCGCTCGAGGATGCGCTCGATGTCGCGCGCGACGCCGCCGAGGTCACGGCCCTGGACGTTGGCGTAGATGTCGAAGGTCGGCTGCACGTCGTAGTGCGTCACCACCCCCTCCCCCTGGCGGCGCTCGACCGTCGCGAGACTGCCGAGCACCTGCGTGGTGCGGCCGGCGCCTGCCGCCACCGGGATGTTCTCGATCGCCGCCAGGCTGTCGAGCCGGTACTGCGGCGTCTGCGCCACCACCAGATAGGACACGTGGTTGGCCGGGTTGACCCAGAAGCTCGGCGCCACCTGCCCGGAGCCGGACAGCGCGACCAGCAGGCTGTTGGCGACGTCGCGCTCGCTGATGCCGAGCTCGGCCGCCCGGCTGCGGTCGACGTTGATCAGAAATTCGGGCTGGTTGGTCGGCTGCTGCAGCCGCACGTCGGCGACGCCCGGCACGTGCCGCACCGCGTCGAGAATGCCGAGCGCGTAGGCACGGTTGTCGTCGCGCTTGAAGCCGATCACCTGGATGTCGACCGGCGCCGGCAGGCCGAAGTTGAGAATCTGGGTGACGATGTCCGCCGGCAGGAACGAGAAGCTGGCGCCGGGAAACGCGCCGGGCAGGCTCTCGCGCAACGCGCGGATGTAGCCGTCGGTCGGCGCATGTCCTGAGTTCAGCGTGACCAGGATATCGGCGTCCGCCGGGCCGATGACGCCGGAGTTGCTGTAGGTGATATTGACGCCGCTGACCGGCAGACCGATGTTGTCGACCAACGTGGCGAGTTCCTGCGGCGGAATCAGCCGCCGCACCACCGCCTCGATCCGGTCGCAGAGCCGCGCCGTCTCCTCGATGCGCGTCCCGGTCGGGGCGCGCACGTGCAGCTTGATCTGACCGGCGTCCACCGCCGGGAAGAAATCGGCGCCGAGAAACGGCACCAGCAGGAACGAGGCCGCGACGAAGGCGCCGCTGGCGACGAGGAACGGCCGCCGGTGCGCGACCGCGAGCCGCAGCAGCTCGTAGTAGCCCTTGCGGAACGCCGCGAAGCGGCGCTCGAAGCCTTGCTGGAAGCGCACCAAGGGGTGCGACCAGGACGGGCGCGCGGCGCCTGCCTCGTGCGCCGTCATCACGAACTGCAGGTGACCGGAGGCGTGCGGGTGGCCGCCGGAGCGCGGCCGCAGCAGGTACTTCGCCAGCGTCGGCACCAGCGTGCGCGACAGGACGAACGAGGCGACCAGCGCGAACACGACCGCCTCCGCCATCGGCACGAACAGGTAGCGGGGCACGCCCTCGAGGAAGAACATCGGCACGAACACGATGCAGATCGAGAGCAGCGAGAACAGCGCCGGCACGATGATCTGGTGGCCGCCGTCGAGGATCGCCGTGGTGACGTCCTTGCCCTGCTCGAGGTGCCAGTTGATGTTCTCGATCGTGACCGTGGCGTCGTCGACCAGGATGCCGACCGCGAGCGCGAGGCCGCCGAGCGTCATGACGTTGATCGTCTCGCCGAGCGCCGAGAGCGCGATGATCGACGACAGGATCGCGAGCGGGATCGACACCGTGATGATCAGCGTCGAGCGCCAGCTGCCGAGGAACAACAGGATCATCAGCGCCGTGAGGCACGCCGCGATCACCGCCTCCTTGGCGACGCCGGCCACCGCCGCCTTGACGAACACCGACTGATCGCCGACCTGCTCGAGATTGAGCTCGGGCGGCGCGCCGGCCTTGATCCGCGGCAGCAGGCGCTTGACCGCGCTGATGATGTCGAGCGTCGACACCGCCCCGGTCTTCTGGATGGTGGTCAGCACCGAGCGGCGGCCGTCGACCCGCACCAGGTTGGTCTGCGGCGCATAACCGTCGCGCACGTGGGCGACGTCGCGCAGGTAGATCGTCGCGCCGTTCACGGTCCTGACCGGCAGGTTCTCGAGATCCTCGAGCGCGGTCGGACTGGCGTTGAGACGCACGTTGTACTCGAACATGCCCACCTTGGCGGTGCCGGCCGGCAACACCAGGTTCTGCGCCAGGATCGCGGTCGTGACGTCCACCGGCGTGAGGTTCTTGGCCTGCAGCGCGCGCGGGTCGACGTCGACCATCACGAGTCGATTCTTGCCGCCGAACGGCGATGGAATGGCCGCGCCCTCCACCTCCGCCAGCTGCGGCCGGATGAAGTTGTTCGACAGGTCAAAGAGCTGCTGCTCGGAGAGCGTGTCCGAGGACAGCGCGAGCTGCAGGATCGGCACGCTCGACGCGTTGTAGCTGATCACGTTCGGCGGCGTGACCCCGGGCGGCAGGAACTTCAGCACCGTCTGCGAGACCGCCGTCAACTGGGCGATGGCCGCCTCGATGTGCACGTGCGGGTGGAAGAACACTTTGATCACCGCGACGCCCGGCAGCGACTGCGACTCGATGTGCTCGATGTCGTTGACCACTGTCGTGGTGGTGCGCTCGAAGTAGGTCGTGATGCGGTCGGAGATCTCGCCCGGCGGCAGCCCGCCGTAGCTCCAGACGACGCTGACGACCGGCACCCGGATGTCCGGAAAGATGTCGACCGGCGTGCGCAGAATCGCGAGCGGCCCGAACAGCAGGATCGCGATCGCGAGCACGAAGAACGTGTAGGGACGCGCGAGCGCGACCCGAATGATCCACATGTCGTTTCCCGGTGTCTCCGCAGGGCCGCCGCCGCACCCGGCGACGCCATCAGATCGGCCGGACCGGCTCGCGATCTGGCCTTTTCAAGTTAGCACGGTAGCGGCGGACACTTAAAACGCCCTTAGCCGCGCCGCCGCGGCCGCGAAAGCGAGAACTGCGACACGGCCCGGTCGCCGCGACTCCAGCGCGCACGGCCGCGCAAGCGCGCTCGCGCTCACTTGTTTCGGCGGACCGCGGCGAGCTCGGTGCGGTCGGTTGTGGCGTTGGCGCGCGCGGGCCGCACGAGTGGACGGCGGGTGCCGGTCCGGGACCCTATTTGACAGGAGAATTAGTTCGTAACGAGCTGTTTTATAATTGTTTTATGACCGATCGTCCCATTGGTCCTGAAAACATTTGTTTCGCCCTCATTGGGGTCTCAGCCGTGCGCCGATGGCCGCGCGCGCGGGCGCTTGCGCCTCGACGAGGTGGCCGAGAAACTGCGCGGTGGCACGCTCCCATCGGTATTCAAGCGCCTGCAGACGCGGCGCCGCGCGGCCGAGCCGCAGCGCGGCGGCGATCGCCTCGCCGAGCTCGGCGCGCAGGCAGCCGGTCTCGCCTTCGCGCACAACGTCCACCGGCCCGGTCACACGGTACGCGGCCACCGGGAGCCCTGAGGCCATCGCCTCGAGCATCACGAGCCCGAAGGTGTCGGTCCGGCTCGGAAAGACGAAGCAATCGGCGCCGGCCAGCAAGGTCGCGAGCTCCTCACCGTAGCGAAAGCCGGTGAAGATGACCTGCGGGTAGCGCGCCGCGAGATCCGCGAGCGCCGGCCCGCCGCCGACCACGAGCTTGGTGCCCGCCGCCGGCGCGCGGCAAAAGTCCTCGACGCTCTTTTCGACCGCGACGCGACCGACGTAGATCAGGATCGGCGCGAGATACGGCAGGTGCACGCCGGGTCGCGGCCGGAAGAGCTCCGTGTCGACCCCGCGGCTCCAGCGGACGAGGTGCCGGAAGCCGTGTCGCTTGAGCTCGCGGCGGACCTCGCGCGTGCCGACCATGGTGCGCACCGCGGCGCCGTGGAAGGCGCGCAGCGCGCGGTAGGTGCAGCGCTCGGGCAGCGGGCAGCGGGCGCGCAGATACTGCGGGAACTGCGTGTGGTAGGAGGTCGTGAATCGCAGGCCGGCGCGCCGCGCGGCACGGCGCGCGGCAAGGCCGAGCGGCCCCTCGGTCGCGATGTGCAGCGCCTGCGGCCGCTCGTGCTCGAGCCAGCGCGCGACGCGCCGGCCCTGAAAGGGCGCGAGCCGGATCTCCGGGTAGGTCGGACACGGGATCGTCGGTAGGCCCTCAGGCGTCATCAGCACGACCTCGTGGCCGAGCGCGCGCAGGCACTCGGCGGTGTGCGACAGCGTGGTGACGACGCCGTTGGTCTGCGGACGCCACGCGTCGCTGACGATCGCGACTTTCATCGGTGGTGCGCGGTGCGCGGTGGTCGGATCAGGCGGCGGTATCGAGGGCCGCAACCGGCGCCGGCGCGGCTTCGGCGGCCGCGGCACTTCGCACGGCGGCGCGATCGGTCCAGCGGATCAGCGTCAGCTGCCCGTGCCGGTCCTCGGTGAGCGCCGAGCAGTGCTCGACCCAGTCGCCGTCGTTGCAGTAGCGAATGCCGTCGACCATGCGGATCTCGGGCCGGTGGATATGGCCGCAGACCACTCCGTCGAGGCCGTGCCGCAGCGCGGCGTGCGCCGCGGCATGCTCGAAGCGCTCAATGTAGCGTCGTGCGTCCGGAACCTGCAGCTTGAGCCACGACGCCAGCGACCAATGACCGAAGCCGCAGCGGCGCCGCACCGCCTGGACGCCGCGTCCGGCCCACAGCAGCACGTCGTAGAGCCATTCGCCGAAGTCCTTGAGCAGGCCCGGGAACTTGACCGCGCCGTCGAAGTCGTCGCCATGCAGCACGAGGTAGCGTCGGCCATCGGCCGCCTCGTGGATGAAGTCGCGACGGATCTCGATGCCGGCGATTTCGCCGCCGCACAGCTCGCGCAGATCCTCGTCGTGGTTTCCCGGTACGTAGACGACCTGGGTCCCGGAGCGCGCCAGCGCGAGGATCGCCCTCACGACGTCCTGGTGCGCTGGCGGCCAGTAGACGCTGCGCTTCAGGCTCCAGAGGTCGACGATGTCACCGACCAGCACCAGCTGCGCGGTGTCGAGCTGCTGGAGGAAATCGAGCAGGTAGTCCGCCTGACAGCCGCGAAAGCCGAGATGGAGGTCGGAAATGAACACCGTCCGCAGCCTCGCGCGCTTCGGGATCGCAGCTCGCATCTCATCCTCGGGGCCGCCGCTTTGAACCAGTTTGCGGGGCGTCGGTGACCGAACGATTTCGGTGTCGAGACGACATTGTGACGGCCGCCGGCGCCGCCGACGGCACGCTCAGCCGTTGGCGGCGAGTGGCGTGCGCGCGACCACGCGTTGCGCCGGAAAGTGGCAGGTGAAGGTGCTGCCGACACCCTCCGCGCTCTCGATCGCGAGACTCGCGCCGTGGCGCTGCAACGCGTGCTTGACGATCGCGAGCCCGAGGCCCGAACCGCCGGTGGTGCGCGCGCGGCTGGGATCAACGCGGTAGAAGCGCTCGGTGAGCCGCGGGATGTGTTCCTTGGCGATGCCGACGCCGGTGTCGGCCACCGAGAAGTGCGCACCGTCGCCGTCGACCTGCCAGCGAATGTCCACCCGTCCCTCCGGCGGCGTGTACTTGATCGCGTTGGAAACCAGGTTGGCGAAGATCGAATGCACCTCTGGCTCCGAGCCGAGCAGCTTGGCGTCCGAGGCGAGCGTCAGCGTGATGTCGGCAGGATGACGATCGAGCGCGAGCGATTCGCGGCGGATCAGCGTCAGCATGCCGCCGACGTCGATCAGATCCTGGCCTGCTTCCCCGGACGTCGATTCGAGACGCGACAGCTCGATGAGGCCGTCAACGACCGCGCGCATGCGCTCGGCCTGGCGCCGCATCTCCTCGAGCGGACCGCGCCACATCAGGTCCACGCCCGGGTCGTCCGCCAGCGTGTCGACGTAGCCCGTGATCACGGTCAGCGGCGAGCGCAGCTCGTGCGAGGCATTAGCGACGAAATCCTTGCGCATCGACTCGAGCCGCACCTGGCGCGTGACGTCGCGCACCAGCAGCAGCTGCTGGCTGCCGTAGGCGACCATCTGCAGCGCGAGGTGCACGTCCGAGTCGAGCGAGGCCCGCACCACGACCGGCATCGAGTTGTCGCCGAGCGCCACGTAGCGGGCGAAGTCCGGGTGGCGGATCAGGTTGTCGATCCGCTGGCCGAAGTCGACCTTGCGCCGTAGCCGCAGCAATCGTCCGGCATTGCGGTTGAACCAGAGGATCTCGCGGTCGGTGCCGAGCACGACGACGCCGTCAGGCATCGCCGAGGTCATGCGCCGGAACTCGCGAAACAGCTGCACGATGCGGCGCTTGTGGAACTGCTTGCGGCGATAGATGCGCATAATCAGCGCGACGATGTCGCCCCAGACGCCCTGCAGGTCCGGCGGCGACTCGGTGCGGCGGCGTCGCAGCCAACGCTCGATCCGGTACAGCCGGACGAAGGTCAGCGCGAGGTAGCCGGCGAGCACCGCGACGACCGTCAGCTCGACCTGGCCGAGAAAGAAGCCGACGACCACCGCGACCGCGAGGACGCCCAGCAGGCGGGCGATCGCGAATGACCAGGCAGGCGACATCGATGGGCTTCTGGCGGCCTACTCGGGACGGGTGGAGAAGCGGTAACCGGCGCCGCGCACCGTCTGGATGAAACGGTCGCAGTCGAAGCCTTCGAGCGCCTTGCGCAGGCGCCGGATGTGCACGTCGACGGTACGCTCTTCGACGTACACGTTACCTCCCCAGACGCGATCGAGCAATTGGCCACGGGCGTAGACCCGCTCGGGGTGCGTCATGAAGAAGCTGAGCAGCCGGTACTCGGTCGGACCGAGCGCCACGGTGGCCTCGCCCACCATGATCCGGTGCCCGGCGGCATCCAGCGACAGGCCGCCGGCCGAGACCACCTCATCACGGCTCGCGGCGCTGCTCCGGCGCAGCACGGCGTTGATCCGCGCCAGCAGCTCGCGCGGCGAGAAGGGCTTGGTGACGTAGTCGTCGGCCCCGCCCTCGAGGCCGCTGATCTTGTCCTGCTCCTCGGCACGCGCCGTCAGCATGATGATCGGCACGTCACGCATGTCCTTGTCGCGCTTGAGCGCGCGCGTGAGCTCGAGGCCGCTCATGTCCGGCAGCATCCAGTCCACCAGCACGAGGTCCGGGCGGCGGTCCGCGATGCGGGCCCGTGCCTCCCGGGTGTCCTCCGCCTCGACGACGTCGAAGCCGGCCCGGCGCAGGCCGAACGCCACCATCTCCCGGATCGGGCGTTCGTCCTCAACGACCAGGATCTGGCGATGGCTCATGCGAGGTGCCTGCGGCAAGGGAACACCCCCCCATTAGAGCGGCCGAATGTGACACTTCGGTGACCGTGCAGGCGGCGCCGGCGCCGCCGTCACGGCGCGGTCATTGTGCCCGAGGCCGCCCGGACTGGCTTGCCACCTGATCGCGCAGGTAGACCGGCGCCGCCGCCTCGGCCGGCACCGCCAGGCCCGCGGCGAGGGCCGCGGCGCCGAGCCAGGCGATCTCGGCGGCCCGCGGCAGCAGATCCGGCCAGACGGCCGCGAGCGACGCGGCGAGCCGTTCGCCGAGCACGGGATAGGCGGAAAACCCGTGCCCGGCCGCGACCCGCCACAAACCGGGCTCGAGCGCGGCGGCGAACGCCGTCGCCGGCGGCGCAAGGCCCTCCTCGAATAGCACCACACCGAGGCGTGCGTCCGGACGCACCCGGCCGTGGTAGACCTCGCCCATGCGTGCATCCAGCGCCACCAGCGCCTCCGCGGCACCGGGCGCACCACGCTCGGCACTCGAGCGCGCGAGCGCCTGCGCACCGAGCGCCGCGAGATCCGAGACCGGCAGCGTCGGCAGGCCGGCGCCGAACGCGAGCCCCTGCGCCACGCTGACGGCGATCCGCACGCCGGTGAAGGCGCCGGGGCCGCGACCGAAGGCGATCGCATCGAGCGCGCCGAGGCCGATGCCGGCCGAGGTGAGCAGCGCGTCGATCATCGGCAGGATGCGCTCGGCGTGGCCGCGACCGATCAGCTCCTCGCGGCTCGTGAGCTGGCCGTCGATCAGCAACGCCGCGCTGCACGACTCGGTGGCGGTGTCGAGCGCCAGGATCTTCACGGCGTTCCCGTCGGCGCGAGCGCGCCGAGATGGTGGCGCAGAAATGTCACGGCCTCCGCCTCAACCTCGGTGACCGCCATCGGCGGCAGGCTGGCGAGGAAGGCGCGTCCGTAGCCGCGCGAGCGCAGGCGCGGATCGCCGAGCATGACCACGCCGAAGTCGTCGCCGTCGCGAATCAGCCGGCCGACGCCCTGCTTGAGCGCGAGCACGGCCTGCGG
Organism: Pseudomonadota bacterium; assembly: GCA_025355105.1. Taxonomy (GTDB): domain Bacteria; phylum Pseudomonadota; class Gammaproteobacteria; order Steroidobacterales; family Steroidobacteraceae; genus CAIKZZ01. The sequence continues at coordinate 12,026 of JANYAE010000080.1, read as the reverse complement.
CACCTGGTACTCGATGAACGGATTGCGGCCCTCGCGCTTCAGCCCTTCGAGGCGTGCCTTCAGCAGTGGATCGTCCGGTGCCGCGAACGGCAGCTTGTCGATCGCCACCAGCGACAGCGCCGGGCCGCGGACGTCGACGCCCTCCCAGAAGCTGCCGGTGCCGAGCAGCACGGCGTTGCCGAGCTCGCGGAAGCGCCGCAGCAACGCATCGCGCGGGATCTCGCCCTGCACCAGAATCGGGAAGTCGTCGCCGGGCTGGAGCCGCGCACGCAGCAGCCGCGTGCCCTCGCCGAGCGCCCGGTAGCTCGTGAACAGCAGGAACGAACGGCCGCCGGCGGCGCGCACCAGCGGCAGCGCCGCATCGATCACCGCCGCCGTGTACGCAGGATCCGACGGCTGCGGCAGGCCCTTGGGCAGGTAGAGTCGCGCCTGGTTCGGGTAGTCGAAGGGGCTCGCGATGCGCAGCGTGCGCGCGTCGTCAAGTCCGACGCGTCGGGTGAAGTGGCCGAAGTCCTCGTCCACGGCAAGCGTTGCGGAGGTACAGATCCAGGCACAGGGCCGCGCGTCGAACTGCGTCTTGAGGCGTGCCGCGACTTCGAAGGGCGTGAGCTCGAGGCTGAAGCCGCGCGCGCTGATCTCGGCCCAGCGCAGCCCGGCCGAGATGTCGGCGTCGAGGATCGCACGCAGCCGCGCCGCGGTCTCGAGCGCGCGCCGCGCACACTGGCGCACGCCCGGCGCCTCGAGCGCCGGCGCGCCGAAATGCTCCGCGATGCGCTCGAGCGCCGCGGCGACGTCGGCCGCCGCCTCGAGCGCGGCGTCCGGGAGCAGCGCCCAGTCGATGCGCTCGCCGAGCCCCGACAGCACGCGCTGCGTGGCCGCCGTGGCCTGCTCGAGCGCATCGACCGGCAGGCGCGCAGCGGCGTCAAGCAACCCGGCGCGCGTCAGCTCGGCAAGCAGGTCGCGCGCCAGCGCGACCAGCGGCCGCGAGGCGACGCGCGTGCCGAAGAACTGCGCGGCGACGTCCGGAAACTGGTGCGCTTCGTCGAGGATCACCGCATCCGCGCCCGGCAGCAGCTCGCCAAAGCCCTCCTCCTTGAGCGCCATGTCGGCCAGCAGCAGGTGGTGATTGACGATCACGAGGTCGGCGGCCTGCGCGGCGCGGCGCGCCTCGGCAACGTGACAGCCGCGAAATTCCGGGCAGTCCTGGCCGAGGCAGTTGTCGCGGGTTGAGGTGACCTGCAGCCAGACGGGGTCCGAGTCGGGCACCGACTCCAGTTCGCCGATGTCGCCGGCTACCGTGGTGCGACTCCAGGCCTCGATGCGCGTCAGTGCCGTCAGGCCGCGCGCGCCGAGGCCCGGAAGCTCCGGCGCCGTGCGCACGAGCGCGAGCCGATGCTGGCACAGATAGTTGGCGCGGCCCTTGAGGAGCGCGACCCGCACCGGTCGGCCGATGGCGCGGCCAAGTGCCGGCAGATCCCGGTGATAGAGCTGGTCCTGCAGCGTCCGCGTGCCGGTCGACACGATCACGCGACGGCCGCTGAACAGCGCCGGCACCAGATAGGCGAAGGTCTTGCCGGTCCCGGTTCCGGCTTCCACCACCAGCTTGCTGCGGCCGTCGAGCGCCTCCTCGACCGCCAGCGCCATCGTCAGCTGTCCACGTCGCGGCCGAAAGCCCGGCAGCGCCTGCGCCAGCGCCCCGTCGGCGCCGAAGACCGCGTTGAGGCTCGTCACGTGCCGACCCGGTCGCCGGCAGCCGGACCGCCGCCGGGCTGCGCAGCTGCGTCGCGCGGCCGGCGCGACAGCATCGGCCGGCTATTGGCGGATCGCGGTGAGCTGGCCCAGGGAGACGCGTCGGCGAGGATGGTCAGGCTCCGCTGGTCGATGTGGCCGGCGCACGGGCGATCCCACGCGCGTCGGCGAGGGCGCTCGGCCGGCCGAGCGCGCAGCTTAAGCCTATCTGCCGCGGAATCGAACCGGCCGGCAGCTTCTGGCGCACCCCTGCAGCGCAGGTCGCATCGTCAGGCGCGGGTCCGCAGGCGTGACGGCGCGCGCCCTGCCCCCGCGCCCACGGGCATCGACGCGTGCAAGCCGCTGTTTGACATAAGGACGTTGTGCACGCCGTCACCGGCGGCGCGCCGTGTGCTGGCCCGGCATCGGGCCTTTCTGCCCGCTCGCGATGCCTTCAGTGGCGGCGCTCGCGGTCGATAAGCCCAGTGTGGGTCGCGTGAGCCCCGGTCAGGTGGCCGGGCCCCGGCGCCCCTTCGTCACGAGGCGGCACGCGCCCCCAATCTTATGAGCTGTGATCACGGAAAACCCTGGAGCCGGCACGCGCTGCCGCTGCTCGCCGGCATCGTCGCGGCGACGGCGCTGCTCGTCCCGTGGCCGCTCAGCGCGGAGTCGAGCCTGCAGACAGGCGCCCGGACCGCGAGCGTCGGCGCGAGCGCGCATCTTGACTTCCGGATTATCATCCCGCCGGTGCTCGCGCTCAGCGTCGAGCCGTCCGGGGCACTGCCCGGCGCCGCGCCGCGGGTCAGCATCCTCAGCAACACGCGCCACGTGCTGCTGACGGCCAGCGCGCCGGAATCCGCCGGCGAGCGGCCTGAGAGCCTGCCGCGGGCCCGCGGCACAATGTTCCTTGGCGCCCGGCGCGGCTCCGTGATCGCGGCCGAATCCGCCTGCCGGCGCGACGCCCCGCGGGTCATCGCTCGCGGCGCCAGCCACTCCGGCGCGCCTATCGTCGACCTGCAAGCGGTCGTCTGCACGGTAGCGATGCCGTAGCCGGCCGCTCGCCGCCCGCGCGCGAGCCGCGCGCGTTCCCCACACCTGAAAATCCGGCCGCTACCATTCCGGCGCGGCCTGCTGGCGCCTGGCAGCCGGCGCTGCGCCGGGCGCCGGCGCGCCTGCGATCGATGCGAACTGGCGCACAAAAAGCGCCTCGCTATCGGCCATCGGCGCCCGAACTTGAATGCCGCGGCCCCGAACTGCGACGCCGGTCAATGTCGAGGCTTACTTAATCCCTAAGTATTCCGCTCGCGCACGGGGCCGCACGAGGCAGCCACGGACGTGGGTCGGACCGTCCGCCCGAACGTGTCGAGCCCCAGCACCCCTCAATCAGCACAGGAAGCAGATCATGAAGCCATCGGTAGCCCTCAAGACCCTCGCCGGCGTGGCGGCCCTCGCGCTGCCGCTATTGGCGTCGGCCGAGTCCAACGTCCAGACCGGCGCCGCAACCGCCGCCCCGGGCGCGACCGCGCACGTCGATTTCTCGATCGTCATCCCGAAGATCCTGTACCTGCGCGTCGGTACCGGCTCGAGCTACACGACCGGGGCCCTGACCTCGAACAACGCCATCGACCTGATCACCTTCTCGCCGACCGCGGCCCAGGTGGGCTCGGGCACGGCGATCGCGGGTACCGGCGGCGACCTCACCGGCGGCGTCGAGACCGCGGCGGTGGTCAGCAACAGCGGCAACGTGACGCTGAACGCGACGGCAACCGGCGCGCTCAGCAACGGCGCCGGCGACACCATCCCGTTCTCGCAGATCACGACCACCGCGACGACGCTGACCTCCGGCACGGCGCTGCCCGCGCCGACGCTGACCAACGCCACCAGCGGCAACGTGCTGCTGACGGCGCCGGCCACCAAGGTCATCGTGCAGGACGCCAAGTGGACCTTTGCGTACGCCAACGCGGCGACGGTGCCGGCCGGTACCTTCGGCGGCATCAATACCAACAACGGCCGCGTCGTCTACACGGCGACGATGCCGTAAGCGGTCCGGACCTGGCGCATTGAGATGCACGAGCTTCCGTCACCGCGGGCCGCGACACGGCGCCGCAAGGCGTCGGCGGAAGTTCGTGCGCTGAGGGCCTCGCGGTGGCGCCGAGCGATACTCGGCGCCACCGTTTGCCTCGCCGCAGGCGGCACGGCCTCGGCCTACACCGTCACGCTGACGCCGGCGGCGCCGCAGACGGTGTACCTGCAGGTCGGTGTCGGCAGCTTCACGCAGAGCTACATCTCGGGCGGCCAGCCCGGCAACAACCCGACCATCAACCTCGTCTCGACCAGCGTCGCCGCGGCCGCCGTCGGCAACGGCACGGCGCAGGCGATGACCACCAACTCGACCGCCGCGCAGAGCTTCTGGGACAACTTCGTCTTCTGCAGCGTCCCCGGGCAGCTCTACATCGGTGGCTTCTACCGCACCACCGGCGCGACCACCGCCGCGGCGCGCGTCAGCGCCACGGTGCCGAGCGCACTCGTCAGCGCGAGCGGCGACAGCATTCCGTTCTCGACGATCCGCTGGACCTCGAGCGGCAACGGCGACTCAGGAGCCGAGCCGTTCCCGGCCGGCAGCTTCGTCGCCGGCGGCGTGCAGAGCGTCGGTGCGATGGCCAGCAACACCTGGAACGAGAGCTGCCTGAGCTTCAGCTACGCGAACGCCAGCGTGCCGGCCGCCGGCACCTTTACCGGCCGCGTCCTCTACACGCTGAGCACGCCATGAGCGCCGGCGCACGCCGCGCGGCGCCGCCGCGTTTTTTTTTGGTGCTGGCACTAGCCATAATCTGGGCGCCGAGCGCCGCGGCGCGCACCACGATCATCGATGACTCGGGCACGCAGGCCCTCGAGCCTGCCGTCAGCCTGCGCTGGAAGACCGCCTCGCCGGGCCGCCACAGCGTCCAGAACCTGATGGTCGGGCGCACCACGCTGCGCGTGCGCCTGAACGTGTTGCCGTGGCTGAAGCGCCGCGGCCGCATCTACCTCGCGCTGCCGGCGCAGGCGCCGGGCCCGCTGACCGCGACCTGGCAGACGCAGGGTCGGCTCGGCCCCGGCCAGGTGCAGTCCGGCAACCGCGTGCTCATCTACTCCGGGCCGATCACCTCGGCCTTCATCGAGGACGTGGTCGCGCTGCAGTTCAGCGTCGACGGCCAGCTCGTCAACCGCGCCTTTCCGGTCAGCGTCCGCTTCGAGATGGATGAGGATTGAACATGCGATCGACCGTCGCGGCACTGTGGCTCGTCCTCGGCATCGCGCTCGCCGCGCCGGCGCACGCGCAGGGCTTCGCCGCGCTCGTCTCGCCGCCGCGCTTCGAGCTCTCGGCCCAGCCGGGCAAGACGCTGCGCAGCGTGTTCGAGATCAGCAACCGCTCGACCGCGCCGTCGAAGTACTTGGTCCGCACCGCCGACTGGAGCCTCGCAGCGGACTTCAGCGTCAGCTTCCAGGAAGAGCTGCAGCCGGGCAGCTGCCGGCCGTGGGTCGCGATCGAGCGGCCGGAGGTCGTGGTGCCGGGCGCGGGCACGCTGCGCTACCGTTTCGAGGTCAGCGTGCCGACGGACGCGCCGGCCGGCGAATGCCGCTTCGCAGTGATGATCGAGGGCGCCGAGCCTTCCTATGCCCACAGCCAGGGGCTCGACGTCCCCGTGACCGGGCGCATCGGCGTGATCGTCTACGTGACGGTCGGCAACGGCGCGCCGAAGCTCGAGCTCTTTGGACCGGCGGTCGAGACGCTGAACGGCCAGCGCGTGCCGGCGTTGCGCATCTACAACTCCGGCAACGCGCACGGCCGCATGGGCGGCTTCCTGACCGGCAAGGACGCCAAGGGTGTCGAATACGATTTCGCGCCTTCGGACTTCCCGATCCTGCCCGGCGAGCAGCGCGAGGTGTTTCTCACGCCGTCGAACGGCACCGACGAGCATCCGACGCTCGCCTTCCCGGTGACCGTGAAGGGCACGCTGGAGTGGGGCGACCAGAAGACGAAGCTCGACCAGATCTTTGAATGAGGCGAGCGGTCTCACCGGCACGTCAGCTCGCACGCGGCCTGTGCGGGCTCGGCACGCTCGGCTGGCTGGCCGCGGCGGCGGCGCACCAGGCGCCGGCCGCGCCGGACGCGCTGCCGGCGGCGCCGGCCTATCAGGATCACTACATCGACGGCGGCAACCTCAAGCCGGACGTGTCGGCCGACGAACTCTCGAGCGAGCAGGGCTCACAGGGCCTCGCGCGCTCGCTGCAGGTGGACGCGATCGTCGCGATGCTGCGCTCGCACGAATCGCAGACGACGAACTCGATCGTCGAGAAGGGCGTGGTCGTGAAGTCGCAGTGGGAGACGATGGCCTACGGCGCGTGGTCGCTGGACGGCGCGGCGCACGCCGGCGGCTCGGAGCCCGGCGAGGCCGGCGGCAGCCACGGCGTGATCACGCTGCGCCAGCGCGCCATGCCCTTCGACGGCGGCTGGCAGGCGGACAACGCGATCGGCGATCTCAATTCGCCGGACGTCGCCCTCGCCCGCGTGCAACCGCGCTTCTACCTGCCGACCGCGCCGATGCAGGGACTGACCACCGAGTGGCGCGGGCCGCGCGGCCTGCAGCTGGTCGGCGGGGTCGGCGAGCCGGGGCTTTACGATGGCGTCGCAGTGCCGGGCTTTCGCACGCTCGGCGGCACAACCGCCACCGCCGGCGCCGAGTGGTCGCCGGTCGCGCACTGGACCGTCGGCGGCCAGCTGGTCGAGGCACGCGACGTCAACCTCGCGGCCGGCCCGCTGGTCAACGTCGGCAGCCGCCAGTCCTCCACCGCCGGGCTGGTCGCGGCGCTCTGGCAGGATGGACCCCGGCGGCTGCAGTTCAACCTGATCGACGGCAGTGTCGGTGGCGGCGGCAACGGCGCCGGCGGCTGGATTGACGGCTCGCTGGCGCAGGGGCGGTTCCTGCAGAACGCCGGCGTATTTCGCATCGACCCGAACATCAGCTGGGGCAATCAGCTGATCTCCAACGACGCCGAGGGCGGCTACTACCGCCTGAACTACCAGAGCCGCCAGTGGCTCGCCGACGTCGGCATCGACGCGGTGCGCTCGGTCTCCGGCCTCGGCGCGAACACCGTCTTCCTCACCGGCGACACGCGCTATCAGCTGTCGCGTGACTGGGGTCTCGGCGGGGTGGCCAACCTCAGCCGTTCAGGCCACGGCACCAGCTGGTCGGCGCAGGGCTACGTCGACCACGCCAACCGCTTCGGCACCGGCCGCGGGCAGCTGGACCTCGCCGAGACCCCGACCGGCCGTGACCTCACGCTTGCGCTCGACCAGTCCTGGTCCACGGCCAGCGGGCTGCGGCTCGCGACCGCGCTCTCGGTCGAGCGCATCATCGGCGCGCTGATCAACGACGTGCCGCAGGACAGCACCGTGCTCGGCATCGCCGTCAACGGCGGCGGCCAGCTGAGCAGCCGCCTCGCCGTCGAGAGCAACGTGCGCTGGACGACGGCCTTGCAGGGCCGGGCGGCGCCGGGCATCGCCGCGACCGTCTCCCTCAGCTGGCAGCTCGCGCCGTCCTGGCAGCTGCTCGCCACCTACTACGACAGCCAGGTCGGGTCCTGGACGCCGCTCACCGTGGTCTCGCCGCTGACGCCGCCGTCGCTCGCGACGATCCCGGCGGTGCAGGAGCGCGGCGCGTTCCTGACGCTGCGCTACCAGCGCGCGAGTGGCGCGCACTTCGCACCGCTCGGCGGCGGGCCCGGTGCCGGCGCGGGCGCGATCAACGGCGTCGTCTACCTCGACGCCAACCAGAACAATCGCTACGACGCCGGCGAGCTCGGCGCGCCGAACGTCACGGTCGTGCTGGACGGCCGGTTCTCGGTGCAGACCGACGTCAACGGACGCTTCATGTTCCCGGTCGTCGCCAGCGGCCACCACGTGATCACGGTGATCGCCGACAACGTGCCGCTGCCCTGGTTCCTGGTCAACGACGGTCGCGCCGAGGTGGAGGTCACGACCCGCGGCCGCGCGACGCTCGAGCTCGCGGCACAGCGTCTGCGGTAGCGACGACCGGTCCGGCGCCGCGCCGGAGCTGGCTCGGCAGGCGCTGGCGGCGCTGAGGCCCCCGTCGGCCGCCGCTACAGGCGAGCCGGCCGCAACGGCGACGAGGATCTCCATTTAGCCTGACGATACTCTCGTAAGCTGTTGATTAAACGGGACTACACTGCGTCGCGCCAGAGCGCCCCAGGGCGGTCGGCCCTTGCTGCCGCCGCTCAAGCTTGCGCGGCAATTTGCAGTCGCGGGCAGGAGCTGCGCTGCGGCCGCGGCCGCGCCGCCGCCGCCAGCTGCGGCGTCGCAGAATCAGCAACCGACTGCCGCAGCGCCGCAACCCCCGCCGGCCTCGTATAATCGCGACCCCCGGGGCAAGGCCCCAGGCCAGACGAGTGCGAAATGGGCAATCCTTCCCTGCATCCTGCTGCCTCCTCCACTGCCATGCCGGAGGCGGTTGACCGCTGGGTGCAGGAGGTCCGGGCCCTGACGGAACCGGCGCGGGTGCACTGGTGCACCGGCACCGAGACGGAAGCCGCGGAACTCACCGCACAGCTCGTCAAGAGCGGCGAGTTCCTGCCGCTCAACGCCGAGCGCTTCCCGCGCTGCTATCTGTACCGCTCCGACCCCAACGACGTCGCACGCGTCGAGCATCTGACCTTCGTCTGCACGCGCAGCGAGGCGGACGCCGGCCCCAACAATCACTGGATGGCGCCGCAAGCGGCGCACCAGAAGATGGATGCGCTGTTCAAGGGCGCGATGCGCGGCCGGACGCTGTACGTCGTGCCGTACTGCATGGGCCCGATCGGCTCGCCCTACGCGCGCTGCGGCGTCGAGATCACCGACAGCCCGTACGTCGCGCTCAACATGCGGATGATGACCCACGGCATGGGGACGGCGGCGCTCGCGCGCATCGCGCGCGAGGGCAGCTTCGTGCGCGGCCTGCACTCCACCGGCGAGCTCGATCCCGAGCGACGCTTCATCATGCACTTCCCCGAGGAGCTCTCGATCAAGAGCTACGGCTCCGGCTACGGCGGCAACGCGCTGCTCGGCAAGAAGTGCCATGCGCTGCGGATCGCGAGCTACCAGGCCCGCAGCGAAGGCTGGCTCGCCGAGCACATGCTGCTGCTCGCGCTCGACAGCCCTGCCGGTGAGACCCACTACGTCGCGGCGGCGTTCCCCTCTGCCTGCGGCAAGACCAACCTCGCGATGCTGGTGCCACCGGCCGCAATGCCGGGCTGGAAGGTCCGCACGCTCGGCGACGACATTGCCTGGCTGCATCCGGGTCCTGACGGCCGCTTGTGGGCGATCAATCCGGAGGCCGGCTACTTCGGTGTCGCGCCGGGCACCAATTCGAAAAGCAACCGCAATGCCTTCGAGATGGTGCGCCACGACACCATCTTCACGAACGTCGCGCTCACCAAGAACGGCGACCCGTGGTGGGAAGGGATGGAGGGCGAGCCGGCGATCGACTGGCAGGGCCGGCCCTACGACCCGAAGAACGGCCCGGCGGCGCACCCGAATTCGCGCTTCACGGTCTCGGCGCGCAACAATCCGTCCTACGCGACCGAGGCCGACGACCCGGCCGGCGTGCCGATCGCGGCGATAATCTTCGGCGGCCGGCGCCGCGCGCTGGCGCCGCTCGTGTTCGAGGCGCGCAACTGGCGCCACGGCGTGCTGGTCGGCTCCGGCGTCGCCTCCGAGACCACCGCCGCGATCACCGGCAAGGTCGGCGTCCTGCGCCGCGACCCGATGGCGATGAAGCCCTTTGCCGGCTACAACTTCGCCGACTACTGGCAGCACTGGCTGAGCGTCGGCGAGCGGCTCGCCAAGCCGCCGAAGGTGTTCCACGTCAACTGGTTCCGCCAGGATGCCGCCGGCAAGTTCCTCTGGCCGGGCTTCGGCGAGAACCTGCGCGTATTGAAGTGGATGATGGAGCGGGTCGCAGGTCGCGCCGCGGCGCACGAGACGCCGATCGGCTTCATGCCGGCCCGCGCGGACCTCGACACCCAGGGCCTCGGACTTGCGCCGGCGACGCTCGATGAGCTTTTGGCGGTGGATGCGCCGGCCTGGCGCTCGGACCTCGCGCACCTCGGCGGCGAGTTCGACCAGTACGGCACGCGGATGCCGGAGCCGCTCAGGCTCGAGCTCTACGACGTGCTCAGGCGCTTCGGCTGAGGCTCACTCCTCGCAGACGAAGCGAATCGTCTGCGAGGATTCGCGCTCCGGCGCCCGGCCGAGGCCGATCAGGCCCTCGCCGCTGATCGGCATGCTGTCGCGGCGCACGAACTGCTCCTCGCCCTCGGCGCCGCAGACGAACGTGCCGTTGGTCGACTGGTCGATGAGCACGAAGCGCGCTTTCGAGGCCTCGATGCGCGCGTGCAGCCGCGAGATCAGGTTGCCCTTGACGATCAGGTCGTTGTCGTCGGCGCGGCCGATGGTGACGTGGGTGCGGTGCTCGTCGAGCACGATCTCCTCGCCCTGAAACCTCAGCCGCAGGCGCCGCGGCCGGTGCGACTCGCGGTGCGCGAGCGCGATCGCCGGCAGCATGCTGGTGATGTCGTCGGTCTGCCACAGCACCTCGTAGAGCGCGACCTCGTGGCTGCGGCCCTTCAGGGTCGCGACGTCGATCTGGCGGACGGCGCTGCGCCACTCGCCGGACAGCTTCTCGACCATGGTCACCGTGGTCATGATCTGGCCGGCCTTGGCCTGGCTGGTCATGCGGTTCGCGGTGTGCACCGCGGCGCCGAACACGTCGCGGTTCTCGATCACCACCGGCCCGAAGTGGCAGCCGATGCGGATCGCAACGTGGGTGCCGCCGGACTGCAGCGCCGGGCTCAGCGTGATCTCGCGCTGCATCTGGCTCGCGGCGTTGATCGCCTCGTCCGGGGCGGCGAAGGTCGCCATGACCTCGTCGCCCATGGTCTTGATGACCGTGCCGCCGTGGCGCTCGGTGGCGCCCTTCATGATGTCGATGCAGACGCCGACCATCTCGCGGGCCTTGGTGTCCCCGAGCGTCTCATAGAGCTGCGTCGAGCCGACCACGTCGGCAAACAGGATCGCGAGCTCAATGTCCTTATTCATAGCTGTGCGGGATTATATACGACTTGTCATAAGGCCTTGGCCTGGAAGGCCGCAGCCTCTGCCTCAGGCGCTCCGCGCCAGGGGCGCGCTGCCCTCCGCGGCCCGAACGGCGGCCTCGAGCACCCGAAAATCCGCCTCCTGCCTCGGCCCGAGCTCCGAGATGACCCGCCGGAAGGCCCGCGCGCCCGGCCGGTGCGCGTACAGCCCGAGCACGTGGCGGGCGACGGCGTGCAGCCGCTCGCCCCGCGCCAGCCGGCCGGCGACGTACGGCTCGAGCGCGGCGATCACCTCGGCCGGCTCCGGCAGCGGCGCCGCGCCCTCCGGCCAGGCCAGCCGGTCCAGAGCCGCGAGGTAGTACGGGTTGTGGTAGGCCTCGCGACCGATCATCACGCCGTCGACGTGCTGCCACTGCTCGCGCGCGGCGTCGATGCTGCGGATCCCGCCGTTGATCACCACGGCCAGCGCCGGCCGCTCGGCCTTGAGGCGCCAGACCTTGGGGTACTCAAGCGGCGGGACCTCGCGGTTCTGCTTCGGACTCAGCCCCGCAAGGATCGCCTTGCGGGCGTGGACGATGAAAGTATCGCAGCCGGTCGCCGCCACCGTGTCGACGAAGTCGAGCAGGAACTCGTAGGCCTCCTGGTCGTCGATGCCGGTCCGGCACTTCACCGTGACCGGCACCGCGACCGCGGCGCGCATCGCGCCGATGCACTCGGCGACCAGCGCCGGGCGGGCCATCAGGCAGGCGCCGAAGGTCGCCGACTGCACCCGCTCGCTCGGGCAGCCGACATTCAGGTTGATCTCCGTGTAGCCCCACTCGGCGCCGATCCGCGCCGCCATCGCGAGGGTGGCAGGGTCCGCGCCGCCGAGCTGCAGCGCGACCGGCTGCTCGCTCGCGTCGAAGTCGAGCAGCCGGCCGCGGTCGCCGCGCAGCACCGCGTCGGCGACGATCATCTCCGTGTAGAGCAGCGCCCGCGGCGCGAGCAGCCGGAAGAAGTGCCGGCAGTGGCGGTCGCTCCAGTCCATCATCGGCGCGGCAGACAGCCGCCGCGGATCGCGCGGGATGCTCATCGGCAGCGCTGCATGGGAGCGGCGGCGCTCAGCCGAGTCCGGTCGCGGTCTCGCGGACCAGCCAGTCGACCACCGCGGCGAGCGCCTCGCG
>JANYAE010000019.1 GCA_025355105.1 Pseudomonadota bacterium | reverse complement strand
GCGAAGCCGGCCGTGTCGCGCGGCACGGCGACGGCGGCCGGCAGGCAGACGCGCTCGAGCGCCCGCTCGGCGAGCGCGCGCACCAGGCCCTGCGCCGCGCCGACCGGCTGGTGCAGCAGCAGCAGCTCGCGGTCGGCGCTGACGAGCTTCTCGGCGGTGCGCAGCGGCTGCACGAGTTCCAGCGCCAGCAGCCGCACGATCCCGCGGCGTGTGCTCGCGGCGGCGAGGCTCGCGTCGGCGAGCAGGGTGAGCGAGACGTGGCTCGAGCGGTCGACGAGCGCCGGATGCAGCTCGAGCGTGACGCCCTGGCGCTCGACGCGGACCGTCTGCGGCAGCACGCCGAAATCAAAACGGCGCACGTCCTCGCGCTGCCACGGATCGGCGGCGCTCGTCGCCGCGGCGCCGGCACGGCGTTGCGCGCGCTTGAGGGCCACGGGATCGCGGCCCTCGGCCAGCACCGCACCGCCCGTGTCGAGCACCCGCAGGTTGAGGCGCAGGTACGGCGGCAGCGCGACCGCAGCGAGCGCCTCCGGCGTCACCGGCTCGCCGCCCTGACGCGTCAGCTCGGCCGCAACGGCGGCCAGGAACGGCTGCTCGCGGGCACCTTCGAGCGCCTCGAGACAGCGGCAAGCGACGTCCGGCGCCGGCACGAGGCGCCGTCGTGTCGCCTTCGGCAGGCCGCGGATCAGCGCGGTGAGCTTGTCCTCGAGCCAGCCGGGAACGCCCCAGTCGAGCTCGCCGGCGGCAAGCTTCGGCACCAGCGGCTCCGGCACCAGCAGCGTCGCGCCGTCCGCGGCCGACTCCGGATCGAAGCGGTACTCCACCGGCAGCCGGTTGCCGGCCAGCGCCAGGCTAAGCGGAAATCGCGCGCGGTCGAGCGGCGGCTCGCCGGCGCGGCGCAATTCCTCGCGCGTCAGGCACAGCACGTCCGGCGCGGCGCGCTCCGCGTCGCGGCGCCAGCGCTCGAAGGCCGCCAGCGAGTGCACCGTCGGCGGCAGCCGCGCGAGGTAGAGCGCCGCCTGCTCGCTGTCGTCGACCAGCAGCGTGTGGCGCCGCAGTGCCGCCTCCTCGGCGGCGAGCTCGGCCGTGAGTCGCGCGTTGTGCTCGAGGAAGCGCGCGCGCAGCCGCAGCCGGCCGTGCACCAGCGCCTCGCGCACGAAGATCTCGCGCGCCGGGACCGGCTGCACGCTGCCGTAGTTGACGCGCCGCCCGGAGGCCAGCACGAGCCCGTAGAGGGTCACGGTCTCGCGCGCGCTGACGATGCCGCGGGTCACGTCCCACTCCGGCTCGGCGTAGTCGCGTCGCACCAGATGCCGGGCGGCGGCCTCGACCCAGTCCGGCTCGATCGCGGCGACGATGCGGGCGTAGACCCGCTGCGTCTCGACGATCTGCGCGGCCATCAGCCAGCGCGGCGCGCGATTGCGAAGCGGCGTGCCGGGCGCGATCACGAAGCGACGGCCGCGCGGCCCGAGGTAGTCGCCGCGCTCGGTCTTCTCGCCGATGTGGCCGAGCAGCCCGGCGAGCAGCGCGCGGTGCACCGCCTCCGCCGCCGCAGGCTCCGCGTTCGGCAGCCAGCCGAGCTCGGCGGCGATGGTCACGAGCTGCGACTCGAGGTCCTCCCACTCGCGCATGCGCGCCGCCGACAGGAACGCGCCGGCGCACCAGCGCCGCAGCGCACTGCGCGAGCGCGTCGCACGCTCGGCCTGGTAGCGCGCCCAGAGCGCGAGCAGCGTCATGAAGTCCGAGCGCGGATCGGCGCCCTCGGCGTGCGCCGCATCGGCGGCCGCCAGCCGGTCGCTCGGGCGTTCGCGCGGATCCTGGATGGAGAGCGCCGCGACCAGCGTCAGGGTCTCGCGCAGGCCGCCGTGGCGGCGGGCCGCGACCAGCGCGCGCGCGAGCCGCGGGTCGACCGGCAGCCGCGCCATGGTGCGACCGACCTCGGTGACCTGCAGGGTGGCGTCGACCGCCTCGAGCTCCTGCAGTAGGCGATAGCCGTCGTTGACCAGCCGCGTGTCCGGCGGATCGGGGAACGGGAAGTCCGACGGGCTGCCGAGCCCGAGCACCTCCATCTGCAGGATGACGTTGGCGAGGTTGGTGCGCAGCACCTCCGGCGGCGTGAACGGCTCGCGGCTCGCGAACTCCTCCTCGGCGTACAGGCGGATGCAGAGCCCCGCGCCGATGCGTCCGCAGCGACCGGCGCGCTGGTTCGCGCTCGCCTGCGACACCGGCTCGATCGGCAGCCTGAGGATCTTGGCGCGCGCGCTGTAGTGCGCGATTCGCGCCAGGCCGGAGTCGATGACCGCGCGGATGCCGGGCACCGTCAGCGAGGTCTCGGCGACGTTGGTCGCGAGCACGACGCGGCGCGGACCGCGGCGCTCGAACACCTTCTGCTGGTCGGCCCAGGCCAGTCGCGAGTACAGCGGCAGCACCGCGAGGCGCGCGCCGTGCGCCTGCTCGATGGCCTCGGCCGCCTCGCGGATCTCGCGCTCGCCCGGCAGGAACACCAGCACGTCGCCGTCGCCGAGGTCGCCGGGCTCGCTGCTGATCTCGTCGAGCGCCGCCAGAATGCCGGAGGTGAGACCGGGATCGACCGGGTCGTCGGCGTCCGCCGCGAGCGGCCGGTAGCGGGTCTCGACCGGGTAGCCGCGCCCGGAGACCTCGACGACCGGCGCGCCGCCGAAGTAGGCCGAGAAGCGCGCCGGGTCGATGGTCGCCGAGGTGATCACCAGCCGCAGCTCCGGGCGGCGCGGCAGCAGTCGCTTGAGGAAGCCGAGCAGCAAGTCGATGTTGAGGCTGCGCTCGTGGGCCTCGTCGATGATCAGCGCGTCGTAACGGCACAGTTCGCGGTCATGGCGGGCCTCGGCCAGCAGGATGCCGTCGGTCATCACCTTGATCGCGGTATCGCGCGCCGTGCCATCGCTGAAGCGCACCTTGTAGCCGACGAAGCCTGGCGGCGCTTCGGGCAGCTCCGCGGCGAGCCGCGCCGCGACGGTGCGCGCCGCGATGCGCCGCGGCTGGGTGTGGCCGATCAGGCCGCGGCGCAGGACGCCGGCCTCGAGCAGCATCTTCGGCAGTTGCGTGGTCTTGCCGGAGCCGGTCTCGCCGCAGACCACGACGACCTGGTGCGCCTTGAGGAGCGCGACGATCTCGTCGCGCCGCGCGCTGATGGGCAGCTCCGCCGGGTAGCGGACCGGCGGCAGCAGACGCCCGGCGGGCACGCTCAGGCGCCCGGCAGCCGCACGACGGCCTCAAGCCCGCCGGCGGCGCCGGCGCCGAGTTCGAAGGTACCGCCGTAGGCCTTGACGAGCTCATCGACCATCGCGAGACCGAGGCCCTGACCCGGGACCTGCTCGTCGAGGCGCACGCCGCGCGTACGGACCCGCTCGCGCGCGTCGGCCGGGATGCCGGGACCGTCGTCGCTGACGCTGAGCACGAGGCCGGGCCGGCGCCAGTTTGCGCCTGGCCACTCGCGGGCCTGCAGGCGCACCGTGCGCCGGGCCCACTTGCAGGCGTTGTCGGCGAGGTTGCCGGCGATCTCGAGCAGGTCACCGCGATCGACCGGATAGGCGAGCTCCGGCGCCGCCTCCCAGCTGATCACGAGGCCGCGCTCGGCGTGCACCTTGCCGAGCGCCGCGGCGAGCTCCTGCAGCGCCGGCGCCACGGCGAGCGCGCCGGTGCCGACCACCGGTGCCGCGGCGGCGGCGCGATCGAGTTGGTGGCGGACGATGTCCTGCATGCGGTCCAGCTGCGCCTCGATCAGCGGCCGGTCGAGCGCGGGCCCGGCACCAAGTGCGCCGCGCATCACCGACAGCGGCGTCTTGAGGCTGTGGGCGAGGTTGCCGACCGTGTTGCGGTAGCGCGCGAGGCGCCCGTGCTCGACCTGCAGCAGCGCGTTCAGGTTGTGCGCGACGCCGACCAGCTCGCGCGGCCAGCCCTCGCCGAGCCGGTCGCGCCGGCCGGCCTCGATCTCGGCGATCTCGGCCTCGATGCGCCGCAGCGGCCGCAGCAGGTGGCGCAGGCTGAGAACCACGCCGAGCAGCAGCACCGCGGTGAAGGCGACGAAGCCCGCCAGCAGCTCGACGCGAAAGCGGTACAGCTGGCCGAAATAGGGCTCGAGACTCTCGGCGGCGGTGAACACGTAGTCGCGGCTCCGACCGCTCGAGGTCTCCCACGCGACGCCGAGCGAGAACGCCAGGAAGCGCGTGCCGTCAGGCGCCGTCAGGCTGCGCGCGTGGCGCTCGCCCGGTCGCAGCTCATCGTCGAGCTTGAGCGTGAGGCCGACCGCCGAGGCCGAGCGCCAGGTCTCGCCGCCGCGACGCGCACGGACCACTGCCACCAGCCCGGAGCCCGGCGTCTTGAGGCGCGGCTCCGACAGCTGCTGCTCGACCGGCGCCAGGCGTCCCTGGCGGTCGAACTCGGCCGCCGCGATCAGCGCGTCGACGTCGGCCTCGAGCACCTCGCGGCGCGAGCGCTCGGCGAGGCCGCGGAACGAGAAATCGAGCGCCGCGATGGTCAGGCCGAAGCCCACGACGAGCAGCGCCGACAGCGTCACGATCAGCCGGGCGCCGAGTGACTTCATGCGCGGGCAGGATCGGCGGCAGGCGCCTCCGGCTGCAGCCGGTAGCCCCGGCCGCGCAAGGTCTCGATCGGGTGGAAGCGGTCCTCGGGGTCCAGCTTGCGGCGCAGCCGGCCGACGAACACCTCGATCGTGTTGCTGTCGCGCTCGGCGTCGTGCTCGTAGAGCTTGTCGACCAGCTCGCCCTTCGAGACCACCTGGCCGGCGCGCAGCATCAGGTACTCGAGCATCCGATACTCGAACGAGGTGAGCTCGACCGCGCGGCCCTCGACACTGACGGCCTGCGTGCGGGTGTCGAGCGTGATCGGGCCCGCCCGCAGCACCGGGTCCGCGTAGCCGGCGGCGCGGCGGATCAGCGCCTGCACGCGCGCCAGTACCTCCTCCACCTGGAAGGGCTTGGTGACGTAGTCGTCGGCGCCGGCCACGAGGCCGGCCACCTTTTCCTGCCAGCGGTCGCGCGCGGTCAGGATCAGGATCGGCAGGCGCCGTCCCTCATGGCGCGCGGTGCGGATCAGCTCGAGGCCGGCGATGCCGGGCAGGCCGAGGTCGACGATCGCGAGGTCGGCGGCGTACTCGCGCAGCGCGTACAGGCCCTCGGTGCCGTCGGCCGCGGCGTCGACGGTGTGGCCGGCGTGCCGCAGCGCCGCGGCCAGCTGCTCGCGCAGCACCGGCTCGTCCTCGATGATGCAGATCCGCACGCCTACTCCACGCTGCCGCTGCGGGCATTGACCCGTACCGTGAACACCCGCCCGTCGGCCGCCAGCAGGCGGATCCGGTAGATGAGCTCGTCGCCCTCGCGCGCCTCCTCGGCGCGCACGACCCGCGCATCGAAGCGGCGCTTGACGAGCTCGACCGCGTCGTCGAGCGTCAGCGGCGCGCCGTCGAGGCGCCGGTCGGTTGCCGACGGCCGCGCCGCCGCGCCGTCGCCGCTGGCCGCCGCCACGGTGCCGGCGCCGAGCGCGAGCGCGGCGAGCACGGGCATCAGGTTCAGGACGCGCATGACGGCAGTTTACCGGCTCGCCGCGCGGCCGGCGTCGAGTCCGCCGCGCGCGGCGGACCGCCGTTCGCAAAGTACGTCGCTCATCGCGCCTCCGTGGGCCCGGACAGGCCACGGCCCGGTGACTCCGGGCGCAACGCAAAGACTGGCGCTTCGGCGCTGAACGGCCGCTGAACCGGGCCGTCAGCCGCGTTCGCGCTCGGCGGCCTTGGCCTCGCGCCAGTAGCGGTCAAGCTCCTCCGGCGTTCGCCCGCCGCCCGCGGCGACCGCCGTCTCGACGTGGCGGAAGCGCGACTCGAAGCGCCGGTTCGCGGCCCGCAGCGCGCCCTCGGCGTCGACGCCGAGGTGCCGGGCGAGGTTGCTGACCGACAGCAGCAGGTCGCCGAGCTCGTGGCTGACCGCGGCCGGCTCTGCGCCGCGGATCGCGGCGTCGAGCTCGGCGAGCTCCTCGGCCACCTTGTCGCGCGCGCCGGCCGCATCTTTCCAGTCGAAGTCGATGCGCGCGGCGCGCCGGCCGAGCTTTTGCGCGCGGCTGAGCGCCGGCAGGGCGAGCGGCACGTCGTCGAGCAGACCGGCGCCCTTGCCGGCGGCGGCCTTCTCGGCGGCCTTGATTTCCTCCCAGCGCAGCGACTGCGCGGCGGCGCCTGCGAGGCGCTCGTCGCCGAACACGTGCGGGTGGCGACGCACCAGCTTGGCGGCAATGCCGCGCGCGACGCGCTCGAAGTCGAAGGCGCCCTGCTCGCTCGCGATCTGCGCGTGGAACACCACCTGCAGCAGCAGGTCGCCGAGCTCTTCCTCGAGGCCCGCCAGATCGCCGCGCTCGATCGCGTCGGCGACTTCGTAGGCCTCCTCGATGGTGTACGGCGCGATCGAGGCGAAGCTCTGCTCGAGATCCCACGGGCAGCCGCGCGAGGGATCGCGCAGCCGCGCCATGATGTCGAGCAGCTCCTTCATCCGTCAGTCGCCGTGGCCGGCGCCGACAGCAGCCGGGCCAGCGTCAGCAGCATGCCGGCGGTCGCGCCCCAGATGTTGCGTCGGCCGTACGGGATGTCGTAGAGCTCGATGACGTCCGCGCCGCCGTCGCCGACCGGCCGGCGGCGCAGCCGGTGATTGGCCGGGTCCAGCACGTAGGCGAGCGGCACCTCGAACACCGCCGCCACCTCCACCGGGTCAAGCCTGAGCGGCGTGCCGGGGGCGACCAGCGCGACCGCCGGCGTGATCGTGTAGCCGGTGACGATCAGGTGGTCCGGCAGGAAGCCGAGCACCTCGACGGTGCTGCGCGACAGGCCGATCTCCTCCCCCGTCTCGCGCAGTGCCGCCTCGAGCGGCCCGGCGTCGCTGGCCTCGATGCGCCCGCCCGGGAACGAGATCTGGCCTGGGTGGTGCCGCAGGTCCGGTGCGCGCTCGGTGAGCAGCACCGTCAGGCCGTCGGCGTGGTCGAGGATCGGGATCAGCACCGCGGCCGGCGTCAGCTCGGCCGGCAGCAGGTGCCGGTAGCGATCGCTGATCTCGCGCGGCAGGCCGGCGAGCGTGCCCTCGCCTGGCCCGCTCGGCCGCGTGCCGGCAAGGCAGGCGCGCAGCCGTTGCCGCATGCCGGCGTTGGCGTCGGCGCCGCCAGCGTCGCGGCTCACGTTTGGTCCGCGGCGCGGGTCAGGCGTTGCGGGTCCAGCAGCCGCTCGAGTTCGCTGCGCGCGAGTCCGGTGCGCCGCGCCGCGACCTCGATGATCGCCTCGCCGCTCGCATAGGCCTCCTTGGCGATCGCGGCTCCGGCCTCGTAGCCGATCAGCGCGTTGAGCGCCGTGACCAGGATCGGGTTGCGGACCAGTGGCGCCGCGAGCCGGGCCGCGTTGACGGTGAAGCCGGCGATCGCCCCGTCGGCCAGCAGCCGCGCGCTCCCGGCCATGAGCGCGAGGCCGTGCGCGAGGTCATAGGCGATCAGCGGCAGCATTACGTTGAGCTGGAAGTTGCCGGAGGCCCCGGCCAGCGCGATCGCGGCGTCGAGGCCGACGACCTGCGCGCAGGCCATCGCCACCGCTTCCGGCGCCACCGGGTTCACCTTGCCCGGCATGATCGACGAGCCCGGCTGCAACGCCGGCAGGCTGATCTCACCGAGCCCGGCCAGCGGCCCGGAGTTCATCCAGCGCAGGTCGTTGGCGATCTTGGTGAGCGCGACCGCGAGGCCGCGCAGCTGCGCCGAGAATTCCACCGCCGCATCCTGCGCGGCCAGCGCCGCGAACGGGTTCGGGTGCGCCACGAACGGCAGCCCGGTGCGGCTCGCGAGCTCGGCCGCGACGCGCGCACCGAAGCCTGCCGGCGCGTTGAGGCCGGTGCCGATCGCGGTGGCGCCCTGCGCGAGGCGCAGGATCCGCGGCAGCGTCCCCTCGAGGCGCGCGCGCGCGTCCGCGATCTGCGTGCGCCACGCCGACAGCTCCTGGCCCATCGTCAGTGGCAGCGCGTCCATGAGATGGGTGCGGCCGGTCTTGACCACGGCCGCGAGTTCGGCTTCGCGCGCCGCGATGCCGGCCGCCAGGTGCTCGAGCGCCGGCAGGAGTTCGTGGCTGAGGCCGAGCGCCGCGGCCACGTGGATCGCGGTCGGGATGCAGTCGTTGCTGCTCTGGCTGCGATTGACGTCGTCGTTCGGGTGCACCGCGACACCGAGCTCGCGTCCGGCGAGGTGCGCGATCACCTCGTTGACGTTCATGTTGGTGCTGGTGCCGGAACCGGTCTGGAAGACGTCGAGCGGGAAGGCGTCGGCGTGCTCGCCGGCGGCGATCGCGAGCGCGGCGCGCTCGATCGCGGCCGCAGTGCGGCCGTCGAGGCCGCCGAGCGCGGCATTGGCGCGGGCCGCGGCCCACTTGACGAGCGCCAGCGCCGCGATGAAGCGCGCCGGCAGCGTGAGCCCGCTGAGCGCGAAGTTCTGGCGCGCACGTTCGGTCTGCGCGCCCCACAACGCGGCCGCCGGGACCGCCACGGCGCCCATGCTGTCGTGTTCCAGTCTGTGTTCCGTTTCGGGCATCCCGGTGCGGGCTATACTTGATGCCTCGCAATCCTAGCATCTGCAACGAGGCCTGACCGTGACCGATCGCAACGCGGAGCCGTCGGCCGCCCTCGAGGCGCTGTCCCCCATCGACGGCCGCTACGCCGACAAGTGCCGCGAGCTGCGGGCGCTGTTCAGCGAGGCGGCCCTGATCCGCCACCGCGTGCGCGTCGAGGCCGAGTGGTTCCTGTTCCTCGCCGAAGGGCTGCGCCTGCCCGAACTCGGCGCGCTGCGCCGGCCGGTGCTCGATGCCGCGGCGGCGCTCGCGGCGCGCGCCGCGCCCGGCGAGGCCGCGGCCGTCAAGGCCGAGGAGACGCAGATCAACCACGACGTCAAGGCGGTCGAGTACTACTTGCGCGGCAAGCTCGGCGCGGCCGGCGCGACGCCCGCCGAGCTCGAGTTCGTGCACTTCGCCTGTACCTCGGAGGACATCAACAACCTCGCCTACGCGCTGATGCTGCGCGCCGCCCGCGACACGGTGCTCACGCCGGCGATCGAGCGGATCCGCACCGCGCTCGCGAGCCGCGCCCACGATTACGCCGACGTGCCGATGCTGTCGCGCACGCACGGCCAGGCGGCGAGCCCGACCACGCTCGGCAAGGAACTCGGCAACGTCGCGCGGCGCCTGGCGCGCGTGCAGGCGGCGTTCGCCGCGATCGAGCCGCTCGGCAAGATGAACGGCGCGGTCGGCAACTTCAACGCGCACCTCGCCGCCTATCCGGAGCTGGACTGGCGCGGCGCGAGCCGGCGCTTCGTCGAGAAGCTCGGCCTCGGCTGGAACGAGTACACGGTGCAGATCGAGCCGCACGACTGGATCGCCGAGTACTGCGATGCGCTGGCGCGCGTCGACACGGTGCTGATCGACTTCGCGCGCGATGCGTGGGGCTACGTCTCGCTCGGCTACTTCCGCCAGCGCGTCGTGTCCGGCGAGGTCGGCAGCTCGACGATGCCGCACAAGGTCAACCCGATCGACTTCGAGAACGGCGAAGGCAACCTCGGGCTGGCGAATGCGCTGCTGCGGCACTTCGCCGACAAGCTGCCGCTGTCGCGCTGGCAGCGCGATCTGACCGACTCGACGGTGCTGCGCAACCTCGGCGTCGCGCTCGCGCACGCGCTGCTGGCGTTCAAGTCGATCGAGCGCGGCCTCGGGCGCCTCGAGCCGGACGCGGCGCGCATGGCGGCGGACCTCGACGCCAACTGGGAAGTGCTCGGCGAGGCGGTGCAGACCGTGATGCGCCGCTACGGCGTACCGAACGCCTACGAGCGCTTGAAGGCGCTGACCCGCGGTCAGCGCATCGATGCCGCGGTGCTCAAGGCCTTCGTCGCCAAGCTGCCGCTGCCGCCCGCGGAGCGCGAGCGGCTCGCGCGCCTGACGCCCGCCGACTACGTCGGTCTGGCGCGCGAACTCGCCCGCGATGCCTGAGCGCCACGCGGCGCGGCCGGCGATCGAACTCAGCGTCTGCGACTGGGCCACGGCCGCGGCCGCGCTGATGGCCGTGCGGCGCGCGGTGTTCGTCGAAGAACAGGGCATTCCCGAGGCGATCGAGTGGGACGACGCCGATGCGGGCGCCGTTCACGTCCTCGCCCTTACGAAGCGTGAACCAGTCGGCACGGGACGGCTGCTGCCCACCGGTAAGATCGGCCGGCTTGCGGTACTTCCATCCTATCGAGGGTGCGGCGTGGGCAGCCTCGTGCTGCGGCGGCTCGTCGAGCTCGCTCGGCTCCGGGGTCAGGGCGCGGTCTACCTGCACGCGCAGGTCGAGGCGCGCGGCTTCTACGAGTCCCACGGCTTCGTGGCCGAGGGCGCTGAGTTCGACGAGGCAGGTCTCCGTCACCGGAGGATGCGGCTTGCATTTTCCGCCGAGCAACGTGCTGATCCCGCGGCTGACCGAGCCGAGGACGATCCTGTCGACCCCTGACGAGGTCCGGATCGCCGCGACCACCGTGGCCGCGAGCGCGCAACGCACGCTGACGCTGCTGACCCACAGCCTCGAGTCCGAAGTCTACGAATACCCGCCGTTCATCGACGCCGTCAAGCGCCTCGTGCTCGGGCCGCGCTTCGCCAAGGTGCGCGTGTTGGTGCTGAATCCGGCGCGCATCATGTACAGCCGGCACGAGTTCATCGCGATCGCGCGCAAGCTGACGAGCTACATCGAGATCCGCAACGCCCTGTCGCCGTTTCGTGAGAACCCCTGCAGCTACATGATCGCCGACGACCAGGCGACGCTGTACCGGCTGCAGGGCACGCGCTGGGACGGCATCTGCGAGCTGCGCAATCCCGGCGTCGCGCGCCTCTACCTCGAGCACTTCGACACCGGCTGGAGCCAGTGCGCGACGCCGCGCACGCAGGCCCTCTCCGGCTGAAGCCGCCGTCCGGGCGGTATAATCGGTGCCATGAGCGAGCGGGTCATCGTGGCCTTGTCGGGCGGCGTCGATTCGGCGGTCGCGGCGCTGTTGCTGAAGCGCGCCGGGCACGCGGTCGAGGCGCTGCACATGAGCAATTGGGAGGCCGACGAGGACGGCTACTGCACGGCGGCGGCCGACTGGCAGGCGGCGCGCGCGGTCGCCGACGAGCTCGGCGTGACGCTGCACCGGGTCAGTTTCGCGGCCGAGTACCGCGAGCGCGTGTTCCGCGAGTTCCTCGACGACTATCGGGCCGGCCGCACGCCGAACCCTGACGTGCTCTGCAACCGCGAGGTCAAGTTCGGCGTCTGTCTCGACTACGCGCGGCGCCTCGGCGCGACGCGCCTCGCGACCGGCCACTACGCGCGGCTCGACACCGGCGCCGGCGGTCCGCGGCTGCTGCGTGCCCGCGACACCGACAAGGACCAGAGCTACTTCCTGCAGCAGATGCCGCGCGCGGCGCTCGGCAGCGCGCTGTTTCCGCTCGGCGAGCTCGTCAAGGGCGAGGTGCGCGAGCTCGCCCGACGCGCCGGGCTGCCGGTACACGATCGGCCGGACAGCACCGGCATCTGCTTTATCGGCGAGCGGCCGTTCCGCGCGTTCCTGTCCGAGCACCTGGCGCCGCTGCCCGGTCCGATCGAGACGGCCGACGGCGTGCGCATCGGCACGCACCAGGGACTCATGTTCCACACCATCGGCCAGCGTCAGGGCCTCGGCATCGGCGGCCAGCGCGCCAACAGCGGCGAGGCGTGGTACGTCGCCGCCAAGGACGTAGGCCGCAACGTGCTGATCGCCGTGCAGGGCCACGACCATCCGCTGCTCCTGTCGCGTGAGTTTGCGACCGGCCCGGTCCGCTGGCTCGGCACGCCGCCCGCGGCCGAGTTCGAGTGCGGCATTCAGGTTCGGCACCGGCAGGCGGACGTGCCGGCGCGCGTGCACTGGTCGGCGGCTGGCGCGCGGCTCACGCTCGCGGCGCCGCTGCGCGCCGTCGCGCCGGGCCAGTACGCGGCCTTCTACCGCGACGATCAGTGTCTCGGCGGTGCAGCGATCGCCGCGGCGGATGCCGTCGAACGTTCCACGCCGCAGACCGCGGCGAGCGCCTGAGCGGCGCTGCGAGCGCGCTCCTCAGGAGCGCGACATCGAGCGACGCGCTGGCTGCCGACCGTTCAGCGCAGTCCGTTCAGCCAGGTGATGATCGCGCTTTCGAGCGCGATGCGCCGGTCGGACCAGCCATGGTCGGTGGCGACGTGCCGCGCGCTGAGCTGCTTGCCGCCGGCGGCGCGGATCGCCGCGACCAGCGCGTCGGTTTGCGGCGCGAGGCCGTCGTCGGAAGTGAGCGCGAGCACCGGCAGCGTCGCGAGGCCGGCTGCCGCGCCCGCGAGCCTGAGCTCCGCGCCGTGGACGATGAGCTCGTCGGCCATGCTGTCCGCGGTGACGCCGGCGAGCGCCTCCATGTTGTCGGCCATCAGCGCGACGGTCTCGGCGCGCGGCATGGCGCCGATTCGGCCGATGTCGGCCGACGAGATCAGGATCGCGCCGGCGAGGCCGTGCTCGCGTGCCGCGGTCAGGGCCGTGACCCAGCCGCCCATGCTGTGGCCGGCGAGCACCAGGCGCGCGGGGTCGACGCCGAGCGCCGCCGCGTTGCCCGGCTCGCGCAGGTAGGCGAGCACCGCCGCCGCGTCCTCCGGGTTCTGCACGAAGCGGAAGGCGCCCGGACTGCCCCACGAGCCACGGTAGTTGAACGTGACCGCGTTCCAGCCGGAGCGCCGCAGCGCCTGCGCGAGATCAAGGTTCTTCTCGTTGCCCGGCAGGCCGTGGCAGATCACGATCGTCGGGTGCGGACCGGCGCCAGCCGCGGTGTAGACGATGCCGTTGATCAGCACGCCGTGCGACGGAATGTGCAGCACCTGCATCGCCGCCGGGTGCGCGCGGTCGGCCGGCGGGTCGGTGAACACGGCGGCCGGCACCGGCTCGGCGGATGCCAGGCAGGGAATGGCGAGCCAGCAGGCGAGCAAGGCGACGGTCCGGCGCATGGATTCTCCCCTTTCGATATCCACGGATCGACGTCGCCCGCGGCCGACGCGATCCTACCGGCCGGAGCGGCCGTTCCGCCAATCGAGACGAAACACCGGGGCACGCTCGTCGGCGCGCAGCTTCCGACCGGCGTGGGCCGGGAAAGCCTATAATTGACAGCTTCCCGCCGGAGGATCCATGACCGACAGCATGAAGACGCGCGCGACCCTCGACGTCGCCGGCCGCCAGTTCGACTATTTCCGCCTGCCCGCGATCCAGGGCCACGACCTGGGTCGCCTGCCCTACTCGCTGAAGATCCTGCTCGAGAACCTGCTGCGCTTCGAGGACGGCGTCAACGTCACGCCGGCCGACATCGAGGCGGTGCTGAAGTGGGATCCGAAGGCGGCACCGTCCTACGAGATTGCCTTCACGCCGGCGCGCGTCATCATGCAGGATTTCACCGGCGTGCCCTGCGTCGTCGACCTCGCGGCAATGCGCGAGGCGATCGTGCGCCTCGGCGGCAACGCCAAGCGCGTCAATCCGCTCGCGCCGGCCGAACTCGTGATCGACCACTCGGTGCAGGTCGACGAGTACGGCAGCAAGGACTCGCTCGCCGACAACACGCGGATCGAGTTCGAGCGCAACGGCGAGCGCTACTCGTTCCTGCGCTGGGGCCAGACCGCGTTCAAGGATTTCAAGGTCGTGCCGCCGAACACCGGCATCGTCCACCAGGTCAACCTCGAGTACCTCGGCCGCGTGGTGTTCGGCCAGGAGAGCGGCGGCCGCAGCGTCGCCTTCCCGGACACGGTGGTCGGCACCGACTCGCACACGACCATGATCAACGGCCTCGGCGTCGTCGGCTGGGGCGTTGGCGGCATCGAGGCCGAGGCCGCGATGCTCGGCCAGCCGGTGACGATGCTGATCCCGCAGGTCATCGGCTTCAAGCTCGCGGGCGAGCTGCGCGCCGGCACCACCGCCACCGACCTCGTGCTGACGATCACCGAGATGCTGCGCAAGAAGGGCGTGGTCGACAAGTTCGTCGAGTTCTTCGGCGACGGCCTCGCGAACCTGCCGCTGGCCGACCGCGCGACGATCAGCAACATGTCGCCGGAGTTCGGCAGCACGATCGCGGTGTTCCCGATCGACGAGGAGACGATCCGCTACCTCAAGCTCACCGCCCGGCCGGCGGAACAGGTGGCGCTGGTCGAGGCCTACGCCAAGGCGCAGGGCCTGTGGCGCACCAATGGCATGCGCGAGGCCGTCTACACCGACGTGCTGGCGCTTGACCTCGCGACCGTCGAGCCCTCGCTCGCCGGCCCGAAGCGCCCGCAGGACCGGGTGCCGCTCAGCAAGGCCAAAGGCATCTCGCAGGCGGCCGCCAAGAAGTCCGCCGAGGAGCGCGCCGGCAAGAACCCGGCCGCGACCGGACGCGCGACCGTCGCCGGTGGCGGCTACGAGTTGCGGGACAACGCCGTGGTGATCGCCGCAATCACGAGCTGCACCAACACCTCGAATCCGGCGGTGCTGATCGCCGCCGGACTGCTGGCCAAGAAGGCGCGCGCCCGCGGCCTCAAGGCCAAGCCGTGGGTCAAGACCTCGCTGGCGCCGGGCTCGCGCGTCGTCACCGACTACCTGAACAAGGCCGGCCTCACGGCCGAGCTCGAGTCGGTCGGCTTCTTCACCGTCGGCTACGGCTGCACGACCTGCATCGGCAACTCGGGCCCGCTGAAGTCCGAGATCTCCGACGCGGTCAAGGCCGGCGACCTCACCACCGCCTCGGTGCTGTCAGGCAACCGCAATTTCGAGGGCCGCGTGCACCCGGAAGTGAAGATGAACTTCCTCGCCTCGCCGCCGCTGGTCGTCGCCTACGCGCTCGCCGGCTCGATGGACATCGACCTCACGACCGAGCCGCTCGGCACCGGCAGCGACGGCGCGCCGGTGTACCTCAAGGACATCTGGCCGAGCCCGGCCGAGGTCGCCGAGACGCAGCTGCGCGCGGTGGACTCGGCGATGTTCAAGGCGAGCTACGCCGGCGTGTTCAAGGGCGACGAGCACTGGAACGCGATCAAGGTCCCGGCCGGCGAGGTCTACGCCTGGGAGCCGCGCTCGACCTACGTGCGCAACCCGCCGTACTTCGACGGCATGACGATGACGCCAGCGGCGGTCGCCGACATCAAAGGCGCGCGCGCGCTGGCGCTGCTCGGCGACTCGGTGACCACCGACCACATCTCGCCGGCCGGCAACATCTCGAAGTCCGGTCCGGCGGCGAAGTACCTGATGGCCGAGGGCGTGAAGCCGGTGGACTTCAACTCCTTCGGCGCGCGGCGCGGCAACCACGAGGTGATGATGCGCGGCACCTTCGCCAACATCCGCCTGCGCAACCTGCTGCTGCCGGGCACCGAGGGTGGCGTCTCCGTGCACCTGCCGAGCGGCGAGCAGGGCTCGATCTACGACGTCGCCATGAAGTACAAGGCCGAGCGCACGCCGCTCGTGGTGCTCGCCGGCAAGGAGTACGGCACGGGCTCGTCACGTGACTGGGCCGCCAAGGGCACGATGCTGCTCGGCGTGCGCGCGGTGCTGACCGAGAGCTTCGAGCGTATCCACCGCTCGAACCTGATCGGCATGGGCGTGCTGCCGCTGCAGTTCGAGGGTGGCGCGACCGCCGCCTCGCTCGGCCTCACTGGCCGCGAGGTGTTCGACATCAGTGGCCTCAACGGCGGCGCCGCCAAGAGCGTCAAGGTCGTCGCCAGCGGCGAGGGCGGCCGGCGGACCGAGTTCACGGCGCGGGTGCGCATCGACACGCCGAAGGAGCTCGACTACTACCGCCACGGCGGCATCCTGCAGTACGTGCTCAGAAGCCTGGTCGGCAAGGACAAGGCGGCCTGACGGCGCCGCTGCCATCGCCGGCCGCGACGCCGCACGAGACCGCGCGGGGCGTCGCGGTGTTCGACCTCGACGGCACGATCACGTGGCACGACACGCTCGTGCCCTACCTGGCGGCGGCGCTGCTCGCCCGTCCCGGCCGCCTGCTAAGGCTCTGGGCGTTGCCGGCGATCGTCGCGGGCTTTCTGATCGACCGCGACCGCGGCCGCATCAAGAGCCGGCTGATCCGCGCCGTGCTCGGCGGCCTGCGCCGCGCCGAGCTCGACGCGCTGACGCAGCGCTTTCTCGACTGGAAGCTCGCGCACCTGACGCGGCCGGCGGCGCTGGCCGCCATCGAGCGGCACCGCGCGGCCGGCGACTGGCTGGTGCTGCTCTCGGCCAGCACCGACTGCTATGTCCGCGACATCGGCCGGCGGCTCGGCTTCGACGAAGTGATCTGCACCGAGCTGCGCTGGCTGGACGAGCGCCTCGACGGCGCGCTCAGCACGCCGAATCGCCGCGGCGCGGAAAAGGCGCGCTGCATCGAGGCGCTGCGGGCCCGTCATCCCGGGGCCCGGCTGGCGGCCTACGGCAACGCCCGCTCGGACCTCGAGCACCTGGCGCAGGTTGACGCGCCACTCCTCGTCAATGGCAGCCGGGCCGCCTGCCGGGCCGCACGGTTGCTCGGGATCCGAAGTTCCGACTGGAACTGAGCAGTGTTACGCACAAACCACAGTTGATAAGAATGATTCTCATTCGTATTATAGCCCCCGGTTCCTACACCGAAGGCTACGGATCATGTCCACACCGCTCCCCGCCCTGCTCCTGATCCCCGCTCTCACGCTCGCCGCTCCGGCACTCGCGGCGGAGCCGGAGATCAGCATCGTCATCGAAGCTCACCGCTTCACCGCCACCGAGGTGCCGGCGCCGGCCGGCGTGAAGCTGCGCCTGATCGTCGAGAACAGGGACAAAACCCCTGAAGAATTCGAAAGTTACGCGCTCAATCGCGAAAAGGTCGTGGCACCCGGCGCGAAGGTCGTGGTGTACGTCGGACCGCTCAAGCCGGGCCGCTACGAGTTCTTCGGCGACTTCAATCCCAGCACCGCCCGCGGCTGGCTCGTGGTGCAGCCGTGATCGCCGCCGCCATCATCATGTTGCGCGAGGTCTTCGAGGCCGCGCTGGTCATTGGCATCGTGCTCGCCGCCACGCGTTCCGTTCCCCGCCGCGGGCTGTGGGTGGCCGCCGGCGTCGCCGCCGGCATCCTCGGCGCGATGATCGTCGCCGGCTTTGCGGAGCGGATCGCCGCCGCGCTTGAGGGGGTCGGCCAGGAACTCTTCAACGCCGGCGTGCTGCTGGTCGCGACCGCGATGCTCGGCTGGCACAACATCTGGATGAAGCGCCATGGCCGCGCGCTGGCCGCCGAGATGCAGAACGTCGGCCGCGAGGTCACGAGCGGCCGCAGCCCGCTGTCGGTGCTGTTCCTGGTGGTCGCGCTCGCGGTGTTGCGCGAGGGCTCAGAGGCCGTGTTGTTCCTGTACGGCATCGCCGCCGGCGGCACCGCTGCCGGCTCGCTCGCGCTCGGCAGCCTGCTCGGGCTCAGCGCCGGGATCGCGATCGGCGTCATGGTGTACTACGGCCTGGTGGCGATTGCGCAGCGCCGGCTGTTTGCGGTCACCGGCGCCCTGCTGCTGCTGCTCGCGGCCGGCATGGCCGCACAGGCGGCCGGCTTTCTGGTTCAGGCCGGCAAGCTGCCGGCGCTCGCCGACCCGGTGTGGGACAGCTCCGGGATCGTGCCGGAGCAGGGCGTGCTCGGCCAGGTGCTGCACGCGCTGATCGGCTACGCCGAACGGCCGAGCGGCATGCAGATCGTGTTCTTCGCGGTGGTTGCGGTCGGCCTCGCGCTGCTGATGCGCCGCGCCTCAGGTGACGGCGGCTCGCCGCACCAGCGCGCGGGCCTGGCCGCGGTGCTGGTCGGCGCGCTCGCGCTCGCGGCGCCGCGGCCGGCGCGCGCGGACCTGGTCGTCTACTCGCCGGTCGTCGAGGCGGGCGAGCGGGCCTTTGAGCTGCGCACCCAGCGCGACCTGGATGGTGCTTCGGCCCGCAACGGCGCCGAGGAGTCCAAGCTCGAGCTCGAGTACGCGCCCAACGAGTGGTGGCTGACCGAGGGCCTGGTGACGCTCGAGCGCGATCCGGGCGGCGCCCGCCACGCGACCGAGTTCTCGTGGGAGAACGTCTTCGCGCTCGCGCCGCAGGGCAAGTACTGGATCGACCTCGGCGTGTTGGCGGAGTTCGCGCACGCGCTGCGACGTGATGGCCACGACGCGCTCGAGCTTGGGCTGCTCGGCGAGACGACCGTCGGCGC
Source organism: Pseudomonadota bacterium (assembly GCA_025355105.1). GTDB lineage: Bacteria > Pseudomonadota > Gammaproteobacteria > Steroidobacterales > Steroidobacteraceae > CAIKZZ01. The sequence goes on along the minus strand of JANYAE010000019.1, from coordinate 27,694 downwards.
GCTGCTGGTCACCGCCAACCTGAAGGGCGAGCAGGCCTTCGGCTCCGGCGAGAACGCCGCGCTCGGCTACGCGCTGCGGGCGGTGTGGCGCGGCAACGAGCGCTTCGAGCCAGGCCTCGAGATGTTCGGCGACTTCGGCCGCTGGGGCCGCTTCGGTAGCCTCGCCGGCAACCGCCATGAAATCGGCCCGGCGGCCCGTGGGCGCTTCCGCCTCGCCGGGCGCCAGGCACTGATGTACGAGGCCGCCTGGGTGTTCGGCCTGACCGGCAGTTCGCCGGACATGACCGCGCGCCTTCGGCTCGAGTACGAATTTTGAAATCTTCCGCGGTCGCCGCCGGTCTCACTGAGGGCGAGCCGCCGCGACGGCGCGCCGCGCCGCCCTGCCGGGCCCTTCGGAGCCGCCGATGCTGATCCGCCGACCTGCCGACGTCCGCCCCTCCGAGATCACGCCGCCGGAGCTCTACGCCAGCCGGCGCCGCTTTCTCGGCGGCGCACTCGCGCTCGCGACCGCGAGCGTTGCGCCGGCGCTGTTCGCCGACACCGGTCCTGCCGGGGCAAGCCTGAACTACCGGCACAACGCCGAGCTCAGCAGCAGCGAGCCGCCGAACTCGTGGCAGGACGTGACCAGCTACAACAACTACTATGAGTTCGGCACCGACAAGGCCGATCCTGCCGAACGCGCTGGCCGCCTCAAGGTCCAGCCGTGGTCGGTGGCCATCGGCGGCGAAGCCGAGCAGCGCGGCAGCGTGCCGCTCGAGGACCTGCTGAAGCCGCATGCGCTCGAGGAGCGCATCTACCGGCTGCGCTGCGTCGAGGCCTGGTCAATGGCAGTGCCGTGGGTCGGCATCCCGCTCGGCGAGGCGCTGAAGCGCTTCAAGCCGACCTCGCGTGCCAAGTACGTCGCCTTCACGACACTCAAGGATCCCGCGCAGATGCCCGGCCAGCGCTGGCCGGTGCTCGACTGGCCGTACACCGAGGGCCTGCGCATCGACGAGGCCATGCACCCGCTCGCGATCCTCGCGGTCGGGCTCTACGGCCGGGTGCTGCCGAATCAAAACGGCGCGCCGCTGCGACTGGTGGTGCCGTGGAAATACGGTTTCAAGAGCATCAAGGCGATCGTGCGCATCGACTTCACCGAGCAGATGCCGGCCACCGCCTGGAACCGTGCGGCCGCTGGCGAGTACGGCTTCTACGCCAACGTCAACCCGTCGGTTGACCATCCGCGCTGGAGCCAAAAGACCGAGCGGCGCATCGGCGCCGGCGCCTTCGCGCCGCGCCAGCCGACCCAGCTCTTCAACGGCTATGCGCAGGTGGCGGAGCTGTACCGCGGCATGGACCTGCGGAGGGACTTCTGAACCCGGACTTCTGGTGGCGGCAGCTCGGCAAGCCGGCCTTGTTCGTCGCGCTCGCCCTGCCGCTCGCGGACCTCGCCGCCCGCACCTTCGGGCTCCTCGGCCTGACGCTCGGCGCCAACCCGATCGCGGCGCTGACCGATGCGCTCGGGCTGTGGGCGCTGCGCCTGCTGCTCGCGACGCTCGCGCTCACGCCGCTGCGCGCCGCCACCGGCAACGCGCGCTGGCTGCTGTACCGGCGGATGCTCGGGCTGTTTGCGTTCTTCTACCTGGCGCTGCACCTGCTGATGTACTTCGCCGTCGACCAGGCCTTCGACTGGCGGATGCTGCTCGAGGACGTCGCCAAGCGGCGCTGGATCACGCTCGGCTTCGCGGCCTTCGTGCTGCTCGCGCCGCTGGCGCTCACCTCGACCCGCGCGGCGCAGCGACGGCTCGGGCGCCGCTGGCAGCAGTTGCACTATGCGATCTACCCGGCGACGCTGCTCGGCTGCTGGCACTTCTACTGGCAGGTGAAACGCGACGTGCGCGAGCCGCTGGCCTACGCCACCGTGTTCGCGGCATTGATGCTGGTACGCGTCGTGCGGGCGCTGCGGCGGCGGCGCGGCGTCGGTGCCACGCCGGCCGGCACGGCCGGTCGCGCCGGCGCCTGAGCTACATCGAGGTCCGGGCGGACCAGAGCTCGGGGAAGAAGCGAAGTTCCAGCGCCTTGGCGAGGTAGGCCACGCCGCTCGTGCCGCCGGTGCCGCGCTTGTAGCCGATGATGCGCTCGACCGTCTTCATGTGCGAGAAGCGCCACAGCTGGAAGCGGTGGTCGAGATCGACGAGCTTCTCGGCCAGCTCGTACAGGTCCCAGTGCGCGTCGATGCTGTGGTACACCGCGAGCCAGGCGGCCGTGACCTGCTTGTGCGCGACGTAGGGCTCGGCGAAGTCCCGGTCGAGCAGCGCCTCGGGGATCTCGAAGCCGCGCCGCGACAAGAGCCGCAGCGATTCGTCGTACAGCGACGGCGCGGCGAGCGCCTGGTCGAGCAGCTGATAGGCTGCGGGGTCGGCGCGATGCACCGCGATCAGCTCGCGGTTCTTGTTGCCGATCGTGAACTCGAGCAGCCGGTACTGCCACGACTGGAAGCCCGAGGCCCGCCCCAGCTGGTTGCGAAAGCTCGAATAGTCGAACGGTGTCAGCGTGGCGAGCACGTCCCAGACGTGCACCAGCTGGCGCTGGATCTGGCCGAAGCGCGTCAGCATCTTGAAGCACGGCGCGAGCTCGTCGCGCCGGATGCAGGCGATCGCCGCCCTGAGCTCGTGCAGGCAGAGCTTCATCCACAGCTCGCTGGTCTGGTGGACGATGATGAACAGCATCTCGTCGTGCTCAGGCGAGCGCGGGTGCTGGGCCGTGAGCAGCCGCGCCAGGTCAAGGTAGCCGCTGTAGGTCTGCTCCTTCGGCACGTCCCAGTGCACCGCTTCGCCGGACACGTCGACGGCACCGGTGCCGACAGGTTCGCTCAGCTCAGCAGGCGGTCGGTCGGTCGGTGCGCTCATGGCCTCAACCGTAGACCCAGCCGGGCACGTGGCGCCAGCCGTGGGTCAGCTCCCGGTCGAGAACGCGGTAGTCGGGCTCGTGGCTCGCGACCAGCCGCCAGAAGCGCGCCGAATGGTTCATCTGCCGCGTGTGGCAGAGCTCGTGCAGCATCAGGTAGCGGACCACCGCCGGCGGCTGGAACAGCAGGCAGACGTTGAGGCTGATCGTGCCGGCGCGCGAGCAGCTGCCCCAGCGGGTGCGCTGGCGCCGCAGCTGCAGCCGCTCGTAGTCAAAACCGCCGTCCGCGGCCAGCCGCGTGAGCCACGGCTCAAGTCCGGCGCGGGCCTCGATCGTCAGCCACTGGCGCAGCATGCGCCGCGCGCCGGCGGCCTGTGCCGGGTCGCCGTAGACCTCGAGTTCGCGCGCGCCGACCGCCCGCACGCCGGGCCGGCGGCGCGCGACGTAGCGCACCTGCCAGTCGGCGTCGAGCGCCTGCAGGAACACATTTCCGGGCAGCGGCTGGTGCTGCGGCTGCGGATGGGTCTTGAGCTCCGCGACCCGCGCGTCGATCCATTCGCGGTGCCGCGCGACGAAGTCCTCGACGGTCGCCGGCCGCACGCCGGTCGGCACCGTGATCTCCACGCGGCCACCGGGATAGACGCGCAGCGTCATGCGGCGCGCGCGCGCACTGCGGCGCACGGCGAAGTCGGCGCCGGCCGCTCGCGGGTCGAACAGCGGCAGCTGCGGCGTCGTCAGGCCCAGCATGCGGGCCCGCTCAAAGGCTCGCCGCCAGCTCGGCACCCTGGCCGATGGCGCGCTTGGCGTCGAGCTCGGCGGCGAGGTCCGCGCCGCCGATCAGGTGCATGGGGATGCCGAGCGCCGCGAGCGGATCGACCAGCTCGCGCGCCGGCTCCTGGCCGGCGCAGATCACGATCGTGTCGGCTTCGATGAGCTGCGGCTGGCCGCCGATCACGACGTGCAGCCCGGCGGCGTCGATCTGCTGGTACTCGACGCCCGGCACCAGCCGCACGCCGCGGCGCTTGAGCTGCGTGCGGTGGATCCAGCCGGTGGTCTTGGCGAGGCCGTCGCCGACCTTGCTGGCCTTGCGCTGCAACAGCCACACCTCGCGCGGCGCGACTGCGGGCGCGATCGCCGGCGCGAGTCCGCCGCGGGTCGCGATGCCGAGGTCGATGCCCCATTCGCGGGCGAAGGCGGCGACGTCCGCCTCGCTGCCGTCCGCGCTGTCGTGCGCCGCATCGTGCGTCAGGAACTCGGCGACGTCGAAGCCGATGCCGCCAGCGCCGACGATTGCGACGCGCCGCCCGACGCTGACCCGGCCGCAGATGACGTCGGCGTAGGAAGCGACGCGCGGATCGTCTAGCCCGGGGATCGCGGGCCGGCGCGGCGTGACCCCGGTGGCCAGCACCACCACGTCGAAGCCCTGCGCGAGCGCCGCGGCGTCGGCCACCGCGCCGAGGCGCAGCTCGACGCCGGCGAGCTCGAGGCGGCGGCCGAAATAGCGTAGTGTCTCGCCGAACTCCTCTTTGCCCGGGATCCGCCGCGCGAGGTTGAACTGGCCGCCGATCGCGGCGCCCTGCTCGAACAAGGTCACCCGGTGGCCGCGCTCGGCCGCCACCGCCGCGCACGACAGCCCGGCCGGTCCGGCACCGACCACGGCGATGCGCCGCGGCACGGCCGTCGGCCGGTAGACGAGTTCGGTCTCGCGCGCCGCGCGCGGGTTGACGAGGCAGGTCGCCGCCTGGCGCTCGAAGATGTGGTCGAGGCAGGCCTGGTTGCAGGCGATGCAGGTGTTGATCTCGTCGGCGCGGTTGGCGGCGGCCTTGAGCATGAAGTCCGGGTCGGCGAGCAGCGGCCGCGCCATCGACACCATGCTCGCGCCGCCGCGCGCCAGGATCGCCTCGGCCACCGCCGGGTCGTTGATGCGGTTGGTGGCGACCAGCGGCAACTGCACGTGCGGCCGCAGCCGCTCGGTGACCCAGGCGAAGGCGGCGCGCGGCACCATCGTCGCGATCGTCGGGATGCGTGCCTCGTGCCAGCCGATGCCGGTGTTGATGATCGTGGCACCGGCCGCCTCGATGCCCTGCGCGAGTTCCACGACCTCGGCCCAGCTGCTACCGCCGTCGACCAGGTCGAGCATCGACAGGCGGTAGATGATGATCGAGTCAGGGCCGAGCGCGGCGCGGCTGCGCCTGACGATCTCAAGCGCGAAGCGGATCCGGTTCGCGTAGCTGCCGCCCCACTCGTCGTCGCGCCGGTTGGTGCGGGCGGCGATGAACTGGTTGATCAGGTAGCCCTCGGAGCCCATCACCTCGACGCCGTCGTAGCCGGCCTCGCGGGCGAGCTCGGCGCAGCGCACGAAGGCCGAGATCTGGCGCTCGACGCCGCGCCGCGACAGCGCCCACGGCGTGAAGCGCGAGATCGGCGCGCGCAGCGCCGACGGCGCGACCGCGAGCGGGTGATAGGCGTAGCGACCGGTGTGCAGGATCTGCATGCAGACGTGCCCGCCCTCGGCGTGCACCGCGTCGGCGACCAGCCGGTGGCGCGGTAGCTCGCGCCGGCCGCTCAGCTTGCCGGCGAAGGGCGCGCCCCAGCCGGCGCGGTTCGGGGCGATGCCGCCGGTGACGATCAGGCCGACGCCGCCGCGCGCCCGCTCGGCGAGGTAGGCGGCGAGCTGCGGGTAGTCGGCCTCGCGGTCCTCGAGGCCGGTGTGCATCGAGCCCATCAGCGCGCGGTTGCGCAGGCGCGTGAAGCCGAGATCCAGCGGTGCCAGCAGGTGCGGATAGGGCGCAGTCGTCACGCGCCGATGATATCAGGCGGCGCGGCGCCGCCGGCACGGCGCTGGCGCGTCAGGGCGCGCCGCGCAGCGCCTTCAGCCCGCGTCGCGCGGCGGCGAACTCCGGGGCGATCAACAGCGACTTCTCGTAGGCGTTGCGCGCGCCCAGCAGGTCGCCGCTCTCCTCGAGCGAACGGCCGATGAACAGCCAGGCTTCCGCCTCGCCCCACGATGGCTGACCGGGCGTGGTCGCGGTGACGGTGTCGAAGGCGCGCGCCGCGCCCTCGAAGGCCTTGCGCGCCTCGGCGTGGTCGGCGGGTCCTGCGCCGGCGCGAAACCAGCGTGCCAGGCCATCCACCAGCAGCACGCGCGGGTTGTGCGGTGCGAGTTCACGGGCGGTCGCGAGCCGCGCCTCGCTGCGGTGCTGCGCGACCGCGCCGCGCAGGCCGCCGAGCGCCCCGAGGTAGCCGGCGCAGGCCGCCTCGAGCGCGAAGCCCTCGGCGAAACGCGGGTCGGACTCGTTGACCTTCTCGATGGCGGCGAGACAGGCGTTGCCGGCGGTCTCGACGTCCCTGACCTTCTGCTGGCGCCAGGCCAACTGCAGGCGCCGAAACTCCGCGTGGGCGTACTGATAGCGCTCGAGCGCCTGGGCCGACGCCGCCAGCGGCTCGTTCGCACTGACCAGCGCATTGAGCGCACGCGCGTCGGCGGTGAAGAACGCGTACTCGGCCTTGGCGTCGAGGTCGGCGAGTTCGTCGGCGCTCGCGGCGAAGGTTGCCGGCGCGCCGGCGGTGCTCAACGCGAGCAGCGCGGCGGCGCCGAGCCCGAGGCGGCAGAGCGCGCGGCAGGTCAGCTTCACGGTCGGAGCCTTTGGTCGAGCGGTCGCGCGCAGGCGCTGGCAGTCGGGCAGCACGGCGGGCGACGCCGGGCCCGAGCGATTGGACGCGCCCGGCCGGTGGCTCGCGCCGCACGCCGTCACAAATCCCGCGTCCGCCGAAGTTAACATAGCCTGATGACCCCTCTGCCGCTCGTCGACATCGGCATCAACCTGGCGCACGACAGCTTCGACGCGGATCGTGACGCGGTGCTCGCCCGCGCGCGCCGCGCCGGGCTCGTGCACCTGATCGTGACCGGGTCCTCGCGCGCCTCGTCGGTCGCCGCGGCGGCCCTCGCCGCCCGGCAGCCGGCGCTGCTGTCGGCGACCGCCGGCGTGCATCCGCACCACGCGCTCGAGCTCGAGGATGGCGACCTCGCGGGGCTGCGCGCGCTGCTCGCCGAGCCGCAGGTGGTCGCGGTCGGCGAATGCGGCCTTGATTACTGTCGCGACTACTCGCCGCGCGACGCGCAGCGACGGGCCTTCGAGCGGCAGGTCGAACTCGCCATCGACTGCGGCAAGCCGCTCTTTCTCCACCAGCGCGACGCGCACGCCGACTTCCTCGCCGTGCTGACCGCTTGCGGCGCACAGTTGCCGCGCGCGGTCGCGCACTGCTTCACCGGCACGCCGGCCGAGGCCGAGGCCTACCTCGCGCTTGGGCTCAGCATCGGCATCACCGGCTGGATCTGCGACGAGCGGCGCGGCCAGCATCTGCTCGAGGTGGTGCGGCGGATCCCGGCCGGGCGGCTGATGCTCGAGACCGACGGGCCGTACCTGCTGCCGCGAACGCTGCGGCCGAAGCCGGCGACACGACGCAACGAGCCGCTGTACCTTGCCGAGATCTGCCGCGTGGTCGCCGCGGCGCGCGGCGAGGCGCCGCTTGAGCTCGCGCGCGCGACTTCCCTCGCGGCAGCGCGGTTGTTCGGCCTGAGCCTGCCGGAAGTGATGCAATAAACGCGATGATGAACAGCTTGTAAGTGATTGATAGCACTGTTGTTATTGACCGATCTGGAGAGCCTATGGACGTCGCTTCCGCTGCCCGGCGCATCGACCAGGAATGGACCGACAGCATCCTGCCGAGCCTCGAGTCCTACATCCGCGTTCCGAACAAGTCGCCGCTCTTCGATCCGCAGTGGGAGGCACACGGCCACATGGACCGCGCCGCCGCGATCCTGCTCGACTGGTGCCGGGCGCAGCCGGTGCGCGGACTCACGGTGGAACTGGTGCGCCTGCCCGGCCGCACGCCGGTGATTTTCGCCGAGGTCGCCGGCAGCGCGCCCGGCGAGGTGCTGCTCTACGGCCACTTCGACAAGCAGCCGGAGTTCACCGGCTGGCAGGCCGGCCTGGATCCCTGGACGCCCCTCGTGCGCGACGGACGGCTGTACGGCCGCGGCGCTGCCGACGACGGCTACGCGCTCTACTCGAGCCTGCTCGCGATCCGCACGCTGCAGGAACAAGGCCTGCCGCACGCGCGCTGCGCGATCCTGATCGAGGGCAGCGAGGAGAGCGGCAGCGTCGATCTGCCGGCCTACGTCGAGCTGCTCGGCGCGCGCCTCGGCAGCCCGGACCTCGTCATCTGCCTTGACGCCGAGTGCGGCAACTACGAGCAGTTCTGGCTGACGAGTTCGCTGCGCGGCAACCTGGTCGGCACGCTGGCGGTCGAGGTGCTGACCGAGGGCGTGCATTCGGGCATGTCGACCGGCATCGCGCCGTCGGCGTTTCGCATCCTGCGCGGTCTGCTCGACCGGCTCGAGAACGTGCACACCGGCGACGTCGCGCTCGAGGAACTGCACGTGCCGACGCCGGCGCAGCGCGTTGCCGAGGCACGCGCCGCCGCCGGCGTGCTCGGCGCGACCGTGGCCGGCAAGCTGCCGTGGGCAGCCGGCGTGCGGCCGGTCAGCAACGACCCGACCGAGCTGCTGATCAATTCCACGTGGAAGCCGACGCTGACGATCACCGGCGCCGAGGGCCTGCCCGCGCTTGGCAGCGCCGGCAATACGCTGCTGCCGCGCGTGGCGCTCAAGCTGAGCCTGCGGCTGCCGCCGACGCTGGACGCCGCGACGGCCGCGGCGCGCGTCAAGGAGGCGCTGGAACGCGATCCGCCGTATCGCGCCCGTGTCAGCTTCGAGGTCGGCTCGAGCCTCGCCGGCTGGGACGCGCCGGCGCTCGCGCCGTGGCTCGAGCGGGCCATTCAGGAGGCCTCGCAGGACTTCTTCGGCCGGCCGGCGCTGGCGATGGGCACCGGTGGCAGCATTCCGTTCATCGGCATGCTCGCGGCGCGCTATCCGCAGACGCAGTTCCTGGTCACCGGCGTGCTCGGCCCGCAGTCGAACGCGCATGGCCCGAACGAGTTCCTGCACCTCGACTGCGTGCGCCGCGTCACCGGCTGCGTCGCCGCGGTGCTGGCGCGGCACGCGCGGCGCGACGGCTGACGCCAGCGCGCGCCGAGCGGCGGCGCCGGCCTACGGGCGGTAGCCGAGCGCGCGCTGCCGGCAGATCGTCAGCAGGCGCACCTCGTCGCGCGCCGGCAGGAAGCGGTACAGCGCCACGAAGCCGGTCGCGCCGTAGGAGATGACGAGTTCGCGCAGCTCGCCCTGCAGGCGGCGCCCGACGAGCGGATGCGCGCCGAGCGCCGCGAGCGCCGAGCGGATCGCGGCCGCTGCCCGCGGCGCCGCCGGCGCGTCGTCGGCACGTAGCGCGGTCACGGCCTGCTCGAGCGCGTCGAGCCAGCGCGCCGCGCAGACTACCTGCGCCATGCGCTCGGCCGCGTGACGCTGGCGCCGGCCGCGAGCCGCTCCAGCCAGGCATTGACGTCCTCCGGCCGGTAGACCTCACCGAGCTTGTCGACCGCCGCGTCGGCCGCCAGCGCCTCGCGCACCAGCCGACGCAGCTCCTCCTCGTAGTCGGCGTAACGCTCGATCGCCTCGATGATCAGGCTGTGCGCCGAGCGCTCGGTCTGCTTGGCGAGCGCAGCGAGGCGCGCGCGCAGCGGCGGCGGCAGGCGGATCGTGGTCGTCTCGGCCATCGCATCACCTCAGGCGCTGCCGCGCCCGCTCAGCGGCGCTTGAGCGGGCTCGGGCTCGCCGCTGCCTTGACCTGCTCCCAGGCCGGCCGCAGTCGGGCCAGCAGCTCCTCGCGGCCGGCGACTCCGAGCGGCGGGATCTCGGTCGCGAGCGAGGCGAGCCGGGTGACCGGTTTCGGATGGCCCTTGGGGAAGGAGCCGCGATCGGTGAACACCACCCGGCCGTCAACCGGCACGCTCTCGCCGACCAGCGCACGCACCACCGCCATGCGGTCGTAGAGCGGCCCGAGCGGGTTCGGGAACGTGAAGCGGCGGCTCTTCTGCATGACCGTCCACTCGGTCATCTGCTCGCTGCCGAAGATGAGCCCCGGCACGTCGCGCAGGTCCACGACCACGAGTCCCATGCCGGTCAGCAGCAGGAAGTCGACGTGGAACCAGCCGCCGGCGCCGTCCGGCAGCACCACGTCCTGCAGGTACTCGGCGGCGACCGACTCGATCCGGTCGAGCAGCGCGCGGCGCGCGCGGTGCCGGCGCAGCGCCCAGAGGCCGCCGGCGCCGGCGGCGAGCACGCACACGGCGCCGGCCACCGCCAGCATGAGTTCGAGCGGTAGGTCGGCGAGCGTCACCTCAGCACGGCCGCGAGCGCATCGAGCGTGGCGGCAATTTCGGTGGCGTGGCGCGGCAGCGTCAGCAGTCGCGCCAGCGCGGGCGGCACCGGCAGCGTCGCGCCGATCAGCGGCTCGACGGTCTCCGGAAACTTCGCCGGGTGCGCGGTCGCGACCAGCACCCAGGGACCCGCGGCGCGGCGCGCCGGGTCGAGGCGCGCATAGGCCTCGGCGGCGATCGCGGTGTGCGGGCACCAGGTCTGGCCGAGCCGCGCCCGGTCGGCCGCGATGCGGGCGCGGATCTCGGCGTCGCTGACGGTCACCGCGCTCAGCGCCGCGCCGAGCGCGCGCCAGTCCGGATACAGATGCCGCAGCCGCTCCATGTTGCTCGGATTGCCGACGTCCATGGCCGAGGCTAGGGTCGCGACCGACGGCCGTGGCTGCCACTCGCCGCTCTCGAGGTAGTCCGGCACGCTGCGGTTGGCATTGAAGGCCAGCACGATGTCGCCGATCGGCAGGCCGACGCGCTTGGCCCAGACGCAGGCCAGCGCGTTGCCGAGGTTGCCGGAGGGCACGATGAAATTCGTCGGCTGGCCGGTGCGGCGCCAGGTCGCGAGGCTCGCCTGCACGTAGTAGCAGGCCTGCGGCAGCAGCCGGCCGACGTTGATGCTGTTGGCGGAGGACAGCTCGCGGCGCGCCGCGAGCGCCGGATCGGCGAACGCCGCCTTCACGAGCCGCTGACAGTCGTCGAAGGTGCCGGCCACCGACAGCGACTTGACGTTGCCGCCCCAGCAGGTGAGCTGCAGCTCCTGGCGCGGCGAGACCAGGCCGCGCGGGAACAGCACCACGACCTCGATGCCCGGGCGGCCGTGGAACGCCGCGGCCACCGCGCCGCCGGTGTCGCCGGAGGTCGCTACCAGGATCGTCAGCGTGCGCGCCGCGTCGCCGTGCAGCCGCCCCATGCAGGCGGCCAGGAAGCGGGCGCCGAAGTCCTTGAAGGCCGCGGTCGGCCCGTGGAACAGCTCGAGCACCGCGGCGTCGCCGGCCGTGGCCAGCGGCACGAGCGGCACCGGGAAATCGAAGGCTTCGGCGACGATCGCGGCGAGTTCGGGCGCCAGCGCGTCACCCGCGAAGAACGGCGCGAGGAAGCGCGGCGCCACGGCGGCGAGCTCGGCGGCGCTGCCGAAGTCGGCGGCGCTGGCGGCCGGGAAGCGCTCGGGAACGTATAGGCCGCCGTCCGCAGCGATCCCGCGCTTCAACGCCGCGGACAGCGTCGCCGAGTGGCCGGCGTCACGTGTGGAGACGAAACGCATCAGTCGATCACCCGCGCGCCGGTCGCTTCGATGGCCGAGATCCAGTGGTCGGACTCGAGCCCGTGCGCGCCGAACGCGCTGACCATCGCCGCCTGAATCCGCTCGGCATCGGCGGCCAGGCACCAGGCGAAGGTAGTCGGGCCGGCGCCGGAGATCGAGCAACCGAGCGCGCCGTTCTGCATCGCCGCCTGCTTGACCGCCTTGAAGCCCGGAATCAGCGCCTGGCGCTGCGGCTCGACAATCACGTCCTCGAAGGCATCGCGGATCATGTCGAGGTCGTTGGTGTAGCAGGCCGAGATGAAGCCGGCGAGGTTCGCGCACTGCCAGACGAGGTCCGACAGCGCCACCGACTTCGACAGGATGCGCCGCGCCTCCTTGGTCGAAAGAAACATGTGCGGGTGCACGAGTACGGCGCGGATCCCGGGCGGCACCGGAATCTGCTTGGTCCGCGGATGATCGATGCCGACCGTCAGCACCAGCCCGCCGAACAGGCTCGGCGCGATGTTGTCGACGTGCACCGAGCCCGAGGCCACCGCCTCGCCCTGCATCGCGAACTTGAGCAGCTCGAGCTTGCTGAGCGGCGTCGCCAGCAGCGCGTTGCCGGCGACCACCGCCGCGACCGCCGAGGCAGCCGAGCCGCCGAGTCCGCTGCCGAGCGGGATGCCCTTGTCGATCGTCATCTCGAAGCCGAAGTCCAGCCGCTGGGCCTCGGCGAGGCTCTTGAGCGCCTGGCCGGCGGTGTTGCGCGCGGTCTCGAGCGGCAGCTCGGTCGCGACGCCGGTGATCGCCTTGATCGTGACGCCGGGCGTCGCGGTGCGCGTGACCTGCACGCGGTCACCGATCGCCTCGACCGTGTGGCCGAGGATGTCGAAGCCGATGCCGACGTTGCCGACCGTGGCCGGTGCGAACGCAGTGGCGCTGTTACGCAAGCTGTCTACTCCCGCGGTGAGCTTCAGATCTTGGCGCCGAGATAGGCGCACAAGCGCAACAGGTCGCCGAACACGCCGCCGGCCGTGACCTCCGGGCCCGCGCCCGGCCCCTGCACGATCAGCGGGTTGTCGCAGTAGCGGCGGGTCTCGAAGCGCACCACGTTGTCGGTCAGCGCGATGTTGGCGAATGGGTGGCTGCGCTCGAGGCGCATCAGGCCGACCGTGGCGCGGCCCGCGGCCGCGTCCAGCCGACCGACGTAGCGCAGCACCGCGCCGGCCGCGCTCGCCTCGGCGTGGCGCGCGGCGATGGTGGCGTCGAACTCGGGGAGCCGCGCCAAGAACTCCTCGGCGCTGCAGTCGGTGAGCGGCGGCGGCACCAGGCTCTCGACCGCCACGTCGCCGAGCTCGAGCTTGAGGTCGATCTCGCGCGCCAGGATGATCAGCTTGCGCGCGACGTCGGTGCCCGACAAGTCGTCGCGCGGGTCGGGCTCGGTGTAGCCCTTCTGCTTCGCGGCGCGCACGATCGCCGAGAACGGCTGCGCGCCGTCGTAGACGTTGAACAGGTAGGCGAGCGTCCCGGAGAAGATGCCCTCGATCGAGCGGATCTCGTCGCCGGTCTGGCGCAGGTCGTAGAGCGTCTGCACCACCGGCAGGCCGGCGCCGACCGTCGCCTCGTAGAGATAGTGCGTGCCGCCGACGCGGCGCGCCTCCTTGAGCGACTCGTAGTAGTCGAGCGGGCCGCTGTTGGCCTTCTTGTTCGGGGTCACGACGTGGATGCCGTTGGCGAGCCAGCCGTGGTAGTGGCGCGCGACTTCGGCGTTGGCCGAGCAGTCGATGATCACGGCGTGCGGCAGGTGCTCGGCGTGCACGTGGCGCGTGAACGCGGCGAGGTCGGCAGGCTTGGCGCCGGCCTTGAAGGCCTCGCGCCAGGCGCCGGGGTCGATCTCGCCGTCGGCCAGCAGCATGTCGCGCGAGGCGAGGATGCCGCGCACCCGCAGGTCGAGGCGCGCGTCGCGACGCAGCCGCTCGAGCTGCGAGGCGATCTGGCCGAGCAGCGCCGCGCCGACGTGGCCGCGGCCGATCAGGCCGACCGAGATCGTGTGCGGCGACAGGTAGAAGCCCGCGTGCACCGCCCGCAACGCCCGCGTCGAGTGCTTGGCCTCGATGACCACCGAGATGTTGCGCTCCGAGGCACCCTGCGCGATCGCGCGGACGTTGACCGCGGCGTCGGCGAGCGTGCCGAACACCTTGGCGGCCACGCCGTGGCTGCCGGCCATGCCGTCGCCCACCACCGCCAGGATCGCGCAGTCCTTGCTGACCTCGACGCGCTGGATCTGGCCTTCGCGCAGCTCGATCGCGAAGGCGCGGCGCACGACGCCCTCGGCGGCGGCGGCCTCGCGGTCCGGCACCGCGCAGCAGATCGAGTGCTCGCTGGAGCCCTGCGAGATCAGGATCACGGAGATGCCGGCCTCGTTGAGGGCGCCGAACAGGCGCTGCGCCGTGCCCGGCACGCCGATCATGCCGGCCCCCTCGAGGTTGACCAGCGCGACCGCGTCGATGGTCGTGATGCCCTTGACCTTGTGACTGGAGTTCGGCCGGGCGCAGATCAGGGTGCCGGGCTTGTCGGCGGCGAAGGTGTTCTTGATCCAGATCGGGATCTCGCGCGACACGGCCGGTGCCATCGTCTGCGGGTGGATCACCTTGGCGCCGAAGTAGGCGAGCTCCATGGCCTCGCTGTAGGACAGCGAGTCGATGACCTTGGCGTCCGGCACGCGCCGCGGGTCCGCTGACAGCACGCCGTCGACGTCGGTCCAGATGACGATCCCGCGCGCATCGAGCAGCGCGCCGAAGATCGAGGCCGAGAAGTCGCTGCCGTTGCGGCCGAGCGTGGTCTGCACGCCGCTCTTCTCGGCGGCGACGAAGCCGGTGATGACCAGCGTGCCACCGAAGTCGGCCGGCACCAGCGCATCGAGCGCCGCCTGCGACTCAGGCCACTGCACCGCGGGGCCGAGCGGGCCCCACTCCACCACCACCGCCTTGCGCGCGTCGAGCCAGCGCACCGGCGGCGGCGTCGACGAGCGCTCCGCGAGCAGCGCCGCGAACAGCCGCGTCGACCAGATCTCGCCGTAGCCGGCCACCAGGTCGCGGATGTTGCGGGCCGCGGAACGGATCAGGCTCACGGTGTGCAGGATGCCGGCGATGTCGGTGCAGTCGGCCTCCAGCTGGGCGATGAACGGGTTCGCCGCCTGGGCGCGCGGCAAGAGCGTGTTGGCGATGGCGGTGTGGCGCGTGCGCAGCGCCGACAGCCGCTGCAGGTAGGTGGCATCCTGGGCCTCGGCCAGCGCCACCAGCTCGAGCAGGCTGTCGGTGACGCCCTTGCAGGCGGACAGCACCACCGCCCGCCGCGGGTGGGGGTCCGCTTCGATGATGCCGGCGACCCGCGCGATGCACTCGGCGTCGGCCACCGAGGAGCCGCCGAACTTGTGGACGATCCAGCGGCGGTCGGCGGTCGCGGGCGGGGACTTCGGACGCGTCATGGAGCCAGGGCCTCGTTGTTTGCGGTGCACAATCTACTGGCGCCTGCCGGCCCGGGGCAAGCGCCGGATGCGGGGCGTTCGCGCCTCAGTCGCGGCTGCGGCGCTCGTGCCAGAGCGTCAGCAGGCGGACTGCGCCCGGCAACCGCACCAGCCAGACGAGGATCCGGCCGATCAGCCGCTCGCGGCCGGAGAGCTGAAAGCGCGCGAGCAGCGGGTCGAAGAGCCCCGGACGGGGCTCGTGCACAGGTGCCGGGCCGCTCAACGCTTGCGCCTGCTGACCGGCTGCGGCGGCAGGCCTGTGTGCTGGGTCGCGAAGCGCCCGTCCCGGCCACGCCCTGCCGGCCGGGCGCGGCTGAGCTCGTTTGCCGCCGCGCCGCCGGTGCCGGCCGGCTGCCAGGCCGGGATCAGCTGCTGCTTGCCGCTGCCGATCAGGTCGGCGCGGCCCATGCGCTTCAGCGCCTCGCGCAGCAGCGGCCAGTTGTTGGCGTCGTGGTAGCGCAGGAAGGCCTTGTGCAGGCGTCTTACCTTGAGGCCCTTCGGCACCAGCACTTCCTCGCTGCTCGCGCTCACGCGCCGCAGCGGGTTCTTGCCGGTGTGCCACATCGCGGTCGCGGTGGCCATCGGCGACGGCAGGAAGGCCTGCACCTGGTCGGCGCGAAAGCCGCTGCGCTTGAGCCACAGCGCGAGCTCCAGCATGTCCTGGTCGCTGGTCCCCGGGTGCGCGGCGATGAAGTACGGGATCAGGTACTGCTCCTTGCCGGCCTCCTTCGAGTAGCGGTCGAAGAGCGCCTTGAACTTGTCGTAGCTGCCGATACCCGGCTTCATCATCTTCGACAGCGGTCCCTCGCCGATCGCTTCCGGGGCGATCTTGAGGTAGCCGCCGACGTGGTGCTGGGCGAGCTCCTTGACGTACTCCGGTGACTCCACCGCGAGGTCGTAGCGCACGCCCGAGGCGATCAGCACCTTCTTGACCCCCGGCAGCTGGCGCGCGCGGCGGTAGAGCTGCACCAGCGGCGCGTGGTTGGTGTCGAGGTTCGGGCAGATGCCCGGGTAGACGCACGACGGCCGGCGGCACGCCGACTCGATCGCCTTGGACCTGCAGTGCAGCCGGTACATGTTGGCGGTCGGGCCGCCGAGGTCGGAGATCACCCCGGTGAAGCCCGGCACCGCATCGCGGACCTGCTCGATCTCGCGGATGATCGAGTCCTCGGAGCGGCTCTGGATGATCCGGCCCTCGTGCTCGGTGATCGAGCAGAAGGTGCAGCCGCCGAAGCAGCCGCGCTGGATGGTCACCGAGAAGCGGATCATCTTGTAGGCGGGGATCTTGGCCTCGCCGTACAAGGGGTGCGGGACGCGCTGGTAAGGCAGCTCGTAGACCGCGTCCATCTCGCGGGTCGAGAGCGGGATCGGCGGCGGGTTCAGCCACACGTCGGTATCGCCGTGGCGCTGCACCAGCGCGCGTGCGTTGCCGGGATTGGACTCCAGATGCAGGATCCGCGAGGCGTGCGCGTACAGCACCCGGTCGTCGCGCACCGCCTCGAACGACGGCAGCCGGATCACGCTCTTGCCGCGGTCGGCGTTCTTGACCAGCCGCGCGAAGCGCACCACCGACACGCCCGGCTCGGCCGGCGGCAGGTCGTTCGCGGCGCGAAGCTGGCTTTCGGTCGCGTACGGGTCCACCGGCCGGTTGATCGGCCCCGGCGTGTCGATCGTGGTCGAGTCGATCTCGATCGCATCGCCCGCCGGCCCGCGGCGCGCGAAGGCGGTGCCGCGGATGTCGCTGAGCGTCGCGATCCGCTCGCCGGCGGCGAGGCGGTGGGCGATCTCGACGATCTGGCGCTCGCCGTTGCCGTAAACCAGCAGGTCGGCGCGCGCATCGAGCAGCACCGAACGGCGCACCTTCTCCGACCAGTAATCGAAGTGGGCGATGCGCCGCAGCGAGGCCTCGATGCCGCCGACCACCAGCGCCGTGTCCGGGAAGGCCTCGCGGACGCGCTGCGCGTACACGATCACCGAGCGGTCCGGCCGCCGGCCGCCCTCGCCGCCTGGCGTGTAGGCGTCGTCGCTGCGCACCCGGCGCTCCGAGGTGTAGCGGTTGACCATCGAGTCCATGTTGCCGGCGGTGATGCCGAAGAACAGGTTGGGCGCGCCAAGCGCCTCGAAATCGGCCGTCGCGCGCCAGTCCGGCTGGGCGATGATGCCGACCCGAAAGCCCTGTGCCTCGAGCAGCCGGCCGACGATCGCCATGCCGAAGCTCGGGTGGTCAACGTAGGCGTCGCCGCTGACGATAATGATGTCGCACGAGTCCCAGCCAAGTTCGTCCATCTCGGCGCGGGACATCGGCAGAAACGGCGCCGTGCCGAGGCGGTGCGCCCAGAACTTGCGGTGACCAAACAGATCCGGGGGCAGCAGGGCAAGGGCTTGTGACATCTACCTATTGTCGCCGATCCCCGGATCGGCCGCCTGTCCGCGCGCACGGCAAACGCCAGCGCCGGCGGCGTTGCGGGAAGCCACGCAAGCCGCACATTTCCACGCTGTCAGAAGTTCGTCAGGTCAGAAGCCACGAAAAACTAAGTATTGGCCGAGCTTTGTATCTCCCTTCTGTCTGGGTACCTTGGCACCGCTCCCAAACCAGGGTTCAACTTACAGGAGCGGAGACGAATGAACTGCCATCGCACGAGGGTTGCCGTCGCAGCCCGATTTCTGGCCCCGGTCCTGGTGCTGCTTGCCGCTCCGGCCGCGCACGCGGTGCCGAGCTTCGCCCGCCAGACCGGTATGGCCTGCGAGGCCTGCCACACCGTCTGGCCTGAGCTCACCCACTTCGGACGGGTGTTCAAGGCCAACGGCTACATCCTGGACAACCTGAAACAGGTCCGCGGCGTGACGGCCCAGAAGGAAGAAATCCTGTCGCTCGCCAGCCTGCCGCCGCTGTCGATCATGGTGCAGCTCTCGGACACGCAACTCGCCAAGCCGATGCCGGACCCGGCGGTCGCCGGCGCCTCCCAGCAGAACGGCTCGGTCGCGTTCCCGCAGCAGCTCAGCCTGTTCTACGCTGGCAAGATCGCGCCCCACGGCGGCGCGTTCATCCAGCTGACCTACTCCAACGACAGCGGCGGAATCCAGATCGACAACACGGACATCCGCTTCGCCGACCTCAAGACGCTGCCAGGCGACCAGAGCCTGATATACGGCGTCTCGCTCAATAACAACCCGACCGTCCAGGACCTGTGGAACTCGACGCCGGCGTTCGGCTTCCCGTACGCGGGCTCGAACAGCGCGCCGGGCATCCCATACGGCACGCAGATCGACGGTGCGCTCGGCACCAACGTCGCGGGTCTCACCGGCTACGTGTTCTGGAACGAGTCGCTGTATGGCGAGGTCGGGCTGTACCGGTCCGCCCAGCAGCGCACCCTGCCGCTCGACAGCACTGCAGCCGGCGTGCTCTCCGGCAGCGCACCGTACTGGCGCCTCGCCTATGAGCACAACTGGGGCCGACACTCGATCGAGGGCGGACTCTATGGTGCCAGCTTCAAGTTCTTCCCGGGCGCTGGCCAGGCGCTCGCCGGTCCGACCGACGACTTCCAGGATGTCGCCGAGGACGTGCAATACCAGTACCTGGGTGACACGCACCTCTTCAGCGTCACCGCGACGCGCATCCACGAGAAGCAGACGCTGAACGCCACCTACGCCGCACAAGTCGCCGCCGACGCCGGCATCGGCAACCTGTCGAACGACCTGACGACGCTGCGCGGCTTCGCCACCTACTACTACAAACGCAAGGTCGGTGCGACGCTCGGCTACTTCTCCACCACTGGCAGCACCGATGCCGTGAGCGCGCCGAACTCGCCGGACACCAAGGGCTGGGTCGCCGAGCTCAACTACATGCCTTGGCTCAACACCAAGTTCTCAGTCCAGTACACCGCCTACAGCAAGGTCGGCGGGCTGAGCAACGACATCCTTGGCGACGGCACCGGGCGCAAGGCGAGCGACAACAACACGCTCTACATTCTTGCCTGGCTGTCGTATTGAGCCGCGTGACCTCGAGGAGTGATGATATGAGACACCCAATCCTTCTGGCCCTCGGGCTGCTCTGCGCGCTCGGAATCGGCGTCGTCCACGCCGACGACGTCGATCAGGCTACTCACGAGCACGCGGTTCACGTCGCGGTCGGAACCTGCGGCACCTGCCACGGCCCGACCGGCGTGAGCCAGCAGCCAAAGTACCCGCTGCTCGCCGGGCAGAACGCCAACTACGTCGCTGCGCAGCTGAAGGCGTTCCGCAACCAGACGCGTGGCGATGCCGACGCGATCGGCTACATGTGGGGCATGTCGGCGACGCTTGAGGACGGCACGATCGACGCGCTGGCGCAGTATTACGCCGCGCAGAAGGCCGGCCGTGGCCGGGCCGGCGAGACGGCGCTCGTGGCCAAGGGCCGGCAAATCTACGAGAAAGGCGTCGAGTCGGTCGGTGTGCCGGCTTGTGCGGCCTGCCACGGCCCGGACGCGCACGGCATGGGCGATTTTCCGCGCCTCGCCGGCCAGCACGCCCAGTACGTGATGAAGCAGCTCGCCTCGTTCCAGAACAACATGCGCAACGTCGCGGTTATGCACGGGGTCGCGCAGGGGCTCAAGGTCGAGGAGATGCGCGCGGTCGCGGCCTACCTCGAGGCGCAGGAATAAGGCGCGCTGCCCGCTAGCCTGCCCGCGGAGTCCAGCGGCTCACCACCGCTGGCTCCGGTCGCGCCAGCAGCGGCTCGCGGTCGACGTACTCGCCCTCGCGCACCAAGCCGGCCGCCGATGCGAGCGCCGAGGCGAGGGCCGACTCGCGCTCGCCGTGGTTCACCATCCAGAATTCTCCGTCTGCCTCGAGATTGGCGCGGATCCGCGCGAACAGTCGCTGCGGACCGAGCACCGCGAGCGGCAGCCGCCAGGCGAGTACCGGCTGCTCGCTGACGAACGGGAAGAAGGCCGTCACCAGTCCGGCGCGGCGCGTGACCGCGCCGTAGTCGGCGATCACGAACTCGGTCTGCGGCAGCCCCTGCGCATAGCCGAGCGCCCGCTCGGCCCGGTTGACCGTGCCGCGCAGTCGCCGGAAGCCCTCGAGCTCGAAGCCCGTCAGCGCCGACGGGCGAAAGGCCGCGTGCAACGCGGCGGCGTACCAGAAGCTCGCGCAGCCGACGTCGTGCGCGACGCGATTAAGTGGCGCGGCGGCGGCGAAGGCCGCGAGGCTGCGGTCGAGCAGCTCGAGGCGGGCGTAGTTCGCGAGCGCCGTGGGCGCGCCGTAGCAGGCCTCGAAGCGGACGCCGTAACGCGCGACCAGCGCGGCGACGCGGGTCCGCGTGCTGGCCGGCAGCGCCGCCGGCAGCGCGCCGGCCGGCTGCTCAGGCCGCGGTCCGCGGACGCGTCCGAGACGCTGCGACACACGCAGCCAGAGCGCGTAGTGAGCCGAGCGCAGACGATCCGTCAGGGACAGCATGCAGGTTGCCGCAGCGCGTGATGCCGGCAGCGGGCCGGCCAGCCGTGAATGCCGAGTGTCGCCGAGGTGCCGGCCGGCCGGCAATCGCCTCAGCCGCCGCGGGCGTAACGTGCGGTCAGGGTGGCCGCTTCGAGCACGTGGGCCGCGACGGCCTGCTCGAGCTCGGTCCGGGTCGGGCTGTCGAGGTCCGTGAGCAGCGTGTCGAGCGCCAGCAGCCGGTGCACGTAGCGGTGCCGGCCGATCGGCGGGCACGGCCCGCCGTAGCCGCTTCGCCCCCAGTCGTTGCGACCGATGCGCGCACCGGGCGGCAGGCCGCGGCGCGCGGCGTTCTCGGCGAACGCGCGGGTGGTCGGCGGGATGTTGTAGACGATCCAGTGCACCCAGGTCCGCTGCGGCGCTGCCGGATCCGGCGCATCCGGGTCCTCGACGATCAGCACCAGACTGGCGGTGCCGGCCGGCAGTCCCGCGAAGGCCAGCGGCGGCGACAGGTCCTCGCCGTCGCAGGTGTAGCGCGCCGGGATGTCGGCCTCGGCGGCGTAGGCAGGCGATGTGATAACCAGCGTCATAGGCTCGCGCGCTCTCCGGGCACGTTCGCAGTGGGGCAACGTGCCCTAGTGGAACCGGCGGCAGCGCTCGCGCCAATGCGCAATTGCCACGTGCGTGTGCGCGACCGCAACAATGGCGCTCCCCGCAACGTGGCGCGCTGCGGAGCAGGATGCGAAGATCGGCACCTGCAGGCGCTGGCCACGTGACGGGCCAGGCTGCGCTGCGGGGGATTGACCGAATGCTGACCGCCTGTCGGCCGCGCGGCGGCCTGACCCCGGTAGCGGCCCGCGCGGCGTGGCCGCTCGCGCTGCTCGTCGCGCTGTCGTGCCTGCCGTCGGCGGCCTCGGCCGAGGCGCTCGCCGACGGCGCGCAGACGACCGGCCTCGGCAGGTATTACCTCGCGCCGAAGCACGGCGCGCTCGGGATCGACGTCGTGCCGCCGCCGGCGGCCTTTCGCAGCGGCGCCGCGGCCGGTGCTGCCGCGCCGACGAATCAGTGGTACTCGTCGGTGATGTTCCGGCGCTGGTCGGAGCCCTTGTACGCGCTGCCGCTGAGCTACCGGGCCGGGCCGGAGGGCTTCGAACTCGGTGCGCCGCAGCGCGAACTCATGGTCCAGGACCGTGGCGCCAAGAAGGAAATGCGCTACCTGCATTCGGCCGCGGTCACGGTCGTGCCGCTCGGCTTCGCGCCGCGCGACGCGCGGCTGTCGCGCAACTCGGACTGGCTGGCCGAGATCCGCATGGCCGGCGGCGCCGGCCAGGCGCTCACGGCCACGATCCTGCACGGCAGCCCGTTCAGCTACTTCGAGTGCAGCGCCGGTGACGTGCGCCTGCACCTCGCCGCCGCACCGCGGATCCTGTGGAACCCGGCCGATCCGGCGCGTGACGCGCGCGTCGCGGCGTTCACGATCGCTGGCCACTCCTACGCGGTGTTCGCACCGCGCGGCGCGACCTGGGACTGGTCGCGGCCGAGCGAGCTCGTGCTGCATCTGCCGGCGCGCGCGCGCTATTTCTCGGTCGCCGGCCTGCCCGACGCGCGCGACCGGACGGTTGCCGACTTCCTCGCTGTTGCCTACGCTTTTCCGACGCAGACGCGCGTGGCGTGGACCTACGACGAGCGCGCCAGCCGCGTGACCACGAGCTTCACGGTGACGACCGTGGCCCGCGAGGGTGACGGCCTGACGACCTTCATGGGGCTCTATCCGCATCACTGGGCGGCGCTCGAGACGGCGCCGACCGCGCGTTACCAGTACGACTCGGTGCGCGGCCCGATTCGCCTGATCGCCGCCAATCAGTTCTCGATCACCCGCGCCTACCACGGCATCGTGCCGTTCTGGGGCGGCCTCGAAGGCACGGCCGATCGCGCGACGCTTGCCGGCCTGCTCGCGCGCGATCTGGCGGCGCCGGCGCCGTCGATGCCTGGCAGCGGCGTCGGCACCTACTGGACCGGCAAACGCTTGAACGCCATCGCCCAGCTCCTCAGCATCGCCGAGGCTGAGGGTCAGCGGCCATGGCGCGACGCGCTGCTCGCGCAGCTCAAGGGCCAGCTGGAGCGCTGGTTCGACGGCCGTCACGCCGGCTACTTCGTCGAGGATGCGCGCCTCGGGACCTTCATCGGCATCCCGCAGGAGTACAACAGCATCCAGAACATGAACGATCACCACTTCCACTACGGCTACTGGCTGATGGCGGCCGCGCAGATCGCGATCCGCGACCGCGACTGGCTGGCGAAGGAGCACTGGGGCGGCATGCTGGCCAAGCTGGTCGCCGACATCGCGACCGCCGAGCGCGGCCGCGCCGACTATCCGTTCCTGCGCCATTTCGACGCCTACGAGGGTCACTCGTGGGCGTCTGGGACCGGCAGTCTGCTGGCCGGGAACAACCAGGAATCGTCGTCGGAGGCCGTCAACGCGTGGGCGAGCCTGCTGCTGCTCGGCGAGATCACGGGCGACCGCGCGCTGCGCGATCTCGGCATCTTTCTCTATACGAGCGAGGTGGCCTCGGTGCAGCAGTACTGGTTCGACCTCGACCACCAGGTCATCGCCCCGGAATTCGGCGAGCCGTTCGCGAGCATGATCTTCGGCGGTCAGTACGCCTACAACAGCTGGTGGACCGAGGAGCCGCGGCAGATCGCCGGCATCAATGCGCTGCCGATCACGGCGGCGTCCAGTTACCTCGGCGCCGATCCGGCCGCGGTCGGCCGGATCATCGGTGCGCTGCCGGACAAGCGTCGGCGCTACGAGGGCAACGGCAAGACCGACGGCACGCCGCCTGACGTCTGGCAGGACATCATTGCCTCGTGGCTGGCACTGGCCGACCCGGCGGCCGGCCGCGCGCTCTGGAACCCGAACGGCTACGTCGAGTTCGGCGAGACGCGCTCGCACACGTTCTACTGGCTGGCGAGTCTCGGCGAGATGGGCCGGCCGGACCTGACGGTCACCGCCGACACGCCGCTTTACGGCGTCTTCAAGAATGCCGGTGACGTGCGCACCTATCTCGCCTACAACGCCCGCGCTACGGCGCTGACGGTCACCTTCAGTAGCGGCAAGGTGCTCAGCGTCCCGCCGCACTCGCTGGCGCGCGCCCACTAGCGACGCCCGGCGCCGGCGGTAGCCGCCGCTGATCGGGCCGCGCCGATCGCGGTGGCGGCACGGTATGCTGCGTCGTTTCGCCTCGGGAGCGTGAGTGGCGCAGGCCTCGTTGCAAAGTCCGGGATGGCGCCGCGGGATGGCGCCGCTCGCGCTGGTGCTGGCGCTGCTCGGCCACGCGCCGGCGGCGCGCGCCGAGCGGGCCCAGGAAAACGCCGTCACCGCCGCCGAGGACGCCTTCGGCCTCGCCGTCGGCAACCAGGTGATCGGCCTCTATTCGGCTGCCGACGCCCGCGGCTTCAGCCCGCAGCAGGCAGGCAACCTGCGCATCGAGGGCCTGTACTTCGACAACCCGAGCAACTACGTCGGCCCCTGCACGGCGCGGGCGATCGTCATGCGGATCGGCATCACCGCGCAGTCCTATAGCTTCCCCTCGCCGACCGGCATCGCCGATCTGCGCCTGCACCTGCCCGGCGAGCAGTCGTCGCTGAGCGCGGCGCTGAGCCGCGGTCCCTACCGGGAAAGCTCGGCGCTGCTCCTCGGCCAGGCGCCCTTGACGCCGACGCTCGGCGGCTCGCTGTGCGCGGCTTACAACGGCGACTTCGGCCCGGACCAGTCGCGGCAGAGCCAGAACCTCGGCCTCGGCGGCACGCTGCGCTGGCGGCCGAGCGAGCACACCGAGGTCGTGCCGTTCTGGTCCGTCATGAACGGCGGCCAGCATGAACTCGTGCCGGCGGTGTACACCGACTCGACGCTGCTGCCGCCGTCCTTCGACGTCCGCGAGCTCGCCGCGCAGCGCTACACGAGCTACGGCTGGCGGACCGGCGTGCTCGGGCTCGTGGTCCGCCAGGACCTGAGCAGCGGCTGGACGCTGCTCGGCGGGCTGTTTCGCGCCACCGAGCAGGACCGGCGCTCGCACCTCGAGGAGTACCTGCTGTCGGCCTCGCTGGGAGAGCGCGGCGTCGCCCACTACCTTGACCTGATTCCGCCGCTCAGCTCGGTATCAACCTCCGGCGAGCTGCGCCTCGAGCGGCGCTTCGGCGGCGATCGCCATCAACGCAAGTTCGAGCTCTCGGTCCGCGGTCGCAGCGCCGATCGCGCCTACGGCGGCGACAGCCTGGTGCGCTGCGACGACACGAGCCTGGATGCGACGGCGATCGATTGCGCGCCACCGGCCGACGCCGGTGTCGGTGCGAACATCGACCGCACCAGGCAGGCGGACGTCGGCCTGGTATTCGAGGAGCGCTGGCAGGGGGTCGGCACGCTCGGCGTCGGGATCCTGAAGAGCCACTACCGGCGCACGCTGCATACCTACCAGGACGGCCTGCCGCAGCGCCTGTCGCTCGACGCCGCGCCGTGGCTCGGCAGCCTGCGCTTCACCGCCGACGCCGGTCGCAGCGTCACACTTTACGGCAGTTTCGTGCAGGGGCTCGAGGACTCGGCGCTCGCACCGACCACCGCGTCGAACCGCGGCGAGCCGCCGCCGGCGACCCGCACGCACCAGCTGGACGCCGGCCTGCGCTACGCGCCGGCGGACCACCTGTCGATGGTGGTCGGCGCCTTCGAGATCGACAAGGCGTACTTCAATCTCGACGCCCTCGACCGCTACGCGGCGCTCGGCCGGGTGCGTCACCGCGGGGCCGAAGCGTCGCTCGTCTATGCCGCCGACGGCCTGACGCTGCTCGGCGGCGGCGTCTGGCTGCGGCCGCGCCTCGAGCGCACGGTTGCCGACCCGAGCGCCGAGGGCACGGTGCCGATCGGGCCGGTGCCGCTCACGCTCAGCCTGAACCTCGACTACGCGCCGGCGCGCTGGCGGCGGCTGGCCGCTTCGCTGCAGCTCAGCCGGCTGTCGTCGCGGGTGGTGTCGCTCGGCAACGAAACGACGACACCGGCCGGGATCCAGTTCATGCTGCCGCCGCTGACGACGCTGAGCGCCGGGGTCCGCTACGAATCGAAGTTGGGCACGCACCCGTTCAGCGTGCGCTTCGATGCGATGAACCTGACCGATGCGCGTGGCCTGCACGTCTCGGCGGTGGGCCAGGTGATTCCGGAGTTCGGCCGCCGCTTCATGGTCAGCTTCACGGTCGATCGCTGATCGCGGTCGGTTGCCGCGCGAGCTGCCGGCGCCACAGACAAAAACCCCGGCGCGTGGCCGGGGTTTCTGGCGAAGCGAGCGGGTCGTTCAGCGGACTTTGCGGCGCCGCGAGAGGCCGATGCCGGCGAGGCCGAGGCCGAGAAGCCCGAGCGTCGCCGGTTCCGGGACGTTCGCATAGGCGTGGTTGTCGGACTCGAAGGCGAAGTTGGTCGAGTCGAACACGACCTTGTCGAAGCTCTGGCTGCCGAACCAGAAATTGACGTACTGGTTCGAGCCGGGCGCGGTCTGGTTGCCGAGCGCCGTGCCCGCGGCGATGACCTGCTGGCCGGTCAGCGTGCTGATCAGCGTACCGTTGCTGTAGAAGCTCAGCGTGTTGTACGCGTCCATCGAGCCCCAGTAGAGGCCGAAGTAGTTGTAGCTGCCACCGATCACGGCCGTGACCTGGCCGATCGCGTTGGAGCCCGGCGCCGGCGTCGTCAGGTACGGCGTCAGATCGCTGCCACCGCCGCCCGGCTGGGCGAACTGGCCGCCCTGCGAACCGCTGACCACCTTGCCACCAGCGCCGGCGGTGCTGGTGTACGTTGAGGGCAGCCCGCCGTTGAAGTCGACGACCGTCGCGGTCGTCTGGCAGGTCGTGAGGGCGCTGCCGTCGGTGGCTGCGCAGCCGCCGAAGGTGATCGACACGGCCTGCGCCATGGAGGCGGCGCTGAGGAGGACGGCGGCAACGGCAAGGCGGGTCTGAAGGCTCACTGGGGTCAATCTCCGGCTGATTCGGTGCAGGCGACGTCGCCGCGTACCGAGAACAAAGCATGATCCGTGCCAATATATATGTCATTGACTATTCGAGTATTTCTGCGACGCACCTTTCCGTTGTGTAAAGCCGTTCGACACGCTCGCCGGCCGGCGGTCCCGCGCGGCCGGCAGCCGGCGCGAGTGCTGCCGCGGCGGCCTGCCGAGCCAGTCACTGGCGGGCTCGGACGGTGGCCCGGCTCACCGCGCCCGGCAGGGCGCCGCCCGACCCGCGGGGCGCGCGTTGGCGCCTGGGTTGAGCCGGCGTCAGCGGCCGGAGGCCCCTTCGGCTCGCGCGCGTGAGCGGCCGCGGCGTGAGGACGCCCGGCAGGCTGATGGCGTGCTCGCGCTCGCGCGCGGTGAGTTCGGCGAGCGGGTCGTCGGTGTCCGCGTCGATCGACGGCTCGTCGACGCCGCTCTCGCGCATCAGCAGCACGGCGTTGGGCGCAGCGACGCCGGGTAGCGCCCGGCCGGGCTGTCGAGGCCGGGGCCGCTCGCGATCCACTCGCGCGCTGCACGTTCGTGCCAGGTCCGCGTCGCGACAGGCGCGAGCCTCATCGGCCGACGGTGCAGCAGCTACCGCTGGAAGCCGCGTTGCGCGTCGCGCAGCAGCCGCGCTCGGCGTTGGCCGCCGCGTAGTGCTGCCCGGCGCCGCGCTCGTGGCGTTGAGCAACACGCCGGTGCGAGCGTCGCGACCGACCACGCCGATCGGAACGGGTCAGCGCACGACGCAGATCAGGAGTGGTGGGCCGTGCTGGGATCGAACCAGCGACCAACTGGTTAAAAGTAGCAGGCGCAAGTAGCCGAGCACCGCCGAATCTAGCCGAATCAGAGGGTTGACTTGACGCAGTTGCGCTAAAAGTAGCCCTCAGTCACGCTCGCTCGCGGGTCTTAGTAGCAGCGTAGTAGCAGCCACGGAGGGGCGGCGCTGCGTCGGCAGGGAGGCATTGGCATGTCATTCCTCGAGTACGTCGCCGCTAGCAGTCTTGGCTTTCTCAGCGGCGGCGCCGGGCTGCTGATCGTCGGCTATCTGTTTCGCGAGGCCATAGCCCATCGGTTGGCCAAGGCACTAAAGAAGTTCGGGGCTGAGGTCGACACCGATGAGCACAAGAAGCGCACGACGTTCGAGACAGCCCACAAGCGCCGGTTTTCCATCGCCTCGGAGATGTCCGAAGCTGTAACCAGGACAATGATGCTGCTGGCAAATCCTCCCGACCTCGCGGGCGCCAGCAATGATCCGTCCGGCTCGGTCGAGATCCG
>JANYAE010000014.1 GCA_025355105.1 Pseudomonadota bacterium | reverse complement strand
GGCGGCGGCCGCCGCCGCGGCGGCCGGCGCGGCCTTGGCGCGCGCCGCCGGGCGCGGTGGGGCGGCGCTGCGCTTGGCGCGCCGCGCGGGGTGCTTGCTGTGCTTGCTGGTGCTCACGGCTGTGTCCTCAGGCGGCGACCGCGCCGATCCCGTCAAGAATGCTGGCGTTGATCAGGCGATCGACGTCGAGCAGGATCAGCATCTTGTTCTCGACCGTGGCGAGGCCCTTGACGAAGGCGGTGTCGACGCTCGAGCCGACTTCCGGCGGTGCCTTCACGTCGGCGTGGGCCACGTTGTAGACCTCGCACACCGCGTCGACGACCATGCCGACGGTGCGCTCGCCGTGCGGGCTGGTCACCTTGACGACGATGACCACCGTGGTCGGGCCGAAGTCGGTCGATTCCAGAGCGAAGCGTTTCCTGAGCTCGATGATGGGCACGATCGCGCCGCGTAGGTTGATGACGCCGAGGACGTAGTCCGGCGCATGCGGGATGCGGGTCGCGCGCTCCCAGCCCTTGATCTCCTGCACCCGCAGGATGTCGACGGCATATTCCTCGCGACCGAGCTGGAAGGTCAGGTACTGGCCTGCATCCTCCGCCGCCTCGAGCCGCTTGTCGCCTTTGGTCGTTCCCGTGCTCATCTCTTGCTCCAGGGACGGCTGCGCGCCGTCCGAAAATTCGATGCCGCTGACTGTCGCGACCGCGACCTCAGGCCGCGAGCGTGTCCCTGCCCGTAAACGATGCGTTGAACACCTGCACGAGGCCCGGCACGTCGACGATCAGCGCGACCGTGCCGTCGCCGAGAATGGTCGCGCCGGCGACACCGGTCACTTGCCGGTAGTTGGTCTCGAGGGTCTTGATCACGACTTGCTGCTGGGCGAGCAGATCATCGACCAGCACGCCAAAGCGGCGGCCCTCGGCCTCGACGACGACCAGCAGGCCGTCCTCGACCGCGCGACTGTCGGGCTCGACGCCGAACATGTCGTACAGGCGCACGACCGGGATGTACTCATCGCGCAGCCGGAACAGCTCGGCGCCGCCCGGCACGGCGTTGAGCCGGTCTTTCTGCGCCTGGATCGTCTCGACGATCGCGACCAGCGAGATCACGTAGGTATCGGCGCCGACGCGCACCAGCTGCCCGTCGAGGATCGCCAGCGTCAGCGGCAGGCGGATGCGGATCGTGCTGCCGCGCCCTTCCACCGACGAGATCTGTACGACCCCGCCGAGGTCCTGGATATTGCGTCGCACGACGTCCATGCCGACGCCGCGGCCGGACACGTCGCTGACCATGTCGGCGGTCGAGAATCCGGCCGCGAAGATCAGGTGGTGGATCTGCTCGTCCGACAGCTCGGCGTCCGCCGCCACCAGGCCGCGCTCGCGCGCACGCTGGAGGATCTTGCTCCGGTTGAGGCCGCCGCCGTCGTCCTTGACCTCGATGATGATGTTGCCGCCCTCGTGGAACGCGGCGAGCTCGATGGTGCCGGTCTCGGGCTTGCTGGCGGCCAGCCGCACCTCGGGCGTCTCGAGCCCGTGGTCGAGCGCGTTGCGCACCAGGTGCACCAGCGGATCGGCAATCTTCTCGAGCACGGTCTTGTCGAGCTCGGTGCCCTCGCCCGACAGCTTCAGCTCGACCTTCTTGCCGAGCTTGCGTGACAGGTCGTGCACCAGGCGCGGGAAGCGGTTGAAGGCGAAGCTGATCGGCAGCATGCGGATCTGCATGACGCTTTCCTGCAGCTCGCGCGTGTTGCGCGTCAACTGCGTCAGGCCCTCGCGGAGCTTCTCGAGCTCGTCTGGCGAGCAGCCATCGGCGAAGCGCGACAGCATCGACTGCGTGATCACGAGCTCGCCGACCAGATTGATCAGATGGTCGACCTTGGTGGTCGAGACGCGGATCGAGCCGGCGTCGACGGCGCCCTTGTGCGCCGGTGCCGCAGCCACGCTCGCCGCCACCGGCGCCGCGACCAGCGGGGTATCGGCGACCGCGGCAATCACGGCGAGCGGTGCGAGCTCCGAGTCCGCGGCCGGCTCGGCACCGGGCGGCACCCCGGCCGCCACTGCGTCGGCGACGCCGCCGCCAAAGAGCTGGTAGCTGATGGTGCTGTTGGCATCGACCCAGTCGAAAACTTCCTCGATGGCGTGCCTCTCGACCGCGCCGGCGAGCTCGAGCCGCCAGCGCAGGTAGCACGCGTCGGGCTGCAGGCTACCGAGCGACGGCACTTCGGCGACGATCGCCGTGGACCGCAGGGCACCGAGGCGCTCGAGCTCCGCGAACATGCGCAACGGCTCATTGTTGGTCTTCAGCATGTCGCGATGCGGCTGGAATTCGATCACCCAGCCCGGCCCGCCGGCGAGAAACTCGGGCGCCGCGTCGGCCGGGCCACTCGCCGAAGACACAGGTCCCGGCGCGGCCGCGACGACCACGGCCGCGGTGGCCGCTTCGGCCAGCTGGCCAGGGTGGCGCGCCAGCAGCTGGGCGATCTCGTCGGCCAGCAGCGCGATCCGTTTGGCGTCGATCGCCTGCTTGGCCTGCACCGCTTTGACCATCTCGCGCAGACCGTCGACCGACTGCAGCAGCAGCTGGATCGCCTCGGGCGTGACCGGCCGGGTGCCGTTGCGCATCTCGTCAAGCAGGGTTTCGACGCCATGCGTGAAGTTCGAGACCTCCATGAAGCCGAAGGTCGCGGCGCCACC
Source organism: Pseudomonadota bacterium (assembly GCA_025355105.1). Classification (GTDB taxonomy): domain Bacteria; phylum Pseudomonadota; class Gammaproteobacteria; order Steroidobacterales; family Steroidobacteraceae; genus CAIKZZ01. The sequence continues at coordinate 19,708 of JANYAE010000014.1, read as the reverse complement.
CTTGATGGAGTGTGCGGCGCGAAAGATGGTCGCGATCGTCTCGCGGTCGGCGTTGACGTCGAGGTTCAGCAGGCTCGACTCCATGACGTCGAGCCCTTCGAAGCTTTCCTCGAAAAAGATCTTGTGGATCTCCTCCATTTCCAAATCGAGAGACATCGCGTTCCCCTTGCGAAGGCCCGATTACAGTACGCGCGCGATCGTCGCGAGCAGCTGGTCCGGATTGAACGGCTTGACGATCCAGCCGGTCGCGCCGGCCTGCTTGCCCTGCATCTTCTTGTCCTGACTTGACTCCGTGGTCAGCACCAGCATCGGCGTGTACTTGTAGCTCGGTAGTGCGCGCAGCTCCTTGACCAGCGTGATGCCATCCATGCGCGGCATGTTGACGTCGGTGAGCACGAGATCGACGCTGTGCAGGCGCGCGTACTCGAGGGCCTCGACGCCGTCGATCGCCTGCACCACCTCGTAGCCCGCGCCCTTGAGGGTGAAATTCACCATCTGTCGCATCGAGGCGGAGTCATCGACCGCCAGAATTACGCCTGCCATACGCTTCTGCTCCGTCCTTTAAATCCGGCCTGCGCACCGATAGTCGGCCCGTGCGGGGCGAAATTGAGCCAGGTCACAGTCGCGGTATCCCGGAAAGCGAGCGTTGGCGCTCACTTCAGGGGCATTGAGGATTTTCCGCAACGCTGCAGCTGCGCCTCTGCCCCGCCGGGAGGCCGGGCGTAGGGCATGACCGCCCGCCGACAGCGAGCCCTGCCCGGTAGCGCGCCGGGGCGCCGCGGGCGCCCCGCGCGGCCCGTGAGGGGCCTCAGCCGGCTGGCCGGCGCACGCCTGAGCCTGTGCCGGCAGTGGCTCGAACGCTACGACTCGAGATCCGGGTGGAGTCCGGCGCGCCGGTGCCCGCCGGGCACCGAACTCGCTCGCTGAGGCTGCGCCTCGCGCCGGAACTTTGGTCGACTCGAACCGGGATTATCGTCCGCGGGCCGGCATTCTTGAGACGCGGCGCGGGTCGCGGCGTCGCCGCGACGGGCTCAGGGGCGGCCGAGGCCGGGCGAATTGCTGCTCAGGAATCGCTGGCGCACGTCGCCGTCGCGCACCCGTTCGTCGTAGCGACCGCGCGTGTATTCCATGACGGTGCGGCGCCAGAAGCGCACGGCGTCGTCGTTGGCCGAGGCCTCAACGATTTCCCAACGGCCGGCGAAGCGGCTGAAGATCAGGCCGGCGGCCATGCGACCGACGCCGCGCCGGCGGTGGGTGCGTCGGATGAAGAACTCCGCCATGCGAAATTCGGCGGCGTCCGGGGCCGCGGTGCCGGCCAGCGGACGTGCCACGAGGGCAAAGCCCGCCGCACCACCGGCGTCGAGGATCAACAGCGGATGGGAGCGGTCGTCACGAAACCAGCGGGCCAGCAGTTCGGCGTGGCGCGCGCCGTGCTCGCCGAACACCGGGAACACGCCGGTACCCGAATGCGACACCTCGGCCAGTTCGTCGAGGTACTCGGGATAGACGCTCTGGATCCAGAGCTGGTCCTCGTCGGACCGCTTGGCATCACGCAGCGTGACGCTCATCGTGAGGTCTCACCTGGGGAAGGCGACCGCCGCCCGCCGAAAATCAAAAAACCGGGCGGACCCGCCAGCACAGCTGGGGACCCGGCCCGGTTCACATCGCCAACGCTTGCGCGTCGCGACTACTGCTTCGGAGCTTCCTTCGGCGCCTCGGCCGGAGCAGCGCCAGCAGCCGGAGCGGCGGCGTCGGCGGCCGGAGTGGCCGGAGCAGCAGCCGGAGCGGCGCTTTCAGCAGCGGGAGCAGGAGCGGCCGCCGGAGCCGGGGCCTCTTCCTTCTTGCCGCCACAGGCGGCGAGCACCAGCGCCAGAGCGGCGGCGCCAAGGGCGATTTTCACGTTCATCTGTCGATACCCCAAAGTCCAGGTGTGGTTAAAAATCGCGGCCGGGGAGGCTCTGGATCTCAAGCCTCGTCCCGGTCCACGGCCCCGGATTGTACAGGCTTTCTGTCACATTGCGCGCAAATGTTGGCCGTGGCGCGCCGCCGCCGGGGGCGTCTAAACTCGCGCGCTGCGGGGGCGTATTCAGCCGCGCCGCGGGGGAAAACGATGGCAACGCCCGACGCGCTCGACGCCTTGTTCCCGGCCCATCTGGCCGCGCTCGCGGACACCGCGACCAGCGCCCTCGCCGCCACCGGCGCCAGCGCACTCGTCGTCGGCGCGGGCTTCGCCAAGCTGCGTTTCCTGGACGACCAACCGGACCCATTCGTCGTCAGCCCGCACTTCAAAGCGTGGGCGCCAGTGCTCGACGCGCCGGGCTCCTTCATCGTGCACGTGCCGGGCCGCAAGCCGACGCTGCTGTTCCACCAGCCGGAGGACTACTGGCACAAGCCGCCGACGATGCCGAGCGGCGCGTGGCTGAACAGCTTCGACGTGCGGGTGCTGCGCAACCCCGTCGAAGCGCGCGCCCAGGTGCCCACCGGCGCGGCTTACGTCGGCGAACCCTTCGCGGGCTGCGACGAATGGGGCTTCGCCGCGGTCAATCCGCCGGCCTTGCTGCAGCGCCTGCACTGGGCGCGGGCGGTGAAGTCACCCTACGAACTCGCGTGCATGCGGCGGGCGGCGGCGCTCGGCGCGCGCGCACACCAGGCGGCCGCCGCGGCCTTCACTGCCGGCGCCTCGGAGTACCAGATCCACCTCGCCTACCTCGAGGCCAGCGGACACACCGAGGCCGAGTTGCCGTACCCGAATATCATCGCGCTCAACGAGGGCGCGGCGATCCTGCACTACACGCAACTCAAGCGTGCCAACCCGCCGGTTCGCCGCTCCTTCCTCATCGATGCCGGCGCCCAGTATCGCGGCTACGCCTGCGATATCACGCGCACCCATGCCGCCTCGGTGAGCCCGTTCAGCGACCTCATCGCCGGGCTCGACGCCCTCGAGCAACGGCTGTGCGCCATGGTCCGCCCCGGGGTGCCCTACGCGGACATCCACCTTGAGGCACACCGACTGGTCGCGGAATTGCTGGTCGAACAGGGCGTCGTCACCTGCAGCGCCGATGCCGCGGTCGCGACGGAGCTCACGAGCGTGTTCTTCCCGCACGGTGTCGGCCACCTGCTCGGCCTGCAGGTTCACGACGTCGCCGGCCACCAGAGCGCGCCGGAGGGCGGCAACAGCCCGCCGCCGCCCGGCCACCCATACCTGCGGCTGACGCGGCGCCTTGCGCCCGGCACGGTCGTGACGATCGAGCCCGGGGTCTACTTCATCGACTTGCTGCTCGACCGCGCGCGCCAGGACGGCCGCGGCCGGCACATCGACTGGGATACCGTCGCCGACCTCGCGCCGTACGGCGGCGTGCGGATCGAGGACGACGTCGTGGCAACCGCCACCGGCCCGGAGAACCTGACCCGCGCCGCGTTCGCGGCCCTGGGCGCCTGACGCCCTGGAGCCCGACAAGGAGCTTGCGATGCCCGAAGAGAAGCCACGGCTCAGCGCCGACCCGATGTACCTGCTGATTCGCGAAGGGCGCGTCGAGGAGTTCAACCGCCGCAAGAACGCAGGCGAGAAGTTCGAGCTGCGGGGCTGCAACTTCCGCGGCCTGGATCTGCGGGAGCTGGACGTGGGCGGCGGCGGCCTGGACCTGTCGAACGCTTACCTGCGGCAGGCGGACCTGCGCGGTCTCAACCTCGCCAAGTGCCGCCTCGAGGGCGCAAGCCTGCACGCGGCGCACGTTTCCGGCGTGCTGTTCCCGGTCGAGCTCGAGCCGGAGGAAATCGAGATGTCGGTGCGGATCGGTACGCGGATGCGCTATCGCCCGTAGCGCGCCGAGACGCCTGGCGCGCGGCGACCCGGCACCAAAAAAAGGCCGGGGGTTTAGCCCGGCCTACTACTATGACGACCCGGAGCCCGCGTGCGCACCGGAATTCGTCGGACTAATCGTGCCTGCTCAGGCCGCCGCCTTCTTGCGACGCGGCTTCTTCTCGGCAGGCGCAGCCTCCGCCGCGGCGGCCGGCGCAGTCTTCTTGGCGCGCTTCGGCTTGGCGGCGGCCTCCGGTTGCGGCGCAGCCTCGGTCTTGGCCAAAGCCTTGTCGACCAGCGCGACCAGCGCCATCGGCGCGGAGTCACCCGGGCGCGGCTCCATCTTTAGGATCCGCGTGTAGCCGCCGGCGCGCGTCTTGAAGCGCGGGCCGACGTCGGCGAACAGCTTCTCGACGAGCTCCGCATCACGCAGTTGCGCGAACGCACGGCGACGCGACGCGATGCAGTCGGTCTTGCCGAGCGTGATGATCGGCTCGACCACGCGACGCAGTTCCTTGGCCTTCGGCACCGTGGTGCGAATCGTCTCGTAACGCAGCAGCGCGACCGCCAGATTGCGCATCAGCGCATGGCGATGCGAGCTGTTGCGGGAAAGCTGTCGACCGGAAAGGTGATGACGCATAGGGTTCTATATCCGCTTGAGCCTCGACGCGAGCGTCAGGCCGTCTTGTACTCGTCTTCGCGACGCAGAGTCGGGGGCGGCCAGCCCTCAAGCCGCATGCCGAGCGACAGGCCGTGGCTCTCGAGGACTTCCTTGATCTCGGTCAGCGACTTCTTGCCGAGGTTCGGAGTCCGCAGCAGCTCGACCTCGGTGCGCTGCACCAGGTCGCCGATGTAGTGGATGTTTTCGGCCTTGAGGCAGTTGGCGCTACGCACCGTGAGCTCGAGCTCGTCGACCGGCCGCAGCAGAATCGGATCGAACTGGGTCTCGACGGTCTTGGCAGCGCCCTCTTCCTGGCCCTGCAGATCGACGAACACCGACAGCTGGTCCTTGAGGATCGCCCCGGCGCGGCGGATCGCCTCTTCCGGGTCGATCGTGCCGTTGGTCTCGATGTCGATGATCAGCTTGTCGAGATCGGTGCGCTGCTCGACGCGGGCCGATTCAACGTTGTAGGTCACGCGGCGGACGGGCGAGAACGAGGCGTCGAGCTGCAGCCGGCCGATCGGCCGGGTCTGCTCCGCGAAGCCGCGGGCAACCGCCGGGCGATAGCCGCGGCCGCGCTCGATCTTGAGCGTCATGTTGAGCTCGCCGGCCTTGGTCAGGTTGGCGATGACCAGATCCGGGTTGAGGATCTCGACGTCATGGTCGCCCTGGATGTCGCCGGCGCGGACCGGGCCCGGGCCTTTCTTGACGAGGCGCAGCTCCGACTCATCGCGCGCGTGCATGCGCACCGCGACCTGCTTGAGGTTCAGCAGCACGTCGACGACGTCCTCCTGGACGCCCTCGATGGACGTGTACTCGTGCAGCACGCCGTCGATCTCGACTTCGGTGATCGCCGCACCGGGCAGCGACGACAGCAGCACGCGACGCAGCGCGTTGCCCAGCGTATGGCCGAAGCCCCGCTCGAACGGCTCGATGACGACGCGCGCGTGCCGGGGGCCCTGCTCGGTTACCTTGACGACGCGCGGCTTCAGAAACTCGGCAACTGATCCCTGCATATGCGGCACCTGGGTCTGAAACTGCGACCCGCCGGTGGATCCGGCGGGCCAGGGTCTGATTACTTCGAGTACAACTCGACGACGAGGTTCTCGTTGATGTCGGGCAGGATCTCATCGCGATCCGGAATCGACTTCAACGTGCCCGTCATCTTCTTCTCGTCGACGAGCACCCAGTCGGGGAAGCCCGCCGAGGCTGCAATCGCGAGCGCACCCGCGATCCGGCCCTGCGTCTTCGCGTGCTCGCGCACTTCGATGGCGTCGCCGGCGCTGCACTGGTACGACGCGATATTGACGACCTTGCCGTTGACGTGGATGCCCTTGTGGGACACCAGCTGCCGGGCCTCGGCACGCGTCGAGGCGAAGCCCATCCGGTAGACGACGTTGTCGAGGCGCCGCTCGAGCGACTTCAGCAGGTTCTCGCCGGTCGCACCCGGGCGGCCAGCCGCCGCGTGGTAGTAGTTGCGGAACTGGCGCTCGAGCACGCCGTACATGCGACGCAGCTTCTGCTTCTCGCGCAGCTGCACGCCGTAGTCGGAGAGCCGCTGCTTGCGCTCGCCCTTGATGCCGCCCGGCGGCACCTCGAGCTTGCACTTCGACTCGAGCGACTTGACGCCGCTCTTCAGGAAAAGGTCCGTGCCCTCGCGGCGCGAGAGTTTGCACTTGGGTCCAAGATACCTAGCCATTGCGTTCCTCGAATTCGGTCGCGTGGGCGCCGGTCAGACGCGCCGCTTCTTGGGCGGGCGGCAACCGTTGTGCGGGATCGGCGTCACGTCGGCGATGCTCGTGATCTTGAGTCCGCAGGCGTTCAGGGCACGCACCGCCGATTCGCGGCCCGGGCCCGGGCCCTTGACCTTCACCTCGACGTTGCGAACGCCGTATTCCTGCGCAGCGACGCCGGCCTTCTCGGCCGCAACCTGCGCCGCGAACGGCGTGCTCTTGCGCGAACCGCGGAAGCCGCAGCCGCCGGACGTCGCCCACGAAAGCACGTTGCCCTGCCGGTCGGTGATCGTGATGATCGTGTTGTTGAAGGACGCGTGCACGTGAGCGATCGCGTCGCTGACCTGACGGCGAACCTTCTTGACGCGCGGCGCTTTCTTGTCGCCACCGCCACCCTGCCCCTGCTGCTTCTGTTCGGCCATTCGCGAATATTCCTAATTAGAGAGGCTCAGACCTTGCCCGGGGGTGCGTTCAGCTTGACCGCCTGCTTACGCGGGCCCTTGCGGGTGCGCGCATTGGTGCGGGTGCGCTGGCCGCGCATCGGCAGGCCCTTGCGATGGCGGATGCCGCGGTAGGAGCCCATGTCCATCAGTCGCTTGATGTTCATCGCCGTCTCGCGGCGCAGGTCACCCTCGACCGTCACGCGCGAAAGGAACGAGCGCAGCGCCGCAACCTCGGCCTCGGTGAGGTCTTTGGTCTTGGTGGTCGGTGCGATGCCCGTGGCCTCGCAGGCCTTGGACGCCGTCGTCCGACCAACGCCGAAGATGTGCGTCAGCCCGATGACAATGTGCTTGTTCATCGGGATGTTGATACCGGCAATACGCGCCATGTGCTGCCCTGAAAAGCTCTGGGAAAAGTTCAGTACTTTAGCAAAAAAACCGATTTCTCTCAACTTCGTCGGCGGTGGACTCCCGCCGCCGGACCCTCCGGGGGAAGCTGCTGGCCGTCCCTCGACGACCCCGCGCTCCCGCACCCGGCGGCCCGGTTGTTAGCCCTGGCGCTGCTTGTGCCGGGCGTCCGAGCAAATGATGTAGACGATGCCGCGACGGCGTACGACCTTGCAGTTCTTGCAGATCTTCTTCACGGAGGGACGGACTTTCATGAACTGAAACCTCGGATGGACGCCACTTGGCCGTCGCTCAGCGCGACGGGCCCGTGCGGCCGGCGCCGCGCAGGTTGGCTTTCTTGATCAGACCTTCGTACTGGTGCGACATCATGTGGGCGTTCAGTTGGGCGATGAAGTCCATGACGACGACCACGATGATCAGGAGCGAGGTGCCGCCGAAATAGAACGGTACGTTGCCCCACGAAATCAGGAACTCGGGCAGCAGGCAGACGAGCGTCACGTACGCCGCGCCCCACAGCGTCAGGCGCGTCAGCACCCGGTCGATGTACTCGCCGGTCTGCTGCCCCGGACGGATGCCGGGGATGAAGGCGCCGGCCTTCTTCAGGTTGTCGGCCGTCTCACGCGAGTTGAACACGAGGCCGGTGTAGAAGAAGCAGAAGAACACGATCAGCGCGCTGTAGAGCAGCATGTGCAGCGGCTGGCCATAGCCGAGCGACGCCGCCAGGTTCTGCATGAAGGCCTTGAGCCCGCCACCGACGCCGCCCTCGCCTGAACCGGTACCGGCGAAGTTGGCGAGCGTCGCCGGAAAAAGCAGCAGCGACGAGGCGAAGATCGGCGGAATGACGCCTGACATGTTGAGCTTGAACGGCAGGTGGCTCGACTGGCCTGCGACCATGCGCCGCCCGACCATGCGCTTGGCGTAGTTGACCGCGATGCGGCGCTGGCCGCTCTCGACGCGCACGACGAAGAAGGTCACACCACCGACGACCAGCAGCAGGATGATCGCGAAGGCCGGGTTCATCTCGCCGGTGCCGATCTGGCTGATCGTGTTGCCGAGCGCCGCGGGAAGTCCCGCGATGATGCCGGAGAGGATGATCATCGAGATGCCGTTGCCGATGCCGCGCTCGGTGATCTGCTCGCCGAGCCACATCAGGAACAGCGTGCCGGTGGTCAGCGTCACGGTCGCGACCACGATGAAGTACCAGCCGGGGTTCAGCACCACGCCCTGGTTCTGGAAGGCGTACGACGCGCCCATGCCCTGGAAGATCGCGAGGAAGATCGTGCCGTAGCGCGTCCACTGCGTGATCTTGCGCCGGCCGGCCTCGCCTTCCTTGCGCAGCTCCGCCCACGGCGGGTACACCACGGCAACCATCTGGATGATGATCGAGGCCGAGATGTACGGCATCACGCCGAGCGCGAAGATCGACAGCCGTGACAACGCGCCGCCGGAGAACATGTTGAACAGGCCGAGGATCGTGCCCTCCTGCTCCTGGAAGAACTTCGCGAGCGCGATCGGGTCGATGCCCGGCGTCGGAATGAAGGTGCCGATCCGATAGACGATCAGCCCGCCGAGCAGGAACAGCAGACGCTGCCGAATCTCGGTGAAACGCGTCGCGTCCCCGAGCCCGGCCATCGGATTTTGTCCCGTTGCAACCACTGTCGCTTACTCGATGCGGCCGCCGGCCGCCTCGATCGCTGCGCGGGCACCCTTGGTCGCGGCGAGGCCGCGGACGATGACGGCCGCGGTGACCGCGCCCGACAGGATGACCTTGACTTTGGCGATGCCGGCCGGGACCGCGCTCGCCGCCTTCAGCGAGGCGAGATCGACCGCACCGCCGTTCTTGGCGGCGATCTTGGTCAGCGTCTCGAGCGTGATCTCCGCGCGGGTGGCCTTGACCTTGGAGCGGAAACCCATCTTCGGCAGGCGCCGCTGCAGCGGCATCTGGCCGCCCTCGAAGCCGACCTTGTGGTAGCCACCCTTGCGGGCGCGCTGGCCCTTGACGCCGCGGCCGCAGGTCTTGCCCTGGCCGGCGGACGCGCCGCGGCCGACGCGCAACCGCGTCTTCTTGCTGCCCTCGGCGGGGCTCATGCTGTTGAGTTTCATGACTCTGACGTCCTCAGGCCTTTTCGACCGCGAGCAGGTGCGTGGCGGTGTTGATCATGCCGCGGTTCGGCGCGGTGTCGAGCACCACCACCGAGTGACCGATGCGGCGCAGCCCGAGGCCGCGTACCGACGCCCGGATGTTCTTCAGCTGCCCGGCGGTGCTGCGCTTCTGCGTGACTTTGATCTTGCCGCTCATGCTCGGTTCCTTGGAAACGCGTCCCCGGCCTCAGGCCAGGATCTCTTCGACCGTCTTGCCGCGCTTGGCCGCGATCGAGTCGGGCGAGGCGATGCGCGACAGCGCGTTGAACGTGGCGCGCACGACGTTGATCGGGTTGCGCGAGCCGTAGCTCTTGGCGAGCACGTTGCGCACGCCGGCGCACTCGAACACCGCGCGCATGCCGCCGCCGGCGATCACGCCGGTACCGCCGGAGGCAGGCTGCATGTACACGCGCGTCGTGCCGTGGGCGCCCTTGACTGCGTAGTGGATCGAATCCTCGCGCAGCGGCACGCTCAGCATGTTCTTGCGGGCCTGCTGCATCGCCTTCGCGATCGCGGTCGGCACTTCACGCGCCTTGCCGTAGCCGAAGCCGACGCGACCGGCTCCGTCGCCGACCACCGTCAGCGCCGTGAAGCCGAACTGCCGGCCGCCCTTCACGACCTTCGCCGTGCGGTTGACCGCGACCAGCTTCTCGATCAGGTCGTCGCCGCTGGACGTCTTTTCGGGTCTCGCCATGGTTGGATCCCTGCCTGGAAATCGTGCCTAGAAAACGAGCCCGCCCTCGCGGGCAGCATCGGCCAGCGCCTTGACGCGGCCGTGGTAGCGGAAACCCGCTCGGTCGAACGCAACGGTCGTGATGCCGGCGGCCTTGGCGCGCTCAGCGATCGCCTTGCCGACGGCTACCGCCGCCGCGACGTTGCCGGTGCCCTTGAGGTCGCCCTTCACGGCATCCTGCACGGTCGATGCGCTGACGAGCACCTTGCCGCCCTCGGCGTCGATGATCTGCGCGTACATGTGCTGCGGCGTGCGGTGCACCGTCAGACGGGCAACGCGCAGTTCGCGGATCTTCGCCCGGGTACGGGCGGCGCGCCGCAGGCGCTGAGACTTTTTGTCGATGATCTTTTTCATGGCGCCTTACTTCTTCTTGGCTTCCTTGAGTTCGATCTTCTCGCCCGAGTAGCGCACGCCCTTGCCCTTATAGGGCTCCGGCGGGCGGAAGCCGCGGATCTTCGCCGCGACCTGGCCGACCATCTGGCGGTCCATGCCCTTGATGACGATCTCCGTCTGACTCGGCGTCTCGATCGTGATCCCGTCCGGGATCGCGAACACGACGGGGTGCGAGAAGCCCAGCGTCAGGTTCAATGCCTTGCCCGCCACTGCGGCGCGGTACCCGACGCCGACCAACTCGAGCTTGCGGTCATAGCCCTTGCTGACGCCGGTGGCCATGTTGGCCAGATGCGCGCGGGTGGAGCCGGCGATCGCGTTGAGCTCGGCGGTGCCGGCCTGCACGGTCAGCGTCTGCTTGTCCTGCGCGACCGACACGCCGGCGACCAGCTTCAGCGACAGCGAGCCCTTGGCGCCTTTCAGCGTCACGGCGTCGGCGGCGACCGTTGCGGTCACGCCTTGCGGCAGCGGGACGGGTTTCTTTGCAACTCTGGACATAGTCGATCCTCTACGAGACCACGCACAGGACTTCGCCGCCCTGGCCGACGCGGCGCGCCTGGCGGTCCGTCATGACGCCGGCCGAGGTCGAGACGATCGCGATGCCAAGGCCACCCAGCACCTTCGGCAACGCGGCCTTGCCACGATACGCCCGCAGTCCGGGCCGGCTGACGCGCTCGATGCGTTCGATGACCGGACGGCCCTCGTGGTACTTGAGCTGTACCGTCAGGGTCGTCTTGCCCCCGTCAACCTGGGTTGAGAAGTTGCCCACGTAACCCTCGTCACGGAGAACCTGCGCGATCGACACCTTGAGCTTCGAGCTCGCACAGGTGATCTCGGTCTTGCGCGCGGCCTGGCCGTTGCGGATACGCGTGATGAAGTCGGCAATCGGATCGGTCATGCTCATCTATGCACCCTCACCAGCTCGCCTTGCGCAAACCGGGAATCTCGCCCTTCATCGTGGCCTCGCGCAGCTTCTGGCGCCCCAGGCCGAACTTCCGGTAGACGCCCCGCGAGCGACCGGTCACCGAGCAGCGGTTGCGCTGGCGGTTCGGGTTCGAATCGCGCGGCATCTTCTGCAGGCTCTCCTGCGCCGCATCACGCTGTTCGTGCGAACTCTTCGGATCACGGATGATCGCGCGGAGCTTGGTACGCTTCACCGCGTGTTTCTTGGCGAGAGCCTCGCGGCGCTTCTCGCGCTGGAGCATGTTGGTCTTGGCCATTGCCGTTACCTTTGCAGACTGCTTGCGACTTACTTGCGGAAGGGGAAGTTGAACGCCGTCAGCAGGGCCTTGCCCGCCTTGTCGTCAATCGCCGTCGTCGTAATCGTGATGTCCATGCCCCGCACCTTGTCGACCTGGTCGTACTGGATCTCGGGGAAAATGATCTGTTCCTTGACGCCGAAGTTGTAGTTGCCACGGCCGTCGAAGGAGCGTGCCGAAACGCCGCGGAAGTCGCGGATTCGCGGCATGGCGATGCTGATCAGGCGATCGAGGAATTCGTACATGCGCGCGCCGCGCAGCGTGACCTTGGCGCCGATCGCGAGGCCGGCGCGCAGCTTGAAGGTCGCGATCGACTTCTTCGACTTGGTGACCAGCGGCTTCTGGCCGGTGATCTTCACCAGGTCGCCGACCGCGTTGTCGATCAGCTTCTTGTCGGCAACGGCCTCGCCAACGCCCATGTTGATCGTGATCTTCTCGATCTTCGGAACCTGCATAGGGTTCTTGAGGCCCAGCTCCTGCATGAGGTGGGGCACGATCACTGCTTGGTAGTGCTTCTGAAGCCTGGTCGTCATGACGCTCGTGTCCTGTGTCCGGTTGCGTGAGGTGCGACGCGGTTAAGCGTCGACGACCTCGCCGTTCGACTTGAAGACGCGGACCTTGCGGCCGTCGTCGAGCTGCTTGAAGCCGACGCGATCGCCCTTCTTGGTCGCCGGGTTGAAGATCATCACGTTGGAGACGTGAATCGGCGCCTCCTTCTGCACGATTCCGCCGGGCACGCCCTGCTGCGGATTCGGCTTCTGGTGCTTCTTCACCATGTTGACGTTCTCGATGACGACATGGTCGTCCTCGAGCACGCGGATCACGGTGCCCTGTCGGCCCTTGTCGCGCCCAGTCGTCACGATGACCTGGTCGCCCTTGCGAATTCGATGCATGTTCCTGTCCCCGTCTCTTTGCCGAGCGTCCTTTACAGGACCTCGGGCGCGAGAGAGATGATCTTCATGAACTGCGCGGTGCGGAGCTCGCGCGTCACGGGCCCGAAGATGCGGGTTCCGATCGGCTCGAGCTTGTTCGTCAGCAGCACCGCGGCGTTGCCGTCGAAGCGGATCAGCGAGCCATCGGCGCGCCGCACCCCGAAGCGGGTGCGTACGACGACGGCGTCGTAGACCTCACCCTTCTTGACCTTGCCGCGCGGGATCGCGTCCTTGACGCTGACCTTGATGACGTCGCCCACGCTCGCGTAGCGCCGCTTCGATCCGCCCAGCACCTTAATGCACATCAAGCTGCGCGCGCCGCTGTTGTCGGCTGCCGCGAGCAGGGTCCGCATCTGAATCATTTCGGTATCCCCTCAGTTCTTCAGCGTGCGCCGCGCTCGACCACGCGCACGAGCGTCCAGCTCTTGCGCCGCGACAGCGGACGGCACGGCGCAATCGCGACCGTATCGCCCTCCTTGCACTCGTTCTTCTCGTCGTGCGCCAGCAGCTTGGTCGTGCGCCGCACGTACTTGCCGTAGCTCGAGTGCTTCACGAGGCGCTCGATCGAGACCGCGATGGTCTTATCCATCTTGATGCTGGTCACGCGACCGGTGAGCGTGTGCTCGGCTTTTACCGCGGGCGTACCGCTAGAAATCTCGGCGGACATCAGACCTTACCTCCGAGGCGCTGCTGGCTGAGCGCCGTCTTCACGCGCGCGATGCTCTTCTTGACCTTGCCGAACTGATCGGGCTTGGCCGGCTGACCGGCAGCCGAGGCCATGCGCAGGTTGAACTGCTCGCGGCGCAGCTTCAGGAGTTCCTCCTGCAGCTCGGCCGGCGTCCGCTTGACGATATCCTTGAAGCTCATGAGCGTTCCTCGTGCATCCTGTTCAGCGCACCTGGCGCTTCACGAACACGGTCGGCAGCGACAGCTTGGAGGCGGCGAGGCGGAAGGCCTCGCGCGCGTCCGTCTCGCTGATGCCTTCCATCTCGAACAGCACCTTGCCGGGCAGCACGCGCGCGACCCAGAACTCGACGTTGCCCTTGCCGCTGCCCATGCGCACTTCGAGCGGCTTCGCGGTCACCGGGATGTCCGGAAACACGCGGATCCAGATCTGGCCGCCGCGCTTGACGTAGCGGGTCATCGCACGACGCGCGGCCTCGATCTCGCGAGCCGTCATCCGGCCGCGGTCGGTCGCCTTGAGCGCGTACGTGCCGAACGCGACGGTGCTGCCGCGGTAGGCAGCGCCCGAGTTCGAGCCCTTGAACTGCTTGCGATACTTGGTTCGCTTTGGCTGCATCATGGTCGTGATTCCGGTTCGCGGGCTTAGACGGCCGGTGCCGGCTCGGGCTGCGCGGCGGCGATCGCCGCCGCGTCCGCGGCCTCGGCTTCGAGATGCGCCTTGTCGAACACCTCGCCCTTGAAGATCCAGACCTTGACGCCGATCACGCCGTAGGTCGTGCGCGCCTCGGCCAGGCCGTAGTCGATGTCGGCGCGGAAGGTGTGCAGCGGGATGCGGCCCTCGCGGCTCCACTCGGTGCGCGCGATCTCGGCGCCGTTGAGGCGGCCGGAGGCGCGGACCTTGATGCCGAGCGCGCCGCTGCGCATGGTGTTGGTCACGGCGCGCTTCATCGCGCGGCGGAACATCACGCGCTTCTCGATCTGCTGTGCGATGCCCTCGGCGACCAGCTGCGCGTCGAGCTCGGGCTTCCTGATCTCGGCGATGTTCAGGCGCACGTCCTGCACCGGCAGCTTCATGCGGCGCGCGACTTCGGCGCGCACCTTCTCGATGTCCTCGCCCTTCTTGCCGATCACGATGCCCGGCCGGGCCGTGTGGATCGTGATGTTCACGCGGCGCGCGGCGCGCTCGATGTAGATGCGGCTGACCGAGGCTTCGGCGAGGCGTTTCTTCAGGAATTCGCGCACCAGGAAATCGGTGTGCACCAGCGCCGGAAAGTTCTTCGAGTGGGCGTACCACTTCGAAGTCCAGTCCTTGGTGATGCCCAGGCGGATGCCGGTCGGATGTACTTTCTGGCCCATGTTTGTCTAGTCCTCGGCCTACTTGGCCGCATCCGCTACGTAGACCGTGATGTGGCTGTTGCGCTTCACGATCCGGTTACCACGACCCTTCGCGCGCGCGGTGAAGCGCTTCAGCGTCGGGGCCGTGTCGATCTCGATGCGCGACACCTTGAGCTCGTCGATGTCGGCGTTGTGGTTGTGCTCGGCGTTGGCGATCGCCGACTCGAGCACCTTGAGCACCAGCTCCGCGCCCTTCTTGGGCATGAACTTCAGCGTCGCGAGCGCGAGACCGACCGGCTTGCCACGGACGACGTCCGCGACCAGGCGGCACTTCTGCGGGGAGATGCGCGCGTGGCGCAGCTTGGCGAAGGTCTGCATGGCCTTATGACTCCGTCGACGCCTTGCGATCGCCGCCGTGCGCTTTGAAGGTGCGCGTCGGGGCGAACTCGCCGAGTTTGTGGCCGACCATGTTCTCGGTCATCAGCACCGGCACGTGGTTGCGGCCGTTGTGGACGGCGATCGTGAGACCCACCATCTCGGGCGTGACCATCGAGCGGCGCGACCAGGTCTTGATCGGGCGACGGTCGTTCTTCGCGGCCGCAATCTGCACCTTCTTCGCGAGGGGCAGATCGACGAACGGACCTTTCTTCAGTGAACGTGGCACGTTGGGAGCCTCGGGTTACTTGCGGCGCGACACGATCGACGAGCTCGTGCGCTTGTTGTGGCGGGTCTTCTTGCCCTTGGTCTGCCAGCCCCACGGCGACACCGGGTGCGGGTTACCCTGGCCAGACTTGCCCTCGCCACCGCCGTGCGGGTGATCGACCGGGTTCATCACGACGCCGCGGACGGTCGGGCGGATGCCGCGCCAGCGCTTGGCGCCGGCCTTGCCGAACACGCGCAGGTTGTGCTCGTCGTTGCCGACCTCGCCGATCGTCGCGCGGCAGTCGATGTGCACCTTGCGGATCTCGCCGGACTTCAGCCGGATCAACGCGTGCAGGCCTTCGCGGGCGGTGAATTGCGCCGAGTTGCCGGCCGCGCGCGCAATCTGGCCGCCCTTGCCGGGTTTGAGCTCGATGTTGTGCACCGAGCTGCCGACCGGGATGTGCCGCAACTGCATCGCGTTGCCGGCCTTGATCGGCGCCTCGGCGCCCGAGAGCACCTCGTCGCCCGCCTTCAGGCCCTTCGGCGCGAGGATGTAGCGGCGCTCGCCGTCCTTGTACAGGACCAGGGCGATGTGCGCGGTGCGGTTCGGATCGTACTCGAGCTGCTCGACGACGCCGACGACGCCGTCCTTGTCGCGGCGGAAGTCGATGATCCGGTACTTCTGCTTGTGACCGCCGCCCTTGTGGCGCGTGGTGATCCGGCCGGAGCTGTTGCGCGCGCCGGTCGAGTTCTGCGACACGAGCAGCGGCGCGAAGCCCTTGCCCTTATGGAGGTGCGAACGGTCGGGCTTCACGACGAATCGCGTGCCCGGTGACGTCGGCCTCAGTTTGATCATTGCCATGGCTCTTGCCCTTTACAGTCTCGAGGCCGCTCAGGCCTTCGCCGCGCCGGTGAGGTCGATCGTCTGGCCTGCCTTCAGGCTCACATACGCCTTCTTCCAGTCCGAGCGCCGGCCGAAGGAGGCGCCGAAGCGCTTCTGCTTGCCGCCGACGTTGACGACCTGGACGGCCTCCACCTCGACCGAGAACATGAGCTCCACGGCCTTGGCGATCTCCGGCTTCGTCGCATCAAGTTGGACGCGGAAGACGAACTGGTTGTGCTTCTCGCCGGCGCGCGCGGCCTTCTCCGACACGTGCGGCGCGATCAGCAGGTTGATCAGTCGCTCGCTGGCCTGGATGGCGGCCTTCGCGGCTTGCGGCGCCGCCGCCTTGGCGGTGGCCTTCGCAGCCTTCTTGGCGGCGACTGCCTTGGCAGTCTTCGGGGTCTTGGCGGCGACCGCCTTGGCCGTCTTCGGCGTCTTGGGGGCGCTCATGCCAGTCGCTCCTCGAGCATCTTGAGCGCGGCGACGGTCGCGAGGACCTTGTCGTGGCGCGCGAGGCTGACGGGATCGAGCTGCGCGACGGTGAGGACCTCGACCGACGGCAGGTTACGGGCCGCGAGGAACAGCTTTTCCTCGAAGGCCTCGACGACGATCAGAACGTTGCCGAGCTCAAGCTCCTTGAGACGGGCCGCGAGCAGCTTGGTCTTCGGTGCCTCGAGCTCGATCGACGGAATGACCACCAGGTGCCCGGTGCGGGCGAGCTCGGAGAGCATCGCCTGCAGCGCGCCGCGGTACATCTTGCGATTGACCTTCTGGCTGTAGTCGCGCGGGCGCGCGGCGAAGGCGCGGCCACCGCCGACCCAGATCGGGCTGCGGATGCTGCCGGCGCGTGCGCTGCCGGTGCCCTTCTGGGCGTGCGGCTTGCGGCCACCGCCGCGCACTTCGGCCTTGGTCTTCTGCGCCTTGGTGCCGGCGCGGCCGGCGGCCATGTAGGCGGTCACGACCTGGTGGACCAGCGACTCGTTGAATTCACGCGCGAACGTGGCATCGGCCAGTTCGAGTTCCGCGCTGCCTGCCCCGGCATTCACGACCTTGAGCTTCATGGGGGTGCCTCGGCTTTACTTCTTGGCCGGCTGGACGCGCTTGCGACGCGCCTGGCCCTTGACCTTGACCGACGGCCGCACGATGACGGTGCCGCCCTCGGTGCCCGGAACCGCGCCGCGGATCAGGAGCAGGTTGCGCTCGGCATCCACCTCGACGACCTTGAGGTTCTCGGTGGTGCGGCGCTGCACGCCCATGTGGCCGGACATGCGCTTGCCCTGGAACACGCGGCCCGGCGTCTGGCGCTGGCCGATTGAGCCCGGCACGCGGTGCACGAGCGAGGCGCCGTGGGTGGCCATGCCGCCCGCAAAGTTGTGACGCTTCATCACGCCGGCGAAGCCCTTGCCCATGGTCGTGCCGGTCACATCGACGACCTGGCCGGCGCTGAACATGTCGACCTTGAGCTCGGCGCCGGACTTGAGGTCGGCACCCTCGCCGGATTCGAGGCGGAATTCCATCATCGACTCGCCGGGGGCGACGTTCGCCTTGGCGTAGTGGCCGGCAACAGCCTTGGTGACGCGCGACGCGCGCCGGCTGCCGACCGTGACCTGCACGGCGCGGTAGCCGTCGGTCTCGGGATTCTTGATCTGGGTTACGCGGTTAGGCAGCGCTTCGATGACGGTCACCGGGACCGTCTCGCCCGCGTCGGTGAAGACGCGCGTCATGCCGCGCTTGCGGCCTACCAGCCCCAAGCCATGCTTCAGGCTCATTGGGTCTTTCCCTCTTTACGTCCAGCCGCTGCAATTGGCGCCTGGCACTTCGCAACCACCCCTGCTCGCGGCCGTCGACCGCGCCCGGGGGCATCCATAAGTCCTTGACACGTCAACTCGTCCCGGTAACCGGACCGCGGTTTCGACCCCGCGCCGACATCACGGCCTGTGCCGCGAAGGGCTGTCTGGGTCGACCTACGGACGGCGCGCCCGGGAGGGCGAGCCAAAGTGAGCCGCGTATGCTAATTGGCTTTTTCGGCCTTTGCAAGCAGGCCATTCGCGCGGATCCGGGCCTCGCGGCGCCGGTGCGGGCGGCGGGGCCGGCCGACGGCGGCCTCCATCGCGCCCTCGCCGGGGTCGCTCGCTAACTTGATTCCCCAGCGCCCAACCTCATCGCGACCGGCCGGCCGTCGATCGATTTACTCGCCCTGTCCGCCTTGTCCCGGCACGTCGTCCGCATGGAGCGCCACGTCCGCATCCTTCGGATCGCCGATGCACGCCTGCCGCACAAGGCGCGAACCGAGCGCGGAGCCTTCCCGGCACCAGAAGAGCTCGCGGCCGTTCTTTTGGACCGGCCGGTAACCCTCGGCGCGCGCCCAACGGACGAAGGTCGCGTACTTCTCGTCGGTTGCCCGGATGGCTGCAGCCGCCGCGGCCGGCACGGCGGCCGCCACCGGTGCGCTTGCCGGGGCCCGCGCCGTCGGCTGCGCGCTACACGCGGCGAGTACCGCCACCGTCGTCGCGATCATCGTCTGAGCAGTTCTCACGTCGAGTCTCCAGGCCGGCCGAACGGACTGATCTGCCTCGCAGACCAGTCTGCCCAAGAGACCGCCTGGATCTCGACGGTGATTGCCGCAGCGTCCGCTCGTTCATGCACCGGCCGAGCCGCAGGCCCGCTCGCGCGGCGCGCTGGCCGGCACGACGCCTAGTTGCAGCCCATCGCCGGGCAGCCCTGCGAGCCGCCCTTGCGCAGTTGCTCCCGTGCATCGGCGGCCTGGCGCTGCATCTCCGCAATCGTCGCCTCCGTGGCGCACGACTGCCGCTCGAAGCGTGACCCCAGCTAGGCTTCGTCCCGACACCAGACCTCTTTGTCGTTCGTCCTGACGCGCTTGTAGCCCTGTCCCTGGGCGTACTTCACGAACTCGGCGTATTTCGCGTCCGCCGCCTGCACGGCCGGCGTTGCTGCTGCCGAGGGCGCTGCAGCCGGGCTGGCAGGGCTCGTCGGCTGCGCGACGCACGCCGTGAGCGACGCCAGCGCCGCCGCCATCGTCATCGATCCGATTCGGATGTTGCCCCTCCGCCGGTCGAAAGGTCGTTGCGGCGTCCTGTCGGGGGCGAGTCGCGGGCCGCCTTGGCGCCGGCGAATGCTCCAGGCCGCAGCCTGACCGGGACGGGGGAGATTAGCCGTCGGCAGCAGGCAGGGCCAGCAGCGGGCCGGCAGCCGGGCGAGGCGGCAAGCGGCCGCCCTGCCCAGGCCGTTGACGGCCTGCCGCGAGCTCAGTTCAGCTTGATTTGGACATCGACGCCGGCCGGAAGCTCGAGCTTCATCAGCGCGTCGACCGTCTTGTCAGTCGGATTCAGGATATCCATCAGGCGCTTATGCGTGCGGATCTCGTACTGGTCCCGGGCGTCCTTGTCGCCGTGCGGCGAGACCAGGATCGTGAAGCGCTCCATTTTGGTGGGCAGCGGCACGGGGCCGCGGACGGTCGCGCCGGTGCGCTTGGCCGTCTCGACGATTTCACGGGCCGAATTGTCGATCAGGCGGTGATCGAAGGCCTTCAGCCGGATGCGGATGTTCTGGTTAGCCATGTCAGGACCTCTTGGTCAAATAGCGGCAGAAACGTTCAGGATCTGCCTGGATTGCCCGTCAAGCGTCGGCGGGTCGCGCAGTCTACGCG
>JANYAE010000005.1 GCA_025355105.1 Pseudomonadota bacterium | reverse complement strand
CGCTCGCAGGCCGACTCCTCCCCAAACCAGTCCAGAAACTCCGTCCACGTGCTCGGATAATCCGCGCCCGCAACCGCCTCTCTTTCCATCGACCCCATCGGCGCAGAATGCCACTTGTGGAGCTAACCGGATATCCCTTATAAACATACAGTCGCGCTCATCCGCTGCCGAAGTTGCTCCTCAGACGCCGTTGCGCTCGCGATCGTCCGCCGCGCTGCTCGCCTGGCGCGGATGTTCGATCGTGCTCACGAAGCTAGACCGTTTCGACAGGCCGACGGATCCGCCAACAGCGGCGGCGTCGCCGCCGCGATCGGAAAGCCGTCGAACGACCCCCTGACGTGATCAGGAAGAAGAACGGTAAACAACCGTCCGGCCGTTCTATTTCCGCGTGCACACGCCAAGTTTAGGCGTTACTATCCGGCTCCTGGCGCTCTGGAGCCTTCGCCGTGATACCTGGCGACAGCCACCTCTGACGGCGAATTGTGTCCTGATGGCGACTTGATATAACATCGGCCATGTTACATTGGACCGGGATGGGGGTTGAATTGACCGAGAGTGCCACCGTGGCTGAGTTGGAGGCCTCCCTTGAGGAGGATCTGTCGACCCCGGCCAGTCACCCCCAGACCATCGGGATCGAGGCGCTCGGCCAGATGACGACCGTCGCGCAGGGCATCCTCGCCCTCGCCCGCAATCGGGCCCTCGCCCCGAACCTCGAAAAGACTCCGCGGCGCTATACGCTGACCGAGGTCGCAGAGCTCGTGCCGATGCCGCGCAAGACGCTCGAGTACGCGATCCAGACCAAGGATCTGCCGAAGGGTGATGCCTCGGGGCGCAAGCGGCTGTTCACGCTCAAGGACGTAGAGGAATTCCGGCGGTATGCCGGCACCCTCCCCTGGCGCGGCGCGGGCAGCCGTCAGGCGGTGGTCACCGTGGCCAACTTCAAGGGCGGCGTCGGCAAGACCAGCGCGGCCATCCATCTCGCGCAGTACTTCGCGCTCCGCGGCTATCGGACGCTCGCGGTTGATCTCGATCCGCAGGCGAGCCTGACGACGCTGTTCGGCCTCTTGCCGGACAGCGACGTGCCGGATGAGGCGACGGCCCTGCCGTTCTTCATGGGCGACACGCCGCGGCTCGCCGACATCATCCGCAAGACCCACTGGCACGGCCTCGATCTGATTCCGGCGAACCTCGCGCTCTCGGACGCGGAATTCGCGCTCGCCAAGCGCCAGGGCGGCGAAACCGGCTTCGTCTTCTACCGGCCGCTGCTCGAGGGTCTCGAGGCGCTCGGCGATCGCTACGACATCGTCGTTATCGACACGCCGCCCGCACAGGGCTTCATCACGATGAACGCGCTGTTCGCGGCCACCGGCCTGCTCGTGCCGCTGACGCCGGCGATGATGGATTTCGCGTCGGCGGCGCTGTTCCTGCGGATGCTCACGTCCAACCTCGACGTGATCAACCAGTACGAGGGCCGCGAAAAAGCCTTCGACTTCGTGCGCATCCTGCTGTCGAAGTTCGAGCCGAACAACAAGGTGCACCAGCAAATCGAGCGCTGGGTTCGCAAGGGCTTCCCCGGGACTGTGATCGCCAAGAACCTGGCGCTGTCGGCGGCGCTGCGCACAGGCCCGGACATGCAGACAGCCTACGAATCCTTCGTCGGCGACCGGCGCACGCTGCGGCGCGCGATGGAATTCCTCGACGACGTCAACGAGGAGATCGAGGCGCTGGTGCGCGAGCACTGGCTGGTCGAGGGCCGCGCCGGGGCGGCCAAGTGAACACCAAGGACCGCCGCTCGGTCGGCGACGACGTCCTTGACGACCTGGACGCCGCGATCAAGTCCGGCACGCTGGGTGCGATCGCCCCGGCCGCCCGCACCTACTCGACGCCGACCAAGCTCGGCCAGGCGATGATCGAGGGGGCCGGCCAGACGATCTCCCGCCAGAAGGAGGCGATCGAGCGCCTCGAGGCGGAGCGCGCCGCCGGCATGGTGGTGCTGCGGCTTGATCCGAAGCGGATCCGGGCCAGCGAATTCGCCAATCGGCACGAGCGCAGCCTGGATCCCAAGGATCCGGCCTTCGTCTCCCTGAAGGACGACATCGGCCGGCGCGGTCAGCTGGACCCGATTCGGGTCCGGCCACTGGCCGGCGATGCCAAGCAGGACTACGAGATCGTCTACGGCCACCGGCGTCACGCCGTGGCGCTTGCGCTCGACGTCGAGCTCGACGGCGGCTTTCGGGTGCTCGCGCTGCTCGACGCGAGCGCCGCCGATGCCCGCGAGCACGTGCTCAAGATGCACAGCGAGAACTTCGCTCGCAGCGATCTCTCGCCCTACGAATACGGCCAGATGTACGCCTCCTGGCTCGACGCCGGCTGCTTCAAGACCCAGGGTGAGATCGCCGCCGCGGTCGGACTCGACCAGAGCGTGATATCGACATACGTCCGGATCGCTACGCTTCCCGAGGTCGTGCTCGGGGCATTCGGTGATCCGCGCGGCATTGCGCTGCGTTGGGCCCGCGATCTGGCCCTCGCTCTCAAGACGGGCGAGATCCGGGTGCTCGGAGCGGCCGCCGAGATTGCCGGCCGTCCCCTGCCCCGCGACCCGCAGCTCGTGCTTCGCGAGCTCGTCGCGGCGGCGACGCCCCGGCGCGAGGCGCGCGCTGCCAAGACCGAGACCGTCAAGGTCCGCGGCAAGACGCTCTACACGATGGGCCAGCGCGGCGACGGGCTGATGCTCAAGTTCGGCAGCCTGGTCGACAAGGCGCTCGCCGCCGAGGCCCGCGACGAGCTCAAGGAACACCTGACGCGCTGGCTCACCAAGCGGGTCAAGTCATGAACCGTCCGGCCGTTTATGTACGCGTGCATAACCGCCTCCGGCCGGTCGGCGGCGACGACTATGTACGCGTGCATAACCCGCCGGGGCACCGCCCCGAGCCTCCGCCGCGGAGGCCAAAAAACAGCTCAACACGAAGGCCGGTCACACCGGCCTTCGCCGTTTCTGGGGCCCTGAAAACAGGGTGCCTACAGGAACCCGTGCCAACGCCGAAGGAGGATTCCTCGATGACACCACCCAAATGAAAAAGGCCCCTTGCGGGGCCTTTCTCGTGTTTGGGGATTGAGCAGCGGAAACCGCCACTAACCTCTCAAACCTGGCAGTTCGAAGGTTAGGACGACCGTTCCGGTCGGTCAAGGCCAAAACCGCCCAATCCCCGGGTTTTTTGCAAATCGTCTGAATGGGCGAGGGATTGGTCATGCCGATGGAAATCTCGAGGGACCCACGGGCCACCTTGATGCGCGACAAATACTTCACGATGCGCCCTAAACCGCTTGAGCGGTGGGTCTGGGGCCAGGGCCTGCCGGCCTCCGCCGAACGGGTGTTTTGGTACCACTGGGACCTCGGGGCGCAGAACGGCACCTGGTGCAGCCAGGTCCCGTTGCGCGCGGTGGCCCGCGAGTGCTGCCTGGACCCGGCGACCGTCACGCGCGCCTACCAGCTGCTGAAGCGGCTCGGGCTGTTGCGCCGCGAGGATCCCGGCCGCGATCCCCGCAACCCCTTCCAGCAGGCCACCGCCGTCACCGAGGTCCGCTTGCCCAAGGAGGTGGTCACGGGCCTCGCGCGCGAGCCGAACCGTCGCGCCGGAAAGGCCCCGGAAAACGCGGAAAGCACGGCCCCGGCAGCACTGGCCCCGACCGCGGCCTTGGCGCTGCGGGCGCCCGCAGCGAGCGCGCCAAACCGCGAGGAATCCCGGCAGATCTTCGCCAGACTGTCGGCAGGCGAGCGCAGCCGTTTCGCCACAGCCAGCGCCCACCGGCGCACGACGCTCGAGTTCGACGCCGATACCCGGCTCGCGCCGGAGGAGCGCGGCCACGTGCTGGTGACCCTCGAATCGCTGTCCCGCGCCCGGCCGGCAACGGCCGCCGCCGCCGCCGTAGCCGTCGCGCCGAGCGGCCCGCGCCGGCTGACGGCGCTCGAGGTCCTGAAGGTCGAGAAGGGCCTGAGAACGCTCGCCGAGGCGCGCATGGAACAGCCGTCCGCGGGCCTGCTCGGCGAGGTGGTGTTCGCCGCGGAGGAGGGCGCGCTCGCCAAATACCCGGTACCGCTCGCGCTCAACATCGCCCTCAAGAAGATCCGCGAAGGGGCGTGGTCAAGCCCGCACCGGATGCCGCCGGACTGGAGCCTGCGGCGCGCGCTGCCCGTGCCCTGCAGCGCTGCAGTACGGATCTAGGAATAGACGTTCTTGGGAATCTGGAAACTCAAAGACACAGGCCGGAGGCCGTTGGCGTGACGATGCAACCGGGAAAGATCCCGCAGAGGAGGGCGATCCGGACCGGAGCCCGGCACCGGATCGCTTCGCCGCCTGACGCGGACGCGTTACTCGCCTTGACCGCTGCGTTCGTCAAACGCGTCGGCAAGCACGAGCGCCGGAACGCTGACGATGAACGCGCCGGCGAGGAGTTCGAGAATGCCCATACACACCTCCTTGCTGCACTGCGATATTGCGCCGGCCAGCGCCAGTTCAAGGTCTCAGCGTGGAACACTTCGTGGAACAATACCTATGACTAAGCATTTGACTTAAAACGATAAGTACCTTTGGATGGCCCCTTAATTGTGAGCTGTTTCACACTCGCCCGGGAGATTACGGAAAGTTTTCCCTAACTGGACTATGATGTTTTCCATGCGACCTCCGCTCCTCACCGAAGAATCGATCCGTGCCGCGATCCGCGAAGTCACCGCAAGCGGCGAGCGGGTGACCGGCGTCGCGGTACGCAACCTGCTGGCGGCACGCTATGGCGCACGCGGCGGTGTCGCACGCGTCTATCGCCTGGTCCACGAATCGCAGCGCGCCCCGCGCGGCGCGGCGCTGCCGCTCACCGGGACGCCGACCTCCAGCGATGACTCGCGCGAGGCGGCGATCGCCCGCGCTGACCTCGCCGAGGAGCGCGAGCGGGTGCACCAGCAGCGCTGGGCGCGCGAGACCGACGCGCTCAGGACCCGGCTCGCGGCGGCCGAGCAGACGGTGCGCGACGGCGAGATCGCGAAGCTCCGCCTGGCCGACCTCGGCCGCGCGCTTGCGAGCGCGCAGACGCGCATCGCGGCGCTCGAGCGGGCGCTGGCCGAGCGCACCCCATGACGGCCCCTGACCCGCTTGTGGAGCTTCGCGATCGACTGCGCGAGTTCGCCGCGGATCGCGACTGGCGGCAGTTCCACGCGCCGAAGAACCTGGCGATGGCGCTCAGCGTCGAGGTGGCGGAGCTGATGGAGCACTTCCAGTGGCTGTCGGCGGAGGCCTCGCGCCAACTGCCGTCGAGCGAGCACGACAAGGTCCGCGAGGAACTGGCCGATGTGCTGCTCTACCTCGTGCGTCTCGCGGACGAGCTCGGCGTCGACCTCGCCGCGGCCGCCCGCGACAAGCTCGCGATCAACGCCCTGAAATATCCGGTCGACAAAGCCCGCGGCTCGAGCCGCAAGTCCACCGATCTCTGACCGCGGGCCCTTACGGCCCGGCGGTCACGGCGCGCATCGCGCCGGTCGCGAAGAACTGCCCGCCGGCGACGTAGTGGATCGTGCGCAGTGCGTCGTCCTCGAAGTGCCAGCGACCGCCGCTGAACACCCGGTCGTCGGCCGAGGCGGCGACGACCTCGGCGAGGAACAGGTCGTGCCTCTGCTCGGTCGCGCGTTCCTCGAGCACCCGGCATTCGAGCCAGGCGACGCAGCCCGCGACCAGCGGTGCCGCGATCCGTGTCGCGGCCACGGTCCCGAGGCCAAAGCGCGACCACTTGTCTGCCTCGCGGCCGGACACCGTCCCGACGCCGACCACCGTGTCCGCCAACGACTGTGGCGGCACGTTGAGCGCGAATTCGCCCGAGGCGTTCACGAGCTCGCGCGTCAGGGTGTTGCGGTCGATCACCACGGCCACCTTCGGCGGGTCGAAGTCGAGCGGCATCGACCAGGAGGCCGCCATGACGTTGCTGCGCGCGGCATGGCGGCTCGACACGAGCGTGACCGGTCCATGGTTCAGCAGCAGGTAGGCCTTGGGCAGCGGGACGTCGGCGCGCATGCGGAATCTCGGGCAGGGCAGGGCAGGGGGCGACGATGATGCCACCGGTGCCGAGCGGGCGTCGGATTGGCTAGCATGCGCGCAGGCCACCAGAGTCGTCGCCATGGCAGGAGCCGATGCCGGTTGCGGACCGCGCGCGCCGCTCGATGGCGCGAGCGTCTCGTCCGCGCTTGCGCCCGCAGTCGTCGACGCCTACCGCGCGACGCGCTATGAGGTGGGCGGCCAACCGCCGCTCTTCGTCCTCAGGGTCGAGGAGCCGAGCGCCGCGCTCGCCGCCTGCCATCGCAACCACGGCGTGCACTGCTCCGCCTTCCTGACAGCCTGGAACCCCGGCAGCCGGCCGGCACCGCCGGCCGAGAACGCCGCCGCGGGCGCCGCTCTTGAGCAGCGCTTGCGCGCCGCCGGCTACCGCCTGCTCGCCGGCCGCGGCGTCGACCCGTCCGGCGCGTGGCCGCTGGAGCAGAGCGTGCTCGCGCTCGGGATCGAGCGCGCCGCGGCCTGCGCGCTGGCCCGCGAGTTCGGACAGGCGGGACTCGTCTTCGCCGGCCCCGATTCGGTGCCGCGGCTGGTGCTGCTCGAGTGAGCCTGCCGGGGTTGCGGTAGCATGCCGGGCCGACGGCGCTCACCGGGAGCGCCGGCCGTTCGAGGATTCTGGCGATGCATTCCTACGTCGTGCCGCACGCAGTGCCCTCGGTCGCCGTATTCGGGGAAGACCGCCGCTTCCCGGTGCGCCGCATCTACTGCGTCGGCTTCAACTACGCCGAGCACAACCGCGAGATGGGCCGCGACCCGACCGCGGAGCCGCCGATCTTCTTCTCGAAGCCCGCCGACGCGCTGCTCGCCGACGGCGCGGATCTGCCGTACCCGCCGCGGACCAAGAACCTGCATTACGAGGCGGAGCTGGTCGTCGCGATCGGCAAGGCCGGCTCGCGGCTCGCGGTTGCCGACGCGCTCGGCCATGTCTACGGCTACGCGGTCGGCAACGACTACACGCGCCGTGACCTGCAGGTAGCGGCCAAGGACAAGGGCCGACCGTGGGACACGGCGAAGGGCTTCGACGGTTCCGCCGGCATCGCCCCGATCCATCCCGCGGCGCACGTCGGCCACCTGCGCAGCGGCCGCCTGTGGCTTACCGTCAACGGCGCGGAGCGCCAGAGCGCGGACCTCGCCCACATGATCTGGGACGTCCCCGCCATCATCGCGGAGCTCTCGACCTACATCGAGCTCAGGCCCGGCGACCTCATCTACACCGGCACGCCGGCTGGCGTCGGCCCGCTCAGGCCCGGCGACGTGGTGGTCGCCGGCATCGATGGCCTCGGTACGCTGAGCCACCGGATCGTCGGCGACCAGACTCTCTAGCCCGACTTATTCGTGAAGCGAGCGGATGAGCTGATGATGTTGCGGAATATTGCGTCAGCGAGGCGTGGAGTCGATGCGCGGCGGTGATTTTGGGCGCAGCGACGACCGTAGAGCACGGTTTTGGGCACCAGCATGCTGGGCCGGCGTGATTTTGGCGACGGGCGTTCGCCGCGGCGAAGTGGCGGCGCGGTCGAGCGGTGTGCAGGCGGGTTCGAGGGCGTTAAGCGGGCGCGGCGCCGAGTGCTTGGGCGATGAGCTGCCAGTCGTGGAAGCGCGGGAAGGACGCCGGCAGATGCAGCACGATGCGTCGCACCGAGGATTGCACCCAGGCGCCGAGCTTGAGCAGGTTCTCGCGCAGGGTACCGACCTGGGCGCGCCGGTAAGCGGTACGCGCGGCGCTGAGGCGCAGCTCCTGATAGAGGACGTAGGCGGCGGCGGTCAGGAGTCCGCGGAGCTGATTGGCGAGGAAGCGGCTGCAGCTGGTGCGGTCGATCTCGAGGCCGTGGTGCAGCTCCTTGATCCTATTCTCGACGTCGCCGCGGGCACAGTAGATTGCTTCGTACAGATGCCGCGGCGAGGCTTTGAGGTTCGTGACCACGAAGCGCGGGTTGTTCTTGGGGTCGCGGCCGGGGTGACGGACGACTTCGGCCTTGATGATCACGCGGCGACGATGCGGCCAGGTGCGGGCGGCATAGCGGCACTCGCCATAGACGTGCTCGGTGCTCCGGGACTGCCGCGACAGTCGCCGGGCGGTGCCCATCAGCCGGCCGGCGCGGCGCTCGAGCACCTTGTTTTTGGCGATTGCCACCACGTACTCGAGGTTCTCGCGCTCGAGGAAGGCGAAGAGCTCGGCCGCGGCGTAGCCGCCATCGAGCCGCACCCGCAAGCGGGCGCCGGGGAACGCCGCCCGCAGCCGGGGCAACAGTCGCGACAGGATCCCGATGGCCCCGAGCGAGGCGGTGGCATTGCCGGGTCGCAGCACATACGCGAACAGGTACTGCTCGGCCTCTTCGTTGAAGGTCAGGAACCCGGCCACCGGCAGATAGCACCAACTGTCGTAGTGACCGTTGAAGAAGCTGAGCTGTTGGGCACCGTGCGTCGGATCATCCGTGGGGTCGAGGTCGATCGTGATCCGCTTGACCCGGCGCTTGAGGCGCCGGCGGTGCCGCTCGATCACCGTCTCGGCGAGCGCGATGCCCATCCGGTACAGATCCGCCCGGTCGAACGCGTTCTCGAACCGCGACAGCGTCGGCTGCGAGGCGAGGTCCTCGCCACTCACCGGGTCCCGGCCGCAGAGCAGCTTCTGGATCGGGTCACTCCCCAGTCGGCTCGCGTCGTTGCCATCCGGGTAGCCGCAGGCAATCGAGTACAGGCGCTGCCGGACCAAATCACCGATCGCATGGTGGATCTTGCCAGCCTGGCGGCGGTCATCGATCGACTCGATCAGCCGCGCAGTCAGACCGAGTCGCTCATCGCAGGCCTTCAGCAGGATCGCGCCGCCGTCGGAACTGCCATGCCGCTGGTCGAACTCGGCCACCACCGGGCGGCCGCATAGCTCTGCGAAAAGGACAGCCTGTCGTGTGCTATCGTCGTCCATGCAAAAGCCTCTTGAGTGACGGAAAATGCTTGTGGTAAAGCCTTTCTATCACGATGGGGGCTTTTGCTTTTGCTCAAATCACGAATAAAGCAGGCTAGACAAGGGGAAGGGGATGACCATGACTTGGCAGGGCGTATATCCGGCGGTGACCACACAGTTCCGCGCGGACGAGTCGATCGACCTCAAGCTCACGCAGCAGCTCGTCGTGCAGCAGCTCGACGACGGCGTCGACGGCATCATCGCGCTCGGCACCTGCGGCGAGAATGCCTCGCTGTCGGCCGACGAGAAGCAGACCGTGCTCGCGGCGCTGCGCGAGGCGATCGGCTCGCGCGCGCCGCTGCTGGCCGGGGTCGCCGAAACGACCACCGCCGGCGCCGCGCGCTTCGTCCGCAACGCCGAGCGCGCGCGCGTCGACGGCTTCATGGTGCTGCCGGGGCTGACGTATTCCTCGCAGCCCAACGAGACGCTGCACCACCTGCGCGTGGTCGCGGCGGCGACGTCGCTGCCATGCATGATCTACAACAACCCGAATGCCTACCACGTCGACATCACGGTGGACCTGCTCGCCGAGCTCGCGTCGGTGAAGAACATCGTCTCGGTCAAGGAGGCCTCGGAGGACGCGCGACGCATCACCGACCTCATCAACCGCGTCGGCGACCGCTACGCGATCTTCGCAGGCGTCGACGACTTCGCCCTCGAGGCCGTGATGCTGGGCGCGGTCGGTTGGGTGTCGGGCCTGACGAGCGCGTTCCCGCGCGAGGCGGTCGCGATGTTCCGACTGGCGCGCGCCGGCCGCTATGCCGAGGCGCTGGCGATCTACCGCTGGTTCATGCCGATGCTGCACCTGGACTCGATACCGACGCTCGTGCAGTGCATCAAGCTCGTGTCGTCGCTGGCCGGTCGCGGCACCGAGCAGACCCGCGCACCGCGCCTTGCGCTCGGCGGCGAGGCGCGCGCGCAGGTCGTGCGGATCACCGAAGCCGCACTCGCGAATCGGCCGAAGCTGCCCGCCTGAGGCCGGGGGAGGGCGGATGCGCGCGGACGTCCTGATCGTCGGCGGCGGGATCGCCGGGGCCTCGGCCGGCTACTTCCTCGCGCCGCACGCGCGCGTCGTGCTGGTCGAGCGCGAAAGCGGCTTCGGCTACCACAGCACCGGGCGCTCCGCGGCCGAGTGGACCGCGGTCCACTATCGCGGGCTGATGCGCGCGATCGTGCTGTTCGGCAAGCCGTTCTTCGACGCGCCGCCGGCGGGTTTCGCGACGCTGCCGCTGTGCCGGCCGCGCGGCAACATCATGTTCGCCCCGCCAGGTGCCGAGCACGCGGCGGAGGAGTTCATCCGCCACGCCGGTCCGATCAACGGCGCGCTGCACGAAATCAGCGCCGACCGCGCACTGCAAATTGTGCCGTTCCTGCGCCGTGACGTGCTGGCGCGGGCCTTCTACGACCCCGACAACGGCGAGATCGACGTCGACGCGCTGCATCAGGGCTTCCTGCGAGGCATCCGCGCCGCCGGCGGCCTGACGCGCGGCGGAGTCGAGTTCCACGGCGCCGAGCGTCGCGGCGAATGCTGGTACGCCCGCGTCGGCGACGAGAGCATCGAGGCCGGCACGATCGTCGATGCCGCGGGCGCCTGGTCCGACATCGTCGCCGCGCGCTCGGGCGTCGCACCGCTCGGCCTCGAGCCGCGGCGCCGGACGGCGCTGACCTTCGATCCGGGCCTCGAGGTGCGGGGCGTGCCGCCGGTCGACGACCTGTCCACCGGCTTCTATTTCAAGTCGAACGCCGCGACGCTGATGGTGAGTCCAGGCGACGCGACGCCTAGCGCGCCCTGCGACGCGCAGCCGGAGGAGCTTGACGTCGCGACGGCGGTGGACCTGTTCGAGCGCTATACCAAGCTCGAGATCCGCAAGCTCGCCAGCCGCTGGGCAGGGCTCAGGACCTTCACGACCGACGAGCAGCCGGTCGCCGGCTTCGCGGTCGACGTGCCGGGCTTCTTCTGGGTCGTCGGCCAGGGCGGTGGCGGCATCATGAGCTCGCCAGCGCTCGGCGAGCTCGCGGCGACGCTGGTGCGTGGTGCGCCGTGGCCCGCGCGCGCGCGCGACCTCGGCCTCGATCCGGCGGCGCTGTCGCCGGCGCGGCTGAGCGGCGCCGCTGGAGCGCGGCGGTGCCCGCCGTGACCGCCGGCCGGCGGCGCGGACCGCTCGAGCGCAATGCCGCCTGGCTCGGCCGCAGCGACGCCTGGCAGGAACTCGAGACGCCGGCGCTGTGCATCGACCTCGCCGCGCTCGAATACAACCTCGATCACCTTGCGCGCTGGGCCCGCGGCGCCGGGATCCGGCTTCGGCCTCACGTCAAGACCCACAAGTGCCAGGCTATCGCGCGGCTGCAGCGCGCGGCGGGCGCGATCGGCGTGAGTGCCGCGACGGTCGCCGAGGCGGAGGTGATGGTCGCGGCCGACGTCGGCCCGGTACTGCTGACTTCCCCGCCGGTCGGCGCGGCCAAGCTCGCCCGCGTGGCCGCGCTGCACGCCGCCGCGCCGGAGCGCTTGCTGGTGGTCACCGATACGCCGGAGTCGGTTGCCGAGCTCGAGGCCGTCGCCACAGCCAGCGGGTGGCCGCTCGGCGTGCTGCTCGAGCACCACGCGGGGCACGGGCGGTCCGGCTGCGAGACGCTCGCGGAGCTCGAGACGCTGGTGCGGGCGGTCGCTGCGGCGCCGCACCTGCGACTGCGGGGACTGCAGCACTACTTCGGCCACCTGCAGCACCTATCGGATCCGGCGGAGCGGCGGGCGCGCGTGCTCGAGGCCACCGGCGCGGCACAAGCGCTGCTCGCGGCGCTGCGAGCGGGCGGCGCGACGCTCGAGATCGTCAGCGGCGGCGGAACCGGAACGCTATTGTCGGCTGCCGAGTCGGGCCTGTACACCGAGCTGCAGGCCGGCTCGTACGTGTTCATGGACGCGCAGTACGAGGACGCGCTGGCCGAGGACACGACGCTCGAGTTCCATCCCGCGCTGTTCGTCGCGGCGCGGGTCACCAGCGTGCAGTCGGCGGCAAGCCGCGGCTACGTGTCGATCGACGCCGGCCAGAAGGCGCTGTCGATCGACATGCCGGGACCGCGGCCGCGCGGTGCCGCCGGCACCGCCTACGAGTTTTTCGGCGATGAGCACGGCCGCTGGCTGCTGCCGCCGGGCGCCGTGCCGCCGCCGCGCGGCGCACGGGTCGATCTGTCGCCGGCGCACTGTGACCCGACCGTGGCACTTCACGCGGCCTATCACGTGTTCCGCGGCACCGAGCTCGTGGCGATTTGGCCGATCGACGCACGCGGGCATTGAGCGTCAGCCGGACTCGTACACCAGGATCGCTGCCGCGAGGTCCTCAAGCGCGGCACCTACCGACTTGAATACCGTCACCTCGGCGGCGCTGCGCCGCCCCGCGTGCTGGTGGCTGCAGAGGCCGTGGAGGTCGACCACCGCGCGCTCGTCGAGCACGCCGCGCGCGACCGGAACGACCAGGTCGCCGCCTTCCTTGAGCGCGCCGGCGCGGGTGTCGGCGAACACGCTCGCCTTGGCGATCAGCGCGTCATCCGCCTCGCGCATCGACGGCGTGTAGCCGCCGACCAGGTCGACGTGCGTGCCCGGCCGGACCCATTCGCCGCGGATCAGCGGCTCGACGGCGAGCGTCGCCGTCGTGACGATGTCGGCGGCCCGGACCGCTGCCTCGAGGTCAGGTGCGGCGCTCGCCGTGAGCCCGTCGCGCGCAAGCGCGGCGGCGAGCGCCGCCGCGTGCCCGGCGGAGCGGCCCCAGACGAGGATGCGCTCGAGCGCAGGCCTGGACGCGGCATGGCAGCGCGCGAGCTCGGCGGACACCCGCCCGGTGCCGAGGACCACGAGGGTGCGGGCATCCGGCCGCGCGAGGAAGCGCGCCGCGAGCGCCGAGGTCGCCGCCGTGCGCTTGGCCGTCAGCTCGTTGCCATCGAGCATGGCGAGCACCGCGCCGCTCATGCCGTCCATCAGCAGGTAGCCGGCCGAGACGGCCGGCAGGCCGCGCGCGGAGTTGCCGGGGAACACGGTCACGAGCTTGATGCCGAGGTACTCGCCGGCGCGCCACGCCGGCATCAGCAGCAGCACCCCGTCCGGCGCGCCGGGCACCGCGACCGTGTGGTGATGGCGCACCGGGGCGGTGCAGCCGTCCCGAAACATGCGCTCGAGGGCCGGCAGCAGCCGGGACGGCGTCAGGCGAGCGGCGACCGTCGCGGCATCGATGATCTTCATGAGGGGATTATCGCACCGGCGTCCGCGCGCCGCCGCCAGTAGGGGACAGCCTGACTGGCGCGAGTCGCGCCGATCGGTCAGGATTTCGCACATGATGACCGAAAGACGGCTTATGTCGCGTGGCCTCGGCACCCCGTGGGCGAGCGCGGTCGTGGTCGGCAGCATCACCGGCATCTCGCTGACGGCCGACTGGCTACCGGCGCACGTCGCGAGCCATTTCGGCGCGAGCGGCTTCGCGAGCGGCTACACGGCGCGCGAGACCTACCTGCTGTTCTCGATCGCGATCGTGGTCATCCCGCCGGTGCTCGTCGCCATGACCATCGGCCTGTCGCTGAGGTATTTCCCGCAGTTCCTCAACCTGCCGAACCGCGACTACTGGCTCGCGCCCGAGCGGCGCGACGACACGGCCGCCTACCTGACGGTGCACGCCGCGTGGCTGGCGGCGCTGCTAGCGGCCCTCGCGCTCGCCACCCACGTGCTCGTGGTCCGAGCCAACCTGAGCGTGCCGCCGCGGCTCGAGACCGGCCCGTTCCTCATCATGCTGGTGACCTTCTCCGCCCTCATGGTGGTCTGGATCGCTGCGCTCGCGCGCCGCTTCCGTCGCGACTGACCGCGACCTGAACGCGCGGCTTGGTCAGGCCGCCTCGTCCGGTGCGTACAGGCCAAAGCGCACCAGGTTCACGTACACCTCGTCGCCGACCGCGAAGCTGTCGCGGCGAAAGCGCTCGCGCTCGAACTCAGCGACGAGCGGATCGCCCTGGCCACCCTCAAGCGCGACGTCGACGTGTACCAGCGGGCCGACCACGCGCACCGCGATCACCCGGCCGGCCCAGCCCGGCCCGCTGCGCGCCACCGCGACGTCCTGCGGGCGCACGACGACCGCGAGGCGGGCGTCGGGACCGGCGGAGGGCGTCGGCGGCAGCGGCCCGATGGCGAGCGCTCCGCCGCGGCGCTCGGCCGGCAGCTCGTTGGACGAGCCCACGAAGCGGTGCACGAAGCCGCTGGTCGGGCGGTCGTAGATCTCCTCGGGGCTGCCGCGCTGCTCGATTTGCCCACGCTGCATGACGACCACCGCATCGGCGACCTCAAGCGCCTCCTGCTGGTCGTGGGTGACGAACAGGCTCGTGAAATGCAACGCATCGTGCAGGCGCCTCAGCCATCGGCGCAGCTCCTGGCGCACCTGCGTATCGAGCGCGCCGAACGGCTCGTCGAGCAGCAGCACCTGCGGCTCGAGCGCCAGCGCGCGGGCGAGGGCGACGCGTTGGCGCTGGCCGCCGGAGAGCTGCATTGGCCGCCGCTCTGCCGCCCACTCGAGCTGTACCAGCGACAGGAGTTCCTCGACCTTGGAACGGATCACGGCCGCGGCGGGGCGCTCGCGGCGCGGCCGCACGCTGAGCCCGAAGGCGACGTTGTCGAACACCGTCATGTGGCGGAATAGCGCGTAGTTCTGGAACACGAAGCCGACGCGGCGCTTCTGCACCGGAAGGTCGGTCGCCTCGCGGCCCTGCAGGAAGACGCGCCCGGCGTCCGGCGTCTCGAGCCCGGCGATGATACGGAGCAACGTGGTCTTGCCACAGCCCGACGGCCCCAGCAGCGCGATCAACTCGCCACTCGGCAAGCTCAGCGATACGTCGTCGAGCGCGCGGAATGCGCCGAACTGCTTGGCGATATTGCGAACCTCGATG
>JANYAE010000141.1 GCA_025355105.1 Pseudomonadota bacterium | reverse complement strand
GCTCGTCGCTCGGCGCGCCGAGCGACGGCGCGCCGGGACCGGCGGCCGGCGGGTTGTCAGCGAGCGCCGCGGCCGGTGGCTGGATCACGGGCTCGCTCGTCGTCACCGCGGCCGGCGCCGGCTCGGCGCTCACCGCAGGCGGCACGGCACTTTTCTGCTCGCGCAGCATCTCCTCCAGGCGGACTTCCTGCTCCAGCTGGCTGCTGAGCTGGCGGGCCATCGCCCGGGCACGACCGATCCAGCGGCCGATGTCAGCCGCCAGTTTGGGCAGCTTCTCGGGTCCGAGGACCACGAGGGAGATGACCATGATCAGCAGGATTTCGCTGAAGCCCACGTCGAACATGGTCAGGTGCGGGATCGCGGGCGATTGCCCGTCAGACGTTCGACTTCTGCTCGGGCTTCGTGCCCTGCTTCTCGGAAGCCGCAAAGTCCGCGTCCGTCCCTGTGAGCTGCTTCAGGGGCTTCTGCTCGTCGGTCTCCTTCTCGCCGGCATCCATCGACTTCTTGAAGTCGCGCACCGCCGCGCCGAGATCCGAGCCGATCGTGCGCAGCTTCTTGCCGCCGAAAATCAAGAGCGCGATCAAGAGGATGACCAGCAGCTCGCGAAAACCGATACCCATGAGATTCTCCAGCGCCGCTCGGTACAGGGCGGGTCGATGATACCGCAAAGCCCAAGGGCCCAGATCGGGGGCTGTCTCACACTCAGGAGGGCGGAGCAGCGGTCCGGCCCGCGGCCGGGGCCACTTCCAGCCAGAAGGTCACCGGCCCGTCGTTGGTCAGCGACACCTGCATACGCGCGCCGAAGCGGCCGGTCGCGACCGAACCGACGCGCTGGCGGGCGGCGGCCACGAAGTGCTCGTACAGCCGTTCGCCATCGGCAGGCATCGCGGCGGTACTGAAGCCAGGGCGCGTTCCCTTGCGGGTCTCGGCGGCGAGGGTGAACTGCGAGATGACCAGCAACGCGCCGCCGCCATCAAGCAGGCTGACGTTCATCCGGCCCTCGGCGTCGTCGAAGATCCGGTAGCTGAGCACCCGCTCGAGCAGTCGGTCCGCCTCGCGCTCGGTGTCGCCGCGTTGCACGCCGAGCAGCAGCAGGATCCCGGGGCCGATCGCGCCGACCACGGCGCCGTCGGCGGCGACCGAGGCTCCGCTGACGCGTTGCAGCAATCCAATCATCGCAGCCACTCGCTCTCGTTTGACGCCAGGTCGTGCGCTTCCTTTTACCGTACGGCAAGCTGAGGCAGAAATGTGGGCTGTTATGTCAAATATAACCGAAATTGTTGACTACAAAATCCACATTGACTAAATAAATGACGATTTTCTTAGATATATAATCCACAACATAAATTTTAATTTGATAGTGGGTTCTATTGCATCATTTTCTAAAATATTTTTGTGATATGTGGACAAAAGAAGAAAAGTAATGACCATATTATCGGTTAAGATGGGGATATAGGTCAGTTTCGCGCAGTCCTGGTCGCTGCGCCGTCATTTTTGCTGCGCTGAATGGCTGCAGCACGAGCTCCGGGCGGCGCCGCGGGGCAAGCTTCGGCCTCGGCCTTCGGCGACGAACCGCCGCTCCGGCGCGTCCAAACGAGGTCCCGCCGACGGCCTTCTGGCTTAGGCTTTGTGGATGGGCCTCTCCGCCACTGCCATCCATCCGATCCCCGGCGCCGCCACGCTCAAACCCTTCGGCAAGCTGATGCGGCACCGCGAGGCGTCGTTCTGGGCGCTGCAGGCGCTCGGCTGGAGCGCCTACTTCATCGCCCAGTACGTCTCGGCGCTGGTGAATCCGGATCGCATGGAACCGGCCAAGCTGTCGGCCTACATCTACGTGCTGGTGGTCGCGGCCGTTTCCGGCTTCGTGCTGTCCTCGCTGCTGCGCTACGCCTATCGCCGCGTGCGCGACCGTTCGCCGACCGTCGTCATCGTCACGGTGCTGCTGCTCGTCTATCTGGCGGCGCTGGTCTGGCGCGTCTCGATCAACGGCGGCTACGTGGTGTTCATGAACCACTACGAGATGCTCGACAGCTGGGCGCGCATCGTCACCGGGGCGGTCATCCAGACCTACCTGCTGCTGTCGTGGTCGGCGCTCTATTTCGGCATCTACTACTACGAGTCGGTGCAGCGCGAGCGCGAGGCGACCCTGCGGGCGAAGGCGCTCGCGCAGGAAGCCCAGGTCAAGATGCTGCGCTACCAGCTCAACCCGCACTTCCTGTTCAACACGCTGAACGCCATCTCGACGCTGATCCTTGACCGCGACAATGAGCGTGCCAACCTCGCCGTGACGCGCCTGTCGGCGTTCCTGCGCCACACGCTCGACCAGGATCCGATGAAGAAGGTCACCCTCAAGCAGGAGCTCGAGGCGCTCGACCTGTACCTCGGCATCGAAAAGCTGCGCTTCGGGCCGCGCCTGCGGCTGCAGTTCGACGTCGACCCGGCGGCGCTCGGTGCGCTGGTGCCGTCACTGCTGCTGCAGCCGCTGATCGAGAACGCGCTCAAGTACGCCATCGCGCCGTCCGAGACCGGTGGCACGCTGCACCTCGGCGCGCGCGTGATCGGCCAGCGGCTGCTGCTGCACGTCGCCGACGACGGCCCGGGACTCGCGCCGGGCGCCAGCGTCGGCGGCGGCCGCGGCGTCGGGCTGCG
The DNA here is from genome assembly GCA_025355105.1 of Pseudomonadota bacterium. Lineage (GTDB taxonomy): Bacteria > Pseudomonadota > Gammaproteobacteria > Steroidobacterales > Steroidobacteraceae > CAIKZZ01. Next base: position 39,019 of record JANYAE010000141.1, on the reverse strand, counting down.
CAATACCCAGGAGCGGCTCGGCGTGCTGTACGGCGACCGCTCGCGCTTCGCGCACCACAACACCAAGCCCGGCCTGCGGATCGACATCGAGTTCCCTGCGGAGAACGCTTCATGAATCGCATCCGCACGCTGTTGGTCGACGACGAGCGACTCGCGCGGCGCGGCCTCGAGCTCAGGCTCGCCGCCGCTGCCGACGTCGAGATCGTCGGCGAAGGCGAAAACGGCCGCGAGGCGATTGAGCAGGTTGCCGCCTTGGCGCCGGACCTCATGTTCCTCGACATCCAGATGCCGGGCCTGTCCGGCTTCGACGTGCTCGCGCGGCTGCCGCAGGACTCGCTGCCGGTGGTCGTGTTCGTCACGGCCTTCGACCGCTACGCCATCGACGCCTTCGAGGCGCGCGCGCTCGACTACCTGTTGAAGCCGGTCGAGGACGCGCGGCTCGAGCAGGCGCTGGCGCGCGTGCGGCGCACGCTGCACGAGCGCGCCGTGCTCGAGCAGCACGAACGCATGCTCGGGCTGCTCGCCGACGTCCGTGGTGCCGGCGAGCTCGCGCCCGAGGAGCTGCTGGCGCGTGTCACCGGCGGCGCCGCGCCGCGCTACCCGGAGATGATCGCGATCCGCACCGGCCGCGACGTCGTGCGCATCAAGAGCGCCGAGATCGACTGGATCGACGCGGCCGGCGACTACATGTGCGTGCACGCCGCCGGCGAGACGCACGTGCTGCGGGCGACGATGAAGCAGCTCGAGTCGGCACTGGACCCGCAGCTGTTCCAGCGCGTGCACCGCTCCGCGATCGTCAACCTGACGCGGGTCCGCAGGCTCCGGCCGCACGCCAACGGCGAGTACTTCCTGACGCTGGAGAGCGGCCAGGAGTTGAAGCTGTCGCGCACCCATCGCGACAAGGTTGAGCTGCTGCTGCAGGGCAGCCTGCGCCAGCCGGCCTGAGGCGCGCCCCGCCCGCGGCAGGTCCGCAGATGTCCCGATGCGGGCGGCTGCGGGCCGGCGTCACCATCGTCGGCGCCGGTGGCCGATGCCGGGGGAGCGCAGAGCATGGCCGCGAACAGCAGGATTCTCGTGATCGTCGATCCGACGATCGAGGACTCGGCGGCTGTCCACAAGGCGGCGCGCCTCGCCAAGGCCGCCGGCGCTGCGCTCGAGCTGCATATCTGCGACTTCGCGCCTGAGCTCGACGCCGCGCGCTTCTTCGACGCCCCGACCCTGGCGGTCGCCATCGCGCCGGTCGCGGCGCGCCATCAGGTGCACCTCGACCGCTTGTCCTCGGCGCTGCGCGCCGGGGGCCTCGAGGTTGCCACCTCGGTCGAGTTCGCCAACCCGCTGCACGAGGGGATCCTGCGCCGCGTCGCGGCCCTGCAGCCGCAGCTGGTCGTCAAGGACAGCCACTACCACGGTGCGCTGCGGCGCGCGTTCCTGAGCCACGCGGACTGGCACCTGGTGCGCGACTGCCCGATGCCGCTGCTGCTGACCAAGCAGCAGCCGTGGCACGAGCCGGTGCGCATCGCCGCCGCGGTCGATCCGAACCACCCCGCCGACGCCGGCGCGAGCGTCGATCACGCGCTGATCGACGCGGCCGCGTCGATGGCGCGCACGCTCGGCTCGCGGCCGTGGGTGCTGCACGTGTTCTCGACGCTGAACCTGATCAGCGTGCAGCCGGGCGTCGCGACCGTGCCGCTCGGCACCGAGCTCGCCGCGGTGCAGGCGCTGCGCACCTTGCACCAGGCGCAGCTCGAGGGACTTGCAGCGCGGCACGGCATACCGGTCGCCGACACGCGCCTGATCGACGGTCTCGTGAGCTACGCGCTGCCGGACTTCGCGGCCGACGGCAGGCTCGACGTGCTGGCGATCGGCGCGCTCGCGCGCAGCCGGCTCCACGACCGCTTCATCGGCAGCACCGCCGATCGCGTGCTCGACCGCGTCGCCTGCGACCTGCTGATCGTCAAGCCGCCCGCCGCGCGGGCCGCCTGCTAGAGTAACGACCGCGCCGGACCACGCGGCGCGCGTCCACCGGGTGAGCCTATGGCCGTGATCCGCGAAGCCGACTTCATCGCGAGCGTCGCCGACGCCCTGCAGTACATTTCCTACTACCACGCGCCGGACTTCATTGCCGCGATGGGGCGTGCCTACGAGCGCGAGGCGAGCCCGGCGGCGCGCGACGCCATCGCGCAGATCCTGACCAACTCGCGCATGTGCGCCGAGGGTCACCGGCCGATCTGCCAGGACACCGGCATCGTCGTCGCCTTCGTCAAGGTCGGCATGGGTGTGCGCTGGGAGACGTCGCGTCCGCTCGAGGCGCTGGTCAACGAGGGCGTGCGCCGTGCCTACCAGCTGCCCGAGAACCGGCTGCGCGCCTCGATCGTCAACGACCCCGCGGGCCAGCGCGTCAACACGCGCGACAACACGCCCGCGGTCGTGCACGTCGAGCTGGTCGCCGGCGACGCCGTCGACGTGACGGTGGCGGCCAAGGGCGGCGGCAGCGAGAACAAGTCGATGTTCGAAATGCTGAACCCGTCTGACTCGGTCGCCGACTGGGTGCTCGAGCGCGTGCCGGAAATGGGTGCCGGCTGGTGTCCGCCGGGCATGCTCGGCATCGGCATCGGCGGCAGCGCCGAAAAGGCGCTGCTGCTCGCCAAGGAATCACTGATGGAGCCGATCGATATCGGCGAGCTCAAGGCGCGCGGCCCGCGCACGCGGCTCGAGGAGCTGCGGCTCGAGATCTTCGACCGCGTCAACGCGCTCGGCATCGGCGCGCAGGGTCTCGGTGGGCTCACCACCGTGCTCGACGTCAAGATCCGCGACTACCCGACCCACGCCGCGTCGCTGCCGGTGGCCGTGATCCCGAACTGCGCCGCCACGCGTCACGTGCACTTCCGCCTCGACGGCTCGGGGCCGGCGCGACTGGAGCCGCCGGATCTCGCCAGCTGGCCGCAGGTCGCCTGGGCCCCCGACGCCGGCGTCCGGCGCGTGTCGCTCGACGGACTCACGCGCGCGGCGGTCGCCGCCTGGAAGCCCGGCGAGCGGCTGCTGCTGTCGGGAAAATTCCTCACCGGCCGCGACGCCGCACACAAGCGCATCTGCGCACTGCTCGATGCCGGCCAGCCGCTGCCGGACGGGCTGTCGTTCAAAGACCGCGTCATTTACTACGTCGGTCCGGTCGATCCGGTCGGCAGCGAGATCGTCGGTCCCGCGGGACCGACGACCGCGAACCGCATGGACCGCTTCACCGAGACGATGCTCGCCAAGGCCGGGCTGCTCGCGATGGTCGGCAAGGCCGAGCGCGGCGCGGCGGCGATCGAGGTGATTCGCCGCCACCAGAGCGCCTATCTGATCGCCGTCGGCGGCGCGGCGTTCCTGGTCTCCAAGGCGATCCGCTCGAGCCGCGTCGTCGCCTTCGCCGAACTCGGCATGGAGGCGGTCTACGAGTTCGAGGTCAAGGACATGCCGGTCACGGTCGCGGTGGACTCGAAGGGCGAGTCGGTGCACGACTCGGGCCCGCGACGGTGGCAGGCGACGATCGCGGGCGTGCCGGTCAGCGTCGAGCCCTGAGCGGCCTCAGCAGCCGGTCGTGTCGGTCACGACCTGGTAGTGCTGCGGCAGGTAGTAGGCGTCGTAGTAGGTGACCGAGCAGCGATCCGGCGTCGCCGCGTCGTCGCGCACGAAGCGCGTCGACGGCGGGCCGACGAGGTAGGCGCGAAAGCCGCTGTAGTCGACCATCGCATCGATCTGGCGCGTGGCGAGCTCGTCGCCGGAATCCGGCCAGCCGTAGTTCAGCCAGTAGTTCTTGTTGTTGATCGTGCCCTGCCACGAGGACGAGCCGGCGTCGCAGCCTGAGGTCGACACCGTCGTCAGGCACAGGGCGCGCACCTGGTAGGCGGTCGAGTTGAGCGCGGCGGCGAGCGCTTGCACCGTGGCGATCCGCGCCTGCTTGTCCATCGAGATGAAGCGCGGCACGGCAAACGCCGACAGAACTCCGAGCACCACGATGCAGCAGACGAGTTCGACCAGCGTGAATCCGCGTTGCGACGGGCGCATATCAGTTGCCAACCACCTGCCCCCGGTACGGCAGGGGCGCCTGCGCGTACGTTAGGACGTCTTTGACATATTGGAACGTGACCGAAGTCACGGTCCCGGGCTGCGGTCAGTGGCGCCAGAACGTTGGTGTGAACAGCACCACAACGGTAAAGACCTCGAGCCGCCCGATCAGCATCGCGGCGATGGCGATCCACTTGGCGGCCTCGGGCAGATGCTGGAAGGTCACCGATGCGCTGCCGAGCGCGGGCCCTGCGTTGTTGACGCAAGCCGCGACCGCCGACCACGCGGTCACCTGGTCGAGGCCGACCGCCATCATCAGCAGCATCAGCAGGCCGAACAGCACCAGGTACATGGCGAAGAAGCCGGTCACCGCCGCGAGCACCCGGCCCGGCACCGGCTTGTCGGCGAGCTTGACGGGCAGGGCCGCGCTCGGGTGCACGAGGCGCATCAGCTCGCGCTGCGCCTGCTTGAGCACCAGTTGCCAGCGGATCACCTTCATTCCGCCGGCGGTCGAGCCGGCGCAGCCGCCGATGAAGGTCAGCAGCACCAGCAGTGGCGGCAGCATGCCCGGCCAGCCGTCGAAGCGCGCCGCGACGAAACCGGTGCTCGACTGCATCGACACGACCTGGAAGGCGCCGTAGCGGAAGGCATCGCTCGGCGAGGCGTAGACGCCGGTGAGCAGCAGGTAGGCGGTGACCAGTGCCACCAGCGTCACGGTGATGAACAGGTAGGCGCGAAACTGCGGCTCGCCGAGGTAGGCGAGCGCGTCCTTGGTACGCCAGGCGACAAAGTGCAGCGCGAAATTCACGCCGCCGAAGAACATGAACACGATCGCGACCATGTCGATCGGGTACGACTTGAAGTAGGCGAAACCGGCGTCGTGCGTCGAGAATCCGCCGGTCGACACGGTCGAGAACGCGTGCGCCAGCGCGTCGAAGCCACTCATCCCGGCGAACGCGTACGCGGCCGCACAGGCGGCGGTCAGCAGCACGTAGACACCGGACAGCGCGCGCGCGGTCTGCGCCAGGCGCGGCGTCAGCTTCTCGTCCTTGACCGGCCCCGGCGCGTCGGCCTTGTACATCTGCATGCCGCCGATGCCGAGGACCGGGAACAGCGCCACCGCGAGCACGATCACGCCGAGTCCGCCGAGCCACTGCTCCTGCTGCCGGTACCAGAGCACCGACTTCGGCAGCCGATCGAGACCGGTCAGGATGCTGGCGCTAGTGGTGGTGATGCCGGCCACCGATTCGAACGCCGCGTCGGTGAACTCGAGCGGCGGCCGGTCGCCGAGCAGCAGCGGCAGCGCGCCGGCGAGGCCCAGCAGCAGCCAGAACAGTGCCACCACCAGGAAGCCCTCGCGCAGCCGCAGGTCGCGGTCGACGCGGTGCACCGGCAGCCACAGCGCGAGCCCGGCCACCAGCAGGATGCCGAAGGACTGCAGGAAGGACAGCCACTGGCCATCGTCGAAGTACAGCGACACGCCGACTGGCGGCAGCATCGTCAGGCTGAACATCGTGACGATGAGCCCGAGGATGCGCTGGACCGTCGCGAAGTGCATGCGTCGGCTGCTTAGATGAACGAGACGCCGGCCTGGAACAGCTTCTCGACGGCCTCGACGTGTCGGCGGTCGGTCAGGAACTGGATCACGTGGTCACCCTCGACGATCACCGTGTCGTGGTGTCCCATGATGACTTCGTCGCCGCGGACGATGGCGCCGATGGTCGTGCCTTCCGGCAGCTTGATCGCCTCGACCGCGCGACCGACGACCTTGGAGGTTTCCGAGTCGCCGTGGGCGATCGCCTCGATCGCCTCGGCGGCGCCGCGGCGCAGCGAGTGTACGCGGGCAACGTCGCCGCGGCGCACGTAGGCGAGCAGCGAGCCGATGGTGATCGTCTGCGGCGAGATCGCGATGTCGATCCGGTCGCCCTCCATCAGCTCGGCGTAGGAGGGCTTGTTGATCAGCGCCATCACCTTGTTGCAGCCGAGGCGCTTGGCGAGCATCGCCGAGAGGATGTTGGCCTCCTCGGCGTTGGTGACCGCGACGAACGCGTCGGCGCTGTCGATGTTCTCCTCGAGCAGCAGTTCCTCGTCGGCCGCGTCGCCCTGCAGCACGATCGTGTTGCGCAGCACCTCGGAGGCGTAGCGTGCGCGCCGCGGGTCGCGCTCGATCAGCTTCACCTGGTTCTGGACCTCCAGCGCCTGCGCCAGACGGATGCCGATGTTGCCCGCGCCGGCGATCACCAGCCGCCGCATCGGCCCCTCGAGCTTTCGCAGCTCGCTCATGACGACGCGGATGTCCTCGCGCGCGGCGAGGAAGAACACTTCGTCGCCCGGCTCGACGATGGTGCCGCCCTCGGGCTTGATGCTGCGGCCCTTGCGGTAGATCGCCGCGACCCGCGCGTCGACGTCCGGGATGTGGCGCGGCAGGTTCGACAGCGGCTGGCCGACCAGCAGGCCGCCTTCGACGGCACGCAGCCCGACCAGCCGCACGCGGCCGTCGGCGAAGTCGACCACCTGCAGTGCGCCCGGATGGCGGATCAGCTGCTCGACGTACTCGGTGACCAGCTGTTCGGGGCTGATCCAGACGTCGACCGCGAAGCCGGCGCTCTCTGAGAACAGTTCAGGCCGGGCGGCGTAGGCGGCACCGCGGATGCGGGCGATCTTGGTCGGCGTCTTGAACAGCGTCCAGGCGACATGGCACGCAACCATGTTGACCTCGTCGCTGCTGGTGAGCGCGACGAGCAGGTTCGCGTCGGCGCAGCCGGCGGCCTCGAGCACCGCGGGGTTGGCGGCGTTGCCGCTGACGGTGCGCACGTCGAGCCGGTCCTGCAGGTCGCGCAGCACCGCGTCGTTCGAGTCGACCACCGTGACTTCGTTGGCCTCTTCGCGCGACAGGTGATAGGCGGCGGTCCGACCGACCTGGCCCGCGCCGAGAATGATGATTTTCAAGTGGCCACGCGCGTAGTCCGGTGGCGCGGAGTTTAACAGGCCGGCGGCCGCGCGGCGTCCGCAGTCGCGCCCCGGCGGATTCCGCTCAGAGCGCCTCGAGGTTGGCGTACGCCAGCATCAGCACCTTGGGGCCGAGCCGCTCGAAGTTGACCTCGACCTGGGCTCCCTGGCCATGGCCGTCGAGGCGCAGGATCACGCCCTCGCCGAAGCGGCCGTGGCGGACACGCTGGCCGAGACGCATGCCGGAGGCCGATGTCGGCGGCTCCTCGTAGACCGCCGCAGGCTTGCCGCGGCCCTGGTACACCGGCCGCGAAACCTGGACCCGCGGCCGCACCTCCTCGATGAGCTCGGCGGGCACTTCGGCGATGAAGCGCGACGGCGTGCCGAACTGGTCGACGCCGTGCAGCCGCCGCTGCTCGGCATAGGTCAGGTACAGGCGCCGCATGGCGCGCGTGACGCCGACGTAGGCGAGCCGGCGCTCCTCCTCGAGGCCGCCGATGTCGGTGACCGAGCGCTGGTGCGGGAACAGCCCGTCCTCGAGCCCGCAGAGAAACACCACCGGGAACTCGAGGCCCTTGGCGGAGTGCAGCGTCATCAGCTGGACGCTGTCCTCCCACTCGCTGGCCTGGCCCTCGCCGCTCTCGAGCACCGCGTGCGCGAGGAAGCTGTCGAGCGGCGACAGGTCCGTGATGTCCTCGTTCGCGAAGCCGCGCGCCGCCGACACGAGTTCCTCGAGGTTCTCGACGCGCGCCTCGCCCCGCTCGCCCTTCTCCTTGCGGAAGTGCTCGAGCAGCCCGGCGCCGGCGATCACCTTGTCGACCTGCTCGTGCAGCGCCAGACCGACGGTCTCGCGCGCCAGCCGCTCGATCAGCGCCAGGAAGCCGTGCATCGACGCACCGCCCTTGGGGCCGAGCGCGCCGGCCGAGATCGCGGTCGCGGCGGCCTCCCACAGCGACAGCGCCTGCTCGCGGGCGGTCTGACGCAGGATCTCGAGACTTTTGGCGCCGATGCCGCGCGTCGGCAGGTTCACGATGCGTTCGAAGGAAGCGTCGTCGCGGCGGCTCGAGATCAGGCGCAGATACGCCAGCGCATCCTTGATCTCCGCGCGCTCGAAGAACCGCAGACCGCCGTAGACGCGGTACGGGATGCGCGCCGCGATCAGCGCCTCTTCCAGCACGCGCGACTGGGCGTTGGAGCGGTACAGCACGCCGCAGTCCTGGCGTCGGCCGCCCTGGCGGGCCCAGTCGCGGATCCGTTCGACGACGAAGTCCGCCTCGTCGCGCTCGTTGAAGGCGGCATAGACGCGGATCTGCTCGCCACGCTCGCCGTCGGTCCACAGCGTCTTGCCCATGCGGCCGCTGTTGTTCGAGATCAGCGCGTTGGCGGCGTTGAGGATGGTCGCCGTGGAGCGGTAGTTCTGCTCCAGCCGGAAGACCGTGGTGCCGGGATAGTCGCGCTGGAAGCGCTGGATGTTCTCGACCCGCGCGCCGCGCCAGCCGTAGATCGACTGGTCGTCGTCGCCGACCACGAACGGCAGGCTGTCCGGTCCGGCCAGCATCTTGAGCCACAGGTACTGGATCGCGTTGGTGTCCTGGAACTCGTCGACCAGCACGTGGCGGAAGCGCCGCTGGTAATGCGCGCGCAGCTCCGGGTTGTCGCGCCACAGCTCGAACGAGCGCAGCAGCAATTCGGCGAAGTCGACCACGCCCGAGCGCCGGCAGGCGTCCTCGTAGGCCGCGTAGACCTTGATCATCACGCGGCGCGTGCCGTCGCCGTCGTCGCTCAGCGCCGCCGGCCGGCGGCCCTCGTCCTTCTGCGCGTTGATGAAGTACTGCAGATCCTTCGGCACCCAGCGCGTCTCGTCGAGCTCGAGCGCGCGCACGACCTTCTTGACGAGCCGCAGCTGGTCGTCGGAGTCGAGGATCTGGAAGGTCTGCGGCAGCCCCGCCTCGCGCCAGTGCAGACGCAGCAGTCGGTGCGCGAGGCCGTGGAAGGTGCCGATCCAGAGCGCGCCGCCGGGCACCGACAGCAGCGACTCGATGCGGCCGCGCATCTCGCCGGCGGCCTTGTTGGTGAAGGTGACCGCGAGCACCGAATGCGGCGAGGCACCCTCCTGCGAGATCAGCCACGCGACCCGGTGCACAAGCACGCGGGTCTTGCCGCTGCCGGCGCCGGCGAGCACCAGGATCGGGCCGGGCAGCGCGCTGACGACGGCGCGCTGCGCCTCGTTGAGCTGCGCGAGGAGGGCTTCAGGTTGCACGGGCGCGATTCTATCGGCTCGCGAGCGACTCGTCTGCGAAGCGTGCGAGCGCGACCACCAGCGAGATCACCAGCGGGCCGAGGAACATGCCCACCATGCCGAACGCCGCGAGACCGCCGAGCACGCCGACGAATACCGCGAGCGTCGGCACTTCGGAGCGGCCGGAAATCAGCAGCGGCCGCAGCAGGTTGTCGGCGAGGACGACGATCAGCGTGCCCCACACCAGCAGAAAAGCGCCGGCGCCGACGTGGCCGGTGCCGAGCAGCCACGCCGCGCCGGGGCCCCACACGAACGCCGTGCCGCCGACCGGCAGCACCGACAGCACCGCCGCCGCCACCCCGAACACGACCGGCGAGGGCAGGCCGACGAGCGCGAAGCCGATCGCCACCGAGATCCCCTGCAGTACCGACGTCGCGAGCGTGCCGAACACGACGGCGCGCGTGACATTGCCCATGTGGTGCGCGAGTCGCTGCTTGCGGCGCTCCTCGAGCGGGATCAGCCCGATCGCGGCGCCGTACAGGCTGCGGCCGTCGCGCAGGAAGAAGAACAACAGGAACATCGTCATCGTGAAGCTGACCACCGTGCCGAGCGCGCCGAGGAAGGCGCGTCCGCCGAGCGCGGCGAGCGGCTGCAGCGTCTGCTCGGCGCCTGACACCATCCAGCCGCGCAGCTGGTCCGCCGAGATCGCCAGGTGACTCTCGAGCCAGCGCAGCGCCGCCTGCGCCACCGGCAACGCGACCAGATCGTCCACCGAGCTGATCTTGAGCTCGGCCACGACCCGCTGCAGCGAGCTGACCAGCAGCCCGATCTGGGTCGCGAACGCGCCACCGAGCAGCATCAGCGGACCGATGAACAGCGCGAAGCTGAGCGCCGTCAGCAGCAGCGCCGCGAGTCCTGCCCGGCCGCGCAGCCGGCGCGTCAGGCGCGACTGCAGCGGGTGCATCAGGTAGCCGAGCACCGTCGCCCAGGCGAGCGGCGCGAGGAACGGCTCGATGACGCGGAAGAACAGCAGGCCGAGGATCGCGACGGCGACCAGCCCGAAGGCGCGGCCGTAGAAGCCGAAGCCCGGTTCGGCGACAGGGTCGCGGCTCATCGGCGACATCCTCATATAGAGCGGGTGCGAACGCCGATGCTAGCATCCGTCATGGCCTCGCCCGTCCTGATTCTCAATTGCGGCAGCTCCTCGCTGAAGGCGGCGCTGTTCGACGACGCAGGCCGGCGCCTGCGGGCACTCGACATCGACGATCTCGGCGGCCGGCCGCGGCTGCGGGTCGCTGAGCTGGCGCGTGCCGTCGAGCTCGCCGGGCCGGCCGCGGCGGCGGAACTCGCCCTCGACGAGCTCGCGGCGCACGGCGCCCTGAATGCGGGACTCGCGGCGGTCGGTCATCGCGTCGTGCACGGCGGCGAGCGCTTCAGCGGGCCGGTGCTGGTCGACGACGCCGTCGAGGCCGGAATCGAGTCGCTTGAGTCGCTCGCGCCGCTGCACAATCCGGCCGCGCTCGCCGGCATCCGTGCTGCCCGCCGGCGCTTCGGCGCCGTGCCGCACGTCGCCGTGTTCGACACCGGCTTCCACTCGACGCTGCCGCGCCGTGCGCGCGAATACGCGCTGCCGCGCGATCTGACCGCCCGTCTAGGCATTCGCCGCTACGGCTTTCATGGGACGAGTCACGCCTCGGTTGCCGAGGCCACGGCGGCCTGGCTCGGCACGGAACTCGCGACCCTGCGCCTCATCACCTGCCACCTCGGCGCGGGCGCGAGCATCACCGCGGTCGAGTACGGCCGCAGCGTCGAAACCAGCATGGGGATGACTCCGCTCGAGGGTCTGATGATGGCCACGCGTCCCGGCGACGTCGATCCCGGCATCATTCTGACGCTGCTGCGCTCCGGTCTCGGTGTCGACGAGCTGGAACGGCTGTTCAGCCACGAATCGGGCCTGCTCGGCATGACCGGTAGCGCGGACATGCGTGAGGTCGAACAGCGCGCGCGCGCCGGCGACGACGACTGCCGGCTGGCGGTCCAGGTCTACGCGCACCGCGTCCGCAAGTACATCGGCGCCTACGCCGCGGTCATGGGCGGCGTCGACGCGATCGTGTTCACGGCCGGCGTCGGCCAGCACAGCGCGGTGATGCGGCACCGGATCGCGCAGCGCCTCGAGTTCCTCGGTGCCGAGCTCGACGAGGACCGCAACCGCGATGCCGCGGTCGACACCGCGTCGCGCGTCGCGGAGATCTCCGCCGAGCACTCACGCTGTCGGCTGCTGGTGGTCGCGACCGACGAGGAGGCGGCCATCGCCGCCGCGACGCGCCGGGTGCTCGCCGGCTACCACGCCGTCGCGCCGGGCCCGCAGATCCCGATCGCGGTCTCCGCCCGCCATGCGCACCTGACGATCGCCAGCGTCGAGGCGCTGTTCGGTGCCGGCCACCGGCTGGTAGCCGCGCGGCAGATCTCGCAGCCCGGCCAGTTCGCGGCGGCCGAGACCGTGACCCTGGTCGGGCCGGCGGGCCGCATCGAGCACGTCCGCATTGTCGGACCCGAGCGCGGCGTCGACCAGGTCGAGATTTCCCGCACCGACGAGTTCGTGCTCGGCATCGATGCGCCGGTGCGCGAGTCAGGCGACCTCGCGCACACGCCGGGCATTCGCATCGAGGGGCCCACCGGCACGATCCAGCTGAACAGCGGGGTCATCTGCCCGTTGCGCCACATCCACATGGCGCCGCGCGACGCCGCGGCCTTCGGCGTCGAGGACGGCGACCGCGTGGACGTGCACGTCCGCTCGGCCGGTCGCGAGCTCACCTTCGGCGACGTGCGAGCCCGCGTGCATCCGAGCTACGCGCTCGAGATGCACCTCGACACCGACGAGGGCAACGCCGCCGGCCTCGGCAGCGGTGCGAGCGGCGTGCTCGAAGCGGTTGCCGGCAGCGCGCGGATGGTGGCGCGCCGCTGAGGGCGACGCTGGCGTCGGCGGCCAGTCAGCGCCGCAGCGCCGCCGCCCCGGCAAAGCTCGCGTACAGCTCGAGGTCGTCGCCGGCCTCGCGGCAGCGCTGCCGCGCCTGCGCGAGCCGCAGTTGCGCGGCGAGCCACGCCGGGTCGTCAGGCGCCACGCCACCGCGCAGGGCCTGATAGCCTGCCAGCGCGGCGCCGAGGCGGCCGTTGGCCAGCTGCCAGCGGCGCTCGAGCACCTGCAGGCGCCGGTCGCCGTCGAGCTCGGGCATGTTGAGCGGCGCGGCCGCCTCGAGTTCGTAGCCCATGGCGGCAGGTTCGCGGCCGGGTGTGACGGCACCGCGACTGCCGCGTGAATTCCTCGTGACCGCGCCTCAGCCGGCGGCGAGCGCCGCGCGGATGCGCGCCGCCTGCGCTTCCAGGGCCGCCGGGTCCGCCTTCTCGCGCGCATGCGGGCGCCACGCGCCTGAGGTGTAGACCGGCACGATGTGAAAGTGCAGGTGGAACACCGTCTGGCCGGCCGCCGCTCCGTTGAACTGCGTGATGATGAGTCCGGCCGGCGAGAACGCGGAGCGCACCGCACGCGCAACGCGCTGCGTCGTGCGAATTGCGGCGGCGGCCGAGTCGGGCGCGGTGTCGAACAGGTTCTCGCCGGCGACCTTCGGGATCACCAGCGTGTGGCCGTCGGCCTGCGGCATGATGTCCATGAAGGCCAGCGTGTCGGCGTCCTCGTGGACGCGGATGCAGGGAATCTCGCCGCGGACCATTCGCGCGAAGATGTTGTTGGCGTCGTAGCCCATGGGCCAGGTCTCCGCTCAGAGTTCGCGCGAACGGAACGTGTCGCAGGTGCCGAGTGCGCCGGCCTGGTAGCCGCGTCCGAACCACCGCATCCGCTGCGCCGACGTGCCGTGCGTGAACGAGTCCGGCGTCACCGCGCCGCGCGCGGCGCGCTGCAGCCGATCATCGCCGACCGCGCTCGCGGCGCGCAATGCGGCGTCGATGTCCCCGGCCGACAGCTTGAGCGCGCTGCTGCTGCGGTTGGCCCAGACGCCGGCGAGGCAATCCGCCTGCAGCTCGAGGCGCACCGACAGCGCGTTGGCGCGCGTGGCGTCGCTGCCCTCCTCGGCGCTGCGTACCTTGGCGGAGATGCCGAGCAGGTTCTGCACGTGGTGGCCGACCTCGTGGGCGATCACGTAGGCACGCGCGAACTCGCCGGGCGCGCCGAAGCGCGTCGCGAGCTCGTCGAAGAAAGCGAGGTCGAGGAAGACGCGCGCATCGCCCGGGCAGTAGAACGGCCCCATCGCCGCCGCGGCCGCGCCGCAGGCCGAGGCCACCTGGCCCCGGTACAGCACCAGGTGCGGGTCAGCGTACTCGGCGCCCCGGTTGCGGAACTCGGCGCGCCACACGTCCTCGGTCTCGGCGAGGATCACCGCGACGAAGTGGCGCTCATCCTGCTCCTGCGCCGATTCCTGCCGCAGCGGCTGCGCGCTGGACGCCGGCGCGGCAACGGGCGGCGACTGGATGCCGTCGAGCACGTCGCGCGGGTCGCCGCCGAGCAGCATGTAGACCAGCGCGAGCACCACGGTGCCGACGCCGCCGCCGACGACCGCGGTGCGGCCGAATGGCGCGCCGCGCCGGTCCTCGACGTTGTCACTCTCGCGCTGTCCTCTCCACTCCACGGCGGCGCTCCGGCTGCTGTGAGCGGATCATACCGCCGCTACTGCGGCCGCAGGATGCGGTTCTTGAGCCATTCCGGCTTGACGATGTGGCCGTCGACGCTCAACGGGCTCTGCGGCGGAGCGACGCCGGTCGCCGGCGTCGGACAGCCGGCCACGCCATTGGCGGCGCGGTAGGACAGTGCCGCCGCGAGCCGGCCCTCGGCCGGATCGCCGAGGGCGTGCGCGTAGTCGTCGGCCACCGAGCAGCCATCAATCTTCACGCCCGTCGTCGAGCTCGTGTTCAAGGCGACGAAGCCATCGGTGTAATCGCCGAAGCCGGCCTGGTTCACGCCTTTGAACTCAATCGAAAAGTAGGTCGTGCCGCAGTTGTCCTGCGGGTAGAAGCCGTACGGCTTGCCGCAGGTCTGCGAGCCGATCAGGATGACCTGCACGTTCACGCCGCGCAGACTGTTGATGATGGCCTCGCTCGCCGAGCAGGTGTCGCTGCCGGTGAGCACGAACACGCGCGGTAAGTTGAGATGCGGGAGCGCCTGCCCTGCTGCGAGCCCTGGCTGGATTCCCTGCGTGATCGACCAGAACGGCGTCGGCGCGATCGGTTGGTTGGTGATCGGGTCGGTGATCGGGTACTGGCTGCTGAACGTGACGAGGTCGAATGTCTTGCCGGCTGTCGGCGCAGGCCCGGCGATCATGAAGGCGAGTTCGCTCGCGATGTCGAGGTAGCCGCCGCCGTTGTAGCGGATGTCGAGGACGAGGTCGCCGACGTTGGCGGCCGCGAGCGCGCTGACCGCGGTCATCAGTTCGCCCTCGGCGGTCGCGATGTGGTCGTTGAAGAGCAGGTAGCCGACATTGCCGGGCAGGATCGTCGGCGCCTTGAAATTCTGGACCGGCATCTCGGTGACGCTGGTCGCCTGCATCGTGACCACCCGGCTCGCCGCGCCCGGCGCGTCGATCACCGTGAAGCTGTGCGTCTCGCCGGCGGCGGCGGGAAAGAGTCCGGCGTTGAGCGCATTGATGCTCGCGGTGTCGGTCGAGTTGATCAGGTCGACGCCGTCCACGGCGATGATCGAGGCGCCGCGCGCGAGGTGCGCGCTGGCGCTCGTCGCCGGGTAGCCGGAGCCCGCGGGCTCGGTGTACGCGAGCAGCACCTGGCGATTGGGGGCCGTGGCCTTGATCAACGACCACGTCGCGCCGTAGCCGATCGAGGCGCCGCCCTGCGACAGCGCTTCCCAGCTCGCCGTCGGGTACGTGAAGTGGAAGTGGTCGACCGTGTCCGGCGCCTTGTCGGCGGCAAAGAAGGCCGTCGCCGTCGGGTAGAGCGTCGACGTCGGATTGAGGTCCGGCGCCTGGTCGAACCACAGGTAGTAGGCGTGGATCCACGAGCGAAGCCAGAACTTCTCCCAGACCGCCGAGCCGGGCCGGTCAGGATAGGCGTTGTGGGTGTACGGGTCGGTCCCGGTGCGGGGACTGGCGCAATAGGCCGCCAAGGTGGACGCCGCCGGGTACATGCCGGCCGTGTAAGTGGGGTCCGCCGGTGGCCCGCCGCCTCCACCCCCGCCGCCCCCGCCGCCATAACCACCGCCGCCGCCGCCGCAGGCGGCGGCCATCAGCGCCACACACGCGACCGCCAGTGCCGACCGGATTCCGTCCGTTCTGATCATTCCCGACTCCTGACGCTCCGCGGGTGCGGTCCGGCGTATCTCAAGGGCCTGCCGTCGGTAAGTCAACCGTCTGACCTGTGTCCGACCGACGACGGCGGCCGTCCGGTGGCCTGAAATGACTGTCGACGGCCTCGCCGGGGGCCCCTCCGTTCCCTTTGGCCGGCCGAGCCGGCAAGCTTGGGCGGCTGGAGGATCCTTCATGGTGATGATCGTCGATACCCCGACGCTCGCGACGCTGCTGAAGCGCGTCGGCGTCGAGACCTTTCTGGCGGAGCTGGCCGACCGGATCGAGGCCGATTTCGCCAACTGGCCGCAGTTCGAGAAGTCGGCCCGGCTCGCGGCGCATTCCGCCGTCGGCGTGGTCGAGCTGATGCCGACCGCCGACGCCGAGTGGTTCAGCTTCAAACTGGTCAACGGCCACCCGGGCAACCCGGCGAAGGGACTGCTGACGGTCACGGCCATCGGCATGCTGGTCGACGTCGCGACCGGCTATCCGCGGCTGATCTCGGAAATGACCGTGCTTACGGCGCTGCGCACCGCCGCGACCTCGGCCTTCGCCGCACGGCGCCTCGCCAATCCCGGCGCGCAGACAATGGCGTTGATCGGCACCGGGGCGCAGGGAGAATTCCAGGCGCTCGCCTTCAAGGCCTGCCTCGGCATCCGCCGGATCCGCTACTTCGACACCGATGCCGCGGCGATGAAGAAGTTCGCCGCCAACCTCGCCGACGCCGGCCTCGAACTCGTCGCCTGCCGCAGCGCCGCCGAGGCGGTGACCGGTGCCGAGCTCATCACGACCGCGACCGCGGTCAAGGCGGCGCAGCGCGTGCTCACCGATGGGATGGTCGGCCCCGGGGTTCACATCAACGCGATCGGCGGCGACTGCCCCGGCAAGACGGAGGTCGACGCGCGGCTGCTCGAGCGCGCGCGCATCTTCGTCGAATATCTGCCGCAGACGCTCATCGAGGGCGATATCCAGGCGCTCGGCTCCTCGGCGCACGCGACCGAGCTGTGGCAGGTCGTCGCCGGCCGTGCGCCGGGCCGCACCGGGCGCGACGAGATCACCGTCTTCGACTCGGTCGGCTTCGCCATCGAGGACTACTCGGCGCTGCGCTACGTCTACGACAAGGCCCGGGCGCTCGGCCTCGGCAGCGAGTCGCCGCTGGTGCCCGCGCCGCGCGATCCGAAGGACCTCTTCGGCTACCTCACGGAGCTGGTCGGCCGATGAACGCCGCGAGCCGCGAACCCCAAACCCTGACGACTCAATGTGCGCGCACCGTGCTGATGGTGCGTCCGGCGAGCTTCTACGCCAACCCGGAAACGCTCGCGAGCAACGCCTTCCAGCACGTGGTCCCGCTGTCCGCGACCGGCACGCTCGCCGCGGCGCAGGCCGAGTTCGACCGCGCCGCCGAGACGCTCGCCGCGGCCGGCGTCGAAGTCGTCGTCGCCGAGGCGCTTGCCGCGGCCGACACGCCGGACGCGCTGTACCCGAACAACTGGTTCTCGACGCACGCCGATGGCCGCGTGCTGCTGTACCCGATGGCCGTGCCGAGCCGCCGCCGCGAGCGGCGGCCGGAGCTGCTCGCGGCCCTCGCGCAGCGTCATCACTGGCACCTCGGCGACACCGTTGACCTGACGTCGCTCGAGACCACGGCTGAGTTCGTCGAGGGCACGGGCAGCCTCGTGCTCGATCGAGTCGCGCGACTCGCCTACGCCGCGCGCTCGTCGCGCACGCATCCGGTCGCGGTCGAGCGCGTGTGCCGCGAGCTCGGCTACGAGGCGGTGCTGTTCGATGCGCACGACGCCGACGGGCGTGACGTCTACCACACCAACGTGCTGATGTCGGTGGGTCCCGGTCTCGCGGTGCTGGCGAGCGGCATGGTCGCACCGGGCGCCGGATTGCGTCGGGTGTTCGATGCGCTCGAGCGCAGCGGCCAGGCGCTGCTCGATATCTCCGCCGAGCAGGTCGCCGAGTTCGCCGGCAACGTGCTGTTCCTCGATGGCGGTGGCGAGGGGCCGCTGGTCGCGCTGTCGCGCCGTGCCTACGCGAGCCTGACGCGCCCGCAGCGCACGCTGCTCGAGCGCCATGCCCGACCGGTGCTGTGCGCCGTCGAGAGCATCGAGCACGTCGGCGGCGGCGGCATCCGCTGCATGCTCGCCGAAATCTTCCTGCCGCCCGGCCGCTGAGCGGCAGCCGCACGGCCGGGCGCCGTCAGGCGGCCGGCGCCTGCCCGGCCTCGAGCCCGCGGCGAGGCCTGCAGCCGGCCTACCCGGTCGCCCCCGCAGCCAGCCGGGGCCGGCGCGGGTAGACTCCGCTCCCATGAACCCGGCCGGCCCCAGGATCGTGCGGCACACAGGATGGGCGCTGGCGCTCGTCCCGCTGCTGCTGCTGCGGGCACTGATCCCGGCCGGATTCATGCCGGCCGTCGGCGCGGGCTCGCTGGCGCTCGTGTACTGCGAGCCGGGCGCGCTGGTCGCGCCGAGTTCGCACGCGCACCACGCGCCGGGCGCAGAGCACGCCGGCCACGGCGCGCACACGGCCGCGGGCGAGTGCCCGTTCGCGCAAAGCGCGGCGCCCGCGCTGCCGACGCTGCTGGCCGCCGTCCTGGTCCAGCCGCAGCCCGCGCCGGTGGCGGCAGCGCCGCGCGACGACCAGCACCCTGCCGCGGTTCCGCTGCGCCACGCCGCCGCGCGCGGCCCCCCACGCTTCTGCTGACGCCGAGTTGCGAAGTGCCGCCGGTCCCCGCGACCGGTGCGCGCCTGTCGTGGGCTGATGCAGGAGTCTCATGATGAAGCCGATCATCTGGCCGACAACGGCGGCAGCGCTCGCGCTCGCCGCCCCGGCAGCGATGGCCTGTTCGAGTTGCGGCTGCACGCTCAACTCAGACTGGTCCAGTCAGGGCTACACGACGCGCTCGGGGTTCAACCTCGACGTGCGCTATGACTATTTCGACCAGAGCCAGCTGCGCAGCGGCACCCACGCCGCCGACCGCAGCGCCTTCACGCTCCCCAACGACCAGGAAATCCAGCAGAACACGATCAACCGCAACATGACGCTCAGCCTCGACTGGAGCCCGTCGCGCAGCGTCGGCGTCAACCTGCAGGTGCCGTACTTCGATCGTTCGCACGCGACGGTCGCGGCCGGGGACACCGACCGGTCGACTTCGCAGAGCCGTGGCGTGGGCGATGCGCGCCTCGTGGTGCGCTATCAGGGCTTCCAGGCGGATCTCAGCGTCGGCGTGCAGCTCGGGCTCAAGCTGCCGAGCGGGCGCATCGACGATCGGTTCTCGACCGGCCCGCAGGCCGGCCAGCCGCTGGACCGCGGTCTCGAGCTCGGGACCGGTTCAACCGACCTGCTGATCGGCGGCTACGCCGTCGGCGCCTTCGGCACCGACGTCTACTATTTCGCGAACGTGCTCTGGCAGCAGCCGGTCGCGAGCCGCGATGGCTTTCGGCCGGGCAATGGCGCGAACGCGACCTTCGGGCTGCGCTACACGGCGCTGTCCGGCGGGATCGTCCCGCAGCTGCAGCTCAACGCCCGCATCGAGGCGCGCGAGTCGGGCGTCAACGCCGATGTCGCCAACAGCGGCGCGAGCCTTGTCTACCTGAGTCCGGGCCTCGGTTTTCAGATCAGCTCGCACGTCGACGGCTTTGCGTTCGTGCAGCTGCCGGTCTACCAGCGGGTCAACGGCCTGCAACTGGAGCCGCGCGTGCTGGGCTCAATCGGGCTGCGCTACCGCTTCTGAGGGCGGCGTCTGGCCCGCGGCCGCCGGGTGGCGGTGGCGGGCTCAGCGCTCGAAGCGTCGGGACAGCACGATCGACGTTGACGTCAACTTGACCCCGGCGCAGGAGCGCAGCTCGTCGAGCGCCGCGTCGAGCGCTTCGGTGGATTCGGCCGCCAGCATCGCGATCAGGTCGTAGCTGCCACTGACGGTCAGCAGTGACGCGACGGCCGGCATCGCCTTGAGCTTGCGTTCGACCGAGGACTGCTGCTGCGGCTCCACCGCGATCATCGCGTGCGCCTGCACTTGCCGGGCGCGGGCGCCGGGCCCGAGCTCGACCGTGTAGCCGCGAATGACGCCGCTGCGCTCGAGACGCTCGAGACGGCTCTGGACCGTGGAGCGCGCGACGCCGAGGCGCCGCGCGAGCGCTGCGGTGGACAGCCGGGCGTTCTCCTTGAGGAGGGCGAGAAGCTGCTCGTCCGCGTCCACTTTCGTCGATTTGTTCATAAAGCGGTGAGATTGATGAATAAGATCGTCATTGTCGTCAGTATGCCGCTTCAAATCAACGGCCAGCTTCCGGAAACTGAACGGCTACCAGCCTCATTTCCCAAGGGTCCCTCCCATGAAGAACATCCTCGTCGCCGGCGCCGGCCACATCGGCTCGATGATCGCCGAGTTGCTCGTCAGCACCGGCGACTACCGCGTCACCGTCGTCGACCAGTCCGAGACGGCGCTCGCCGCGGTGCCGAAGCGCCCGCAGCTCGACACGCTCGCGCTCTCGGTCACCGACCGCAGCCGGCTGGTCGAGGTGATGCGCGGTCGCTATGCGGTGGTCAGCGCCGCGCCGTATTCGGTCACCGCCGCGATCGCCGAGGCGGCGCACGCCGCCGGCATCCACTACCTGGACCTGACCGAGGACGTGGCGACGACGCGCACCGTCAAGGAACTGGCCAAGACCGCGAGCCACGCGCTGATCCCGCAGTGCGGGCTGGCGCCCGGCTTCATCTCGATCGTCGGCATGGACCTCGCGCGCCGCTTCGAAAAGCTCGACACGCTACGGCTGCGGGTCGGCGCGCTGCCGCAGTTCCCGTCGAACGCACTCGGCTACAACCTCACCTGGAGCACCGCCGGCGTCATCAATGAGTACCTGCAGCCGTGCGAGGCGATCCTCGCCGGCAAGCGCACCAACGTGCCGCCGCTCGAGGAGCTCGAGCACTTCGCGCTGGATGGCGTGCAGTACGAGGCCTTCAATACCTCCGGCGGGCTCGGCACGCTGTGCGAGACACTCGACGGCGGCGTGCGCAACCTCAACTACCGCACGATCCGCTACCCGGGGCACCGCGACGTGATGAAGCTGCTGCTGCAGGACCTGCGGCTCGGCGAGCGTCCGGCGGTGCTCTCGGACGTGCTCGAGTACGCGATCCCCGGCACGCGCCAGGACGTCGTCGTGATCTTCGTCACCGCGACCGGCCACCGCGGCGGCCGCGTCTGGCAGGAGTCCTACGCGCACAGCGTCTATCCGCAGGTGCTGGCCGGCAAGGCGTGGACCGCGATCCAGACCACGACCGCCTCGTCGGTGTGTGCCGTGCTCGACCTGCTGGTCGCCGGCCGGCTGCCGCAGAAGGGCTTCGTGCGCCAGGAGGACATCAAGCTCGACGAGTTCCTCGCCAACCGCTTCGGCAACGCCTATGCGGCCGACACCGGCACGACCGCCGCCGAGGCGGTCGCGCTGCGGGCCGCGTCATGAGCGCGGTCAAGATCGCCGCCCCCGCCGGCAGTCTCGCGGCGGTGGGCTTCGACCCCGCGACGCTGACGAGCGGCGACCTCGAGAGCCGCTCGCCGATCGACGGCCGCGTGCTCGGCCGCCTCGCCAGTACCTCACGCGCTGACTACGACGCGACGCTGGCGCGTTCGCTCGCCGCCTTCGCCGCCTGGCGGGCCGTGCCCGCGCCGCGCCGCGGCGAGCTGGTGCGGCTGTTCGGCGAGGCCGTGCGCCGCCACCAGCCGGCGCTCGCCGAGCTCATCACGCTCGAGGCCGGCAAGATCGGCAGCGAGGCTGCCGGCGAAGTTCAGGAAGTGATCGACATCTGTGACTTCGCGGTCGGGCTGTCGCGCCAGCTGTACGGGCTGACGATCGCCTCCGAGCGCAAGCACCACCACATGCTCGAGCGCTGGCACCCGATCGGCCCGGTGGCGATCATCACCGCGTTCAATTTCCCGATGGCGGTGTGGTCGTGGAACGCGACGCTGGCGCTGGTCTGCGGCAATCCGGTGCTCTGGAAGCCCTCCGAGAAGACGCCGCTGACCGCGCTCGCGCTGCACCGGCTGCTCGAGTCGGTGATCGCGCAGTTCGCCGAGGCGCCGACCGGGCTATCGGCGCTGGTGGCCGGCGGCCGGGCGGTGGGCGAGTGGCTCGCCGACGACGCGCGCATTCCGCTCGTCAGCGCCACGGGCAGCACGCGCATGGGCCGCGAAGTCGGCGTACGCGTGGCCGGCCGCTTCGGCCGCTCGCTGCTCGAGCTCGGCGGCAACAACGCGATGATCGTCGCGCCGTCCGCGGCCGAGGATCTCGCCGTGCGCGCGATCACCTTCGCCGCCGCCGGCACCGCCGGCCAGCGTTGCACGACGCTGCGTCGCCTGTACGTGCACGAGACGCGCTACGACGCGATCCTGGCGCGCCTCAAGCGCGCCTTCGCCAGCCTGCGCATCGGCAGCCCGCTGGCCGCCGACACGCTGGTCGGCCCGCTCGTCGATCGCCAGGCCTTCGAGGCCATGCAGGCGGCGCTGGCCGCGGCGCGCGCCGCCGGCGGGCTCGTGCACGGCGGCGAGCGCGTTGCGGTCGCGGGCCACGAGGCCGGCTACTACGTGCGTCCGGCGCTGGTCGAGCTCGCGGCGCCGATCGAGGCCTCGGCGCGCGAGACCTTCGCGCCGATCCTGTACGTGTTCCGCTACCGCACCATCGAGGACGCGATCGCCGGCAACAACGGCGTCGCGCAGGGCCTGTCGTCGAGCCTGATCACGCAGAACCTGTCGGAGGCCGAGACCTTCCTGTCCGCCGAGGGCAGCGACTGTGGCATCGCCAACATCAACATCGGACCGAGCGGCGCCGAGATTGGCGGCGCCTTCGGCGGCGAGAAGGAGACCGGTGGCGGGCGCGAGTCAGGCTCCGACGCCTGGAAGGCGTACATGCGCCGCCAGACGCAGACCGTCAACTACTCCTCGACGCTGCCGCTCGCGCAGGGCGTCAAGTTCGACGTCGAGTGAGCGCTGTGCGCGGCAGGCGCAAGGGCCCGCCGCGCTTGCTTCCGATCGGCGGCCGACTCGCTTAAGGTAGCCGGCACCGGCCGGCTGCGGCCGTCTCCCCGACGAGTACCGCATGCTGACCGCCGCGCCTGACCGTCACCTCGCGGCGCTGCGCGTCCGCTGGCTGATCTTCGGCGGCGTGTTCGCCGCGGCGTTCACCGCCTACCTCGAGCGCAGCGCCATGGGCGTGGTCGCGGTGCGGATGATGCCCGAGACCGGCATCACGCAGATCCAGCTCGGCTACCTGTTCAACGCCTTCCTGCTCACCTATACCTTCCTGCAGTTCCCCGGCGGGCTGGTCGCGCAGCGCATCGGCCCGCGCCGCGCGACGCTCGCCTGCCTCGTGCTGTCGACACTTGGTACCGCGGCGACCGCCTTCGAGCCGCAAATCGCCGCCGGCGTCTGGCTGCTGCTGCTGCTCGCCGCGGCGCGCGCCGTGACAGGCATCGGCCAGGGCCCGCTGTTCCCCTCGAACGCCGGCCTGGTGCAGGCCTGGTTCCCGCCGCGCCGCTGGGCGCTGATGAACGGCATGCAGGTCACCGGCCTCAGCCTCGGCGCGGCGGCCGCGCCGCCGATCGTCGCCGGCGTCATGGCGGCCTACGGCTGGCAGGTGGCGCTGTACGCAACCTGCGTGCCGGCCTCGGTGCTGTGCGTGCTGTGGTGGTGGTACGTGCGCGACACGCCGCGCGCGCATGCGGCCGTGAGCGCCGCCGAACTCGCCGAGATCGAGCCGGAGCCGCGCGCCACGAGCCCGCCGCGCTTCAGCTGGGATGAGGTGTGGCTGGTGCTCGGCAACCGCAACGTGCTGCTGCTGGCGCTCGGCTACCTGCTGATGAACTACGTCTTCTACTTCTTCATGCAATGGAGCTTCCTCTACCTCGTGCAGGAGCGGCACTTCACGCTGCTGGCGAGCGGCTGGCTCGCCTCGATTCCGCTGCTGTTCGGCGCGCTGTGCGCCTCGGCCGGCGGGCTGCTGTGCGACGGCGCCTGCGCGCGCCTCGGCGCACGCTGGGGATTTCGGGTCGTGCCGCTCGTGACCCTGCCGCTGTCGGCGGTGCTGCTGCTGGTGGCCGCGCGGGTCGACAATCCCTATGCGGCGGTCGCGGCGCTCGCCGGCTGCTTCGGCTGCGTGCAGATGACCGAGGCGCCGTTCTGGGCCGCGATCTTCTGGGTGACGCGCGAGCGGGCGAGCGCCGGTACCGGCGTCCTCAACATGGGCGGTAACCTCGGCGGCATGGTCGGCACGGTCATCGTCGCCCGGCTCAGCGACGCGCACGACTGGCCGGCGGCGCTCGCGACCGGCGTCGGCTTCGCGCTCGCGAGCGCCGGGCTGTGGCTGCTGGTCGACGTCGAGCGCCGGCCGGCGCGCGCCGCATGAGCACGCCGCGTACGCCACCGGCCGACGCCGACGCGCTGCTGCGCGGCGCGGACGTCGCGCCGTTCTACACCGGCCAGATCGCACGCCGCGCCGGTGAGCTGGCGCGCGCCGGCCGCGAGATCGTGCCGATGCACTTCGGCCAGCCGACCGCCGGCACGCCGCCGAAGGCGCGTGCCGCGGCGTTCGCGGCGCTCGAGGCGGACCCGATCGGCTACGTCGAGTCGCGCGAGCTCGTGGCGCGCATCGCGCGCCACTACCACGAGGCCTATGGCGTCGAGGTCGAGCCGTCGCGGATCCTGCTGACCGCCGGAGCGAGCGCGGCGCTGGTCGCGGTGTTCGCGGCGCTGTTCACGACCGGTGATCGCATCGCCCTCGGCCGGCCCGGCTACCCGGCCTATCGCAACGCGCTCAAGGCGCTCGGCCGCGTCGCGGTGGAGGTCAGCTGCGAGCCGGCCGACGGCTACCGTTTGACGGCCGCGGCACTGGCGCGCGTGGCCGGGCCGCTGCACGGCGTGGTGGTCGCGAGCCCGGCCAACCCGACCGGCGCGATGCTCGGCCGGTCGGCGCTCGAGTCGCTCGCGGCGCTGTGCCGCGAGCGCTCGCTGACGCTGGTCTCGGACGAGATCTACCACGGCATCAGCTTCGGCGAGCGCGCCGTCTCGGCGCTTGAGGTCGAGCCGCGGGCCATCGTCATCAACAGCTTCTCGAAGCTGTACCGGATGCCCGGCTGGCGGCTCGGCTGGCTGGTGGTGCCGGAGGCGATCGCCAGGCGGCTGTCGGCGTACGTCATCAACTTCTTCCTGACCCCGCCGACCATCGCGCAGCACGCGGCGCTCGCGGCCTTCGACGACCCTGCCGAGCTTGCCGCGGTGGTCGCGGACTACCGCGCGAACCGCGACCTGCTGCTGGCCGAGCTCGCGGCCGCCGGCGTCAGCCGCGTCGTGCCGCCGGACGGCGCCTTCTACCTGTACGCCGACGTCGGCCACCTGACCGACGACAGCTTCGCGTTCTGCCGCCGGCTGCTCGAGGAGACCGGCATCGCGACCGCGCCGGGCATCGACTTCGACACGCTGCAGGGCCAGCGCTTCCTGCGCCTGTCGTTCGCACTCAGGCCGGCGGAGGTCGCGCGGGCGGTGGCGCTGCTGCGGCCGTGGCTGGCGCGGCAAAAACCACTGTAAAAATAGCCTCCCCGGCGCACTCGGCATCTGCGGATGCCGGCTGCGGAGCAGGGAGGTACCATCGAACGGTGCCCCCGGGGGCCATACGGAGCACTGCCATGAGCGAAGCCAACACCCGCAAACTGATGGAGGACCTGCGCGCCGTCGTCGCCGACGCCGAGGCGCTGCTCAACGCCACCGCGCATGACGCCAGCGAGAAGGCGCGCGACGCCCGGCAACGCGCCAGCGGCTCGGTCGAGCAGGCCCGCAAGCGCCTTGAGGAGCTCGAGGAGGACCTGACGGCGCGCGCCAAGGCCGCCGCCGACGATGCCGGCCGCTACCTCAAGGACAACCCCTGGCAGTCGATCGGCATTGCCGCCGCGGTCGGCGTGGTCGTCGGCCTGATGCTCGGGCGGCGCTGAGCCGTGGCACCGGCGGCGGCCGAAATGGGGCTGTTCGCGTCGCTGCGGCGCATGCTGGCGACGCTGGTCGCGCTCGTGCAGACGCGGCTCGAACTCGTCAGCGTCGAGATCGAGGAACAGATCGAGCACGCCGCCTCGGTGCTGCTGTGGTCGATCGCGGCGATCTTCTTCGCCTCGCTGACGGTGTTGCTGCTGTCGCTGACCATCGTGATCGCGTTCTGGGACGGCCACCGGCTGCTCGCGGCCGGGCTGGTGACCGCGAGCTTCGGGCTGTTCGCGGTGATCGCGGCGCTGGTGGTCCGGCACCGGCTGCGCACGCGGCCGCGTTTCCTCAGCGCGACGGTGGCCGAGCTCGGGCGCGACGCGGCCGAACTCGGCGGCGAGTTGCCATGAGGCGCCGCATGCGCCAGCTCGCCGCACGCCGCGAGGTGCTCTGCGCCCGCAGCGCCCGCCTGCGCAGCGAACTGGCGGACGATTCCGGTGCGCTCGGCGTGCGCTTGCGGATCGCGGACCGGATGGTGGCAGTGGCGCGCTCCGATTCCGGCCGGCTGTTGCTGGTCGGTGCCGCGGCGCTCGTGTTCTTCGGCCGGCCGCGGCGCGTCGTCGGCCTCGCCCTCAAGCTGCTCGCGCTATGGCCGCTGCTCGGGCCGCTGCTGCCGCGCGTCAAGCGCTTCCTCACCGAGCGTGACGCCGGCGACGCTCCCGCCAGCGGATCGATTCAGGCGTCTTGACCGGCCATGCCCGTCGCCAGCCCTCCGACGCTGCGCGTCGCCGTCGTCCCGGTAACGCCCTTCCAGCAGAACTGCTCGGTGCTGTGGGATGCAGCGACCCTCAAGGGCGCGATCGTCGACCCGGGAGGTGATCTCGACGCCGTGCTCGCGGTGGTGGCGCGCGAGGGCATCACGCTCGAGAAGATCCTGCTGACGCACGCGCACATCGACCACGCCGGCGCCACCGCCGAGCTCAAGCGGCGTACCGGCCTGCCGATCGAGGGTCCGCACGAGGGCGACCGGTTCTGGATCGAGGGCCTCGCCGAGCAGGGGCGGATGTTCGGCATCAAGAGCGAGGGCGCCTTCGAGCCGGACCGCTGGCTCACGGACGGCGACCGCGTCCGGCTCGGCAGCCTCGAGCTCGAAGTGCATCACTGCCCCGGCCACACGCCCGGGCACGTCGTGTTCTTTCACGCGCCGAGCCGCTTCGCGGTGGTCGGCGACGTGCTGTTCCAGGGCTCGATCGGCCGCACCGACTTTCCCGGCGGCGACCATGCCACCCTGATCCGCTCGATCCGCGGCAAGCTATTCCCGCTCGGCGACGATGTCCGTTTCCTGCCGGGTCACGGCCCGCTGTCGTCGTTCGGCGACGAGCGCCGCGCGAACCCGTACGTCTCCGACGCGGCCGTCCGCGGCCGCTGACGCCGCACTGTCGCGCAACTCTGTGATCGCGCTCGCATTCGGGCGCGGCGCCCGCGTGCGCTCGTCACGGATGCCGGCCGGCCGGTCGCGGCATCCTTTACAGCATGGAAAACACCATGGTCCTGCCCGCGTCCGCCTTCAAGAAGCCGCTGCCCGTGATCCCGGCGTTGGCCGCGACGTCGGTCGTTGCGTTGGCCCTAGCCGGTTTCTTCCTACACCAGTCGAGCCAGCGCGCCGAGGCGCTCGCGACCGCGACCGCCGGCGCCGAGCAGGCGAACGGCGAGGTCACGCGCCTCAAGGCCCGCGTTCACGAGCTCGAGCAGGATCTCGCGTCGAAGAAGACCGAGCTCGCAAGTGCGCTCAAGACGCTGCCGGTCGAGGTCAGCTTCCACGTCGGCGATCCCGGCACCGGCTTCGTCGCACATTTCGACAACACCTCCACCGCGCCGATGCGCCTCACGGTCGAGCCGCGTCGCGCGCGAACCGGCGAGTACGGCCGCCTCGAGGTCACGATCCTGCCGGACGGCTCGGCGGAGCTCGCCGAGAAGCAGGGTTGGGCGTTCAGGAGTGGTGACACGCTGACCGTGACGTCGGGCGACTTCCGGCCGGTCTCGCTCGCGGTGCCCTGAGCGAGCCGCCGCCGGCCGGCCGGCCGGCATCCGCCGACCTGTGTTGCCGCCGCGCGCCGATCAGGCGCCGATGCGCCAGTAGTGGTCGATCAGCAGCGCCGCGAACAGGAACCCGAGGTAGCTGATCGACCAGCGGAAGGTCCGCATCGGCAGGTCGCTGCGCCCGGTCCGGTACAGCTGCCAGGCGTAGCCGAGGAAGATCACGTCGAGCACGATGGCGGCAAGGCAGTAGATCAGCCCGCTCATCCCGGTCAGCCACGGCAGCACCGTCACCACCGTCAGCAGCACCGTGTACAGCAGGATGTGCAGCCGCGTGAGCTCGACGCCGTAGGCCACCGGCAGCATCGGTACGCCGACCTTGGCGTACTCCTCGCGGCGTGCGATCGCGAGCGCCCAGAAGTGCGGCGGCGTCCACGCGAAGATGATCAGGAACAGCAGCAGCGCGTTCGGGTCGACGCTGTTGGTGACCGCCGCCCAGCCGAGCACCGGCGGTGCGGCGCCGGCGGCGCCGCCGATGACGATGTTTTGCGGCGTCGCGCGCTTCAGCCACACCGTGTAGACGATCGCGTAGCCGATCAGCGAGCTGAAGGTGAGCAGCGCCGTCAGCGGGTTGACGAGCAGCGTCAGGATCAGCATCGACGCCGTGGCCAGCGCGAACGCGAAGCTGAGCGCCTGTGCCTCGCTGATGTGCCCGCTCGGCAGCGGCCGGTGCTTGGTGCGCGCCATCTCGCTGTCGATCCGCTGGTCGATCACGTGGTTGACGGCCGCGGCCGAGGCCGCCGCCAGCCAGATGCCGAGCGGACCGAGCAGCAGCTTGTCGAGCGGCGGCAGGCCCGGCACCGCCAGGAACACGCCGACCACGGCCGTGAACGAGATCAGCAGCACCACCCGGGGCTTGGTCAGCTCGAGGTAGTCGCGCCAGCCGGCAATGGCGGCCGGAACAGGCTGGATGTCGGTGCGGGACCTCATGGGACTATCCGGGGACCTCGCGCGGCCGCGGAGCCGGGGGCGCGCAGCCTACCACGACCGCTGGCCGCGGGACCCTAGCGCGGCGGCCGGGAGGAGCGGCGACCGCCGGCGGCCGTGAAGCCGATGGCCGGTCCTGCCGGCCACAGCTGGCGCAGCAGCGTCACGGCGGCCAGCAGCAGCATCGCGGCGCCGGCGTTGTGGGCCGTGCCGAGGCCGAGCGGAAAGCCCTGCCAGATCAGGTTCATGCCGATCAGCCACTGCAGCGCCACCGCGAGGCCGACCGCGCCGGCCGCGAGTCGCACGTCCGGCGTCTGCGCCCGGCGCCAGCCGGCCACCGCCACTGCGACCAGCAGCAGGCCCGCGAGTACCGCGCCGAGGCGGTGGCTGAAGTGGATCGCGGTGCGGGCCGGCGCCGCGAGCACGCCGCCCTCGTAGTCTCGGCCGAGTCCGCGCCACAGCACGAACGCGTCCTTGAAGTCGGTGTGCGGCGCGAAGCTGCCCTGGCAGGTCGGAAAGTCCGGGCAGGCCACCGCCGCGTAGTTGCTGCTGGTCCAGCCGCCGAGCAGGATCTGCAGCACCAGCGCCGCGAGCGCCGCGAGCGCAAGGCGCCGCACCGGGCGTTCCGCCGCCTTGACGTCGCGGCGCGCGGGCGCGAGCGACAGCCACCACAGCAGCGTCATCGTCGTCAGTCCGCCCACGAGGTGCGCCGTCACCACCAGCGGCACGACCAGCAGCGTCACCGTGAAGGCGCCGAGCGCGGCCTGCACCAGCACCACGGCGAGCGTCACCAACGGCAGCAGCCGCGGCTGCGAGGGGTCGGCGCGGTTCCAGAACGCGAACGCCGCGAGGCCGAGCACCACCAGCAGCAGCGCGCCGGCGATGTAGCGATGCACCATCTCGTGCAGCGCCTTCTGGTAGTTGAACGGTCGCGACGGGTAGGCGGCGTTGGCGTGCTGCACGCCGTCGGCAACCTGCGCCGGATGCAGCTGGCCGTAGCAGCCCGGCCAGTCCGGGCAGCCGAGCCCGGCGTCGGTCAGCCGCACCCAGGCGCCGACCACCACCACGATCAGCGCCAGCAGGGCTCCGAGCCGCGCCGCGCGGCGGAACCAGTGCATGGAGTTCGACGTCGTCAACGATTGGCGTCCCGGAGGCGCCCGCCGCCGGGCGCTGGCGAGTGTCGCGCTTTCGCGCCGCCGCCGCTACCCCTTGGCCGGGGCGTCCGTCGCGAGCAGCGCGATCGCGGCCCGCGCCACCGAGCTGAACTCGCCGTGCCCGTCGCGCCACACCTCGACGATCTGGCGCCGCATGCGCGGCTCCCAGAAGCGCCGCAGATGCGAGGCGACCTCGGCCGGCGCCTGCTCCGCGCCGCTCGCCGGCGCGAAGAAGTTCGCGATGTCGTTGACCATGTCCACGAGGTGCTCGGCGTCCATTCGGTTGGCTCTTTGCTAATCCGGCTCAGGCGCTGGTCGGCGCGGGCTTGTGCGCCGGCTGGCGCGCATCGCGATCCTGGCGATAGCGCTCCTGCCAGTCGAGCGGACGGTCCACCTTGACGATCTGCACGGCGGTGACCTTGTACTCAGGACAGTTCGTGGCCCAGTCCGAGTTCTCGGTGGTGACGACGTTGGCGCCGGACTCCGGGAAGTGGAAGGTCGTGTAGACGACGCCGGGCTGCACGCGCTCGGTCACGGTCGCGCGCAGCACCGTCTCGCCGGCGCGGCTCGTGATGCCGACCCAGTCGCCATCCTCGATGCCGCGATGCTCGGCGTCGTGCGGATGCAGCTCGAGGCGGTCCTCGTTGTGCCAGACCACGTTCTCGGTGCGCCGCGTCTGCGCGCCGACGTTGTACTGGCTGAGGATGCGGCCGGTCGTCAGCAGCAGCGGGAAGCGCGCGCCGGTGCGCTCGCGGGTCGCCACGTACTCGGTGACGTAGAACTTGCCCTTGCCGCGCACGAACTCGTCGACGTGCATGGTCGGCGTGCCGTCCGGGGCCTCGGCGTTGCACGGCCACTGGATGCTGCCGAGGCGGTCGAGCTTCTCGAAGCTGACGCCGGTGAAGGTCGGCGTCAGGCGCGCGATCTCGTCCATGATCTCGGACGGATGGTCGTAGTGCATCGGGTAGCCGAGCGCATTGGCGAGCCGCACCGTCACCTGCCAGTCGGCGAGCCCGGCCAGCGGCTCGATGACCTTGCGGACCCGCGAGATGCGCCGTTCGGCGTTGGTGAAGGTGCCGTCCTTCTCGAGGAACGAGGAGCCCGGCAGCAACACGTGCGCGAACTTCGCGGTCTCGCACATGAAGATGTCCTGCACCACCAGGCACTCGAGCGAGGTCAGCGCGTCGACGACGTGCTGCGTGTTCGGGTCCGACTGCGCGATGTCCTCGCCCTGGATGTACATCGCCTTGAAGGTGCCGTCGAGCGCCGCCTCGAACATGTTCGGAATGCGCAGGCCCTGCTCCGAACGCAGCGTCACGCCCCACTCGGCCTCGAAGCTGCCGCGCACGGCGGCGTCGGACACGTGCCGGTAGCCCGGCAGCTCG
This sequence comes from Pseudomonadota bacterium, assembly GCA_025355105.1. Lineage (GTDB taxonomy): Bacteria > Pseudomonadota > Gammaproteobacteria > Steroidobacterales > Steroidobacteraceae > CAIKZZ01. The sequence goes on along the minus strand of JANYAE010000141.1, from coordinate 7,961 downwards.
TGCGGGAACGAGCCCATGTCGCACGAGCCCTGCACGTTGTTCTGGCCGCGCAGCGGGTTGACGCCCACGCCCTCGCGGCCGATGTTGCCGGTCGCCATCGCGAGGTTGGCGATGCCGAGCACCATGGTGCTGCCCTGGCTGTGCTCGGTGACGCCGAGCCCGTAGTAGATCGCGCCGTTCGGCGCGGTCGCGTAGATGCGCGCCGCGGCGCGCAGCGTCCGGGCCGGCACCGTGGTGATCGCCTCGGTGGCCTCCGGAGAATTCTTCGGGTCGGCGACGAAGGCCTTCCACTTCTGGAACGAGTCGCCCTCGCAGCGCGCCGCGACGAACTCCTCCTTGACGAGACCCTCGGTCACGATCACGTGCGCCAGCGCGTTGACGACCGCGACGTTGGTGCCGGGTCGCAGTTGCAGGTGCGCGGCCGCCTCGATGTGCGGCGTGCGCACCAGCGGGATGACCCGCGGGTCGACGACGATCAGCTTGGCGCCCTGCCGCAGGCGCCGCTTCAGCTGCGAGGCGAACACCGGGTGCGCGTCGGTCGGGCTCGCGCCGATCAGCAGCACGACGTCGGCCTTCATCACCGAGCTGAAGGCCTGCGTGCCGGCCGACTCGCCGAGCGTCGCCTTGAGGCCGTAGCCGGTGGGCGAGTGGCAGACGCGCGCGCAGGTGTCGACGTTGTTGTTGCCGAAGGCCGCGCGCACCAGCTTCTGCACCAGGAAGGTCTCCTCGTTGGTGCAGCGCGAAGAGGTGATGCCGCCGATCGAATCGCGGCCGTACTTCGCCTGGATGCGCTTGAACTCGCGCGCCGCGTGGCCGAGCGCCTCGTCCCAGCTGACCTCGCGCCAGGGATCGGAGATCTTGGCGCGAATCATCGGCTTCTGGATACGGTCCGGGTGGGTCGCGTAGCCGTAGGCGAAGCGGCCCTTGACACAGGCGTGGCCCTGGTTGGCGTGGCCGTCCCGGTTCGGGACCATGCGCGACACCTTGCCGTCCGCCACCTCGGCCTTGAGCGAGCAGCCGACGCCGCAGTAGGCGCAGGTCGTCGTCACCGCCTTCGACGGCTGCGGCGCGGCGAGCAGCGTCTTCTCCGACAGCGCGGCGGTCGGGCAAGCCTCGACGCAGGCGCCGCAGGACACGCACTCGGAGTCGACGAAGGACTCGGCCTGGCTCGCCGCGATCTGCGAGGCGAGGCCGCGGCCGGAAACCGTCAGCGCCAGCGTCCCCTGGATCTCGTCGCAGGCGCGCACGCAGCGCGAGCAAACGATGCACAGCTCGGGATTGAAGTTGAAGTATGGGTTCGAGCCATCCTGCTTGAACTCGACCGCGGCGGCGGCGTGGGTCGCCGGCGGCGGGCGGCGGTCGCTGTGCAGGTACGGGCTGCCGGTCACGCCGTGCAGCGCCGCCATGTCCTGCAGCTCGCAGTGGTTCTCGGCCGGGCAGCCGTCGCACTCGAGCGGGTGCTCGGAGACGTACAGCTCGACGACGCCCTTGCGCAGCGCGTGCAGCTTGTCGCTCTCGGTGCGGATCTTCATGCCCTCGGCCACCAGCGTGGTGCACGAGGCCGGGTAGCCCTTGCGGCCCTCGATCTCGACCAGGCACAGCCGGCACGAGCCGAAGGCCTTGAGACTGTCGGTGGCGCAGAGTTTCGGCACGCTGACGCCGGCGAGTGCCGAGGCGCGCATCACCGAGGTGCCTTCCGGCACCGACAGCGCGCGGCCGTCGATCTCGATGTTGACCTGCTGGCTCGCGTCGGAGGCCGGTGTGCCGAGGTCGTGGTGGTCAATGGAATACATGCAGGTGCTTCCCTCGTGTGCCGATGCGACTCAATGCCGGCCGCGCGGCGCGAAATCTTCCGGGAAATGCTTGAGGGCGCTCTGCACGGGGAACGGCGCCATGCCGCCGAGTCCGCACAGCGATCCCTGGATCATCGTCTCGCACAGCTCGTCGAGCAGCCGACGCTGCTCCGCCGGCCGGTCGCCGGCGAGCAGGCTGTCGATCACGTTGACGCCGCGGCTCGAGCCGATCCGGCACGGCGTGCACTTGCCGCAGGACTCGATCGCGCAGAACTCGAACGCGTAGCGCGCCATGCGCGCCATGTCGACCGTGTCGTCGAAGGCGACGATGCCGCCGTGGCCGAGCAAGGCACCGACCGCCGCCAGCGACTCGTAGTCGAGCGGCGTGTCGAACTGCGAGGCCGGCACGTAGGCGCCGAGCGGTCCGCCGATCTGCACCGCGCGGATCGGCCGGCCGGAGGCCGAGCCGCCGCCGTAGACCTCGAGGATCTCGCGCAGGGACACGCCGAAGGCGCGCTCCACCAGGCCGCCGCGCTTCAGGTTGCCGGCGAGCTGCAGCGGAATCGTGCCGAGCGAGCGCCCGACGCCGAAGTTCTTGTAGAAGTCCGCGCCGCGCTCGAGGATCACCGGCACCGAGGCGAGCGAGATGACGTTGTTGACGATCGTCGGCGCGCCGAACAGGCCCTTGATCGCCGGCAGCGGCGGGCGCACGCGCACTTCGCCGCGGCGTCCCTCGAGACTCTCGAGCATCGAGGTCTCCTCGCCGCAGATATAGGCCCCCGCGCCGACGCGCACGCCGAGCTCGAAACGCTTGCCGCTGCCGCGGACGCTGGCGCCCAAGTAGCCGGCCGCGTGCGCGGCCGCGATCGCCGTCTTGAGCGCCGCGATCGCCTCGGGGTACTCCACGCGGCAGTAGATGTAGCCCTGGGTCGCGCCGACCGCGAGGCCGGCGATCGTCATGCCCTCGACCAGCGTCAGCGGGTCACCTTCCATCAGCATCCGGTCGGCGAAGGTGCCCGAGTCGCCCTCGTCGGCGTTGCAGGTCACGTACTTCTGCGGCGCCGTCTGGTCGAGCACCGTCTTCCACTTGATGCCGGTCGGGAACGCGGCGCCACCGCGGCCGCGCAGCCCTGAGTCGCTGACCGCTTTGACGATGTCCGCCGGGCTCATCGCGAGCGCGCGCGCGAGCCCCTGGTAGCCGCCGTGGGTCACGTAGTCATCCACCGAGGCCGGATCGACGATGCCGACGCGGGCGAAGGTCAGGCGCTGCTGGCTCTTCAGCCAGGCGTGCTCCTCCACCGGCCCGATGCACAGTGGATGCTTGCCGCCGCTGAGCAGCCCGGCCGCGATCAGGCCCGCCACGTCGGCCACGCCGACCGGCCCGTAGCCGATCCGACCCGTCGGCGTCGCGACCTCGACCAGCGGCTCGAGCCAGAACAGGCCGCGCGAGCCGGTGCGCACGAGCTCAACCCGGGCGCCGAGCTGCGCGCCGAGCGCGGCGGCCACTTCGTCCGCGCCCAGCGAGCAGGCGGTGGCGTCCTTGGGCACGAAAACCTTGATCGCCATTACTGCCGTCCCGGGCGGCCGGTGAGCGCGTCGAAGCGCTCCGGCGTCACGTTGCCGTGCATCTTGCCGTCGATTCGGATCGAAGGGCCGGTCGCGCAGTTGCCGAGGCAAAACACCGCCTCGAGGGTCACGGCACCGTCGGCGCTGGTCTCGTCGAAGCCGACGCCGAGGCGTTTTTGGGCGTGCGCCTCGAGCGCCGCTCCGCCACGGGCCTGGCAGGCCTCGGCGCGGCACACCTGCACCACGCGACGGCCGTGCGCCGAGGTGCGGAAATAGTGGTAGAAAGTGACGACGCCGTGGACCTCGGCGCGCGACAGGTTGAGCCCCGACGCGATCTCGGCAATGGCCGTCGAAGGAATGTAGCCGAGCGTATCCTGCACGGCGTGCAGCACGACGAGCAGGGGACCTGGCTCCTGGCCGAAGCGCTGAATCGCGGACTCCACCGCCGCACGTTCGCGGGCTTCGACGCTGGACACTGGCAAACCCCCTTGGCAACGAGCCGGACAGCATACCCGCGGGACGCGGCAGCCCAGCATCAAACCACGCTAACATACAATATATCAGCGCTTCGACCGTTCAAAAGGCGCCACCTTCTATCGTGAAAAGAATAGGCATTCTCGGGGGTTCCAGCGACCAGGCCACCGCCGAGTACTACCGGCGGCTCAACCGGGCGGTGAACCAGCGCCTCGGCGGTTGGAACACCGCCGAACTCATCATTAGTTCGATGAACTTTGCGCTTGCGGAGAGCTGGGTCCGCAGCGGCGACTGGAATGCTGCAGCGCAATATCTGACCGAGAGGGCCGAGGCCCTCGAACGCGCCGGGGCCGACTTCCTGTTGTGCGTGTCGAACACGCTGCACCGGGTCGCCGACGCCTTCACCGCGCCCTTGTCGATCCCGTTGCTGCACATCGTCGACCCGACGGCGACCGCGATCCGCGCCGCTGGGCTGACGCAGGTCGCGCTGCTCGGCACCAAGCCGGTGATGGCGACCGACTACCTGCAGCGCCGCTACGCCGAGCGCTTCGGCGTCGAGATCCTGGTGCCGCCGCCGGCCGACCAGGACGTGCTCGACCAGATCATCTTCGACGAGCTGTGCCGGGGCCGATTCTTGCCGGACTCCAAGGCGCGCTACCTTGCCTGCGTCGACGCGCTGACGGCGCGCGGCGCGACCGGCGTGATTCTCGGCTGCACGGAGATTCCGCTGCTGATCGGCCAGGCGGACCGGCCGGCGCTGCCGATGTTCGATACCGTCGAACTGCACGTCGAGGCCGCCGTCGCGCTCGCCCTCGGCTGACGCAGCAAATTCCGATTGCTGCGCCGGCCGGGCGGCGGCCCCGAAGCGGGTTGCGGGTCCGGCTGTCGCAGCCGCTGTTGCAATCTCGCGCGCCGCATAGTTGAATGATTCCTATATTCGACTGGACCGGAATCGCGAATTGGTGCGCTTCGGAAACAAAATCCGTACGCCCTAGCGCGCTCCCGGTGGCAGGTCCCCAGAACCCGGCCCGCTCAAGCAGACGTTGAGGGTGCACATGATGGCGCTCGTCGCGGGATGTCTTCTCCTTGTCGCGCTGCTCGTGGCCGCGCTGCGAAACCGTGCCGACTTCGCGGTCGGCGTCGCGATCGGACTCGCGCTGGCAGGCCTCGCCGGCGCTATCGTGCCGACCCTCAGCCTGCAACAGATCCCGCCGTGGCTGCCGGCGCTGCCGTTTGCCGCCGTGGCGCTCACCTTGTTCTGCTTCGGCGGCCTCGCCTGGTGGTGGGGAACCGATCGCTGACGTCGATCAAGAAAGTCCGATAGCGGATAACAAGATTCGGCCGCCGCGCGAGTGCGGGACGGCCAGCGCCGGCACCTGAGGTGCGGTGGTTCCGAGGGTGGTGACAGAGAACGGTGCGAGTACAAGAGCCTAGCGACCGCGGTATCGATCCGAGGCTGATCCCAGCAGCTCGCCGCCCGACCGTTTCCGAGCGCAACTTCGCAGCTGCTCTTGACGCTGGCGGCAGATCCCGCCGGCCGGACGCGCCCCGGCGCGCCGCGTGCGGATCGTTGAATTCGATTGGAGAGCTCTAGCCCGACGATGTCCGAAGACATAAGCGGCTCGCTGCACTGACCACTGCGTCAGGCCCGAGCCTTGAGGGGTGCGGCATGAAGTGCTTCTACTATCTGTCACCGACGCTCGCGAGCACCGAGCAGATCTCCAATGATCTGCACACGGTAGGCATCAAGGATTTCTATATCCACGTCGTCTCGAAGGACGAGTCTGGCCTGCGCCAGCACCACATCCACTCGTCCAACTACCTCGAGACGCTCGACGTGATCCGCGTCGGCCTGATCGGCGCCTTCGTCGGCTTCACGGCCGGGCTGGTCGGCGTCGAACTGCTGCGCTACTTCGAGCCCTTCGGTCCCGGCGTGCCGAACGTGGTGTACGGCGCGATCGTCTTCGTGGCGACGATGTTCGGCGCCTGGGAAGGCGGATTGATCGGCATCGGCGCCGAGAACCGCAAGCTCGAGCGCTTCCATGACGATCTGGAGGCCGGTCGCTACCTGATCCTGATCTACGCCCGCAAAGAGCAGGACCAGAAGGTGCGGGCGCTGATGACCGACAAGCACCGCGAGGCCGAACTGGTCGCGGAGGACCGCTACTTCCTGAATCCATTCAGCCGCATCACGCGCCCGGTACCGTCGGCCGACCACGGCGCCAAAGCGCTGCAGAAAGGCTGAGCCCGTGCCGCTCGCAATCGTTATCGTGCTGCTGGTCGCCGGATCGCTGCTGTTCCACGTCCTGAGTCCGTGGTGGTTCACGCCGATCGCGTCGAACTGGTCGATGATGGACGACACGGTGAAGCTGACATTCTGGGTGACCGGCGTCGTGTTCGTCGCCGTGAACCTGTTCATGGCGTACGCGATCGTGAAGTTTCGCCACCGCAAGGAGCAGAAGGCGCTCTACAAGCCCGAGGACAACCGGCTCGAGTGGGTGCTGACGATCGTGACGACGGTGGGCGTCGCGCTGCTGCTGACGCCGGGGCTGTTCGTCTGGGCGAAGTTCGTCACCGTGCCGGTCGAGGCCACCGAGGTGGAGGTTGTCGGCCAGCAGTGGAACTGGAGCTATCGCTTCCCGGGCAAGGACGGCACGCTCGGCGCCACCGACGCGGCGCTGATCTCCGCCGACAACCCGTTTGGCGTCGATCCGAACGATCCGCACGGCCAGGACGACATCCTGGTCGCGAGTCCCGAACTGCATCTGCCGATCAACAAGCCCGTCAAGGTCCTGCTTCGCTCGCGCGACGTCACGCACCAGTTCGCCGTGCCGCAGTTCCGCGTCAAGATGGACATGGTTCCGGGCATGGTGACGTACTTCTGGTTCACCCCGACCCGCGTCGGCGCCTTCAACGTGCTGTGCGAGCAGCTGTGCGGTGTCGCGCACTTCGCGATGCGCGGCCGCGTGGTGGTCGATGACGAGGCGACCTACCAGGCCTGGCTCGCGAGCCAACCGACCTTCGCGCAGGCGCGCGCCGAGGTGGCAGGCGACCCGGCGGCCGGCGCGGCGCTGTACGCCGTCTGCAGCGCCTGCCACGGCGCGCAGGGACAGGGCAACGTGGCCATGAACGCCCCGAAACTCGCCCACCAGGCGGGCTGGTATCTGGCGCGCCAGCTGAAGAGCTTCAAGGCCGGCTTGCGCGGCGCCGACAGCCGCGACGTCTACGGCCAGCAGATGAGCCCGATGGCGGCCACGCTCGCGGACGACGCCGCGATTCGCAACGTCGTCGCTTACATCGCCACGCTGCCGGACGAGCGGCCGGCGTCGACCGTGCACGGCGACGCGGCGCGCGGCGAGAGTCTCTACATGACCTGCGGCGCCTGTCACGGCACGGCCGGCCAGGGCGTGTGGGCCACCAACGCGCCGCGCCTCGCCGGCATGAGCGACTGGTATCTGGCGCGCCAGCTCGGCAATTTCCAGCACGGCGTGCGCGGCGCACACGCGCAGGACTTTCCCGGCGCGCAGATGGCGCAGCTGGCAGCGGCGCTTCGCGACGAGCGCTCGGTCAACGACGTGGTGGCCTACCTCGACACGCTGCGATGAGCCGCGGACCCGTGCGCCGCACCCGACCGGATGATGACGCCCCGGGCGCGCTGCGCGCGCCGCGGCTGAGAAGGAGAAGCTGATGGCCTACGTCGCCGTGGCAGATCGCGATCAGGAACACGCCCTGCACGATCCGCAGACCTTCATAACGAAGTACGTCTGGAGCCAGGACCACAAGGTCATCGCGATCCAGTACTCGCTGACCGCGATCGCGATCGGACTGGTCGCGCTGGGTCTGTCGGTGGTGATGCGGCTGCAGCTCGGCTTCCCGCACACCTTCTCGCTGATCGCGCCGAGCGAGTACTACCAAGCGGTGACGATGCACGGGATGATCATGGTGATCTACCTGCTGACGGCGCTGTTCCTCGGCGGCTTCGGCAACTACCTGATCCCGCTGATGTGCGGCTCGCGGGACATGGTGTTCCCGTACATGAACATGCTGAGCTTCTGGGTCTACCTGCTCGCGGTCATCGTGCTGGTCGTCGGCTTCTTCGTGCCCGGCGGGCCGACCGGCGCGGGCTGG